>JAUXQT010000015.1 GCA_030682135.1 Nitrospirota bacterium | reverse complement strand
TCGATGAGTGTGGCGCCGGCCGCCACTGGGAGATCCTCTTTCCAGGTACGAGTGATCTGCCCGCGCGCGTCCTGATCAGCAAAGTCGAGTGCCCCGGGCAACAGTGCCGCGACCGCGCCCATTTCAACCGCCCCTTGATCGTTATTCTCTTCCGCCAGAGGAGCAAATCCGCAGCCCGGTGCGGTCAACTTCCCGGTCAAGAGCAGCAGATCCAGGAGATTGAGACAACTGCCATAGCCACCTTGGCCACGCAGCAAGGTCTGGCCGGCAAGCACGACGACACGGCGGCCGCCGGCCAGGGAGGCAGCCATCTGAGCGAACGATTCACGCGATATCCCGGTGCTCAGGGCCAGATCGTTCCAGGCCAGTTGCTGGACTGCTTGAGAGACGGCCGAGACATAGTCCGGCGCTCGTTGCCGAATGGCACTGTCGATATGGTTGTTCTCGGCCACAGCTTTCAGCAAGCCCAGGACAGCTGCACCAAACTGGGACGGTGCGACACAGAAATGTTGCTGCGACAGGTTGGAAATGTTGCTGATCGTGCCGATCGCAGGCTGGATGGCCTCGATCGTCAACAATGTCGCATCGTGTTTCTTGACGGCTTCTTTGACTTTAAGCCCGGTAATCGGATTGGCTTCGGTAATATTGGTGCCGACCAGGAGGAGCACATCCGCTTGCACAATGTCCTCGAACGTCACGGTCCAGCGATGCGTGCCTTGCACCAATCGCATGGCCTGTACCCCGTTGACATGGCCGTATCGCGCGCTGCTATCGAGGTTATTAGTTCCGATCGTGAGGCGCATAAACTTTTGGAACAGATAGAGCTCTTCGTTGGTACAACGGCCGGAAATCAGTCCGCCGAAGGCCTGCGGGCCATGCGCTAATTTGAGCCGGTTGGTCTGTTCGGCCACAAACACCAACGCCTCTTCCCACGTCGCTTCGACCAGCGTGCCGTTCCGTCTAATCAACGGATGGGTCACTCGGCCGGGATGGCTCGTCGCGTGAAATCCAAAGAATCCGCGCGCGCACAAGTCGCCGCTGTTCCGGCCGGCGCCATGGGCGCTGTTCACCTCGATCAACTCCTGGTCCTTGGTTTGGACCGTGATCTGGCAGCCATCCCCGCAAAAATTGCAGATGGTGTCGGCGCGTTTGAGCATCCAGGGGCGGTATTCGTACATCGAGAGCCGGCTGACGATGGCGCCGACCGGGCAAATCTGCACGCACCCGCCGCAGAATTCGCAGTCCAAGGGATGGTCGCCGAAAGACTTGATCTCGGTCATCGTGCCTCGTCCGATCGGAGCGAGGGCTTTGACATCCATGACCTCGTCGCAGTAGCGAACGCACCGTAGACATTGCACACAACGGTTCATCTGCGTTTCGATGAGGGGACTGAAGTATTCCTTCTGGAAGATACGCTTGGTTTCCGCAAACCGGCTGGTCGTCGCGGTGTATTGATGGGAGAAATCTTGCAGGTCGCACTTGCCGCCCTGGTCGCAGACCGGGCAATCCAGCGGGTGATTGGCCAGGATGAATTCCAGCACCGACTTGTGGGCATCGTGGACGACCGTCGTCGCGGTTCGAACGGACATGCCCTCGGTGGCAATCGTACTGCAGGAGGTCTGGAGCTTCGGCATCTTTTCGACTTCGACCAGGCACATGCGGCAGTTGGCATCCGGCTTGAGCTTCGGGTGGTAACAGAAGTGTGGAACCATGACTCCAACACGACGAGCGGCTTCGATCACCAGGGTGCCCTTGGGCACCGAGATGGGAATGCCGTCGATCGTCAAGCGAACGGTGTCGGTCGTTGTAGCCATCGTTAGGGTTGGGCCATGATCCGCTTCGGGTGGATCAGGTTGGCTGCCTCCGCTTCGTGAATCATTTTGACGTACTCAGGCCGCCAATGTTTCAGTGTGCTCATAATCGGCGATATTTCCGCGTCGCCGAACGCGCAGACCGTCCGGCCCGCGATGTTCTTGCATAGATCGACCAAGGTTTCAAGGTCTTCCATCCGCCCGCGCTTCGCGACGATCCGTCGCATGGTTTGTACCAGCCAGGAGCTGCCCTCGCGGCAGGGACTGCACTTGCCGCAGGACTCATGATAGAAAAATTCCATGAGGCGGAGCGCGGCCCAGACCATGTCCGTGCCTTCTTCCATCACGGTGACCCCGCCGGAGCCGAGCATCGAGCCGGCGGCGGCGACGGACTCGAAGTCGAGTTTGACGTCGAGGCTGTCCGGTGTCAGGAACGGCGCGGAGGCTCCACCTGGGATGAAGGCCTTGATGGGCTTGTTTGAGCGCATGCCTCCGGCTTCTTCGTAGATCAATTCACGGAAGGTGACCCCCATCGGCACTTCGTAGTTGCCCGGCCGTTTGACATGGCCGCTGACGCAGAAGATTCTGGTGCCGGTGCTCTTGGGCGGGGAGCCGATCGACGCGAACCATTCGGGCCCACGGCTGATGATGTGAGGAAGGTTCGCGAGGGTTTCGACGTTGTTCACCACGGTCGGCTTGTTATAGAGGCCATGGGTTGCCGGGAAGGGCGGTTTGACGCGAGGCAGCCCGCGCTTGCCCTCAAGGGACTCCAGCAACGCCGTCTCTTCACCGCAGATATAGGCGCCGGCGCCCCGGTGCACCCAGACATTGGCGGTGATCCCTGTGCTCAGGATGTTCGTGCCGATATAGCCGGCGGTGCGCGCCTCAGCGATCGCCGCTTCCAAGATTTTGGCCCCGAGGACGAATTCACCGCGGATATAAATGTAGGCGGATTCTGCGCCGATGGCGTAGCAGGCGAGCAGGATGCCCTCCAGGATCTGATGGGGGTCCCGTTCGATGAGCTGGCGATCCTTGAACGTGCCAGGCTCGCTCTCGTCCGCGTTGCAACAGAGGTAACGAGGGCCTTGGTAATCTTTGGGCAGAAATCCCCATTTGACACCGGTCGGGAAGCCTGCGCCGCCTCGTCCCCGGAGCCCCGATTTCATCACGGTGCCGGTCACGTCGGTTGGCGGTACTTTGCCCACAACTTTGCGGAGCGCCTGGTAGCCGCCCGTCTTCTCATAGTCCGCCAGCGACCCGGTGTAGCCGGGCTGCAGCATGTTCTTTAATAAGACAGGTTCGTGTTTCGACATCGTTTTAGTCTCGTGAAACGTCGTTCGTGAAGCGTGAAGCGTCAAACATCTCAGATTTCTTTCCTGCGTGCGACGAAATGCGCGTCACGTTTCACGCCCCCGGCTTTGCCGGGGCCGGCTCCGGCCACATAAATGGCCCGGTCTTGAGGGAACAGGTTCCATCTTTCTTGAGATCGGCCAGGATACGGTCGAACTTCTCTTCCGTCAGCCGTTCGTAATAGTCCTCGTTGACCTGCATCATCGGCGCGGTGCCGCAGGCGGCAAGACATTCGACTGCGGTGAGGGTAAAGAGTCCGTCGGCCGTCGTTTCGCCCGGGCCGATGCCGAGCTTCGTCTTCACCCAGCCAATGACCGTATCCGACCCGACCAGCGCACACATGAGCGATTTGCAGATTTGGAGATGAAATTTCCCCACGCGCTTGAGATTGAGCATCGTGTAAAACGTGGCTGTCTCATAGACCTGGGGCGGCGTGAGTCTCAGTATCTGGGCGATCTCTTTCATCGCCGCTTCCGATACGTAGCCCTCATCCTGTTGCGCCAGGTAGAGCAACGGAATCAACGCCGAGCGTTTTACCGGATACCGAGAGAGGATGCTGTCTATCTCGTCTTTGTACTTTTCTTTCAACATGCGCAACTCAACCTAAGAGCGTATGGCATATAGCCGATAGCACGAGAGTTTCGGATTATTCTGAGCCATAAGCCATTGGCCATACGCCATCTGCTCTCATTCATCGGTCGCATTCTCCCATCACGATGTCGTAGGTCCCGAAGATCGTGATGATGTCGGAAATCAAATAGCCTCTCGCCATGTGGTCGAAGGCGCCCATGTGCACAAAGGATGGCGAGCGAATCTTCATTCGGTAGGGACGGGGGCTGCCGTCGCTGACGATGAAAAATCCCAATTCGCCCTTTGGGGCTTCGGTCGCACAGTAGGTCTCGGCCTTCGGTGGCTTGATGCCCTGGGTGTATATGATGAAATGATGGATCAAGCTTTCCATGTCCCGCATGACCAGTTCTTTGGGCGGCGGAATATATTGCGGCGCCTCAGCCATAATCGGTCCCGCCGGTAGCTGATCGAGACATTGGGCGATGATTCTGGCGCTTTGCCGCATTTCTTCCATGCGAATCCAGTACCGGTCGTAGGTATCGCCGTTTTTGCCGACCGGCACGTCCCAATCGACTTTGTCATACACGCCGTAGGGCTCGAACTTGCGGACGTCGTAGGCGACGCCGGACCCGCGCAAGACCGGCCCGGTGCAACCGAAATTAATCGCGTCCTCGGCCGAGAGGACGGCCACGTTCTTCGTGCGGCCCAGCCAGATGCGATTCGACGCGATGAGCGAGTCGTATTCCTTGACCTTCTCGGGAAAGGTCTGGAGGAACGTCTTCATCCGTTGGACCAGTTCGGGCGTGAAGTCGCTGTCGACGCCGCCGATGCGGTAATAGTTCAAGGTCAGCCGGGCGCCGCAGAGCTTTTCGAACATGTCCAGGAGAATCTCGCGCTCCCGGAAGGTCCAGAAGAATACCGTCATGGCGCCGATATCGAGGGCCTGGGTGCCGAGCCAGAAGAGGTGCCCGATGATGCGTTGCATCTCGGCCACGATGGTCCTGATGTATTCGGCCCGGACCGGGACCGTAATCTCGAGCAGTTTCTCTACGGCCCGCACATAGGCATAATTGTTGGACATGGCACAGACATAGTCGAGCCGGTCCGTGTGCGGGATGATCTGCATGTAGGTCAATCCCTCTGACAATTTTTCGACGCCTCGATGCAGGTAGCCGAGGTCCGGTGTGGCTTTCACAATCCGTTCGCCGTCCAATTCGAGGACCACACGCAAGACGCCATGGGTGCTCGGATGCTGTGGCCCCATGTTCAGCAACAGTTCTTCTTTCCGCCGGGAACTGGGCAGGCCCGGTTCCGCGCGAAAGACGTTCTTCTGCTCTTCGGGGATCTCAAACGCACTCATGTCGAGCGGCGAGTCGTCCATTTTAGGGATGAAGTCGAACTCGCTGCGCCAGCCGCGGCCTTCGGTCGGGAAGTCTTTTCTCAACGGATATCCCTCGGCATAATCTTCCGGCATCAAGATGCGCCGGAGATCGGGATGGCCGGAAAAACGAATGCCCATCATGTCGAACACTTCGCGTTCCAGAAATTCCGCTCCCTTCCAGATGCCGGTGACCGACGCGATCGTCGGATCGTCTTCCGTGAGGCGGACTTTGAGGCGAAGGCGTTGGCGAAGCGGGAGCGAATGCAAGTGGTAGACGACCTCGAACCGCAGCCGGTCTTCGGGATAGTCGACCGAGCAGATATCCGTGAGGTGGTCGAAGGCGGCTGTCGGCGCATCGTGCAAATAGCGCGCAACGTCCAGCAGGCGAGCGGCGGCCAGGGAGACGGCCGTTTCAGCACGTGCCGCATCGACGCAGGTCGCGAGGATCGCGTCAGGGAATTTCGCCTTCAGGCTATCGAGTAGAGCTTGCATAATTCTCATTGCGAGAAGTGCGGGATTCGCGAGAAACGCGCGATTGACTCGTCACGCATGGCTCGCCATTCTCGTCCGCTCGCGGGCTATTTCACGAACACCTTTTCCCGCTGAATCTTTTCTTGGAGCTTCAACAACCCATCGATCAAGGCTTCAGGACGGGGCGGACAACCAGGCACATACACATCGACTGGAATAATCTGGTCGACACCCTGGACCACGGCGTAACTATTGTAATGGTTGCCGGACGTGGCACAGGAGCCCATCGAAATGACGTACCGTGGCTCCGGCATCTGGTCGTAGATGCGGCGGATCACCGGCGCCATCTTGCGCGACACCGTGCCGGCGATGATCATGAGATCGGACTGTCGCGGCGAGGCCCGAAAGACCCCGGCGCCGAATCGATCCAGATCGTAGCGCGACGACACACTCGCAATCATTTCGATGGCGCAGCAGGCAAGACCGAAGGTCATCGGCCAGAGGGCCGACTTCCGGGACCAATTCACGACCGCATCCAGATTGGTCGTCAGAATATTCGCCTCAAACTGCCGTTCCAGAAAACTCATAATTCCCTCAAGAGCCTATAGCGTATGGCGAATGGCCGATGGCTCGGGCTCGGATGAAACCCAGGGCTTCTGGCTATCAGCCATATGCTATATGCCATAAGCTCTTTTCCCTTCAGTCCCATTCAAGCGCCCCCTTCTTCCAGGCGTACCAGAATCCGACCAACAGGATGCTCAAAAATACGAGCATTTCGATCAGTCCCAGCAGGCCGAGCGACTGATAGCGGACGGCCCAGGGAATCATGAAAATGATTTCGATGTCGAAGATGACGAACAACATCGCGATGATGTAGTAGCGCATCGGGAACTGAATGCGCGCGTCTGAAAACAAGGGGCTTCCGCTCTCATAGGGCGTCAGTTTGGCGCGATAGGGACGGCTTGGACGGACGAACCAGCCGGCGCCAAGCGAGACCGCGCCGAAAATAATGGCAATGCCGATGAACAGGAGGATCGGTATGTAGTTCTCTGGAATGGCGGTGTTACCCATCTCAATTACCCTCGCAGGCTAGAGGCTAGAGGTGAGTGGCGAGAGGTCGGATAGTGCCCCCTTGCCTCTTGCCCCTTGCTTTGCGCCTGATTCGATATCAGTGCCGAGCCAAAGAAAGGTTTGAACTTCAGCCCGTCGAGGTCCGGTCGCTCAATCCCGCGATGCTGCATCAGGATCTTGAAGGTCCGTCCCATCCCGTCCGGCTTGAGGAGATGGATGGCCGCGCCGAACTCCGGACTCTCCGGGTCGAGTTGGCCGATCATCTCTTCCACCCCGAGTCCCATGAGAAAACTCATCTGATTCGTAAAGCCCGTCACTGCCAAGCCTGCGGCGGCTCCGGCAATCGCCAGACCGGTGAAATCCACATGGGCGGTCATGTCTTGTTCGCCGATACGCACATAGGGCACATCGCCGGTCAACTGTTGGTAGTAGCAGAGGAATGTGCCGTCCTTCCGCTCCGGTCCATACAAGTCTTCTGCCGTATGACCATAGTCGATCGTCACCACGAATCCACGATCGATCCGTTGCGCGACTTGTGTCATCCAGTCCAATGCCTGGAGGTTGACCTCAGTTCGGTAGCCCTCCGGCCAGCTCGGTTCGAGCTTCTGGATATAGTGATCGAGCGCAGGATTCGACAGGGGTTTGAGACATTCCGCAAAGCGCCCATCCCGATAGTCGACGAAGAGTTCTTGTGCCTGACCGGCGACCATTTGAATGCGGTGAACCGGGAAGGCATCCACGAGTTCATTGCTGAAGAAGAGGCCGGTCACGCCCTGAAAGGCGAGGGCGTCCAATCCTTCGATCCAGGTAACAAGCCCGGGCTGATTCACCCAGGGAGCCAGGTTGTGCCTCTGGAGCGCCTGCATAGCGGGGCTCCGTTCGATCAGCACGTAGCGGACACGTGAAGCGAAGTCGTCCTGCTTGGCATGGATCGCAGCCAGACAGTCCCGGGCGAGCAAGCCTTTCCCTGCGCCCATTTCAACGATCGTGAAGGGCGTGGGGTGACCCAATAATTCGTCCATTTGCCGGGCCTGCGCTGCAATGGCTCGTCCAAGAATCGGATGCACATCGGAGCTGGTGTAGAAATCGCCGGACCAACCGATGCGTTCATGGTCCGCACCGTCCGGTTGGCGCATGTAATAGCCGTAGTGAGGATGATAGAGGGCCAGTTCCATGAAACGGACGAAGGGAATGGGTCCGTTCCCGATGATCTCGGACGAAATGGCAGCGACGAGTTCAGGATGTCCCAATGACACAGACCACTCCTCCGGCTCTGTGAAGACAGCTCGAACCAACCCGAGAAAACGGGCAGACTATGCCTGCACCTCAGGGAGGGGAAAAGAGGCGTAGATTAACTTTCCAGTCGCCGCGAAGTCAAGGCGCAGAACATTGGAAACTCAAGCAAATCGCTCTGTTCGAGGGGGAGGGGATGGGGGCTGAGTGATCTTCTGTGCTCGCGCAACGCGCGGCCTGAGGAGGCCCTCGTTGGACGCGCGCAGTGGAAGATCACTCAGCCCCCATCCCTGAGAAAATAACAAGCGAGCATGGAAGAGCGATTATCCCGAACCTGATTGTAAGGAGGCTTATAGGCTAGGCCTCATAAGTCTCTTGCTCATCGGCATTGTTTTAGTCGGCATGGCTTCCGCCGGGGAATATCATTCGCCTCAGGGAAAGCATGTTGGCGGGAATTTTGCTCAGCTTAGTGTCAATTCCCCGCAGGTCGGGGCTATTATCGAGGCTATCTATAGAACCTCTTCTGGTTATTTGGGCAATAAACGGAGTTTTATGCACCGTGCCATCGAATGTGGACCTATAACTCACGCATCCAATGATATGCGGGAAAATGAAAGTAGAATTCTTTGAAACGTTGGCGAAAGCCACTAAACTTTTCTCGACCCCCTCTTTGGAAAGATGGAAGCCGGAATTCTCGGTACTTTCTTGCCCTGGGAAGAGCACCTCTCCGCCTATGGCGTTTATAGGCGGATTCCTTTGTCCCATTTCGCATATTTTGTTTTGTTCGGCAATAACATCAATGCCTCCGCCTTCCGTCCACAGGATAATATTTGGACTGATGTAAACTCCCACAGCAGGAGTGGTCCCATAGTTTTTAGTCTTATATCTGACATTGATCGTCGCGCCTTGTGCCCCATAGTCCCAATCTCCAGCAATGCTAATGTCCACATCGACCCATGGCCGACGGGAAGCAAGAAGCTGCGTTTCCGTAATATCCGCTTGGCGCTCCATCACCTTCCATTGACCACAGGTGGTAACGAACTGCGCAACAGCCATAGCCGCCACAACTCCAGTGAAACAAATCGTCAAATTCCTACGAGTGAATACCTCAAGCCATTTTCTAAATGGAGTGGCATGTTTCTCTTGGCATTGGGAACTTATTATATGATTGTGGGGGCATCCCGTGGCACCGATGGCAGGTGGAGGCATCTGTGGCTGTGGTGTTTCTTGGCTACTGCCACCATCATTCTGGCTATGGAGTTTATCGCTTTGGGGAATGGGCTGGTCGGGCTTTTCTTGCATTTGTTCCTGCCTGTTCTCTCTTCGACGCAGTATCTCGTTTAGGACGAAGACCGATACGATTAGGATCAACGCCAAAACGGGGTCAGGTCGTGCAGTCGTACATTGACATGCTCGGTCTGCTTTAGGTGACGACTTACGGTGGCCAGCGCAAGACTGAACGGAGCGTAACAAATGACCTAGGGGCCGTCAAACCGCTGCGAGATGAGTGGATGGTGAGGGGGCTGATCTTAAGAGCTGTATTTTGCGGTCTCTACTTCAGGGTCTCCCTTCCTTTCCCGGCTCGGCTGGAAGGGATGTGGACTGAGGCGTTCGGCATGGCGTCCGCCATATCGTAGTAGGCGCTGACGGCCACGCACGACGGCATTGCGCCGCTTCGGCGCAGTTTTAGAGTCGTGCGTGGTGAGGTGTGATGCGGGTCAGGAGCCGTGAAAGCTCGTCGCATCATGGTGACGCCGAAGGTCCGCGCCCTTCGTCAGCCGAGCCCTTCTACCTTGCACTTCAGGGAGTCTGTCCGCATAATAATGTGCATTCAAGGAGTGTGTATGCGCGCTTATAAGAAATACGTGGTCATTGAAGACTCTCATCGAGTTGTGTTGTCTGACCTGCCGTTTGAGGCGGGGCAACGGGTTGAAGTTGTGATGATTGCAGATGAGCCACAGGCCGCGGCTCGCTTGGACAGTTTGCGCAGCTTGTTGAAGGCTACGCAGGCTCTTCCTCAGGCCCGTATTCTCACGGAAGCTGACATTGCAGCGGAAGTTGAGGCTGCTCGGGCTGGCCTGTGAGGGTTGTTATCGACACCAACGTCCTGGTGTCAGCAGCATTCAAGGACAAAACTCCTGAAACCATCATTCGATTTGTCGTGGCGCGCCCTGATTTTGAATGGGTGGTGTCCACAGAGATTTTGGACGAGTACAAGACCGTATTGGCTCGTTCGAAGTTCGGATTGTCGGCGTCCCTTCTGCAGCAGTGGTATGCACTGCTCGATACGCTGACTGTTATGGTGGATGTGCCGGAGCCCTTCTCCTACCCTCCCGATCCCACCGACGCGAAGTTTCTCGCCTGCGCGCTTGCGGCTGATGCGGAATGGTTGATCACGGGCGATCGCGACTTCTCACATGCTCGCAAGCTGGTGAGCACGACTATCTTATCCGTAGCCATGTTTCAGAAACTGGTCTGCGAGCCGCTCGCGTAGCATTCTTGAACTTGCCGGATCACGCAGCTCTCCCTTCCCCTTTTTCTCCTTCACGACGCTGAGGCTTCTCGCGGACTTTGCCGGAGAAGCGGGGACCCACCGAGATTCTCCTGGGAAGGAAAGCTGGAACTGACCGAGGTTCTGCGACTCCTGTCGCAGCCGAGGGAGAAAAGCAGGGGCAAAGCCATGGCTCGCACTCGCTGAACAGCTGCTCCCCCACTCGCTTTTCCTTTTCTCTCTTGGCTTGGCTGGAAGGGATGCGATCTGAGGTGTTCGACGTGGCGCCAGCTATATCGCAGTAGGTGCGATAGCCACGCACGACGGCATTGCGCCGCTTCGGCGCAGTTTTAGAGTCATGCGTGGTGAGGTGTGATGCGGGTCAGGAGCAGTGGAAGCTCGTCGCATCATGGCGATGCCGAAGGTCCGCGCCCTTCGTCAGCCGAGCCTCTTTATATTCCGTGGCACTTCTTGAATTTTTTCCCGCTGCCGCAGTGGCAGGGGTCGTTACGGCCGACTTTGTCGTCGCTTCGCTGAACCGTCTGAGGCGCGACCGGTTCTTCTCCGCGATTGAGGGTGAAGGTGGGCTGGGGGCGTGAGATGACGGGTGGCGGCGGTGGCGGCGCTGTGGGTTGGCCTTCGTTCCGGACCGCCTGGACGTGGAAGAGCCGGTCCAGTGCGTCGGATTTGACCCGTTCCATCATGCCGGCAAAGAGATCGTAGCCCTCGCGCTTGTACTCGATGAGCGGATCTTTCTGCCCGTAGCCGCGCAGGCCGATGCCGTCGCGCAGGTGATCCATTCCCAGGAGGTGGTCTTTCCAATGGTGGTCGACGACCTGGAGCATGAAGTTCTTTTCCAGGAAGCGCATCAGATCTGAGCCCAGTTCCTGCTCTCTTTTGTCGTAGGCATCGCGCACTTGTGCGCGGAGGTCTTCGATCAAGGCATCGCGCCCCATGTCGCGGAGCGCCTCGGCTCCGTCGCTCTTGCCATGGGTGATGTCGAGGGCGAACTGGCTATGCATGAGTTCCGCGAGCCCCTTGATGTCCCATTCCTCAGGGTATTGCTCCGCCGGGCAATAGATGTTCAGGGCGGAGTCCACCAGGCCGTCCATCATGTCGCGCAGGTCGTCTTTCAGATTCGTTCCGCCCAGGACGGCGCGCCGGTGTTGGTAGATCACCTCGCGCTGCTTGTTCATGACGTCGTCGTATTCGAGCAGCTGTTTCCGGATTTCAAAGTTGTGGGCCTCGACCTTCTTCTGAGCGTTGGCGATGGCTCTGGTCACCATGCCATGCTCGATCGGGACGCCTTCTTCCATGCCGAGCTTGAGCATCAGTTGGGAGACCCGCTCGGAGGCGAAGATGCGCATCAGGTCGTCTTCCAACGACAGATAAAATCGTGACGAACCGGGATCGCCCTGGCGGCCGGCGCGGCCCCGGAGCTGGTTGTCGATCCGGCGGCTTTCGTGGCGTTCGGTTCCGAGAATGTGGAGTCCGCCAGCTGCGATGACCGCTTGCTTGTCCTTCTCGCAGTCGGACCTGATCTCTTCGAAGATTTCCAGCCTGCGCGCGTCGGGGAGGTTTTCTTCCCGATAGAGGATCTGCTTGAACATGAAATCGGGGTTGCCGCCGAGGAGAATGTCAGTGCCGCGGCCTGCCATATTGGTGGCGATGGTGACGGCGCCCTTGCGGCCGGCCTGGGCAATAATCTCGGCTTCCCGTTCATGCTGCTTGGCGTTGAGGACGTTATGCTTGACGCCGTTCCGGCCCAAGATGCCGGCGAGCCGCTCCGACTTTTCGATGGATATGGTGCCGACCAGGACTGGCTGGCCGCGCTCGTGGCATTCCTTGATATCCTCGACGATCGCGGCGAACTTCTCTTTCTCGGTCCGGTAGACGACGTCGGCGTAATCCAGCCGGACCATCTTGCGATTCGTCGGGACCACATTGACGTCGAGATTGTAGATCTTGGCAAACTCCGCCGCTTCTGTGTCCGCCGTGCCGGTCATGCCGCCGAGCTTCTTGTACATCCGGAAATAGTTCTGGAAGGTGACCGAGGCCAGCGTTTGGTTCTCGTTGGCGATCTTGACGCCTTCTTTGGCTTCGACGGACTGGTGCAGGCCGTCGCTCCAGCGGCGCCCCGGCATAAGCCGGCCGGTGAATTCGTCCACGATGATGACTTCGCCGTCTTTCACCACATAGTCCACATCCCGTTTGTAGAGGGCATAGGCCTGGAGTGCTTTGACGACGTGATGGACGAGATCCATATGGTCGGGGTCGTAGAGATTGTCTACGCCGAGCAATTGCTCGACCCGGACGTTGCCTTCTTCGGTCAACGACGCGGTTTTCGTCTTTTCCTCGACCGTGTAGTCGTGCTCCGGTTTCAGCTGCGGGATGATCGCGTTGATGCGGTAGTAGAGATCGGTCGTTTCATCCGTCGGACCGGAGATAATCAAGGGCGTGCGGGCTTCGTCGATGAGGATGCTGTCGACTTCGTCCACGATGGCGAAGTTCAACTCGCGCTGCACGCACTGAGCGAGATCGGTGACGACCAGGTTGTCGCGAAGGTAATCGAATCCGTACTCGTTATTGGTGCCGTAGGTGATGTCGGCACGATAGGCCTCGGGCCTCGTGCAGGGGCGGAGCGATTGGAGCCGCCTGTCGGAGGCGTCATAGGTCGGATCGTAGAAAAACGAGGCATCGTGCTGGATGATGCCCACCGTGAGTCCCAGGGCATGGTAGAGGATGCTCATCCATTGTGCATCGCGCTTGGCGAGGTAGTCGTTCACCGTGATGAGGTGCACGCCCTTCCCTTCGAGCGCATTCAGATAGACCGGCAGCGTCGCCACCAGGGTCTTCCCTTCGCCGGTCTTCATTTCGGAGATGCGGCCCCGGTGGAGGATCATGCCGCCGATCAACTGCACGTCGAAATGGCGCATGTTCAGCTTGCGGCGGGACATTTCACGGCAGACCGCGAAGGCCTCCGGCAGGATATCGTCCAGCGTTTCGCCGGCCGCAATGCGTGCCTTGAACTCCGGGGTTTTGTCCGCGAGCGCCTGATCGGAGAGCGGCGTCAGGCCGGATTCCAGGCTATTGATCCGCTCCACCGTCGGGCGGAGCGCCTTGATTTCACGATCGTTTTTGCTGCCGAAGATCAGATTGAGTAATTGCGTAACCATAGTACTGTTGATCGGAACGAACGCCGATGCCTCCGAAAGTAATCCGCGCAGTATACAGGATCTTTTCCCTGAATCCTACAATCCAATCAGCAGAGGCTCAGGTGTCGAGTTGTCGGCTTGACAGGTCTAGCGAATCTCCATTAGCATTCGATCAAATCACTCGGTCTTTATACGATGAACCACACCGTTCTCAAATATGTGTCGATCCTTCTCGTGTTCTCGGTCCTGTCCGTCGGCGGATTGGCCCAGGCGCAGTCGGTCGAGCATGCCGGACACCATGCCCATCATCAGGCTGCCACGCATGGCACGGTGCTTTGCTCCTGGATGTGCGCTGCCGGGACGGTGCTCGATAGTGCGGTCGTCCCGTTTGAAGCCGACCTCAGTCCGATTGCATTCCTTACGCTTCCCCATGCTGCGCAGCCCTCGATTGAGCTGTGCCAGACTTCTCCCAGCCGCGCTCCTCCATCGTTCTCTCTATAGTTTTCGTTGCTCATGTGGCCCGCAACCGGGCACATTCCGTCTCTTATGCAACCCACTGAGTGGGCTGTAGGGTAGGCGGATAGGGACGATTCTTCTAGAGTGGAATCAGACTGAGGGGAGTACTTCAATGAGGCACAGGCAGGCGTCAGTTCGATGGATAGGGGCATTCCTCCTTGTGTTTTCATCTCTGGCAGCGTTGACTGGCGAAGCAACCGCTCAGGTCAAAGCGGAGAAAGCCTTCACGGCGATGGTCACGGATGCGCAGGGGGTCGATACCGAAATCCGCAATCTTATTTTCTATTGGGAAGAAAAAGTCAGCGAGACCGCTTTCGTTCCTCATGAGCTCCGGCATCTCCCGGTTAAACGCGGGAGCACGACCAATAACATTCCTTTCGACAAGATTAAGCAGCTCGAAACCAAACCGGCCGGCAGTGAAGGGATCACGGTGCTGGTCACGCTGGCGAACGGCAAGACCGGTGAGTTCGTGCTGACGATACCGGGCAGCTTCCGTGGCGAATCCGATTTCGGCCAGGCCGATGTGCCGGCCAAGTCGGTCGCAAAGGTGGTGATCAAGTGACGCTCAATCCGGACGGACAGTATCGTGTGCAGGGATGGGTGGTGTCTGCGCTCTTTCACGGCCTGGCATTGACCCTGGCCCTCGGGCTCATGGCTCAGGTCAAACCGGTCGTGCCGAAAGAAGCCTTCAAGTGGGACGTGGCTTTGGTTGAGCCACAACGGATACAGGAATCGCGTGAGGCTGAAGCGAAGCCAACACCGGAGCCTGCGAAGCCGACTCCGCGTCAGGCTGCTCCGGCCCCGGCGCAACCCCAAATGGTCACGCAGGCCGTGCAGGCTCGCGAGGTGACGCCGGTGGTGCAACGTGAGATCCGCCAGGTGGTCGAAACGAGCCAGCCGATTCAACAGACCGTGGCGGTGCAAACGAGGACTGAGACGGTGACCCCCATCAAGGAGCAACAGCCGGCAGAGGTGCAGCAGACTCAGCAGGCCGTCGTCGAGTCGATTGCCCCCGTCGTGCACCATGAAGCAGTAAGCACTGAACCGGCGATCACCGCAGCAGCGGTGCAACAGACCGTGAGCCAGCCCGAGCCAACAACCGTCCCGTCAACGCATCCTGCCGAAGCACGCGCCATTGAGACCGCTTCGCTGACGCGCGACCCCGAAATGCCGGCCTCCCTGGCGCCGGCGGCTGCCGCTGTGAGCGACGCAAAGCCTACTGAGGCGGTCGTGAGAGAGTCGGCGCCGCAAGTGGCGATGGCCACTCGTCCAACTCCGTCGGTCAAAGCCGATTATGGCTGGTTGGCCGAATCGCTGAGGCGGAGACTGGCTGAAATTAAACGTTATCCCAGTGCCGCGCGCTTGAATGGCTGGGAAGGGAAGGTCGTGCTGCGAGCAGTCATTCGATCCGATGGCCACCTGTCGGAGGTAAAGGTGCATAGAAGCTCCGGCTACGAATCGCTCGACAACGCGGCGATGGAAGCCCTTCGGTTGGTCTGTCCTCTGCATATGACGAGTACGATCGGTGCAGCGGAAGTCGCGGTCCTCGTGCCGATGGTCTATAGCCTCGGGGGATAGTGAGTGGAGGCGGGAGTCAGGTGTATGGCATCAACTCAGATGTTCAGGGTCATAGCGGTGACGGTGGTGCTTGGCGCTCTCGGCCCTGTGGCCGCGCCGGGATGGGCCGATGAGACGAAGCCGCCATTGAGCGAGTCTGAACGGGCGGCGCGAATCCAGGACCTGCAGCGGGATCGCACGAAGGTGGAGCAGGAATTGCGCCAACTCCGCTCGCAGCCGGAAGGGATGGCGCGCTCCACTGTTTCGCGTAGTGAGCTCTCGGATCAACCGACGCGAAGTATGAAGGAATCCATGGAGTCGATGCCTGGGGTGAGCGCAGGCCAAGGTCCAAATGGGCGCGACATGTCCCTGTCCATTCGTGGATCCAAGTGAGGTGCACCATATGATCGAACGAAAACTCAGAACTAAGAGACTAGCCTGGATGGTCGGGATTGCGATCGGCGCTGTCTCGCTCACGTCGCTCGCGCTGGCCGAGTCAGAACAGACTTTGCGGTTCGGTCCGAAACTGACGACCGATCGTCCGGTCAGGGCGGTGGTCGGACCTTCCGTTAGGATCGACGAGCAAGGCCGTATCTCGCTGGCCTGGGTGGAGGAGGACAAGGACAAACGCACGGTGTTCTATTCGAGAACGGAGAAGCCGGAAGGACCGATCGGGGCTTCGGTTACTGTGAATCAGCCGACCGAGGCACCCTACATGCGGCAGGAAGCGCCGGCGTTGGCCGTGGCCGGAGACGAGGTGTTCCTGACCTGGGCCTTGACCCATCCGAAACTGACCGCGGACAAACCGTTCTCGAATGAATTGAGGCTGAGCCGGTCCACGGACGGCGGCAAGACATTTCTGCCGTCGATTCTCATCAATGACGATGAACAGGTCATCGGCCACAGTTTCGATTCGATCCATGTCTCTTCTGATGGCGTGGTGCATATGGCCTGGATCGATGGGCGGGAGGGCAAGAAGGAATCGGGTACCTTCGTGACGCGCTCGACCGATCGCGGACGTACCGTTGTGAAGAACCTCAAAGTGGACGAGAACACCTGTGTCTGTTGCCGGACCTCTCTCACGACCGGACCGGACGGAACGCTCTATGTGGCCTGGCGCAAGATTCTTCCCGGCGATCTCCGCGAAACGGTTGTTGCGCGTTCCACCGACGGCGGTCAGACGTTCACGGCACCGGTGATTGTGGGACAGGACCGCTGGGTATTCCCCGGCTGTCCGCATCGGCCCGCTTCGATCGGGACGGATCGGCTCGGTCGGCTCTATGTAGTCTGGTACACCGAGGGCGTCGACGAGACCCCATCTGTGTTCCTCGCCTACTCGGACGACCGCGGGGACAGTTTTTCACCCAAACAGAAACTGAACGTGTCCAAGGGAACATTTCCCGATCACCCGCAGATGGCGGTCGATCCGGAAGGGCGTCTCGTCATCGTCTGGGAAGAACAATCGCCCGTCCGGCGTGAAGTCGTGATGAGCATCTCCCTCGATCGGGGACAGACAGTCAGCGCGCCGCAGAAATTGAATGAGAAGAAAGGCCAGACGCCAGCCCTCTCGATGAATTTGAAAGGGCTTGCGGCGCTGGCTTGGATGGAGCATGCCATGCCGAACCATCGGATGGTTGTGCAAACGCTACAACTACCAGCCGTCAAAGTGGTCGCGAGGCAGGAGCCATAACGTGTCAGCGTCATTGCAACGAACGGCGATTGCGGTGGCGCTCTTGTTCTTGAGCGTTATCTCGGCTGGCCCCGCGCTGGCCAGCGATCCCTTTGTCTCGCTCAAGATGAGCCGGTTGCCGGCCGGGAGCATGGTCGCGCCTTTTGAACTCACGGCGCTGGATGGCAAGGTTGTGAAGTCAAGCGAGTTGGCAGGGAAGGTCGTGCTGGTGAATTTTTGGGCCACCTGGTGCGGGCCCTGCAAAGAAGAAATGCCGTCATTGGCCCGTTTGCAAAAGCAGTTGGATCCCGCGCAATTTATCCTCATGACCGTCACCACGGATCTACAGCGCCAGGGCATCGCCCACTTTCTTGCTCAGTTAGGGGTCAGTTTGCCGGTGCTGTTCGATGAAGATCAGGAAGTGTCACGCTCCTTCATGGTCCGAGGCCTCCCGACCACGATTGTCATCGCGCGGGATGGTACGCTCGTTGGGCGAGCGGTCGGGCCTCGCGCCTGGGATGGTCCGGAGGCAGTGGCGGTGATGCGGCAGGTCATGGAGAGCGGGAAATGAGGAAGTGCTTCGTCCCGTTGGCTCTGGCCATTGCCACGCTCTACCTGACGCTCTCGGTCAGCGCGGTGGCCTGTCTCTTTGCGCACGAGAGCCAGCCCCGCTCGGCCCATCATCACACCGGCGGCGTGACGCATTCTTCGCTCTGTGCCTGGGCCTGCCACGCCAATCCGACCGTCGATCTTCCAGCGACCACGCCACAGACGCAGCCGCTTCACTTTCTCGCGATGCTGCTGTTGGTCGCCACGTCCGTCTCGTCGTTTCTCTTCCAGCAGTCGGCGCAGTCCCGCGCGCCTCCTCGTTCATAACGTTTCACCCACGCATCGTGCATTCGTCATCTTCCCTGTACTGACAGGGCTGCAGATCGCGCGGCCTCTGTCTGTGCGGAGGTAGTGGTGTCATTTCTCATTCTAAGAAGGAGTAAGGGCCATGGTGTCGTTCAAGGGAGTCGGGCACGTCGTTGTGTCAGTCGCAGTGTTCGGAATCATTGCCGCGATGAATCAGGTGGTGTCAGCACAGGAGCCGGCACAGCCGACGGCTACGCCACGTGAAGAGCAATTGCGTGAGCAGCTGAAGGGTATTCTCCAAGAGCTGGATGATCTTCAGAAAACGCGTGAGGGGGCCATGCCCCCAAGCGAACGGCCCAAGGTGGTTACGGAGAAAGTCGCGCCTGAGGAATCTGAGGGTACCGGAGCCATTCCTGAATATGAGCTGGCCGACACGAGCATTATCAGCAAGCGAGTCATCAAGCGCCCGGAGGGCATTGCCTTCTCGGCGACCCCTCGTAGCGAGACGGATTCGCAGCCGACTCGGAATATGCGGGAATCGATGGAATCGATTCCCGGTGTGATCGTGCGACAGCGCAATGGGCCGCGCGATTTCCAGGTATCCATTCGAGGCTCAGGCACCAAGAATGGATTTGGTGTGAGAGACGTGAAGTTCTATGAAGACGGCATCGGGCAGACACAATCGGACGGCTTGTCTCGATTAGATATCCACGATCCATGGTTTATGGAAAGCACCGAGGTGGTGAGAGGGGCCTCGTCTTCGCTCTACGGCAATTATGCGTTGGGAGGGGCGGTACATTTCAAGACCCGGCGTGGGGCCGATATTGATGGGGTGGAAACGTTTGTGTCGGGCGGTTCTTGGGGATACCAGAAGTATGCGGTGGCGATCGGGAAGGCCTACAAGAACCTCGATGCGTCGCTATTTGCCAGCTATATTCGGGAAGACGGTTTTCTCCCTCACAGTGAGTACGACACGGCCACCGTCAATTTGAACTTGCGATTCCGTATCGACGACAGGCAGAGCTTCTACTTCAAGGCGATCAACAACGATGTGGACGCCAAAAGCCCTGGGCGCTTGACGCAAAGCCAGTTTAACCAAAATCCGCGCCAGCTCGGCGGGATTACGAACGCCACGACCAATCCTGAAACCCTGCACTCCAAGCGTCGGGATCGGCGGACAATCGTCGGCGGGCTGTACGAGCGGGAGATCGATGCCAATACGATCCTCCAGATCGAAGGCGACTACGATGTGAAGGACATCAATCAACCGGTTAGCACCAACATCAATCCGAACTTCAAACACTATTCGAACCTCATCCATAACGGATCGTTGCTCAACATGCCGTTGAAGAGCACGGTTGGTTTCTTCTTCGACTACATGGAGCAAGAGGGGGGAAGTTATCGTAATCAGAACGACCGAACTGCGACGTTCGGTCCGCTGCAGCAGCAAACCAGACTGACCCAGAAAAATATCGGTGCGCGGTTCCGTGAGGAGTTGGAGTTCGTTCCGAAATGGACAGCAGCCCTGGGCTTCAACTACGAAAACTCGCGGATCTCCGGTGTCGTGACCAACTACACCACCACGGCTACCACCAGCACCTTTGCCAGTCGGGTCAATGTGGATCGGACGTTCGACAACTTCGCGCCGGAGCTCTCCCTCACGTTTAGGCCCAATCAGGATACGCGTATCTGGACCCGCGCCTCGACGGGCTACGCGATCCCAGGGCTTGGCAACCTGACCACCGGATTGGATGGCAATCCCGGAAGTAATCTTGACTTGAAGCCGCAGAAGAACCTCAACCTCGAACTCGGAACCAATTCCTGGGTGACGAAACAGTTCAATGTAGAACTCGTCGGATTCTGGATCTTCTTCAAAGACGAAATCATCAACCAGAGCGTTCCTCTGTCTGCCACGACGAACGGCAGCTTTGCGACCAATGCAGACGAGTCGCAATACCGCGGCATCGAGTTGGCATGGAAATATCTGCCCGATCCTGTGCCGGGGCTCAGTTGGACCGGTGCCTTCACCCATATGGAAAGCAAATACGTCAAGTTCACCGACCAGTTTTCTGCTAACAACGTGGTTACGAAGGTCAATCAGGCAGGGCACGACGTGCCAGCCGTAGAAAAGAACGTATTGAACACCAAATTAGCATACAACCACGCGCCCTCAGGGCTCGGCGGCTGGGTCGAGGGCAGTTGGATCGACAGCTTCTGGGTGAACAACAACAACACGTTGGGCGCGCCGTCCTACCTGTTGTTCAATGCAAATCTGAATTATAACTATGTGCCGTCGAACAATCGCTTCATCCGGTTCGCCAAGTTCTATGTTGAGATGGATAACATTCTCAACAAGACCTATGTAGCCAACGCGGTGCCGACAGCGGACAGCACGCCCGACGCCACCAAGCAGGCCTTTCTGCCCGGCAATGGACGGGGCGTCTATGCCGGGGTGACGATGGGCTTGTGGTAGTTTGTCGGAATATGCAGAGTGGTCCTGAGTTGAGAGGAGGCCTCTTTGAGGCGTCCTCCTCCCCAGGGCCTTTGGATAATGCGATGAGTCAAATGACGACACAAAGCGAGGTGCAAGATGACCAAGTCATTGCTGCGGGTCAATGAAGCGGCGGTAGTTCTAAACGTAAGCCGTTGGACGGTCTATCGATGGGTCGATGAAGGGAAGTTGAGCGCCACAAAAATCGGTAAGCAGAGCTTACGCGTGATCGGGAACTCGGTCGACAAGCTGATCTCCGAGAATCGGACCGATCACTGAGCGTCGGCAGCGTAGCTGTGAGGGTGACGTGAAGCGAGAAACAATATCAAGGACAGCTGTAACGACTCAGGTATTCAGGCTGAAGGCCGAAGTCTAACAGCCTTCAGCCTATCTACTTGAGTCATTACGGACAACTGTTGCAGGAAGGGCCGCGGTGTCTTCATGGAAGGACTCAAAGCACTCGTCGAGTACGGCGTCATCGGGCTCTTACTGGGGCTGAGTCTCTGGGCCATCGGGGTGGCGGTGGAGCGCTGGCTGTTTTATCGGCGGGTGGACGTGCGGCAGTTCCCCACGCTGGATCTCTGCGAGATGATGCTGACTAAGCGGCTGGTGGTGATCGGCACCGTGGCGGCCAATGCGCCCTACATCGGATTGCTCGGGACGGTCCTCGGCATCATGCTGACGTTTCACACCATGGGCACATCCGGCGCCATGGCGGTGACCTCGATCATGATCGGCTTGAGCCTCGCGCTCAAGGCCACGGCGGCGGGGCTGCTGGTCGCCATTCCTTGCGTGGTGATGAACAACGTCCTTCGGCGTCGTGTGAGCGAACTCCTCGCACTATACAAGGCACAGCATGGATCGTGAGCTGAATTCACTCACACAAGTATGCAGGCCGACTCGCGGTATTCTGTGTCGCCGGTGAGCAGGCTCTGCTTGACTTCAATTTCTCGTGAGAGTATTCGAGGTGGTCGAATCGTTCGAGAGAGTTCATTTATAACTGGGGAGAAATATCCTATGAAGCACACATGGATGACGGTCATAGCAGTAGCGGCACTTGGACTGGGTCTCTGCCTGCAGCCGGCGGTCTCGCTGGCGGGGAAGGGGGAGGATCATACCCAGGAGGTGATCAAGCATGCCAAGGAAGGGGTCGCGCATACGAAAGAAGCGATCAAACATATTGAGGAAGCCGTCAAGGGAACCGGCGATGCGCATGCCAAAGAGGCGTTGCAACATGCGAATGAAGCGATTATTCACGCAGAAGAATCGATCGCTCATGCCGAGATGGCAGCCAAGAAGCCTGAAGGAAAGAAGAAGAGCAAGTAGGGTTCAGATCCTAAGCCTCATACTGCCGGTGGCTTTTCCCACCGGCAGTATTGGCAAGGTGATGAAACAGTCTGCCGACGCCCAATAGTTTTTCCTATAGCCCGCTCGACCATTCTCAACGGAAGTTCACACGGGGCCTCCATCAACATTCCCACCGCCCGTAGCGATCGAGACCGCCCCGTTCCACTGTAAGATTTGTAGCATCCGTGAGCAGGCGTCGGTAGACAGGCGATCGGTTCACGCGTATAGAAGAGACATCGTGGAGAGCTTCATGACGCGTTCCGGTGTATCACGCAGTTCCGTTCTGGTCGCAGGGTTCGTGGCCCTGCTCTATGCCTCGCTTGCAGCGATGGCGGCGACCTGTTCGTTCAGCCACGTCGAGGTCTCCAGCGGCCATGCGCACCATGGTTCGCAAGACGCGGCTCCGCACAATGCACTCTGCGCCTGGGCCTGCCAGGCCACGTCCGATGCCGGACTGGTCACGGAGCCGCCGGCCTTGTCGGCCGGTCCGGTCGCCCAGCTCGTCGTCTCCTCTCCGAATCACGTTGTCCCTGTACACTCTTCTTCTCTGCTCCATTCCCGTGCGCCTCCGGCGATTTCCTTCATCCTGATCGGATAGGGGATCCCGGGCGGTCTATTCAAGTCGATTGCTCTCGCGTTCCCTTATCGATCTCAGTCGCTCGTCTATACCATTTGACCGTTGTTGATTACTCGATGTTCGAGTCGGGCGGCCTCCTTGCTCGGACTGATCCGGGGCGCGGGTGCTTCCTCCTGTGGCCTCCGCCCCGGTCCTTTAATCGGTTTGGCTCTGAAAGGACTCTGCCATGAGACGTCTGTTCATGTGCGCATTGGCCTGTTGGACGATGATCGGGACTGCTTCGTTTGCAGCCGGGGCTCCGGAGAATGAATCCGTGGAGACCAAGACGGCGGCAGGTGAAGCCATCGTCCAGATTTTTGGCCGCATGTGTGAGTACCACCGTGAAGATGTCGAGGCGGCGCTTCGTGCATTCAAGACGGTGCGGCAGGTCGAGTTCTTGAACGATCATGGCACGGTGCTGGTGCGGTATCAGCCCGGCAGCGAGACGCCGGAGCAGTTGGCCGGTGCGGTGCATCGCGCGCTCGCATCGGGCTGGAATTGCTCGGCGCGGATCGACCGAGGAGCGCAGAGGCTTGAGGCTGGCCAACAGGAGGGGAAATCGTGAAGGCATTCATCACGCTTGGTTGTCTCATCGGGTGTGTCTGTGCGATGGCCATCCCGGCCTTTGCGGGCGATGAAACAATCACACTCATGCTGGGCGGCAAGTTCTGCGACGGATATGTGGGCGATGTCGAACATGCGCTTCGGCGCGTTCCCGGCGTGAAGATGGTCGATTTCAAGAGGATGAAAGGCCATGCGGTGGTGACGGTCGAATCGGGCAAGGTGAAGCCGGAGCAACTGGCTACGGCCGTCAATGGTGTGAAAGGCGAGAACTGGTATTGCACGGGCGAGGTCATGAAGTGACGGGATGGTATGAACGTGGCGCGCGGATGTGAATGGACGGTGGATCGGGGCTTGGGATGCCATGATGGAATCATCGTTGATGCGGGTGAACGACGCGGCGCAACTGTTACGCGTGAGCAAGTGGACGATTTATCGGTGGATTGAAGAAGGACGGCTCGGTGCGACCAAGATCGGACATGGCAGCCTGCGCGTCTTTCGCGAATCGGTTACGGCGCTGGTCGAGGCCAATCGTAAGGATTCGACACCGGTGACTCGTTCGATTCCCCGTAAGGTGGCGCCGGTTCGCGCGCAGGCCCGAATAAGAAACGCTGATAACAGCGGAGAAAAGCCGCTGCGATGACAATAGATGGCTGAAGGCATATGGCGTCTGCGGGGTGAGGTCTCCATCTCGCGGACCCGTTACCAGGGTGGGACGGTTGACTGCCTCCCCCACCCTGGCCCTTCGGGGGGCTCAACATTGAGAGGGGGCGAGATGAATCACGATCAGGACTATCCCGAGCTCGTACCAGTGGTGGCCAGACTGATGGCTATTGCCTTGGGGGTGACCACCAGGTCTGTGGCCGCACCGGAAGATAGGCAGTTGTCGATGGCTTTCGGCTATCGGTCTTGGCCGACCTGTCAGATTGCCGGGCACCGGCAGGGCCACGAGGAAATACTGAAGTGTTACGTCTGTCCCAAAGGAGCGGCGACGCTGAATGACGAGCCCTTTTCGCTGGGGACGCGGTTTGTAATGGAGACCTATCGTGTCGAGGAGGACCGTTCCCATGAAGGGAGCGCCGGGCAGCCGGCCCGTCATGAACTGGTGCAGGTGTTCAGTATGCAAAAGTATGCGAGCCTTGAGTTGTCCGGTTTGCCGTCTTGTGCCATCGATGGGTGGCTCTTTTCCACTCACGTCCAGGCAGGCGTGCCATCGCCGGGACGTGGGCGGGCGCTCAGGCCCGCGCCGTCGCGCAGCGCTCGTGTCACAATTGGGGCGGGACTCAGGGGTTGGACTGCGCTGACCACGCAGGGAGTCCCGACGGAGGGAGACGTATGCCCATACGTTTCCCTCTCCCATATTCTTGAACGCCGTGACGTTTGGACCGCGCAGGCGTCATGACGCTGTAGCAAGTGTTGGTACGAGTTGGCAGGCGTCTGTAGACGCCTGGGCGAGAAGCGGATAGAAACGCTCTCTATCGAAGGAGTCGGCGATGCGATTGCTCTACCTCTTCGGAACGGTGATGTTCTTGTGCTGCACGGCCCCGGCGTTCGCCGATGAACCTCAGCTTGTGGCGCTCCTGCGCGTGCAGGCGTTCAACAACGTATTCGAGGGATTCGATTTTTACCATGTGACGATTGAGGCCGACCTGGCGCAAGAGGATGGCTCGCACGAAGTGACGGCCGTGGCCAGCGGAAACTTTCTCGACAGCACCAGACGCGTGAAGGCGCTGTTTCTGATCGTCGGCGATACACTCATCGGGGGGCAAGTGCTCGAAGAAAAGGGCTTGCCACCCTGTCTCCCATCATCCGGCACTCATGCATCGTCGCTTTAACCATAGAGGAGGTCAGGTCATGTTGAGGCATCTTGTTCTGGGCACCCTGGTATCGGTGAGTCTGCTCGTCATGGGCACATCGGCATTCGCGCTACAGGCCGGCGGCGTGGAGATCGGCGACCTGGAAACCGGGTCGGTGGTCGGCCAGGCCTTCAAAGCACTCGACGTGGATGCGCAGTTGTTCGCTATCGACCTCGGCACGATCAAGAGCTGGTATCCGCCGACCACGGTGATCGATTTTAAGGTTCGGCCTGGACGGCCTCTGCTGCTCAAGGTCACGAACAATTCCACCGTCGAGCGGGGGTTCCAAATGACGGATGCGGCCAACGCCGGCTCGCCGTTTGTCTTGATGGCCCAGGTGGTCTTGAAGCCTGGTGAGACGAAATATATCGGCATCCCGACCAGCGATCTCTTCTATGCGACGCAGGGCAATACGCTGGTCTATCGCGACCATCTCAATCCGAAGGATCCTGGCGGCAAGCTGCTCATGATCAAGTAGCGGCGATTCGCGTTAGCCTCCCGCAGTCTGCAGCGCCCCGCTCATCTTCTGGTGACGGGGCGTTGCTATAAGACCGATCATTGAAAAGGAGGGTTATGCAGACAACACGACAGATCACACAGATCATCACGTTCGGGATCGGAGCTATTGTTCTGATGGCCCTGGCCGGGTGTAGTGAGATGGAGGGCGGAGCCGGTTCATCGTCCATGGCCAAGGCCTCGGCGCCGAAGCCGAAAGACGGGGAGCTCGCCCAAGTTCCTCTCCGAGGTGCAGCGTCCCGATGCCAAGCAGGTTCGTGAACTCTATATCAATCCAGCCGGTGCAAAGACGCCGCGCGGCCAGGCGTTCCCCTCCGGCACGGTGATGGTGATGGAACTCTATAAGGCGCAACTTGAGGGCGAGACTCCGGTAACCGGGGCAGATGGCAAGCTGGTCAAGGGGAGCCTGGCCAAGGTGTTCGTCATGGGCAAGGGGGATGGCTGGGGACAGGATGTGCCGGAGAATTTCCGGAACGGCGCCTGGGTCTTTTCAGCCTTCGGGGCTGATGGGAAATCCCTCGCCGAGGACTTCACCAAGTGCCGGGCCTGCCATGCTCCGCTGGCGCAGAAAGACTTCGTGCATCGCTACGATGAGTATTTCGATACCCGCAAGGGGATGTGAGCTTTGTTGAGATAAGCGAGCAGTCGAGCGAAGGGTCTACTCTGTGCTGAACAGAGTAGACCCTTTGTCCGTTTTGCTGTTCGTCCGCGAGACTCACTGCAGGGGACTCCGTTCACGTCGATTCGAGCATAGGTGTCGTTGATTTCACGGTCGCTGCCCGTCTATAGTTTGCCGAACTGTTGCGGGTGCCGCAAGGAAGGGCGTTGGTTGATCGTGAATCGCCTCCTCCATTATCGTGCTGTCGTTCCGTTCGCGCTGTGTCTGGCTCTGGCGGCTCCTCTAGCTTCCGTTCTAGCGGCGGCTGAGCAACCGGATGCTGCGCAGCGCCACTATGAGCGGAGCGCCGGGCTGCTGCGAAAAGGCGACCTTCCCGCCGCAGCAGAGGCTGCCAGGAAAGCCATCGAGTTGAATCCCTCATCTGCCGAGGCGTACCGCCTGCTCGGTCAAATCCTCTTCAAAGAGCGAAACCCCTCCGAAGCTGTGGCGGCGTTCACTCATGCTGTGAAGCTCAAACCCAAGTATGCGGAGGCGCTGAACGATCTGGCCGAAGTGTATCTGGCGCAAGGGAAGTCGGCAGAGGCCGAGCAGGCGTTGACGCGCGCCATCGAGGTCAATCCGAAACATGCCGAATCCTATCTCGACCTGGCCAAGGCCTATGAGCAGCGTCACGAGTCGTCCGATGCGCTACGGACCTACCAGCGTTTGTTGACCGTGGTGCCGAACCAGCCAGAGGCCTTGTTTGCCCTGGCGACCCTCTATGACGGCCAGGGCGAGGCCAAAGCAGCGAGCGACATGCTGCGCCGGCTGACGAAATCGAATCCCAAACATGCGAACGGCTGGTACTTGAATGGGCGTATCGCCGAGAGGAACAATGACCTCATCGAGGCGGCCTATTCGTACAAACAGGCGGTTGCCGCCAAACCAGATTTAGTCGACGCGCATTACAATCTTGGGTTTATCTATCGAAGTCAGGGGCGGCCGAACGAGGCGGAGCGGGAATTTCTCGAGGTGTTACGGTACCGCCCGGAGTATGCCGAAGCGCACATGAACCTGGGTGTGATCTACACCGGTCTCAACAGGCTTGAAGAGGCGGAACAGTCCTACGAGCGAGCGGTCGAGCTGAAACCGGATTATGCGGAAGCGCATTACAACTTGGGTGTCTTCTATGAGTTGAACCGGAAAGATCTGCCGAAGGCATTGGCTCAATATCACCGGTATCTCAAGCTCGGGGGGCGCGACGATCGCGTGGAGCGCATTGTCGGGACCGGGGGGCGGTGAACAAGCAAGACATGCGGGAAGGGCGTGACTTGCGAGAAATGTCACCAAAGACAGCAGAATCGGACGTTCTGGCCGTCTCGCTCGTCGCGCAAGTCCCGCCTACCAACGATAGGGCCAGGGTCGGTAGTAGGGACTCCAGTAGGGCCCCCAGTAGGCACCAGGGCCCATCTGAGATCTGATCCGAGGCGCCGCTTCTTCAGCGGCACTCCATACCTGTAAACGTTTCACCTCAATGATCGGATAGATATATTCGGTCTCATCGAGCGGCAGCGTCACCGTTCCCGCTACGGTGCCTGTTACGGTAACTCTGGTGCCATGGGGCAATGTGGCGGGGTCGAGGAATTCGTGCTGCAGCGCGACGAAGCGGCCCTGGGATTGGGTCAAGTCGTATCCGGGATGCATCGATCGATCGAGCGGCAGCTGCAAGATTTCGATTCTCGTGCCGTCTTTGAGCCGCCGGGCCGTCAGGACCATGCCGCCGAAGACTACCGATTGACCTTTTACGGAGTCCGGTGCGGCCTTGAGCTGAAGGAAGGTGAGTGCCTGTGGGTCCAAGCCGTCCCCGGTTTCTTGCATCGAGGCACAGCCGGTGAGCGTGATGAGCAAGGCCAGGGTAGCGCAGAGAGTTCGCGATAACATGGTCACAGTATAACAAAGAGTGAGAAGTAAGTTCGCGGCACATTCGATATAATGAGCGACCGGCATTGATTCAAGAAAGGAGAGGGTATGGTGAACAGACAGGGTGCACGATGGGCCTCGGCGGTATGCGCGATGGTGTGGTGTGTCGTAGGTTTGGGGGGCTCACCGGCCGCCGCCGCCACTCCCGACTTGAAGGGGAAGTTCGAAATCTTGAAGGACGAAGTCTCCACGCATGTTCCCGGCAAGGTGAAGTTGATCGAGTTCGCCGACTTCTACTGTCCTCATTGCCACCGGTTCGACGGAGAAGGGCTGGCGCTCCTCCAAAAAGAGTTCGGGAACAAGCTTGAGGCGACGATGGTGGGCTTCCCGGTGATTCATGGCAAGCTGCCGACTCCTTTCGATATGTACGAGCAGGCGAAGCTGATGGGGAAGGGGAGTGAAATGAAAGCGGTCCTCTTTCGCACCATCCACAAGGATAAGATGACCGGCGTGCTGGATCGTTCGCTCCGGGAAGGGCTGATCAAGGAAGTCGGTCTCGACCCGAAGGCCTTTGAAGAAGGCATGGCCAGCGGGAAACCGGCCAAGATCTTCGAAGAGGGGCGCAAATGGGGCGAGCGCATCAAGGTGCAGCAGACCCCGACCGTGCTTCTCGACGGAAATATCAAGGCGGAGACGATCGATCCTGAGAATCTGAAGTTGATCATCCAGAGCATTCTGGATGCCGATAAAAAGAAGTGATGAGTGATCGGTGATGAGCAGGAAGCGATGGGTGATCAGATAGGTTTCTCCACTGGTCACTCATCACTCGTCACACATCACGGGGTTATTATGGCGATTGATCCGATCTGCGGCATGACGGTGGATCCGGCTACGGCCGCTGGAAGTCACGAGCATCGAGGCGAGCGCTACTACTTTTGCGGCCTCTCCTGCCTGGAGCGATTCAAGGCCGATCCGGAGTTGGCGTTGCAGCCACGGACTGTCAGTCCCGCTAAGCCGACGACGACAAGAAAACCCCTTCCGATGCTGCAGCCTGCCCCGGTCGTGACGGGGGCCATCGATCCCGTCTGCGGGATGACGGTGCAGCCGGCCACGGCAGCCGGTTCCTACGAATATCAAGGGAAGACCTACTACTTCTGTGCGACGAGTTGTCTCTCCAAGTTTCGAGCCGATCCCATTTACTATCTGACTCCTGTTGAGCAGCGGCTTCCCCGCGTTGCGGTCGTTCCGTCTGGCGGAACGGTCGAGTACGTCTGTCCGATGGACCCGGATGTGCTGGAGACTCAACCGGGCGCTTGCCGGATTTGCGGAATGGCGCTGGAGCCAAAAGTCGTCTCGCTTGAGGATGAACAGAATCCCGAGCTTGAGGATATGGGCCGGCGGTTCTGGATCTGTCTCGGACCTGCCCTCTTGGTCATGCTCCTGGCCATGGCCGATATGATTCACGGCTTGTCACTTCCGCAGATCTTCACTGGCTCGATGAGGAACTGGGTGCAATGGCTGCTGGCGACGCCGGTGGTGCTCTGGGGCGGTTGGCCGTTTTTCCAGCGGGGGTGGATTTCGGTGGTGAACCGGGCCCCCAACATGTTCACGCTCATTGCCATTGGAACTGGAGCGGCCTATGGCTACAGCACGGTTGCCACCGTCGTGCCGACGCTGCTCCCCAGTTCGTTTCAAGCTCATGACGGTTCGATCGCCGTCTACTTTGAAGCAGCCGCTATGATTACGGTGCTTGTGCTGCTCGGCCAGGTTCTTGAGCTGAAGGCTCGGAGTCAGACGAGCTCCGCGATTCGTTCCTTGCTCAGGCTCGCGCCAAAGACCGCCAGACTGATCACGTCGGATGGACAAGACGTAGACGTGCCGCTCGAGCAGATTCAGGTGGGCCAGCGATTACGCGTCAGGCCTGGTGAGCGAGTGCCGGTCGATGGGATGGTTCAAGAAGGTGCGACATCTGTCGATGAATCCATGATCACCGGGGAATCGATCCCGGTCGAAAAAATAGTCGGGACTCGGGTGACCGGAGGGACCATCAACGGCACGGGCGGGATCGTGATGGTCGCCGAGCGAGTCGGGCGAGACACGATGCTTGCCAGGATTGTGCAGATGGTGAGTGAGGCGCAGCGGAGCCGGGCGCCGATTCAACGTCTCGCCGATGTGGCGGCAGCCTATTTCGTTCCGCTGGTAGTGGGTTCTGCATTGCTGACGGCTCTGGTCTGGGCGATTTGGGGCCCGGAACCGAAGTTGGCCTACGCGCTGGTCAATGCCGTAGCGGTCCTGATCATTGCCTGTCCTTGTGCGTTGGGATTGGCGACGCCGATGTCGATCATGGTGGGGACCGGTCGCGGGGCGACGGTCGGTGTGTTGGTGAAGAAGGCTGAAGCCCTGGAGATATTCGGGAAGGTGGATACGCTCGTCGTCGATAAGACCGGAACCCTGACGGAGGGCAAGCCGACATTGCTCTCGATGCGATCTGTGCCACCCTGGACCGATGCCGACTTGTTACGATTCGCGGCGAGTCTTGAGCGGAGCAGTGAACATCCGCTGGCCGCCGCAGTAGTGGCCGGAGCGGAAGGGCGAGGCATCTCCTGCGTCCCGGTCGAGCAGTTCCATTCGGTGACGGGGAAGGGTGTGACCGGGACGGTCGCTGGTCGTCGCGTCGCCATCGGGACGGCTTCGTTCTTGCGGCTGGAGATCGGGGTATCAAACCAGAGCCTGACGCCGTTGGACGACAACGCGGCCTCGCTTCGTCGTGACGGGCAGACGATCCTGTTCGTGGCCATCGATGGACAGGCGGCCGGCATCCTTGGCGTGGCAGACCCGATCAAAGCGTCGACTCGCGAGGCGGTGCAAGCACTCAAGGCCGATGGCCTTCGGATCGTCATGGTCACGGGCGATCATCGCGATACGGCGGAGGCCGTGGCCCGGCAACTCGGCATTGAAGAGGTCCTGGCTGGAGTTCTGCCGGAGCACAAGGGACAGATCGTGGCCCGTCTCAAGTCCCAAGGCTGCGTTGTCGCGATGGCCGGCGACGGGATCAATGATGCCCCCGCGCTGGCATTGGCCGATGTCGGGATTGCGATGGGGACCGGAGCAGACACAGCCATTGAAAGTGCGGGGATCACGTTGGTGAAAGGGGATCTGCGCGGGCTGCTTCGAGCGCGCAGACTGAGCCTGGCTACGATGCGAAATATTCGGCAGAATCTCTTGTTCGCATTTCTCTACAATGTCATCGGTGTGCCGATCGCGGCCGGCGTCCTCTACCCGGCTTGGGGAATCCTCTTGAGTCCCATGATCGCCAGTGCCGCCATGACGTTCAGTTCTGTGTCCGTCATCTCCAATGCCCTCCGCTTGCGTCATATGGAATTGTAAGTGCGCCTCCGTCGTATGCGTGCTAGGCTACAGTCGTTTATCGTCAATCTGGTAAGAGAGGACTGCGGCTTGTTGCGATTCAACTTCATTGTGCGAATCATGATCGGGCTCTGCGTGGCTGGTTCCATCGCTGGTGGAACGGCTCTGGCCGGGACTCGTGCGATTCCTGTTGCGAGCGGGGGTGAACTCCAGGCGCAGATCAAGACGGCTGCGACCAAGGTCATACCCTCTGTCGTCAGCATCGCCTCCACGGTGATGGTCCGCGATCAAGCCTTCAGCGACGAGGCGCTTCCGTTCGGGCTGTTTAAGGACGCGCCTACGACCAGGCGGCAATATGGCCAAGGCTCCGGGGTCATCGTGTCGGCGGATGGCTACATTATGACGAATAACCATGTCATTGCCGATGCGGTCGATGTGGAAGTGATTCTTGCCGACCGGCGGCAATACAAAGGACGAGTGGTGGCCACCGATCCGAAGACCGACGTGGCCCTCGTGAAAATCCAGGCGACCAATCTGCCGATGGTCACGTGGGGGGATTCGAGCACACTCGCCGTCGGCGAATTTGTGCTCGCGATCGGCAATCCATTGGGCTTGAGCCGCAGTGTCACATTCGGCATTGTCAGTGCCGTCGGACGCGCCGATGTCGGCGTCGCCGATTTCGAAGACTTCATTCAGACCGATGCCCCCATCAATCCCGGCAACTCCGGCGGCGCGCTGGTGACCCTCAATGGAGAACTGATCGGGATCAATACCGCCATCGCGAGTCCGACCAGTGGAAGCGTCGGAGTCGGTTTTGCCATTCCCAGCAATATGGCCAGGTCCGCCATGCAGAGCCTGCTCAAGACCGGGCGTGTAGTCCGTGGATTCCTCGGCGCCTCGACGCAAGATGTTTCCCCCCTGTTGGGCAAGGTCTTTCGTCTGCCGGATGTGAAGGGCGCGATCGTGACCGATGTGCAGGCGAAGGGCTCTGCCGAAAAAGCCGGACTGAAGCGCGGCGACGTGGTCGTGCGATTCGACGGGCGTGACGTGATGGACAGCGGACATCTCCGGAACCTCGTGGCAGCCTCCACGATCGGGAGTAAGCACAAACTGGATCTCGTGCGCGAGAGCAAGCCCTATCAGGCCGAGCTGGTCGTCCAGGAGGCGCCGCGTGAACGGACCAAGAAGAGCCAGGCCCCATCGGCTTCAGCTGCCAAGGCTCATCCTCTTGCCGGCGTTGTCTTCGACGATGTGACCGCGCCGCTGGCCCGGCAGATGGATCTGGCTATCACGAGTGGAGTGGTGGTGACCGACATTGAAGAAGGTAGTTTAGCCGAATCCTCAGGCCTCCAGCCAGGCGACGTGGTGTTAGAGCTCAACCGTCAGCATATTCCCACCTTTGCCGTCTTTCAGCGTCTGGCCGATCCGATGAAGCCCTCCGATCTCGCCCTGCTGCTGATCAATCGGCAGGGGAACGTCTTGTACATTCCCATCCAAGGCGAATAAAGGGTAGGGACGGGCAGCGCGCGCGGGAGGTCTCGCGTGCTCGCGCAACGCGCGGCCTCAGAAGGCCCTCGTTGGACGCGCGCAGTCCGAGACCTCCCGCGCGCCCCGCCTAATGGTGGAGGTGCGGGAGCATAGCTCCACGATGGAGCTGCACGTGTTTGCTCGTAGCGCTTCCTCGTTGATTCATGTCTTGTAGGATGTTACGTTTCTTGAAAACGTGCTACCCATGAGACTGCCATGAAGAAGTTGATTCGATTCGGCGTGTCGTTGGACCATCATTTGCTCGACGCATTCGATCTGCACATCAAGAAGCGCAAGTACACGAACCGCTCGGAGGCGCTGCGGGATCTGATCCGGGATAACCTGGTCTGGCAGGAGTGGGACGACGACAAGGAAACGGTCGGGACGATCACGTTTGTCTACGACCATCATGTGCGCGATCTGAGTAGAAAGCTCACAGACATCCAACACCGCTACCAACCTCTCATCTTGTCCGGGATGCATGTGCATCTCGATCATGACCATTGTTTAGAAGTGCTGGCGGTGAAGGGCAAAGGCTCTGTCATCAAGAAGCTTGCCGACATCCTCATCGGGGCCAAGGGCGTCAAGCATGGGAAGTTGACAGCGACCACCACGGGAAAAGGGTTGAGCTGAGCGTCTTCGTGAATATCCTCAGTCTCTTCCTCCATCTCACCGCGCTGCTATTCTTTGCCTCCATGGCTCTCGCCCATGACCCCGACGCTGAGACAATCGACGTTCCGGAAGTCACCGTCATCGGCGATAGGCCGGTCGCAGCCTCGTCCCAGCAGTTCATCCCCGACAAAGAATATCTTCTGCAGCCGCAGGGCCGTCCGGCGCAGGTGTTGCGGTTGATCCCCGGCTTCATTGCGGTGGAGCATTCCGGCGGGGCAGGGAAGGCCGATCAATATTTTCTGCGCGGGTTCGACGCGGATCACGGGACCGATGTGGCCTTTTTCTCCGATGGCATGCCGATCAACCTGCGCACCCATGCGCACGGGCAAGGCTACACCGACCTGAATTTCATTATTCCTGAAACGATCGAGGGACTCGACGTCAACAAGGGGGCCTATCTCCCGGAATATGGCGACTTTGCCACGGCAGGAGCGGTGAATTTCCATACGAGGCAGGTCGTTCAGGAGGGAATCGTTCAGGCAGCCGGGGGGCAGTTCGATACGCAGCGCTACATGCTCATGTTTTCTCCCACCAAGGATCGGGTGCGGACCCTGTTCGCCGCCGAAGGTTATTACACAAACGGCCCGTTTCAACAGGATAACCGCTATTTCCGGGGCAACCTCTTGGGGAAAATGACGACCAACCTGACCGGACGGGACGAACTGAGCCTGACCGGAACCTTTCACAAGGCACAGTGGAACGCCTCGGGCGAGATTCCTTTGCGAGCGGTGCAGGATGGCTCGCTCGACCGGTTCGGCGCCGTCGATCCTTCGGAAGGAGGCAAGACGCTTCGCAGCACTGCCAAGTTGAACTACCATTACGACACGACGTCGAACGGGCAGTTCTTTGCGAATGCCTACGGCCAGTACTATCGGCTGGATCTCTTCACGAATTTCACGTTCTTCGCCAACGATCCCGTCAATGGAGACGGCATCCAACAATCCGATCGGCGGGTGATGTATGGGGGAGACCTCGGATACAAACAGCGAGGCGACGTATGGGGCCTGCCGAGCATCGGGACCATCGGGTTTCAAACCAGGGTCGATAACATCCACGCAAGACTCGGTACTCAGACGATACGAACCCAGACCGGAGCGACCACGGACAGCGATATCCTGGAAGCGTCCTATGCGCCCTTCGTGAAAGCAGAGGTTCAGCCCACGTCGTGGATGAGGCTGGCGGGCGGACTTCGCGCTGAAACCTTTACCTTCGATGTGAGGAATCGCTGCGCGATCTGTGCCGAACAGCCCGCCGGGCGGACGAGTTCCAGTATCGTCCTTCCGAAAATGAACCTTATTCTGGGCCCCTGGGCCAGCACGGAATTCTTTGCCAACTATGGCGAGGGTTATCACAGTAATGACGCACGATCGGCCGTCGCACCGGGGTCCTCCCCCCTTGCGCGAGCCAAGAGTTATGAGGTCGGTGTCCGGTCGAAACCCTGGGGAGCTGGAGGCGTCGAGTTGACCGCCACCATCTGGCGATTAGATCTCAAGTCTGAATTGGTATTTGTCGGAGACGAAGGGACAACAGAAATTCGCGGTGCGAGCAGACGCGAAGGCGTGGAATTCGCCGCGCGGGGGCAAGTCTGGGGTCCGCTGTATTTCAACGGCAGCGTGACCTATACGAAGGCGGAGTTTCGCAACGGGGATGCCATCCCATTGGCGCCGGAGGTCACGGCCTATGGGGCGCTGTTGTTGCGTTGGCCCGAAGGGCTGACCTCGCAACTGCAAGCGACCTATCTCGGCGTGCGGCCGCTTACAGAGGACCGGAGCATCAAGGCTCCCTCCTGGATTGACTTCGATCTCTCGGAGCGTTATCAACTGCCGATCAAGATGTCCCATGGCCGCATGGAGGCATTTCTCTTTATTCAGAACCTGTTCAATACCCAGTGGGAGCAGGCCACCTTCGCCTTTGCCTCTCAGCTGCGGAATGAGCCGGCGCCGGTCAATGGGATTCACTTTGTGCCGGGGAATCCGCGGACTTTTATGGGCGGCCTCGCCTGGTACTTTTAGCCAGTTGATAGCTATCAGCCCTCAGCCATCAGCTTTCAGCGAGAAAACGTCTGGAATCCGCATGCTGAAGGCTGATAGCTGAAAGCTGACTGCTTTGCTGAAAATTATGCCATGCAAGATCCTTTCACGTGCTTATTTCAACCGCCCGACGGTTACGGTTGCGCGCTCGCTCATCGGCAAGTATCTTGTGCGGGCGATCGAGGGGCGTATCCTTGCCGGGAAGATCGTTGAAGTGGAGGCCTATGTGGGGCCGAAAGATAAGGCCTGCCATGCGTCGAAAGGGAGAACGCCCCGAACGGATGTCATGTTTGGTCAGGCAGGGGTCGCCTATGTGTACCTCATTTACGGGATGTACCATTGTCTGAATGTGGTGACGGAGCGGGAGGAGTTTCCTTCAGCGGTTTTGATCAGGGCAATTGAACTTGACGGTAAGTTGATCGATGGACCGGGGCGGCTCTGCCGTGTGTTAGAGATCGATCGCGGCCTCAACCGCGCAGATCTTACGGAAGGCGAGTCCCTCTGGTTCGAGGATCGTGGGGTGGTGCTGAAACGAGGGGAGCTGGGGTCTCATGCGCGAATCGGTGTCGACTATGCGGGAGCATGGGCCAAGAAACTGTGGCGATTCCGGCTGCGTTCGGTCGTATCTTCCGCGAGGGCAGGGCGCACAAAAAAGCAGGGGGGCGCCGGATGAATCCGGCGCCCCCCTGTTATATCTGCCTGAATCGCTCGACTACTCGATCTTACGATCGGCCCCAATTTTCGTGGCAGAGGTGACCGGAGGAGCGATCTTGATCTGAGGACCCTGGACGTTTGGAAGGCGGCCTGCGCCCTGCCCTTCGGTGATCCTGGCATTATCCGACTTGTTCAGGTGCTGTTCGCTGTGCTTGATGGAGTTCGTGGACTTGAGCAACGTGGACTCTCCACGCGCATCGGACTGGCCTGGATCGTTGGCGGTTGGCTGGCCCGTCACAGGGCTTCCGCTGTTCTTCATCGGATAGCCTTCATGCTTGGGGAGGAGCGAAGGGTTCGCCGAGGCCATCGACAACGCAAACAGGACGCCGGAGACGGTCGCAACAGTACCGATTACGATCTTCATGAGCCTACTCCTTTGAATGATGGTGGCCGGAGAAAATGCGTTTTAGAATACAGGTTCAAATCAAGTGGCGGCAATCATAGCCAGGGGGGGGTGGCGCTGTCAAGGGCGAAGAAGGGGGGCGTAGTCAGGCGGTCCTTCTTGCTCGCAGAACGCGCACGATCAGAATGTGCTCGTCCGATGCGCGCAGGGAAGGACCATCTGACTGCGCCCCCTAGGGTAAGGTGGGGGAAAAGTGAGAAAGATGGAATGGTTGGCCTGTTGGCTTCCAGTGCTCGCGCAGCGCGCACTGGCCAGTCTGTCTGGTTGGATGGTCTTTCTGGTCTATCTGGTTTTTCTGGTTGAATTTTCGGTCCGACTAACCAGACAAACCAGATAGACCAGATGAACCAACCTCGGTTGGATACGCGCAGCGGGAGACCATCTAGCCCGCCCTCAGGGGAGAAGATAAGACGCGCGCAATCTGCCACATTTGACGCTAGTACGTCATTGCCGTATAAGGAGGTCGAAAATGCGTAAAACCAAACAGAAGCCTGCCGGGCGTCAGCCTAAAGTGGACATTGGCGCCGAACTACTCTCGTCGGTGCGTGAAATGAAGGCCGGCGTCCGTGCTCGCGTCCATCGTCCAGAAATTTCAGAAGTTGCCCATGCTCGGTTGGTGTCCGGGCTTTCTCAAACCGCCTTTGCCGCACTGCTTGGGGTTTCTGTACGTACCCTCCAAGATTGGGAGCAAGGCCGTCGCGAACCATCCGGGGCGGCAAAAACACTTTTCAAGGTCGCCGAGCGCCATCCTGAGGTTCTGAAAGAACTCGTCGCGTGAAGTGGTGCGGCCCAGCAGAAGATTTTCAGGCCCCTTATCCTCTCCCGTGCTCGCGCAACGCGCGGCATCAGAAGGATGGGAAGGGCAGCCTAGTCGTCCTCCTGCTCGCGGAACGGGCACGATAGGAATGTGTTCGTTTAACGCGCGCAGTCGAGGATCGACCAGGCTACCCCCTTAAAATGTAAGATGGAGTTGAGGGGCTGCGAGCAGTAAAAGGCATCCTCGGCCATTCCCCTAAAGAAAGACATGGGGATCTCCCTGGCCGCCACAGTGACGCCATTACAACGATGATATATATTCATATTCTCAACCGCTGCTCTGGGTGGGCGTTCGCAGTCTGCTGGATGGACTTTGAACCCCCGTACAGAGGTGCTGTTATGCGGATCCGCCTAAACATTGTAGCCATCATATGAGCACCGGTATGCAGCGTCACGAAGTATGGCGAAAGATGTATCGCGAAAACCGATACTGTCGGCACCTTAGCCAGAAGGAGTTGAATCAACGCATCCGAGACGTAGTAGTAAATATGCTTCGCCTGACGCCCGAGGTAAAGATTGGGCTTTCTCCATGGGAGTCAGATGGAGAAAGGGCGATGGAAATCTGGACCCATGTGCTAGGGAAGGTCTGATTTATTCGCCTCTCCTGCTGTGCTATGAGAAGCACAGCACTGATGAGGAGGTGCCCCCATGCCGCAACAGACGTTTGCCGAGGTCACGTTTGAGCAATATCGCAAGCCCACCCGCCGTGAGCAGTT
>JAUXQT010000007.1 GCA_030682135.1 Nitrospirota bacterium | reverse complement strand
GTTTCTGCTCGTCCGCCGAATGGAGCGGCAGATGGGCATGGACCTCCCCATGGGTGCCGATTTCAAAGAAGGGGACCTGCAGGAGGGCTTGCACTTGCTGGTCGTGCTTCGCTATCCATTTTCCCGACATGAAGAAGGTGGCAGGGATCTTCTGCTCGATCAAATAATCGATTAAAACCTGATCGTAACCCGCCCCTTTCCGTACCGGGCAAAGGTCGAACGTCAGGGCCACTCCGGGACAGGAGGATGGTCCAGATTTGATCACCTGGGCCTGTGCGAAGGGGGGCAGCGCCGGGGCAAGCAGCATTGCGAGGGGCAGGCACAGGATGGCGGGTGAGTAGCGCTTGTGCATGGTAGCAAGTATACCTGATCCCGCAGGTTGCTCAAAATGGCCGTCCAGCAAGGCCGCATTGAGCAAACTCAGAACGATGAACGCGGAACGCTGAAGGGGGAAGGATTTCTTTGCTCATCGTTCATCGCTCACCGTTCATCGTTTCAGGACTGGCGGATTTTTTCAGCAGCCTGCCGAGTTGACGCTCGAAATCTCCCGCTGTTACGGTGGAAGCATGACGTTGCCCAATTGGAAAATCGGCCGTGCGCTCGGGATCCCGATTCACATACATGCATCCTGGTTTGCCGTGTTCTTCTTTGTCACCTGGTCCTTGGCGACGGGCTATTTGCCTGAGATGTTGCCAGGCCTGCCGGCTCCACGTTATTGGGGGATGGGTGGCATTGCCGCGCTCTTGCTGTTTCTCTCCGTCCTGTTGCATGAACTGGGACATTCCTATGTGGCGCTGCGTTACCAGATCCCGATCAGGCAGATCACCCTGTTCATCTTCGGCGGGATGGCGCATATGGGGAAAGAGCCGCCTACTCCTCGGGCGGAATTTTTAATTGCGATGGCGGGACCGCTGGTGAGCCTGGCTCTGGGTGTCGGTTGTCTCGGCGGAGCCATGGCGATGGATGCGTTGTTTTCAGGATCAGGGCTCCAGGGACTCGTCGTTCTTGGGGGACTGCTCGGCATGGTGAATGTGCAGCTTGGACTCTTCAACCTGATTCCGGGGCTCCCGTTAGATGGCGGAAGGGCCTTACGCGCCGGGCTCTGGGCCTGGAGCAAGGACTTTGATCGAGCGACCGGCCAGGCAGCATTGACGGGTATCGGATTCGGTGTGGCGCTTGGGTTGACCGGCGCGGTCTTGATGGTAGGGGCCTGGTTCGGTATCCGGGGAGATTCCATCGCGACAGACGGGGGCTGGCTCATCTTCATCGGCGCCTTCCTTTTTTCGGCGGCGCTGGCCAGCAGACGGCAAGCCACGATGCGGACTTCGTTATCGTCGGTGACAGTGCGTCAGGTGATGGTCCACCCGGTCGTCCTGGTGCCACCGGACATGACGTTGCAGGATGCGGTCGATCAGTATTTCGTCGCGCATGGATTTAGTGGGTTTCCCGTCTGCGAGGAGGGGCAGGTGCTCGGGGTGGTCACCGTGGGGGACGTGCAAGCTGTTTCGACGGCATTGTGGCCGTGGCGACGGGTGCGCGACATTATGAGTCCGGTGTCGCCATCGTTCTGTATCCCTCCTGACTGGTCTGTCATGCAGGCGATGGAGCGGATGGCTCAGGGCGGGTGGGATCGTCTTGTGGTGATGGAGCATGGAGCGATCGTGGGTCTCATCACCCGATCGGCCATCGCACAGTTCTTAGAACTGCATAGGGGGTGAAACGTGAGGAGGAAAGCGTCTGGAGATTGAACGGGTTTGTGTCTCACCGTTCGTGTCTTGTGATCAGTCGTTCGCGCGGGCGATGGAAATGTTCTGCGCGATGGAAATACGCAGGAGGTGGACCACGAGCAGGAATCCATAGACGACGCAGAAGAACTTGAAGGTGGCGCGGTAGAAGTCTGTCAACAGGATGGGGAGGCAGAGCGCAAAGAGCAGACTGGCGATGAGCGTCATAAAGGTTAAGCGCTTGCAGAACTCATGGGAGGGTTCCCGTCCGATTACTTTGAGTGCGCGGGCATACCGCTCGGCTCGTTGAAGCCTGGCGGTGCGAAGCGTTGTCTCCCCTGGACCCCAGTAACGCAAGCGGAAGTAGCCGGCCAGAATCAAGAGCCACGGCAATGCCCACAGCGGCCAGTAGGCCGTTCCCCCGTACGTTTCGCTGCTGATCAAGGTGGCGAAGGAGGGGGCATAGAGTAACCCCAGCACCAGCGGCAGGATGCGCTCATCGTTTGGACGTTCGCCATCCGGCCCCCCGTGAATCAGCTCCCGTTCAAAGAGCGGGTAACCGTATTTCAGCACGACGAGCGCGATGGCCGCGCTCATGGTCTTGTCGGGAACATACCGGATAAAGTTCTGGAACCAGTTGACGATCCACCAGCTCAGACTTTCACCCCAGGTCAATCCCAAGAACGATTCGAGGTAGAGGTGTGCGGTCTGTTCCCATTGGAGCACGCGCTGGCTCACGGACTCGGCGACCTCGGGGTTCAAGGCAAAGGTCGTTTGTTCATGTAACGCGGCTTGGACGAACGTTCCCGGCAGACTCATGACGATCGCGCCACCGACTCCGAAGATATAGAGGAACCAGGCATGGGAGAAGGCGGAACTGCGTCCCGTGCGAAGATATTTCTGAAAGCCTGTCTGTCTGGCCATCCAGCCCCAATAACATGCGCCGACGATGTTCACGAGCGACCAGGGGAAGATCACCACATCCGCTCCGGCTTCCGGATAGAGCAGCCAATTCACGACGGAATTCGAAAGGAGCGCGGCGATGGCTCCCCACCAAGGACCCAAGAGGAACGCCACCAGCGCCGTTCCTGTCATGTCGAGAAAGAGAATACTCTCCAGATGGCGGCTCAACGTGAGCCCGACATAATTGAGGAGCAGGCCGGCTGCGACGATGACGCCGGTTTCGTATAACAGAAGATAGGAGGTCCCGCGAAAGGGTTTGGACGAAAAAAAATCGATCGGGGAAGAGGCGCTGGCGACGGGACGTTCGGTTGACGACGGTGATTTCTGTTCTTTCTTTCCTGTGAACCGGCTGCTGATATCCAGCAGCTTCTCCATCACGGTCAGCATGGCCGCGACAAAGCCCGCGATGGTGCCACCGAGCATGAGCATGTCTTTGCCGAAGTCTTCTGGCATGGAGCGACTCCCGTATTGTCCCGGTAGTCATTCTAGCCACGAAGGGATACCTCCGCCAGCAAAAGTCCAGAAGCGGACAGGCTCAATAGGTTCATCTGGTCCATCCAGTCTGTCTGGTCTATCTGGTTTGATTGAATATGACGAGACAGACGAGATGGACCAGACAGACCGGACAGACCCGACCAGTATTCTTAGACGGGGGGGCCATCCGGCAAGGCTTGCTCCGAGGGGGTTGCTCTGGTGGTGGTCGCGGAGAGGGCCTGTACCTGTTGCTGGAGGTGGTGGGCCACTTCTGCGCCCATCAATAAGAGCGCTGCAGAGTAATAGACCCAGAGGAGCAATAGAACGACTTCCAAGAGAGATCCATAGAGGTGCGCGTAGAGGGTGGCATAGGTGCTATAGGTCACGAACAACAGTTTGGCCGCGACCCAGAGCAGGCTGAACGTGAGCGCCCCGATCATGGCCTCACGCCATTGCGGCCGCCGCCGAGGCACGAGTCGATAGAGGCCTGTGACGGTCAGGAAGGCCAGCCCGAAGGGAAGGGTATAGGTGAGAAATAGATCGTGAGCTGCGAGGGCCAGAAGGTCCAGCCCCCAGAGTTTTGGCGCGTATCCCGTTAAGAAGTTGACGGTTTGAGTGGCGACATAGGAAAGAATCAGCACGAGCCCGGTCACACCGAGGGACGCCACCGCGATGGCCGTCGAGATGAGGGGATGGCGGCGCCAGGCGCTTTCGAAGACGACGTTCAAGGCATAGTCGAGTTCATAGAATACCAATGCGCCGAACCAGGCGACGGCCAGAAACACGGCCCATCGAACGGTTTCAAGGCCGCTCACCCGATGCAATTCATCTGCGACATGTTCGCCCAGTGAAGGAAGGAAGCCCTTGAGGAAACTGAGGAGCACCTGTTCCCCGATCACGTCCTGACTCACCACAAAACTCAGGGCGTAGAGCAAGAGAAAGACGAGGGGGAAGAGCGAGAGCAGGGAGAAGAAAGCGAGAGACGCAGCCAGACTGGCGCACCCATGGCGCAGAAATGATCGTATGAGATCTCGGAGAAAACGAAAGGACTGCATCATCTGAAATATTATGATCGGGCACGGTTCACTTGAAAAGCCGCAATCAGATAGATCTAGAGTAGCACGGCTAGATCGTTGGCGCACTGATTTGGAGCGACCTTAGCGAGGCTACTTCTATCCTTCAGCTCTTTTACTAGATTGCCTGCTTCTGATATAGGTCGTGGTGCACGCAGCCTTTCACTTAGTCATTTTGGAGGCATTCGCGAAAGGATGGGGGATAATCAATGTCACACGAACGTGTTTTGATCATTGCGAATAAGAATTGGGAAGCCACTGCACTCATGAATGTCCTGCTGGAGGCCAAAGCCTGCCCGGACAAGTTCCCCTGGCCGGTAAAACTTACGCATCCTTTGCCACCCCAAGACGATTCGATACCTTCCAAGCCGCGGGCTGTGTTTCATTTCCAAGAAGAGAGTCAAGGAAGAAACCACGACGTACAAGTCGAGGTCTGGTGTTTACAAGATGCAATGAACCCTTCGGTTTCTTCTTCTAGCACGAAGGAGAAAGATGAGGTGTTAGCGGTTATTTGTTTTGGAGGAAAGGCGGAGATCGATACGGACCAGGGTCCGGACTTCGTCGTGGCATTCGGAACCGCCGGCTTCCCCGGCGAGACAAGTTACAACGGGTGTGTTTTCGTTGGAGCGAATACATTTATCCATGACCCCTTTAATGACGACGTAAGAAACGATAGTTATTGGCACAGTGAACGAACTGGCCGGCTGATCGGGCCATCACCTTTTTCGGCTGAATTGTTCAACTCGGGCTATAGAATCTTCGACGAATCGCTCAAGGCTCAAGTGGAGTCGCGATTCCTGGTCCCGCCCATGAATCCGGCCCGAAGGCAAATCCTGATGGCCGCCGCCAATTACACCGCCGCAGGCGTAGTCAACATCACGAATTATGATGACTATGCATGGGCCGATGAGGAAGCGCTTCACGCATTCAAGGAAGTATGCGAAGAACATCGAGCGAGGCCTCCTATCGGGTCAGTTGAAACGACGCACGGCATCATTCGCCTCCAATCGGAAGCGCCGTTCATATTTATCTCAGGCATCACGGACCGCATCGGCCATTTCAATATGGAAGTGGGACCACGTCCTTACGCGCAAAACTTCGCTTGCGCGCACAATGCTGGGGTAGTTGCAGCATGGCTCATCCCCAAGATCGTTCATTACTTGAGCATTGCGGGATAATGAAGGTCTGCATTCATCGAGGAACCCAAGAAGTCGGCGGAACCTGCGTCGAGATCGAATCTCAAGGAAAGAGGATTGTTCTAGATGTAGGACTTCCACTGGAGGCCACTGACTCGATCGAAAGCCTTCCCCAGGTGGAAGGATTTCGAAATCGGCAGGAGTCTCTTCTTGCGGCCGTTATCTCTCACCCACACCTAGATCATTATGGTCTGGCGCGCTACCTTCTTCCCGGCACGCAAATGATCATGGGTGCCGCCACTGAACGAATCCTCAAGGCTGCTATGCTTTTTACCCCCGTGGGTGTGGAATTCAAAAATGCCCTTCATCTCAAGTCAGGCAAGCCGCTTTCCATCGGTCCATTTACGATCACGCCATGCCTAAACGATCACTCAGCCTACGATGCATACTCGCTGCTTATTTCTGCGGACCAGCAACGACTGTTTTATTCTGGTGATTTCAGAGGGCATGGCAGGAAGGCGGCGCTCTTTGAACGATTCTTGAAGCGCCCGCCTTCCAATGTGGATGTGCTGCTCATGGAGGGGACGACGATTGGACGCTCAGGTTCAGCGGTTCCGTTTCAGACCGAGCAGGAACTCGAACAAGATTTTGTTGAGCAAATCCGTAAGACCAAAGGAATGGTGTTGGTGTGGACTTCAGGCCAGAACATTGATCGGCTTGTGACCATATACAAGGCTGCTAAAAGGTCAGGCAGACAACTCATCATAGATATGTATACAGCGGAAATACTTCGGGCGATCGGAAACTCAAAACTTCCCCAGGCGGGATGGAATGGGGTTAAAGTTTTTCTTCCTGAATCGCAAAAACGACAAATCAAGCGGAAACAGCTCTTTAGTATCACCAGCCCCTACGCTCAGTCTCGCATCTATCCGGAGAAATTGCATGACGCAGCTTCAAAAGCCGTCATGCTGTTTCGTCCCTCAATGATGTCAGATATGAACAAAGCCGAATGTCTACAGGACGCCAGACTCATCTATTCCCTTTGGCCCGGATACTTGAAACGAGATGAGCACCGTTTATTCCGTGAATGGCTAGACAAGCACAATTTACCGCTCGTCCATTGCCACACGTCTGGTCATGCCTCAACACAGGATTTGCAACGATTCGCCAAGGCCATTGCACCAAAGACGTTGGTTCCCATTCACTCCTTTGAAACAAAACGCTTCAAAGAATACTTCGACAATGTCGTGATGAAGAAAGACGGTCAATGGTGGGAGATGAATCATGCCTAATTCAGGGCCAAGCATCCTCGCAGATGTAAATGACATTATAGATGAGGCGTTACGTCTTAAGGATATTGGGAAGCGCCCATTCTATAAACATAAGACGAGCTGTCAGAAACTTAGTAAATCACCGGTGGGGCTGAATATAGGACAGCTGCCACAAAAGATTTACGAACAGCTCGTTCTGAATTGGAATACGGTTAAAAATCATCAACTTTCCGAGGAGAACTGGCGGTTCGAAAAACAAAGAGCGATCGGCAAGGGTAAAGATAAAGATAAGGATAAGGACAAAGATAAAAATGTTGCGGAAGTTGCGCTTGAGCGAGCGATTGTAAATATACCAAAAGAAATCTGGCCAGATGCCGACTCTTGGATGAATCAGATTCCAACTTCATCTGGATTTATGGGCCCTCGTGTCGATAAACGGCGCGCGATTGATTTGGCGTATAGACGCGAAGATGGCTCCTATGAACTCATCGAGTTGAAGGTGGGCGAGAGTGGTGGCACCCCCTTGTTCGCCGCGATGGAAATATTACAGTATGGTCTCCTGTACGTCTTTGCCCGCGAGCACAAGGAAGTGTCAAAGTTTCTGAAACAAGACCTGGAATTGTTGCGAGCCGAATGTATCCATTTGAAGGTCTTAGCGCCCCCCGTTTACTATAAAGGATATGATTTTGCCTGGTTGGAGAAAGACATTAATCGCGGGCTCGTAAACTTCCGATCCCAACGCAAGTTTAGCTTTGAGATGGATTTCAAGTTCGAGACATTGGCTTTAACTCTGACACGTTCCTCTCCATGGGTGCCGGATGGTCCGAAGCGAACTTCGCCGTGAGCGGCGGGGGCCCCGCCCGGCGTCCAGAGAAGGAAAGCCGGTACTGACCACCGCCCCGTGGTCGTCAGACCACGGCGACGGGAATACCGGAAGGTGTCCGATCTGCAGGCTGCGGAAGCAATCTCTAAACACTCCAGAACCTAGATGGTCCGCACATGTGACACAACAGAGGAATACTTTCGCAGGATGCTCAAAAAGGCTGTCCAGCAAGGCCGCAGCGAGTGAAGACCGGAGGCGTACCCTCTGGGGTACGTTGAGGATCTGAGCGATGCGAGAACGATGCTGGCGGGCTTTTTCAGCATCCTGCCGGGTAATTACTTGAACGTCAGGACAGACTGCAGCGCAAAGCTGACGAGAGAGTTGGGGAAGAGGCCGAAGAAAATGACGCCGGCAACGGCGCAGGCTAACACGAAGGAAAGGGCCGGCGACGTCACGAGACGTGGTGCAACTGCAGCAGGATCGGGCTCGCGCATATACATGACCATCACGACCCGCATGTAGTAGTACGCCGATACGGCGGCAAAGAGCAGGGCGATGGCGGCGAGCCAGGCCAGGCCTGCATCGACTGCCGCCATGAAGACATAGAACTTTCCGATGAAGCCGGCGGTCGGCGGAATGCCCGCCAGTGAGACCATGAAGACCAGCATGAGAAAGGCCGCGAGTGGTTGGCGCTTTGCGAGGCCCGTGAAATCTTCAATCTCTTCGCCCTCGCGCTCGCCCTTCCGGAGCATGCCGATCACCGCGAAGGCCCCGAGCGTCATGAACGAATAGAGGGCGAGATAGATCATGACGCTGGCAAGGCCTGGCGTGGACCCAGACGGGCCGACGGCGCGGCCTGCCGCGACAAAGCCGATCAAGGCGTAGCCGGCATGGGCGATGCTGGAATAGGCCAGCATCCGTTTGATGTTGGTCTGCACGATGGCCACGACATTCCCGAGCACCAGGGTGACAAGGGCGATGAGCAGGAACAGGAGCGACCAATCGGCCTTGAGCCCGCCAAGCCCTTCCACGAAGACACGCATGAAGGCTGCAAAACTGGCCGCTTTTGCCGCCACTGCCATAAAGGCCGTCACAGAGGTCGGCGCTCCTTGGTAGACATCGGGCGTCCACATATGGAACGGCACGGCGGCGAGCTTAAAGCTGAAACCCACGGCCACGAGAATCGTGGCGATCAGCACGAGGGGGTCGTTGGCCCCGTGAGTGCCGATGGCGCTGGCGATCGAGGCCAACTTGGTGCTCCCGGCCATGCCGTAAAGCAACGAGATGCCGTACAAGAGAATCCCCGAGGAGAAGGCGCCGAGGACGAAGTATTTGGCTGCGGCCTCCAGCGAACGGGGTTTCGATCGGTTGAGCCCGGTCATGACGTAGAGCGAGAGCGACATGAGCTCGGTGCCGAGATAAATCGTGAGCAAGTCGGCGCCGGAGACCATGACCATCATGCCGGACAAGGCGAGGAGGATGAACCCGTAGTATTCGCCCAGGTGGATGCGTTCGGCCTTCAGATACGGCAGCGACATCAAGATCGTCAGGCCGGTCACGCCATAGAGAAGAACTTTCCAGAACCTGGCATAGGCATCGATCACCACCAGGTCGCTAAAGGCAGAGACCCGGACATTCAACGTGCCGATCTGTCCGCCGGTGAGCCCAAGGCAGAGGGCGAGGGCGCCCAGGCTCAGCCAGGCCAGGAGATCCCGTCGTGAAGCGGGCGTGATGGGATCCAGCGCGATGACAAGACAGGCCGCCGCGACGACTATGAGCTCGGGAAGCAGGGCTAAGAGGTCGGTACCGTAGAGGCTCATCGCGAGATTCCTTCAGTCGTCAGCGGCTGTCCACCGTCTGCCAGCAGCGGCGCGGCTTCTCCGGCAGAGAGTTGGGTCGTCGGTGCAACCTTCGTCCGGGACATGGAGGCGATCATACCGTTCACGCTCTGGTGCATCCGGCTCACGAGCGGATTCGGAAAGAGTCCGATCCAAAAGACCAACAGAGCCAGCGGCACCAGGGTGGCAAGCTCTCGCCGGTTGAGGTCCTTCAGCTTTGTGAGCTGGTGCGGGAGCGGGACGCCAAAGACGACTCGTTGAATCATCCAGAGGATATAGGCGGCGGCAAGGATGATGCCCAACGAGGCAAAGGCAGTGGCAACTTTGCTCCAGAGGAACGTGCCGACGAGCACGAGGAACTCTCCGACAAAACTATTGGTGCCGGGGAGGCCGAGTGACGATAAGGCGAAAATCACCAACAGGGTGGCATATTGCGGCATCGGTGACGCCAGGCCGACATTGTCGGCGATCAATCGGCTGTGGGTGCGTTCGTAGATCATGCCTACGCAGAGGAACAGCGCGCCGGTCGTAATCCCATGGTTCACCATTTGGAGCACGGCTCCCTCGATGCCCTGTTGGTTCAAGACAAAGATCCCGAGGGTCACGAATCCCATGTGGCTCACGCTCGAATAGGCGATCAGCTTCTTGAGGTCCACCTGGGCCAGCGCCATATAGGCGCCATAAATGATTGCGACGATGGAGAGAGCGACCATCATGGGCGTGAAGGAACGGCTGGCGTCCGGCAGCATCGGTAAACTGAATCGCAGAAATCCATAGGTGCCCATTTTCAGCAGAATGCTGGCGAGGATGACGCTACCGGCTGTCGGGGCTTCGACGTGGGCATCCGGGAGCCAGGTGTGAAAGGGGAACATGGGGACTTTGACGGCGAAGGCGGCGAAGAAAGCCAGGAAGAGCCACATTTGCAGCGACGCCGGGTAGGTTCCTTGGCTCAACGCGAGGATGTCGAAGGTATGTCCTCCGTAAAAGTAGAGGGCGAAGATGGCGACCAGTAGCAGCACGCTTCCCGCGAGGGTATAGAGGAAAAACTTGATGGCTGCATAGAGCCGATTCGGTCCTCCCCAGACACCGATGAGGAGGTACATTGGAATCAACATGGCTTCCCAGAAGATATAGAACAAGACGAAGTCCAAGGCGACGAACACCCCGACCATGGCTGTCTCCATGATCAGCAGCATGGCCATGAAGCCCTGCACTCTTGTCGTGATCGCCGTCCAGGAGGCCAGGACGCAGAGGGGCATAATCGCAACGGTCATCAAGACCAGCGGGAGGCTGATTCCATCGAGGCCCAGGCTGTAGTAAATGGGTGGCGCGGTAATCCAGGCGACATGTTCGGTGAACTGCATCTGGCTCGCTTGGGGATCGAAGAGCCACCAGAGCGGGAGCGCGATGCAAAGATCTGCCAGGGTCGCGGCCAGCGCAATCCAGCGAGCGGTCGATTCCGTCACGACATACATCGCGGCGGCTCCCACAAGGGGGAGGACGAGGAGCAGTGAGAGCCAGGGAAATCCGCCGCTATGCATAGAACCTCAGAACATCAAAAAGAGGGTCAGGATCACCACGACCCCGAGCGCCATACCGAGCGCGTAATGTTGCGTCTGTCCGCTTTGTGTGAGCCTCAAGATCCAGCCGCTCCAGGCGATCGCACGGGCCACACCATTCACCGCGCCATCGATCACGGCGACGTCGACATGCTTCCACAGTTCGGTGGCGGCGGAAAAGGTGGGGCGGACGATCGTTCGATCGTAGGCCTCATCGACATACCATTTGTTCAGCGATCCGCGATAGAGCGATTGCCACCGTCTGGCGAATTGATCGGGGAGTGCCGGGTTGAGGACGTAGACATAATAAGCGGCGGCGATCCCGAGTAAGCCCATACTTGTGGCCAGTGCCATGATGGCGATGGCGGCTCCCCCCTCGTGTGCTGCGCCGCCGGTGCCGGTCTCAAACATCGGTCCAAGAAATTCAGGAATGCCGAGATACCCGGTGACGACGCTCAGTATGGCGAGGACAATGAGCGGCATGGTCATGGTTTGCGAGGGGTCATGGATGTGGCCTGCATGATGAGGGTCGACATGCGACGGGCCCCAAAATGTGACGAAGACCAGCCGGAAGCTGTAAAACGCCGTCATCAGGGCTGTCATGAGGCCGAGTACGGTCAGGAATTGACCGAGCGAGCCGCTCGACCAGGCCGAGACGAGCAGGGCGTCCTTGCTAAAGAACCCTGATGTCAGGGGGAATCCAGCCAGCGCGAGTGAGCCCACCACAAAGGTCCAATAGGTGATTGGCAGTTTGTCTTTCAGTCCGCCCATGCGCCGCATGTCCTGTTCGTGATGGAGCGCGATAATGACCGACCCGCATCCGAGAAAGAGGAGGGCTTTGAAGGCCCCGTGGGTCAGGAGATGGTACATGCCGGAAGCATAGGCGCCGAGACCGCAGGCCATGATCATGTAGCCGAGTTGACTGACCGTCGAATAGGCCACGACACGTTTGATGTCGGTCTGGGTCAAGGCAATCGTGGCACCGACTACCATGGTCAACCCGCCGGTGAGCGCCACGACAACCATGGCGGTGGGAGACAAGTTATAGAGCGGAGCCAAGCGGGCCACCATGAATACGCCGGCCGTGACCATCGTCGCCGCATGGATGAGCGCCGAGATGGGGGTGGGGCCTTCCATTGCATCCGGCAGCCAGACGTGGAGCGGCACTTGAGCGGATTTGCCGATTGCGCCGGTGAAGAGGAGGAGACAGATGAGTGTCAAGACGGAGACGTCCCAGGTTCCACCAAAGGGCCCGAGGACATTCATGACGCTTCCTACAGACTCGTGGGCGCGGGCAAATATTTCCGAATAGTCGAGCGAACCAAAGCTGTACCAGACCAAGAGCAGACCGAGCATGAAGCCGAAATCGCCGACGCGGTTGACGATGAAGGCTTTAGTGGCGGCGGCGCAGGCAGCCGGACGATCGTACCAATGGCCGATGAGCAGATAGGAGCAGAGCCCAACCGCTTCCCAGAAGATGAAGAGTTGCAGCAGGTTGTCCGCCATGACCAACATCAACATCGAGAAGGTAAAGAGGGCAATGTAGCTGAAGAAGCGGGCATAGCCGGGATCTCGATCCATGTAGCCGATGGTATAGATGTGGACGAGTGAACTCACGGTGGTGACGAGGAGCAACATCACGGCGGTCAGGCGGTCGATGGAGAAGCCGATGTGAATATCGAGTGCGCCAGAGGTCAGCCAGGTATAGAGGGGGAAGCTCGTCTGATGTCCGCCTGCCACATCGAAGAAGACCAGGAGGGAGAGGAGCCACGACACGACCACCGCCGGGACGGCGACGAGATGGGCCTGGTCCTTGATCCAAGGTCCGAAGAGCCCGAGGATCAGGAACGACGCCAATGGGAGGAGCGGAATGAGTTCGTACGTCATAAAGAGCTAATAGCCGATAGCTGATGGCTGATAGTAAACAGCTGCTGACGGAGAGGAAGGGAGCTATCGCGTGGCGTCGACTCGCTCCGAAGCGTTCGAACTCGTTCTCCTGCTATTCGCCATACGCGATATGCCATCAGCTCTGTGATTCGCTTTACCATTTCAGTAACTGAAATTCGTCGATGTTGATCGTGGACTTGGCTCGATAGAGGGCGATGATAATCGCCAACCCAACTGCCACTTCTGCCGCCGCGACGGTCAGGGCGAAGAACACGAAGACCTGCCCTCCCACATCGTGGAAGTACTGCGAGAAGGCCACGAAGTTGATGTTTGTCGCATTTAACATCAATTCGACCGACAGCAGGATAATGATGATGTTCCGACGAAGGAGCACACCGATGACTCCGGTCAGAAATACGATGCCGCTCAGCAGGAGATAGTAGGACAACGGGATCGTCATAACGCCCTCGTGATGAGTGAGGCGTGATAGGTGATGAGCATGTTATGCAATGTGTTTCGTTGTTTCCGCATCACTGATCACCCTTCACTGTTCACCGCCTCTGGGTCTTTCTTGGCCAGGATAATGGCGCCGATCATCGCGACGAGCAGAATCAAGGAGGCCACCTCAAAGGGAAAGAGATAGGTGGAATAGAGCACGTCGCCGATCGCTTCGGTGTTGCCGGCTTCTCCGACTGTCGTTTCCCTGCCGGTTGCCACGGGCGGGGCCGTCCAGCCCTTCATGGCCGTGAGGATGACGGCTTCGATGAAGAGCGTTAGCCCTACTGCGGCGGCCATGGGCCATTGCCGATGGTAGCGGTCATCCTGTCGCATGTTCAGCAACATGACGACAAAAAGATAGAGGACCAATATCGCGCCGGCGTAGACGATAATTTGCACGGCGGCCAGGAATTCCGCGTGCAATGTGACATAGAGTCCCGCCACGTGAAAAAACATGACGAGCAGCGCCATGGCACTGTAGATCGGGTTGCGTACCGCAATCACGAGTACCGACGCGGCGGCGATCACGAACGCAAAATAGAAAAAGAATGCCTGTTCCATCTATCTATCTCTAGAGCCCCTTAGGACGGCTTTTGCGGCAGGTGCTTGAACGCCACGTTGAAGAACGCCACATTCGGGTGTTGGAGTTCCAACTGTTTCTCGCGAACGGGAAACGACCGGTCGCCGATGGCGAGCAACTGCTGCTTATTCAGGTGCAGCTGCCGCTTGTCGTACACCGCCCATTCATATTCGCGTGTCATGCCGAGGGCATCCACCGGACAGGCATCGACGCACAGCCCGCAAAACAGGCAGCGGGTCATGTCCATGTAATATTCTTTCGAGT
>JAUXQT010000112.1 GCA_030682135.1 Nitrospirota bacterium | reverse complement strand
TGAGATCGAACGACTGTTCCGTCGGCTTAAGGGATTTCGGCGCATCTTCTCGCGGTTTGAAAAACTCGATGTCATGTTCGTCGCGTTCATCAATTTCGCGTTGATCGTTGAGGGCTTGCGTTAGTGTTAACAGGCCCTAGTTTGCCACCCGCTGGTGGCTTAGGTGAAGCCAGGCTACCACTTATCACACTGTCAGAATTTCCGAGGCCCCCTCTATATGCCCCTTCGACTTTACCGTAGACTTCTGATACCCGCTAATTAGATCGGTGCATCGGTGAGTACCGTCCATGACTGACGATTATCATCTCCAACGCTTCCTTGACGCACAAGATCGCGTCTACGAGACAGTTCTTGATGAACTACGGGCCGGGAGAAAGTCCAGTCACTGGATCTGGTTTATCGTTCCCCAGATCACAGGTCTTGGTCACAGTGCGATGGCAGAGAAGTTCGCCATGACCTCTCTCGAAGAGGCCAAAGCCTATCTGCAACATCCTGTCCTGGGTCCAAGGCTCAGAGAATGTACGCAACTTGTCCTCAACGTAAACGGGCGCAGCGCTGAACAGATATTCGGCTATCCGGACAATCTGAAATTCCGGTCATGCCTGACCTTGTTCATGACTGCGACCACCGACAACAAAATCTTCAAAAATGCCCTGCTCAAGTATTTTGACGGCAAGCCCGACACCTTGACGCTCGACCTCCTGGCGCAGCAACAGTCCTAGCGAACGAGTGATGTTATTGCCACGTAGGCAATCCACTGTTCCATCCTTGACTCCCCTCTGCCTCCCGCGTACCCTTCGCTGCCAATGGCTGTCTCCTCGCAACAGATATGTGGTATTGGCCGGTTGGCGGCGGCAGGGCTGGCCATTGGTCTGATGAGCGTTTTGACCGGCTGCCAGTACGTACGTCCGACGATGAATGCGCCGCTAGGTCAGTATGATGCGGATTACGGGTATCGCTCCACGAACCTGCCTCCGTCCAAAACCGGCAGCACGGACGGACTGTTCATCGTTTCATCATTCTCCGGTGGCGGCGCACGGGCTTCGGCCTTATCGTACGGCGTGTTACGGGAGCTGGCGCGGACGCCGATCCGGTGGGACGGTGTCGATAAGCGGCTGCTCGATGAGCTGAACATCATCAATGCCCTCTCGGGCGGCAGCTTTACGGCGGCCTACTACGCCCTCTACGGCGACCGCATTTTTCACGACTTCGAATATCGCTTTCTCCGGAAGGACTGGGAGAGCGAGCTGCGTTCGCGGATCTTCCGGTCGCCGTCCAACTGGCTCCGGCTCTGGTCTCCCTATTTCGGCAGGGCCCATGTCTTTTCCGAACTCCTTGATGAAGCGCTGTTCGACGGGCACACATTCGGCGATCTGGTTGCGCAGCGCCGGCGGCCGATGGTCTTCATTCACGCGTCCGATATGGCCAGCCTTTCGCGGTTCGAATTCAATCAACGGCAGTTCGACCTGATCTGTTCCGACCTCAGCCAACTCCCGATCTCGGTGGCGGCCTCCTCATCAGCCGCGTTGCCGCTGATTCTTAGCCCGATTTCGATGACGAACTATGCCGGGCAATGCGGATATATCCCGCCGGTGGTGCTCCAGAAAGAGACATCGACCTCGTGGGGCCGGCAGCGGGCGAACGAACTACGGTCGTATCTGGATCCCAAGAAGCGCCCCTATGTGCATCTCCTGGATGGCGGGCTGTCAGACAATATCGGCATGCGCGAGGTACTGGAGAACACGGCCTACGTCGGCGACCTGGAATCGACCTTACAGTCGCTGGGCGCGAAGAAGATCAGAAAGCTGGTCTATCTGATGGTCAGTGCCGAGACCACGCCGAACCCGGACCAGTACATGCTAAACGAAATCCCCGGCCTCATGCGGGTGAGCCGGGCCCTAGTCGACATTCCGATCAACCGCTACTCCACCGACACCGCTGAACTTATGCGTCAGGCAGTGTCTCAATGGCGAAGGGAACTCCGCCAGCGGCCGCCAGGCACGGACGGTATCTTTGCACCCGATGCCGACATCTATTTCATCAACGCCAGCTTCACGGAGGTGGCAGACCCGGAGGAACAGGCACAGCTCATGAACATTCCCACGAACCTGGCGCTGACCGACAAGGAGCTCGATCGCCTCCTCCTCGCCGCGTCCAGACTGCTCCGGAACGACAAAGAATTTCAGCGCCTCCTGCGCGACCTTGAAGCCGACGCCGCCGCACATCCGCCATCCCCGAACTAAGCTGCGCATATCCAGTTCTTTTCTCACTACATTTCTCAATCCTTCTCTCCCTAAGAAGCCGGGGCTCGGTGCCCGCGTCACCGGAGGAGCGGAGGTACGCGATTCTTAATTCCCTCATTTCACACGTACGGCTGAGACGGTGGCCCTGCCTGCAACTTGCACAAAGGCGCGGGCACTACACTTGTTGATCAGATGCGACCAGCTTCCGGCTGGCGATGTCGATGTTCGAAGCTCCGTTCATGCGAAGCGAGGAACGGAGCGAGTTTCGGCATCGAGCAGATGAGAAACGTAGTGTGGTCGCGCCGAAGTGCCGGAGCAGGTGGGGCAACCGTCTCTGTCGCACACACCTTCGCCTTGCCCTTCCGTATTGGCATATGTAAGGATTGGTTCAGTCATTCGACTGACCATCACATTCCCCTCTGACGCGATAAAGGAGAAGTCCTATGGCTCAAAAAGTTGAGATCCCCGCCATTATGAAAGTGACGAAGACTGACGACGAGTGGAAGAAGCAACTGTCGCCTGCGGCCTATCAGGTCTTGCGCCATGAAGACACGGAGCGGGCATTCACGAGTCCGCTCCATGAGAATCATGCATCCGGCACCTACTACTGCGTGGGCTGCGACCTGCCCGCTTATTCATCGGAGCATAAGTTCGATAGCGGCACCGGCTGGCCCAGCTTCTGGCAGCCGATCGATCCGAAGGTGGTGGAGACGCGCACCGATTCAAAATTCTTCATGACCCGCACCGAAGTGCACTGTGCCCGCTGCGGCGGCCACCAGGGTCATATCTTCGATGATGGCCCGAAGCCGACCGGACTGCGCTACTGTATTAACGGCGTCTCGCTGAAATTTACCCCAGCCTAGCAGGATGCTGAAAAAGTCCGCCAGCGGCGTTCTCACTTCACGAAGAGGCTCAACGTACCAACCCGTACGCCTCGCCTCTTCGTTCGCTGCGGCCTTGCTGAACGGCCTTTTTGAGCATCCTGTGGTTGTTCAGGCCGCGGCGCCACTCGGAGTACGTTGGCCGTTGTTTCGCATACAACGAGTTTTTCCACAGCCTGCTAGAGCGTAGCTGGCCGGGCTGAACGATTGCCCCACCTGTTCTTCGAAACCGTGAGTTCTAGAGCGGTCCAAGCCGTAATTTGCTTCACCCTACCCTTACTGTTCCCTGCCGCTCCCCATTGATCTATGGGCTCTTGGACTTTCACCCACCCTCGCCGCTACGGCCATAGCGGCGGGGAACCGGAATGCCTTCCCAGGACTGCCCAGATGCCAATCCCACAACAAAGGATGCACCGGCTGAATGGATTCCGTGATTGCTACGTCGCTCGACATCCATCTTCACGACGAACGTTCATGCGTTATTGATCGTCGAGGTATCTCGACGGTGACCATGCTGGATTGCGCATCACGGTGTGCCGTCGATCGCTCAAAAGCTCCTCACTTCCATCGCAGCAGCCTATATCTCCCTCGATTCATGACTCATGGTGAGTCACCCAGCCCCTCACGAGACGATTTCAGACGACCAAGACATCTCCCTCGCTCAGTCCGACCGAAAGATTTCTGAAGAGAAAATTTTACTCCGTGATCAAACTCTGATATACCTCTCACACACTGTTCAACACTTTTACATCGAAGGGGGGTGGAGATCACATGGCGACGAAGAAAGCAGCAGCAAAGAAGCCCGTCAAGAAGGCGGCAAAGAAGAAGAAGTAGTTTTATGAGGGGGCGGCGGCCACGTCGCCTCCTCACTTCTTGCTCTCTCGATATTCCTCAGATCCAAACCGCCGCTCACCGGCAACTCTCTCAACGAAACATTCCCCAGCAGAAATTTTCGCCCCCTCGATTACCCGGGTATCGCTACGTCACATCGCCATGACCTGCCCGATATCGGATTGGGATGGACGAGCATGTCAGGATTCAACCGGATTGGTTCACTTCATCCATGATGGAATCGTCACGATGAGGTCATCCCGTCACCATCCGAATGCTGAATTAGAAACGGCGATATCGACTCAACCGTCACAAGGAAACCTGAAAGAAGAAGTCTGATAGGGAGGAGAAGTGATGTTGGTGGACAGGAATCACCGACCGAACAGGCAAGAAGCAAAAAAAATGGGGAGGTGATGGCCACATCACCTCCCCGACTTTCTTTACACCAGGGGAGAGCCATGGCGTCCAAGAAAGCAGCCCGCAGATCATATCATGAACATTCACAAGGAAGAAGAAAATTTATTTCAATGTAATCAATCACTTGAGAATATCTCACGCCGAGAAGCCTTTTAATCGAGTGGAGACAGCATGGCCTACCGCGCGACGATAACATTCGCCCAATTCCCTGGACATCTAGTTAAGTCACAGCCGCCCTACCTCACACTCGACCGGGAAATAGTAGCCAAGGGTGGAATAATGACGCTTCTGATTATAGAACGGCTCGATATACTCGAAGGGACTCCTCGAAACGAATGCCAGAACACGCCCCCCCGCTTCTGAAGCAACAACAGACCCTCGCGCTTGAGTGCCGCCAGTTCCTCCCGATCCTCACGCAGCGTTGCGAGCGTCGTCCCCTGTGCCTTCTCCCCTTGCAGAATTGCCTACGAACGTGGAGAACGATCCACCCTCCTCGTCACAGTAGAATAGCCTGATTGATTACCAGCCCACAGGTGAGTGGGCTGTTCGCTCTCCCACTGCGCGCGTCTCCTGAGTCTCGTGAAACGGGCCTCGTGAAGCGTATCTCGTTTCGGAATCGGACGATTCACACTTCACGAGAGACGAACGACGCTGGTGGCCGCGCGTTGCGCGAGCACAGAGACCACCCCCAATGACCTCGCCCTCCCCTGTTCTTCCACTCAAATCTTCCGATTCTTACCCCTCTCTTTAGGGGCGTGGCCAAGGTTGCCCTTCACTGCGCGCGTCGGACGAGCACATTCTGATCGTGCGCGTTCCGCGAGCAAGAAGGGCACCTGGCCACTCCCCGCTCCGCTTGTTTGACTTCACCTCTCCGCCTTCCCTACAATCCGTTCGTGGCATCGCAATTCGTTCACCTCCATCTCCATACCCAGTTCAGTCTCCTGGACGGCGCGAATCAAATCGAGCCGCTCGTCCAGCAGATCAAATCGTTCAATCAGCCCGCCGTGGCCATGACCGACCATGGCAACATGTTCGGCGCCATCGAGTTCTACCGTAAGGCCAAAGAAGCCGGCATCAAACCCATCATCGGTTGCGAAGCCTATATGGCGCCTGGCAGTCGTTTGGCTGCCAAAGACAGCGGCCTGGCTCATAACGATTACTATCACCTGATCCTCCTGGCTCGAAACCTGACCGGCTATCAGAATCTGATCAAGCTCGTCAGTAAGGCATACCTTGAAGGGTTCTACTACAAACCTCGGATGGATAAGGAAATTCTGAAAGAGCACCATGAAGGGCTCATTGCCCTATCCGGCTGCTTAAGCGGCGAGATCCCCTATCTTATCGGTCAAAAAGATATGGCTGGGGCCATGGCTGTAGCAGGCGAGTTTCAGGAAATATTCGGGAAGGAACACTTCTACCTGGAAGTACAGGCGAACGGGCTGGACCACCAACGAGTCGCCAATAGTGGTCTGCTGGAGATGTCCAAGAAGATGGATATCCCCCTGGTCGGAACCAACGACTGCCACTATCTGAAGAAGGAAGACTTCCGCCCGCACGAGCTGATGCTCTGCCTGCAAACCGGCAAGACCATCAGCGACCCGAATCGCATGAAGTTTGATACGGATCAGCTCTATGTGAAATCGACGGACGAGGTCACGGCCGCCTTTATCGAGTTCCCCGAAGCCGTCAATAATACCTGCCGGATTGCGGACAACTGTGATCTCCAACTGACGCTGAACAAGACCTATCTTCCGCAATACAAAGTTCCGGAAGGCTTCACGCGAGAAACCTATCTGGAAAGTCTGGCGCAGGCCGGACTCGCAGCGAGACTGAAAGAACGGCCCAGCCAGATCCTGCCGGCTGCCTATGAGCTGCGTCTGCGTGAGGAAATCACCATCATCTGCTCGATGGGGTTCGCCGGTTATTTCCTGATCGTGTGGGACATCATCAAGTTTGCCCGCTCGCGCCATATTCCAGTCGGTCCGGGCCGAGGCTCTGCCGCCGGAAGTCTCGTCGCCTATGCGTTGCGGATCACGGATCTCGATCCCCTCGTCTACACACTCCTGTTCGAGCGGTTTCTGAATCCAGAACGTGTGTCCCTCCCCGATATCGACATGGACTTCTGTATGGATCGCCGTAACGAGGTGATCAACTACGTGGTCGATAAATACGGCAAGGACCATGTGGCCCAGATCATTACGTTCGGAACACTCGGAGCGAAAGCCGCGATCCGCGATGTGGGCCGCGTGCTCGAAATCCCCTATGCCGAAGTCGATCGCGTAGCCAAGCTCGTGCCGAACCAGCTCAACATTACGCTCCAGCAGGCACTCGAACAAGAACCGAAACTCCTCGATCTCGTCAACACCGATCCGCGAGTCAACGAACTGATGGGCATCGCCCGCTCTCTCGAAGGGCTGGCCCGCCATGCCTCGACCCACGCAGCCGGCGTGGTGATTTCCGAAGGACCGCTTACGGACCATGTGCCGCTCTACAAAGGCTCGAACGACGAAGTCGTTACCCAATATTCGATGGGCGACGTCGAAAAGATCGGGCTCGTGAAGTTCGACTTCCTGGGTCTCAAAACCCTCACCATGATCAAGCGTGCCGAGGATCTAATCAATGCGGGACGTCCAGGCGCTCCTCCGTTGGTCATGGAGCAGGTGCCGTTCGACGACCCCAAGACCTTTGCCCTTCTCTCCTCCGGCAAAACCATCGGCCTCTTCCAGTTAGAAAGTTCGGGCATGCGCGACCTCCTGACCGGCCTGAAACCAGACCGGTTCGAGGACATCATCGCTATTATCGCGCTCTACCGCCCTGGCCCGATGGATCTGATCCCCGACTTCATCAAACGAAAACAGGGCAAGATCCCCATCGCCTACGAAACGCCTGAGCTCGAACCGATCCTGAAGGACACCTACGGGGTCATCGTCTATCAGGAGCAGGTGATGGCGATCGCCAACAAGGTGGCAGGCTTCTCGCTTGGCCAAGCCGACATTCTCCGGCGCGCGATGGGAAAAAAGAAGCCGGAGGAGATGGAGAAGTTGCGCGCGCAGTTCCTCGCCGGCGCCAAGACGAACAAAATTCCTGACAAGAAGGCGGAGAAACTCTACGAACTGATCCAGAAGTTTGCGGGCTACGGGTTCAACAAGTCGCATGCGGCAGCCTATGCCGTCGTGTGTTATCAGACCGGCTATCTCAAAGCCCATTACCCGACCGAGTTCATGGCCGCCCTGATGACGACCGACATGGGGAACGCCGACAAGATCGTGGGCTACTTCACGGAATGTCGAGACCTCAACATCAAAGTCTTGCCTCCGGACGTCAACCAAAGCCATAAAAATTTTACCGTGGTGGAGCAGGCCATCCGGTTCGGCCTGGCGGCCATCAAGAATGTCGGCGAAGGCGCCGTCGAATCGATCATTGAGATTCGAAATCAAACCGGCCCCTTCAAGTCTTTCTTTGAGTTCTGCCGCCGTGTCGACCTCCACAAAGTGAACAAGCGCATGCTCGAAGGGCTGATCAAGACCGGCGCGTTCGATTCGACCGGCGCGAAACGCTCTCAACTGGCCGCAGTCCTGGATCAGGCCGTCGAAGACGGAGCCGCCGCGCAGCGCGAACGGGATCTGGGACAGACGAATATTTTCGGCGATGAGCTGGGTGGACAGGATTCGTCCGAGCAGTTGGCCGCGCCGCCGCTGCCCAACATTCCAGAATGGGACCAAAACGAGCGGCTGAAACATGAACGGGAACTGACCGGTTTCTATATCTCGTCTCATCCACTGGCTCGGTATGAAGCCACCATGAAAGCGCTCTCGACCGCCACGACCATCAGCCTGCCGGAGTCGTCGGACGGGCGAGAGGTCAAGCTCTGCGGCATCATTACGACCGTCAAAAGCATGCTGACCAAAAAGGGCGACAAGATGGCCTACCTCACCCTGGAAGACCTCCTGGGTGTGGTAGAAATCATCATCTTTCCTGATCTCTACAAGAACGCCTCCGAGCTCATCGTCGTGGAACGGCTGGTACGCATCACGGGCACGGTGGATCGGGGGGATAAAGGCACGAAGATTCGAGGGAGCAAGATCGAACCGCTCGCCGAGGTTCAAGCGCAGGCAATCAAACGTGTCCATATTCGGCTGATCGATCACCCGGACGTGACGGAACAGTTACCGCGCCTCCGCGAGGTCTTTCAACGTCACCCTGGCAACACGACTATTTCGCTGACGTTACGGATGGATGCATCGCAGGAAGCCGTGACCGCTCCCCTCCCGAACCTGACGATCACCCCCAGTGAACGGTTTGTGGCAGATGTTGAAGAAGTGCTAGGCAAAGGAGCCATTTTTCTGTTATCGTAGTGCGTAGTTTTCGGGATGGGGCTGAACCAGCTCCATGAGTACCACCTAGAGACCCCCACGCCCCATGCGCGACTATCTCGAGTTTGAAAAGCCGATTCGCGAGATCGAAGAAAAGATCGAAAAACTCGCGGCTGCTCCGCTCGGCAAGTCGAACCCCCAGGATGAGATCCGCAAGCTGCGGATGAAACTGGCCCAGGTCGAACATGACCTCTATAACAAGCTGACACCCTGGCAGCGCACACAACTCGCCCGGCATCCTCAACGGCCCAGCACCCTCGATTACATTGGTGCGCTCTTCAGAGATTTCCTTGAATTCCATGGGGACCGCTCGTTTGGCGACGATCGCGCCATCGTCGGAGGCTTTGCCCGATTCAACGACCGGTCGATCATGGTCATCGGCCATCAAAAAGGGAAGACCCTGAAAGAACGGATGCAGCGTAACTTTGGCATGCCGAACCCGGAAGGCTATCGAAAGGCCCTGCGCCTCATGCGAATGGCGGAGAAGTTCGGGCGTCCGATCGTCACCTTTATCGACACACCAGGCGCCTATCCCGGCATCGGCGCGGAAGAACGAGGCCAGGCAGAAGCCATTGCCCGCAATATTTATGTGATGTCCAGGCTCTCCGTCCCAATTGTCTCCGTCGTCATCGGTGAAGGCGGCAGCGGCGGCGCACTCGCCTTGGGCGTTTCAGACCGCGTCCTCATGCTGGAGCATGGTGTCTATTCGGTGATTTCACCGGAAGGCTGCGCCGCCATTCTCTGGGATGATCCGGCGAAAATTCCCGATGCGGCCTCTGCGCTGAAGATGACAGCGAAAGACCTCGTCGATCTGCACATTGTCGATGAAGTGATTCCTGAACCGCTCGGTGGCGCCCATCGCGACCCCGGCGCCATCACCGAACGAGTCGCCAAATCGCTCACGAACCAACTCACCCAACTTTCCGAACTCTCCATCCCTGAATTATTGAATCAACGAGATCAGAAGTACCGCTCCATCGGAGCCGTCAGCGGGCTGGTCGCTACACCCCAGTAAACCAAGCGGGACGTGCGGGACACGACCGGAAGACTGAAGGTCGGAACTCCGAGTACTTCGGTCTTACCCCCTTCAGTCTACCCCGGGCGTCCCGCGCTTATTGAGCCATGCCGCAGCTCCGGCACCAGCCGCCTGACCCGTGGCGAAACAGGCAGTCAAAAGATACCCTCCGGTCGGCGCCTCCCAATCCAGCATTTCTCCCGCGCAAAAAATCCCTGGTAACTTGCGGACCATCAATCGTTTATCGAGTGCCTCGAAGGGCACGCCACCGGCCGTGCTGATCGCTTCCTCTAGCGGACGCGGGGAGACCAGTCGCAGCGGGAGCGATTTAATTGCGGCGGCCAGACGAGCCGGATCGGCAAAATCTTCTTTCGACAGCACTTCACGAAGCAACCCGGCTTTCACACCTTCGATGTGGGCTTGCCGCTGAAGATGCGTCGCCATCGTGCGTTTGCCGCGCGGCCGGGATAAGTCATGTGTCAGGCGCGGTACGTCACGATCGGGCGCCAGATCGAGGCGCAACGTGGCCACGCCCTTCGCTAAAATCTCATCGCGCAGCGCGGCGGATACTGAGTAGATCACGCCACCCTCCACACCGGTCTCCGTGATGACGAACTCGCCTGGATGCCAGGATTCGGCACCGGCATCGTTCCGCAGGACAATCGCGACCGACTTGACCGGCTGTCCGGCGAACTTCGCTCGAAAATGCTCGCTCCAGCCCACGTCAAATCCGCAGTTCGTTGGCTGTAACGGCGTGATCTGAAGGCCTCGTCCTGCCAGCAACGGTACCCACGCCGCATCAGAGCCAAGCTTCGGCCAACTCCCGCCGCCGAGCGCGAATATCACAGCATCGGCTTGAACAGAGAGGTTTCCCTCTGGCATAACAAAACATGGAGCCCCCTGTGCATCCCAGCCGGACCACCGATGGCGCATATGGAATCGGACACCAGCCTGCCGCAAGCGGCGAAGCCATGCACGCAGCAGCGGCGCGGCTTTCAAATCCTTGGGGAACACCCGCCCCGATGAGCCCACAAATGTTTCAATACCGAGACCGCGAACCCATGCCTGCAGCGCATCAGGCCCGAATGACGCGAGCAAAGGCTCGACCTGGGCTCGACGCGCACCATAACGTGAGAGAAATTTCTCAGACGGCTCCGAATGCGTGAGATTCAGGCCACCTTTCCCAGCCAGAAGAAATTTACGACCGACCGACGCCATGGCGTCATAGAGATCGACCTCTGCCCCTGCAGCACGTGCCGCCTCCGCAGCCATGAGCCCAGCCGGTCCACCCCCAATAATGGCAATTTTCATCGTTGATCCAATCATGGTGTCTTGTCTGATTCATGCCGCCAATCCGGCGTTCTCAATGAACACATCGTGGGACCCTACATGCAGGCTCGTGGTGGGTCAAGTATAGGCTTCGCCAGCTGAAGAAACGCTAGGGTTTTACCGTTCCAACCCGCTATACTTTAAGAATGGATGAACAGACTGCGGGAGAAGTAGTCGAACTACGAGTCAGTTACCGGTATGTGACGGCACACCCCTGGGTGGTCCAAGCGATCGGTGGATTTTTGTCCGCCTATTTCATGGAGCATCCGGATTTTCGCGTACAACGGCACATGGAAGAGCTGGAGTCCGGCGGCCACCTCTGGATCTGCGAGGTGCCTCCCAGCATGAAGATCCTCAGACTGCTGAAGCGATTGAAGGAAGATATCCCACCCTGTCACACCCAACAGATCGCCACCGACCCGCCCGCAATGCCACGCTATCTCATCGATTGCCCAGAATAGACCATCATGTCACCACATGATGGCACCGGCCGCACGTTCACGAACGAACGCATCTTCCTGGTGGCGAATGAACGTGAAGGAATGTTACATATCTCCTATGTATTGGAAGTGTGTTCTCGGATCTATTGCTCTGCCGCTTGCGATGGGTGCATGCGCCCTCTCTGTTGCCTCAACGTTGAATAGCGGCGGTCCTCATCTCCCACGGCCAGATCACATCGTGCTGGTGATTGAAGAGAATCACTCCTATAGCCAGATTATCGATTCGCCCGATGCGCCGTATATCAACGAACTGGCAGCACAGGGCGCCGTCTTTACACAGTCCTTTGGCGCCACCTACCCGAGCCAACCGAACTATCTCTCGCTGTTTTCCGGATCGACACAAGGCATCACCGACAACTCCTGCCCCCATATCTTCACGACCGCCAATCTCGGACATGCGGTGTTGGCAGCGGGGCTAACGTTCGTCGGCTATTCCGAAGACCTGCCAGAAGCCGGTTCGCTCATCTGCAGCATAGGGCTCTATGCACGCAAACATAATCCCTGGGTCAATTGGCAAGACAGCCCAACCAATGGACTTCCCGCAACGGTCAATCTACCGATGACGAGTTTCCCCACCGATTACGCCACGCTCCCAACCGTGAGTATCGTTGTCTCGAACCAGATCAACGACATGCATCACGGAAAGAATCCCGAGGCGATTCAAAACGGCGATCGTTGGCTCCAGGAACACCTACAGGCCTATGTCCAATGGGCGCAGCAGCACAATAGTCTGCTCATCGTGACTTGGGACGAGGATAATAAGACCGAGAACAATCGGATCGTGACCCTCTTCATCGGCCCCATGATACAAGCCGGCCGCTACGACCAGAAGATCTCCCATCACCACGTCTTACGCACGATCGAAGACCTCTACGGCCTGTCCCACTCCGGCGCAAGCGCCGACGCAGCCCCCATCACCAAGATCTGGAAACTCCAGCCCCGTCCATGACCGTCTTCACGACTGTGTTGTTGATGCCGCGAGTCCCGCGGCAAGTCGAGGGAAATTGAAGGCAGGAAATGACGTGACGGCTGCTTGAGATCAGCTCTTGAACCCGGTCGGATTACCACTCTGCCAACGCCAGACATCGACACACATCGCACCAAGCCCACGTTCGGCTCGCCAGCCTAATAACTCAAATGCCCGCTGGGGGTCGGCATAACAGGAGGCGATATCTCCGGGCCGCCTTGGTGCAATCGTATAGGGGACTGGCCGCCCGCTTGCTTTTTCGAATGCCTGCACGATATCCAGCACACTGTAGCCGGTGCCAGTTCCAAGATTCACCGTCAGGCAGTCGGCGTTCGCCTCTCGTTGTTCAAGTGCCTTCAGCGCCTTGAGGTGGCCCAGAGCCAAATCCACCACATGAATGTAATCCCGTACACCGGTTCCGTCCGGAGTGGGGTAATCGTTGCCCCACACATTGAGGGCTGCTCGACGCCCCACGGCCACCTGGGCCACGAAGGGCATTAAATTATTGGGGATGCCCTGCGGGTCTTCTCCGATCAAGCCGCTGGCATGTGCGCCCACCGGATTGAAATAACGCAGAATGGCGAGTTTCCAGGACCTATCGCTGCGATGCAGGTCGCGCAAGATCTCCTCAATCATCAGCTACGTGCGGCCATAGGGATTCGTGGCAGAGAGCGGATGGTCTTCGGTGAGCGGCAGCCGGATCGGGTCGCCATAGACGGTGGCGGAGGAGCTAAAGACAAGAGCCTTCACACCACATTCACCCATTGCCTCTAACAGGCGCAGGGTGCCGACCACGTTATTATCATAGTAGGCCAGCGGCTGTGTGACCGACTCCCCCACAGCCTTGAGGCCGGCGAAGTGGATCACCGCATGGGCCCCACTCTCTTTCAAGGCTGCCACTAACGAGGCACGGTTGCGGATGTCGCCTTGCACCAGACGCAGCTTCTTTCCGGTGATTCGCTCCACTCGCGCCAATGCTTCCGGATGGCTATTGGAGAAGTTATCGAACACCGTCACTTCGCAGCCGGCATCGAGCAGTTCCACGCAGGTGTGGGACCCGATATAACCGGCGCCGCCTGTAACAAAAATCATAATGGCCTACCCCAGAGTGAGATGACTGCAGCCTATCAGACAGATCACTCGCGTCAAGCAATGACCGGCATTCTGCTCACCCCTCTTCACTCAATCCATTGAGACGAGGTTTGGCATGTTGATGCCGGTCAGCCTCCGGCAGGAGATGCCGGGGAAGAAACCAAGCCCCAGCGATCACGGTCGGTATCACGGCACTTGCAATGACCGCCGCCACCAAAAATGAATACTGTTCTTGCGTCACAATACCGTGTGAGAGTCCGAAGAGGGAGGCGATCGTGCCGAACGTCAGCCCGGTCGACATCATGAGTGTGTAGTACCACCGCTCACTCCGATCCTGTCGAAAGACTGCGACGACGGGATAGAGACCGAAGATTTTCGCGATCACTTTCCCGACCAGCAGTGCGACAAACACAAGCGGGGCTGCCCACAATGCCGGCAACGACACCAGCGTCCCGGCTCGAAGGAAATAGAACGGCGTGAGAAATCCAACAGTCAATGTCCGGAGCCGTCTAATCCACTGAGCATCTTTCGCCGCGCTGCCCGCTAACACCATCCCAGCCAGATAGGCAGGAAGGACCGCTTCGCTGCCGGACCACAAGGCGAGCGCGCCTAAGCCAAACAGGACGAGCATGATCCATTTCGTGCGAATCGCAGCGGTCCGGTGCGCGTAGACCCTCGTGATCCAATGGGTGACTTTGGGGAGCGTCCCCAACACAACAGCGGTGGCGAGGATGAACACAATCGTCTTATAGGTAAAGGGCGAAAAGAGCAGGCCCAACGCAATGACCGTACCCAGATCGGTGATGAAACAGGCACCCAAAACCCCTTTCCCGAAATCGGTCTTATTGAGTCCGGTGTCCAGCATGACGGCATAGACGACGGCCATAGACGTCGTCGACAGCGCCACGCCGCAGAGCCAGCTCGCCTGGGCACTCCACCCGAGAAGGTAGTAGGCCACGGCAGCGCAGCCGAGAAATGGCGCGGCAAAGCTGACCATCCCAACCACCGTGACCTCTGTGAGTTTCGCGCGGAGGACATCGGGATCGAGCTCTGCCCCTGCGAGAAACGTGAGAAAGACCGCTCCTGTGGCTGCCAGAAAGCGGACCCATTCCTGATTGGCGCCGAGGAGATCGGCAGAGCCACACCATGCAAGCACAGCGGCAATGACAACCCCCACACAAATTTCGACCAATGCGATGGAAATACGGATGTGGTAGGCGACCAGAGCAGACAAGACGGCGAGCGTGAGCCACAACGAGGCGGTGACGAACAACTGTTCCATACAGAACTTCTCCTCGATGAACGATGCAAGGCCCTTGTCCGGGACCAGCATAAACGGCGCGGTTACCTGACGGTGAGCAAGCCCGTATGTTCTGTTCTGGTATTCAGGCCTGAGGCTTCTCGACTGTTGGAGTTGTGGGTTCGCCCGAGAGTTTCTTATGGAGGTGTTTTCGGCTGAGTGTCGTGATCAAAAAGGCGAGCCCGATCGCGAGGGGCACGAACAAGGCTGAGGCAATATGCGCATTGCGGAGCCACCCCATCTCTTGCAGTCCCTTGAAGATATAGCCGATCAGCCCGCTGAGGTAATAGGCGATCACAATGACCGACAAGCCTTCCACGGTATGCTGGAGGATCGCCTGGCTCTTCGTGGTCTTGTCGACGCTCACCAAGAGGGTCAAATTCTGGGCTTGGAGCATGAGATCGACGCGGGCTCGAATGATGGAAATAATGCCCTCAAACCCGCTGCGCAGAGTGTCGATCCGCTTCAGGAGTTGCTGATACCCCTCTGCCACACCGGTCACCCCACTCAGTACATAGTCGGACATCGGGCGGTACGAGGGAAGGAGGCGTTCGTCGAGCGACGCCAACGTCCGGTGGACAATCTTATCGTAGGGCACAGAGGCGGATAATTCGAAGTGCAACTTGCCGGACAACCTGGTGGTCTTCAATAAATCTTTCGTCAGCGCATTGAGCCACCGCTGGAGCGTCAGGGAGTCGGCATGGCCGATATGTTCAGTGATGATTTCCCGTTGCTTCAAATGCACCTGTTCGAACTTATGCGTCTGATCGATGGCTGCCGAGCTCAAGGGCTTTTGCATGAGCAGCAAGTGATAATAGGTTTCGATCCTGACAATCGCATCGACGATATCTTTGAGATGAGACTTGGTCGCCCTTGCTGCCCCGACACTGACCCAATAATGTTCCCGCCCATATTCGTCCGGCGTGAAACTGGTCACCAGCGCAGTTTCCTCATCGAGAATCCGGCTGCCATAGAGGACCGGGCCGGGAAATAGCGGGCGCAACGCCTCGCTGCTGGGCAATGTTTCAGCCATGAGCACGATATCCAGACGGCAGACTTCCGCACCGAGCGGCGTAATCGGAAACCGATAGTCGGGAAAGGTCATAGGCCCGAACGAGATCCTCGCAGCCAGGGGAGAAGGAATATGCCAGATTTGATAACTATAATATTCGGTGTGGGCCTGCCAGATCACAATGAGCCGATCGCCTGACGTCGCGGTCTTCACGCCATACCCGAAGGTGTCATGCAGGACCATCGCATCCTCGGAGACCGCAAAGGCCTCCAGGAGAGAGGTGAACTCGGCACGGCTCGCAGGCCGCTGCACCGGGGGATCGGTCATGCGAAAGGCTTTGTAATGGACATGAGCAGGGGCTTGCAACCAGTCAGCCAACGGCATCTGTGGGCGCTCATGCAGTTTCCGTATCAGCTCGCTGGCACTCGGCTCAATCATACGACAACCCTTCAGCGTGAATGAAAAGGAGAACGTTTAGCCAGGCTACTGTCTTGCAACTGTCCTGTCAACCGATTGTCAGCCGGAACCGATACATCCGGTACGATGGAGCAGATGAAGGCCTCTCGCTACAACGCTTTCAAGATACTGACCAGATAACCGCCCTCAAGATAGTCTGGATCCTTGGTCTGCTCATACACATCCAGAATGACCGCCGACGGATAATAGACCGACGAGAGTAATCTGAAAAACTTCTGCGGCTGCACATGGGACTGTTTCGCGTTCAGCGACCCTTCCTCGAACTTGGTCGACAACTGGTCGAAGCGCTTCAAATCCCGCCTCCCCGCTTGACTATAGTCCACCCGCACACAGAGGCCTCCCTTTCGCAGCAGGAGGCGCAGATTTCTCGACACCACGCGGCTCATGAACAGGGAATCGTAGAGATTCTCGACATCCTCCACCTCCCCTTCCTGTTTCATCGCTAACAGCCCCGCGAGGGCCCGATCTTTCGGAAAGCGCGTTTCAAACTGACGACGCTCGCTGGGCACTGCCACGATATTGGGAAAAGTGAAGACAACGATGTCGGCTTTTGGTTGAGTCACGGAGAAGTCCGGCAACTGTGCGCGGCGAAAATCGATAGGTGCGGGGCGGCCCTTTCGTGTAGCACGAGCCCAAGCCTCAGCCTCACGCAACATCAATTTTGATCCATCGATGCCGAGAAAGTCCCAGGCCGGGAGGAGACCGACGAGCTGTTTGATTAGGAGGCCGGTGCCACATCCATAATCGATGATCAGACCGCTCTCTTTTTTTGCGCACGTGGCTACCTGCTTCGCAATATTCGTATATGCGGCTGCATGCGCCGCATTGCGCGCCTGATCCACCCACCATTGGCCGACCTTTGTATTGTAGGCCCCAAACCCCTCAGCCAATTTTTCCGTAAAATCTATCTGTGACATAGGTCTCCCAATCCTCAATGTGTGTTCGCAAAATGTTGAGATCGTCGGTCAATCGTCGAGGCTTGGGCGGAGAAGGAACGGACCATAGATAAGGGCAAAGAGCAGATAGGCGCTGCTCCAACTCATCGCGGCGAGTCCAAACACAAGGTGGGAAGAGTCGAGAGAAGGCCCGAAGACCCGCAACAGCGCACCGACGTTGACCAAAAGGTAGATGCAGACCGTCAGGGGCCCCGCATGTTTAGGGCGTCCCGTATGGCCCAGGCTGGCGCGAGTCATCACTGCCAGGGTCATCGCACCTACGGCGCCGGTCGTGAGCGCATGTATCGCATCTGTTCTTGGTAAGCCTACACCAAGCATGGCGCCTCCCATCACCAACAACGCCACCACCACCCACCCAAATCCCACATGTAGGGTCAGCACCAAGGGCTCGCGCCAGGTCAGCCACCCGTACCAGCGTAACAGGCGAACCAGATTGAGCAACCCGGCTGCCACCCACAACCAGCCTGTCACCAGGGCCTGCGGCTGAACAATCCAGAACAGAGCAGCAATGCCTACGAGCACAACCGACAGTCCATCGAAACGCGAGAAGGGCGCAGGTTGTTCGACCCAACCCTGCTCGACAAGAAAGTCGCGAGTGAAATTTGGGGTGACGCGCCCACCGATGAGCGACAGCAGTACCAGGACCAGGGCAAGGCCCATTCGCTCTGCAGGATCCGTTTCGGCGCTGCTCAACGTCCAGACATGAAACAAGACGTTGGCGCAGGCATAGAGGCTGACGAGAACTCCGATCGGTGCTTGAGACCAACTCTTCCCTGCGATGATCTCTCGCCAGGCGAGTCCCGCCACGACGACCAGGAACGCACCATCAATGATCGAGGACAAGAGCGGCGAAAGAAACGGAACGGCCATCACCACCCGTCCGGCCAACCACAAGGCCCACAACGACAGCAGTTCGTTCCCTCTGATCGGCGTACGGTCGGTCCAGTTGGGAATGGCCGTGAGCAAGAAGCCTGTGATCACTGCAGGGAGAAAACCAAAGACCATCTCATGCACGTGCCAGTCCCGCACAGCAGAGAGGAGCTCCGGATCAGGAACTCCCATAAGAATGACGATCCAAGCCGGGACCGCCAGTCCGGCAAACAGCGCCGCACTCAGAAAGAACGGCCTGAATCCGTAGGAAAAGAACGCTGGGCCCTGATACTGTGATTGGTTGTTCGTCTGGTCAGTCATAGAGCAAGAAGATGTACCCCTGAAAATCGCGGTAGTCTACGTGTTGTCAGGAGCCCGATCAACTGCCATCAGCTCCTTACAGGGGATTTGACAGACATGATTGTCAGGCCTACCTCGTCTGTGGTTTCATCACGACCATGGCTGCCTTCCCTACCCTCAGAACCGAACGGCTATTGCTCAGACAATTTCACTTGAGCGATGCGCCCGAGGTGCAACGGCTGGCCGGAGTGAAAGAGGTCGCGGCCGGCACGTTCCTCCCCCATCCCTATCCGGCCGGCACCGCCGAGCAATGGATCGCGAACCAGCAGGAGGAATTCGACGCCAATACATTCGTCAACTTTGCGATCGTGCTCCTCACGCAGGAGATCCTGATCGGGTCGATCGGATTGGCCATCGTTGCCGAGCACCAGCATGCACGCATGAGTTATTGGCTTGGCCTGCCCTATTGGAATCACGGATATGCCACGGAAGCGGTACAGGCGGTGCTCGCGTATGGATTCAGCCAGCGAGCGCTGCACCGGATCTATGCCCCACACTTTCTGAGCAACCCAGCATCAGGCCGGGTGCTTCAGAAAGTCGGCATGACGTACGAAGGCAGGATGCGGGAACATTACAGGCGCTTTGGAGAATATGTCGATCTTGAACTGTACGCGATGCGTAAACAGGACTTCCATCAACGCTGACAGCCCCATCCCACACTCGGAAAAGAAACGGCAGACCTCGCCAGCCGGGCGCGGTAACTCCGCCACCCGGCCAGCAACGCCCGGCCTCCGATTAAGATCGGAATGAGAACAGCCCCTCGATCACCGGCTAGAACTTGTTCGGAAACTGCGCGGCCAATCCGCTGGTCAGGGTATCGGCCACTACATAAATATGTGACTTCATCCCCGTCCAGGTGTCACGCTCATGCTGGTAATCGCCTTCCTTCAACTGCTGGAACTGCTGGATGTGGTGCGCGGCATGTGCCGTCAGCAGACCCATGACGGCATCCTTCGGCCAGTTCGGATTGGCGCCACTCAAGAACGTCGAGATCTCCGCGGCATTGGCTGTGAGATGTTTCACCGCCGCTTCTTGCTGACCGGCGTTGCCGGCGACGGTTGCATCTAAATGATCGCGGATGGCGCCATAATGTTCCGCCAACAGGGCGAACAGCTTATCGGACGCTGGTTTGCCATAAAATGGCTCGATGGAGCCGGCAATCTGTTGCGCATTCGCCACGACGCCTTTCTCGGCCGACTCGCGCGCAGACGGATTTTTATCCATCGTCGCCACTGCGACATTACGGATCGAGAGGACATGGCCCAACCAGAGGTCGCGAAGGACCATCTTGGTTTCTGCTACTTTGACAGGGCTGGCCTGAGCCGCCTTGGGTGCAGCGGTCACAGGCGAATCGGCACTGTGTGCACAGGCAATCGGGGACAACAGCAGGACGAAGAGCGGCAAGGCACGAAATGTATGACGCATGACACAGACTCCTTTGTTCAGAATTAACTCCAATACCATTCACTCAGATGACAACACAGGGAACCGGCGCCACTACCGCATCGACCACCTCCTCCGAACAGGATGAACCGATTCGGTCAGTCACAACCGACCGTAGCAACGATGGGTAAGAATAGGGAACGGGAGCGGAGCTGTCAGTTAGCGGGATAACAGTGGGGAGAAAAAATCTGGCGACCGGATTATTTCAGACTGGCAGAGGATTTTTCGGTGGATAGCAGGTAACCGTCGAGGCCGGCCCGGCGTAACAGCAATCCATCCTTGCGCGCATAGGTGATGAGTCCCTCTTCACGCAATTGATTCAGCAGGGTCGAGACCACTTCACGGCGCGCACCGATCATCTGGGCAAGGTCATCCTGGCGAAAATAATGGGTCAACTTGATCCACTCGCCTTCCGGGACACCGAATTCATCGGCCAACCTGGTCAAGGTCCGAACCAGCCGCTCCATGGTGCTGCTGAACGAGAGGGTTTGGATCTGCTCGTAGGCGGAGGAGAGTTGTTGCGCCACGTTGGAAAGAAACAGCAGAAACGCCTGGCGATTACCCTGGAGATGGGTAATAAACTCGTCGAAGTTCAACTCGACAATGTCGCAATCTTCCATGGCGACCGCCTGTTCACGCCGCTCGCCGGTGCAATGGCAGAGGTCGCCAAAGACATCGCCCGCCTGATGTAAGCGCAAGATCGATTCGCGCCCATCCTCGGTCATAGATGTGAGCTTCACTAAGCCCTGCCGAAGGAAGAACACACTTTGCGCTGGATCGCCTAGTCCATAGACCGGATGCCCCTTCGCCACAGGCCGTCCAGGCCGATTCATCAGTTGATCGCAGAGCTTGCCTCTGAAGCAGCTCGACAACGCGGTACAATGCCGATGATCGCCCAAATTCATCGCTGTGTGAATCATAATTTCCCTCAGGTTCAAACTATTCTACAGAACCAATGAATCAAATGACCAGATGTCCTCAGGCCCAGACACGCAATCGACCACGTAACACAATAACGCCAGACCCCGTTCTCTTCACCATCACTCCGCAGGCCGCGCGTCATCGCCTGACACTCATTCGCAGGCCATATTTTCTTCACTTGCAAGAGACGATCGACGAATGTCTTCTGCTGGCGAACTTGATTCTGCATCATGCTCATGGAGCGATACAACTTGGAGGCAGCACGTATCCGCCTAACTTCCCGCCCGATCTACCACGCACAGATCCCTTGATGATATTTACGGAACCTGCCCCGCCTGCCGCAAATAATGACTCCAGACACTTTACTCAAACTAGCATTAGTTTATTGATTTAGGAGATTGTACGCATCCTAGCTTCCTGCTTTACCAGCAATAGGAGCGTACTTCTTTGGCAACGTCACCTCCAATTTCCGGCACAGGACCGGTCAGACAGGGACAATCGCCAGACAATTTATGGCACCCAAACGTTAAGCCCCTGGATTGTCGTGGGTATTAAAGAGAACGAATCCTTGCACGATGGCACGGCGATTGCGACATCAGGCGGTTCGTAACGAGAACGGCCGAACAGTCTGGAGGAGAACGATGAAGGGCGCAATGATCGTGGACCGAGGAATGACCAGGAGCAGGCATCTATCGCCACCATGTTCACTCGTGCCACGTCCACATCTGGCATGGATCCTGAGCCCGCTGCTCATCACTGGGCTATGGAGTTGCGGGCCGGCTGCATCTGAGCACACCACGAATCAAGCGCCCCACGCTAACGTAAGCATATGGTCTCAGCCGCAACCGATCGTGCAACCACCTCCAAAGCCCATCTCCGTGGCTCTCCACGCGCCTCCCACGTCGATCCTCGCGCCAGCATCGGCAGCGCAAGAAGAGCCTCCACAGCCTGAACAACTGATCATGCCCGCCTGGATCGGGCAGGCACTGGAAGATCCAGACACCTCCGTGCGACTCCTTGCTCTGGACAAGTTGGCACAGCAGGGATCCCAGGCACCTCTGGAACCGTTGATTGTGGCGCTGGACGACGAAGACGACGGCGTGCGGACGAAAGCGATGGCGATCATCGAACAGAACTGGGAAGCCGAACAGCAGGGCGAGTCCGAAGCGGAGAAGTAAGGCGGGATAGAGTGGTACGGGAACAGATGGACAGAGAAGTAGGAAGAGATCAAACACTTCACGAGAGACAGTAGGCCTAGAGTCAGTCAGTCGGTGCAACCGCAAGATCACCAAGGAGGATGAACATCATGATGCAACCTAGAGCAAGTAGATGGTTGAGTGGGTTTGGAGCGGTGATTCTCATCGGAGGCCTTGTCCTGTCGAATTACGGCGAGGGAGCCACACCTGCTGAAGCTCACAGCTACCAGAACCCCTTTAAACAAATACTGGCTAAGCTTAACGAGATCCTGACAAAGCTCAACAGTAGTGGCGGAGGCGGAGCTGGCAATCATACGATGCGGTGGGACACTCACAATCCATCCGCGTCGCGTTTTACCGTCTTGACGGACTTTGGAAGCGCAGCGGTAAGGGACAATAATACCGGACTGGTCTGGGAGCAATCGCCGGCCATGCTCACGCCAGGGCCCACCTGGAGCGATGCCCGCCTCCAATGTGTCGACAAGAACGTCGGGGGCACAAGAGGGTGGCGGCTCCCCTCGGTGGTGGAGTTGGCAAGCTTGATTGACCCGTCGTTGCCGCCACCCTTCGTCCCAGGCGTATTTACAGGCGTCCACCTGGGTCCCTACTGGTCGGCGACGTCGAATGCGGAGAGCTCTACTACCAAGTTTGCCATAAACTTCCAGGATGGCCTCGTAGGCCTCAGCAGTAAATCCACAGGTAACTACCTCTGGTGCGTCCGCGGTTCGATGCAAGAATCTGCATACTGAACAATTGTCATTGGATCTATCTCTGAGGGGGCAGGGGGCGTATGCCCTCTGCCCCCTCGACTATCATTCCACTGCCTCTGTCTCTCGAGTGCATGGCTGAGACTGCAATATCTTACGTTTCCCTTGGATTTCCCCCACCTCAGCTCCATAATACGGCGAACATAAAGACTGAGGCCGACGGTGCCCAGTGCGATCCGTACTATACGTACTTGGCGCCTTTAGCTTTTCACAGACCGTACCGATTAGATAACGTGGCATGACGTAACTGTATGTACCCATTATTGCTAGACGTCACACACTCGATGTGTCCCGACCGAAAAGGATCTTGAATCCCAGACGATGGACTCCCCAAAAATACAATCTCGGAAGGCCCGCGTGCTTCTCCGTGTCCGGGTCGAGTTCGAAGGAGGAGCCTCCGGCCATGAAATGAACGGCGAAGGCCATTCCACTGACCTGAATGTCACGGGCTGTAGCGTAGAGAGTACCCAGAACCTCTCCCCTGGCGCCTACCTAACCCTGCGCATTTACCTGCCCGATGCTGCTCAACCGGTGAATGTGGCCCTGGCGCGAGTGCGCTGGACCAATGCCACCTCGTTCGGCGTGGAATTCATTCAGTTGCCTCACAACGATCAACTGCGCCTCAATGAATTGACCATGGACACCCTCGAGGACGAGGCCACGTCGATACCGCACGCACCGCTCAATCCTCAGGCAGGTCGATACACGATCCTGCTCGTCGACGACGATCCTGCCATGCTTCACCTCTGCAACACATTGCTGGCACGAGATGGGTTCAACGTCTTACAGGCTGCGGGCAGTACGGAAGCCATGGCAATCTGTGCGACACATGTAGGGGATATTCACGTGGCGTTAGTCGATGTGCTCTTACAGCCACCAGCCTTTCGATTAAAAACGGAAAAAGGAGACTCTTCCCGGGTGAACGGCCACACCCTCGTCAAAAGTCTCACGGCTACACGCAAAAGACTCCGTACGATCATGATGTCGACCAATTCCAAAGCCTCACTTGCCAACAATGGTATCGACCTGAGTGATGTGCCCTTTCTCCTCAAGCCGTTCAGCCACGAAAGGATGATGACCCTCATCAGGCAACAATTGGAAAGCCTCTCGGATTCTGTGGCTTCGTAGCGCCACCCCATCGATTCCTTCGCTCCCACTCGTGACGCTCAGGGCTACGCCTTCCTTGCGAAGAAGATCGCCCCCCTTGCCTTCGAATTGCCTTCCAGCGAAATATTCAACTGACAGTGCAAGTCCTACGTAATGCCTAACATGACCTAGTACGGCCCTGGCTGAATGCCCAGGTTGCCCCAAGATCTACCCGTGATAGGTTGCAAGGTAATCAGAGGGAAGCTCGTGGCGCAGACTCGCATGATCGACGAGGTGCAACGCATTCGCGATCGCCTCAATATCGTATCCCGTTGGAACGATACTGACATGGTCTTGGCTGCGGACAGGAAGGCATCATAGTGCCGCCTCGCTCCATCCTCCTCATTGACGACAACGACCAGATCCGCGCTCTCCTCCGCCGGGTGCTGGAAGAAGCAGGATATTGCGTCATGGATGCGGCCAATGGGCGTGAAGGACTTCGGCAGTTTCGGCAAAATCCCGTTGCGCTCGTGATCACAGACCTGCTCATGCCGGACAGTGACGGATTGGAAGTCACCATGACATTGCGGCGTGAATCGCCCCACGTCAAGATCATCGCTCTGACTGGCGGCGTGGGCAATCTCAACCTTCTCGAAGTGGCCAAACTCCTGGGTGCACATCGCACAATGAAGAAACCCATCGAGCTGGCGGAATTGCTGGAAGCAGTACAGCAGGTATTACAGGGGGGCCCGCTGCAACAAGAACCTGGATCACAAGCTGCTCCGTGATCGACGCAGCCTGCTGACAATCGGTATTGAGGGGGACAGACGATAGCAGTCAGCGTGCCGGCAGGTTCAACTTGCGGGAATGGACTGCGGTGGGAACGGCCCCGCCCCCACGCGCCCTACCGTACAACAGAGGCTCACGATCATTCCGTTTCAGCTTGCGAGCGAGAGCGGCAATCTGCTTCAAAAGCGCCATTTCGTGCTGCCGACAAATGCCATGTGTGGCCATCGCACAGGGATCGGATCCGGTCACACCGATGAGCGCCTGTTTTCCTTCCTCTTCGCACCATGCACAGAGAATGTTCATCGCATCACGCCTTCAATGCCAATAGGTATGGACTCCGCTACATACAGAGCATGAGCAAGGCCGATGCCAACACCTGGATGCACAAACAACGATGTAATGGAGTCGCCCTAGGTCTGCTAACCAATAAACTTGTAACTTCGAAGGGTAACGAGTACAGGCACAGAGGAGAGGAAGACGTCCGCACTGGAAATACACGGGGTAGCAGAGCCCTTCGCTTCAACGCCTCCGGAACGGCCCGTTCGGACTGTGCCGGGCGGAAACCTTCGGAAATTCCTTCGCGGACTCAGTCAGTTTCCGCCTTCCTTCCCGGCACAGTCTCGATGGGCACCCCATTCCTCCGGCGAATTACGCTCAGGGCTCAGCCACCCTTGAAAGGCAGTAATCGCGATAAGTGAATGGAGAATCCGGCGATCGGCGTCCGGCAAGCTCAACTCGAGGAGATTTCAGAACTGGTTATGCCCCTGCAACCGAATTAACTCAGGCATTGGTTCCTGCCACCTTATATCTCTCTACCATCCACTCATGACTTGACACGTGAGAGGGTGTTCTGATCCGTGTGATGGAACAGCTTTGCTTGGCCAGGAATCTGGAGTTGTGTATCCTCCTCATACCGAAACCGATCGGCATCCAGCACCGTGACGGTCAGTTCATATCGCACCGTCTTGAATGCCTTGTCTAAAAATTGATTCGAGCATATGCCGTAGGTGTGCGACGACACGTCCGCCGCAAGAGAGAAGGATTTGGCCGACGGTTCGACCGTCCCACCGGCAATCACCGTGACCCCGCGGGGCACAATGAAACAGCGGAGCACTTGCTTGGCCTGGGCATCCCAGAGCCAGTAGCCCAGTTCCTCGTGAAAGGGCTCCGTCTCCCCGAGACGCCACACCGTCGTGGCATAGCGTAACCCATAGAGCGTTTGTTCGTGATTGCGGACCGGGCCCATAGGCTCGAAGGTCATCCGTTCACGGAACTGATTGCGCTCAGTCCCGCGATCGTCCGAAGGCGCCACATCCTCCCCCTTCTGCCCCTCCCACATTCCAGCCAACGCCGCAAGCGGCCCAAGATGTGCGATCAAACCGTGATCCATGTCTCCCCTCCCATCATGTCCTTGAAACACGACACTCCACGACAGTGCCAATACTGTCTTACCTAACAGGAATTAGAAAGACAACCCGCACAGGCCTTGAGACCTTGACCACCCTCGTTCCCTAACAAGCCGTGCTCAAGGCCCTGCCATCCCTGCGAAGAAGATCGATGTGCAGTGGGAATACGAATATAGCGGGCAGCTTCCCGGCAGACTCAACCTATGAAAACATACAAGCATGAGCATGCGACCACTCTGTACCCGCATGCAACGTCAACCTTGCCGGGCATGATGGAATCTGCCAATCTCTAACAGGCTGCGGGAAAATTCGGTGCATGCGAAAAAAACGGCCACAATACTCCGAGTGGCACCGCAGCCCGAACAACCACAGGATGCTCAAAAAGGCCGTCCAGCAAGGCCGCAGCGAGCGAAGAGGCGAGGCGTACTAGTTGGTACGTTGAGCCTCTTCGTGAAGCGAGAACGCCGCTGGCGGACTTTTTCAGCATCCTGCTAAAAGTGCCATACAATTGGAGGCATGACATGAGCACGACAAACCTGGTGCGAAAAGCAAAGCCGGTCAACGTACGTGACGCCCAAGCGCAATTATCGAAACTGATCCGCTCGAAATCCCCCACGATGGTCCTCTCTCACGGCAAACCCGTGTCGTTCCTCGTTCCCTACGAAGACATGCTGAACTTGGTCGACACCCTCAACGAGTTAAAGGACAAGAAGCTACTCGCGGAAATCGAACGAGCACGAACCGAGTATACGCAAGGGAAAGAAGTCCCTGCGGAGAGGCTCTTCAAAAAAATGGGCTTCTAGTCGCCGCCGTCAGATCCCTCAAAACCAACCCACGCCCTCAGGGCAAGCGGACCAAGAAGCTGATCGGAGAACTCATCGTGGCACGCTTCACCGCCGAGTATCGGCTGCGAGTCGGTCCCTGCCGAGTCCTGTACGATATCGACGACCAGCGCAAAAAAGTCGTGCTCCTCAAACTCGCCAAGCGAGACGACCAGACCTACAGCTAGCAGTCACAAGAAGAAAAGAGCATATGGCTAATGGCGTATGGCTCGGAGCGGAGGGAGAGGGGCTGCCTGATTATTCCCCTTGCTCGCGCAACGCGCGGTTCCACGAGCATAGGAGACCATCTAGTCCACCCTCCCATACTTCTCGTGAGAGCCCCATTCATGTCAGGGCAAACGCTTTCACTCAAGGGATGCCAAGCTATACTCTCTCAATCTCACAATCCCTCCAGCCTTGTACGCTTTCCGATAATACTGTTCATCGGCCGTCACCAATACGGCTCCAGGCTCGCTGAGAGCCACCGCGTGATACAAGGCGTCGAACAGATGCTGATTCAGTGAGGCCGACAGCTCGCAGGCCGTTCGATAGACCTCGATACTGGCAGAGACGGGAAACTCAAGGGCATGCAGGAGCGAGACCGCCTGACGGGCGCGTTGAGGATCCAACCGCACCGTGACTGCAGCCACTTCGACAAGCCAGTGTGGCGGCTGAACAACCGAGATACGCGATTCCTTGATGAGCTGCAGAATTTGAAGGGCTTGGAGGGAATGCGATTCCTCGGCACGATCTGCAAAGATCCACTTCACGACGACGCTCGCATCGAGCACCACCGTCGTCACGGCCTTCCAGCCCTCCTGGCCGTTCGAACATCTTTTTCGGTGACAGGTCGCGACCCCTTCCGCAACGCCAATAACTTCTCCACGGCCTTGGCACGCCGATGACGCCGCTGCCGTTCCTCCACCGCCTGCCGCATCAGCTCCGTCAACACTGCGCTTTTATTCTGACGACGAAAGGCCTTGTCAAACGCTTCCTTGACATCGAGCGGCACGCTGAAGTTCACAGTGGCCATAGCGGGGCTCCTATTGTTGATTATTTCAACAACAGGATGCCACTCCACCGTATGGCTGTCAAGATTGAACGTGGCAGAGACCTCAGCTCCAGCGCCTCGCGTCTGAAGAAAAGAGCATATGGCTGATGGCCTATAGCGTATGGCTCGGAGTGGAGAAGGAGAGGGGCGGCCTGATGACTCCCCTTGCATACGCAACGCGAAGGGGATGGAGGCTGATGATCTTCAGTGCTCGCGCAACGCGCGGCCTCAGAAGGCCCTCGTTGGACGCGCGCAGTGGAAGATCAATCAGCCCCCATCCCTAAAAGAGAGACCGAGCAAGCTTGGATGGAGCATGCACGTCGTTCGATGCGCGCAGTCAGGGAGTAAACCAGGCCACCCTAGAGGGAAAAGTGGAAAAGCCTACAAGCCTATCCCCTTAACGCTTCGCCAAGCTTCGTTTCCTGCGACACGACGGCGCATCGTGACGGCAATCGATGTTTGGAGGAAACAGAATGGAACGGTCAGCTTCCCGGTAGGTTCAACTCGCGGAAATTTCGGAACCGGTTATGCACCTGCAACCGAATTAACTCAGGTATTGGTTCCTGACACCTTTTCCCTCCCCCATTCGCTATCAGCTCCCCCACGAGCACGAGAGACGAGCTTCTTCTGCAGGAGAAGGATGAAGTGGTCATCTTCCGGCAGGCTCAACTCGAGGGGATTTCCGAAACGGTTACAGCACTGGCCCCGCACGCCAGACCGTAAAACAAAGGCTCACAACCTATTTATTTTCGCACCGCCATTCCGAAAGTCGTCCTGTCTCCGGCTATCGCGTTCAGCGATATTTCCACCGAATGGCGTAGCCTTAAGATGAGCAGGATTGACACAAAGTCTGTTGCGACACTTGTGATCAATGGTCCACCGCTTGGGAAGAGGTGCCACAATAGCGTAGGACAGTCGGTGAACATAGATGAGCACTCCTCCGGTCATACGAATTTGCCCATATGCATTCTTGCCGGATTTGTAATTGAGAGCCCCCGTCCACTCCCAACAATCCAACCGGTCAGCTTTTCTGACCTTACGAAACAACCGTTCCTTTTCGCTCTTACTGCAAGAAATGAGTTCACCTAAAGGCGACATCAAAGCAATCACATCTATTTTCATCGCTTTTGCAATGGCCGTTAATTCGCTCAGTCGAGGATCGTTAGCCCTCCGCTCAATACCTTTCACAAGAGAAATCTTGACTCCCGCGCGCGAAGCCAATTCTTCTTCAGACCATTCCCACCATGAACGCAACCTCCAAACATTTCGTCCAAGAGCCGTCTTTGGAATTTTCATCTCAAGTCCATCATTCATGCACCTTATGACGCTACCAATAAGCGCCACTACAACCACTCTCGCCGAAATATAGAGATGATTCAATTCTCTCTAGTGGCTCTCTCACGGAATACCTAAAACCACATGGCTCATTTTCCAGGAGGACAAGGAATGGGAGTTCGGAGAAAAGCCAAAGATCCCCTAGCTTCATCGTTCAGTGTATTAGTCGACCTCTGGATCAAGGGTCAGCGACAGGCTACGTCGTTCCGCGGATGGCGTCAACTCGCCAGGAGGGGAACTCAAAGCCTCAACCCTCACCATAAAGCAGACGAACCGTTGGGGGGGGTATCCATTGCGCGCGTCCAACGAGGGGAGTCCGCGACCGCGCGTTGCGCGAGCACAGAGACCACCCCCAACGGCTTGCCCGTTCCAGGCCTTCCCCACTTCTACCCTTGCCTCAATAGGGAGTGGCCGGACTGTCCTTCACTGCGCGCGTCGAACGAGCACATTCTTACTTATCGTGCGCGTTCCGCGAGCAGGAGGACGACCAGGCTACCCGTAGTTTTCTGCTCTGCCAGATGCTAAAACATTCCCTAGCACCCCATCCGGTGGCTCGTATAGAAAAAGGAACCCCTATGTCTTTGCCGATCGAAAAGTCATCGTCCGATGAGTTGGCCCGAGAAGTCGCCAGGCGACGCACCTTTGCCATTATTTCGCACCCGGACGCAGGAAAAACCACGCTGACTGAAAAGCTCCTCCTCTATGCCGGCGCCGTCCATTTGGCCGGGGCGGTCCATGCGCGGTCCAATCAACGGGCGTCAAAGTCCGACTGGATGGAGCTGGAGCAGGCGCGCGGCATCTCCATCACCTCCACTGCGTTGCAGTTCGACTATCAAGGCGTGCGGGTGAACCTGCTCGACACGCCGGGCCACCAGGACTTCAGCGAAGACACCTACCGCACCCTCATGGCCGTGGACAGCGCGGTCATGGTCCTGGACTGCGCCAAGGGCATCGAACCCCAGACCAAGAAACTCTTCGCCGTCTGCCGGAAACGCAATATCCCGATCATGACCTTCATCAATAAGATGGATCTGCCAGGACGACATCCCTTCGAACTGCTCGAAGAGATCGAGCAGACCCTGAACATGACGGCGGTGCCCTTCAATTGGCCCATCGGAGAAGGATCCGGGTTTCTGGGGCTCTACGACCTGCAAGATCCCCAGGTCCTCTTCTTCCAGCGGACCCTCCATAATCAGAAACGGGCGCCGATGCGGGTGGAGACCTTTCCCCACCCGAGCCTGGCCGACACGCTTGGAGAGGCCTATGGTCCGCTGCAGGAAGAGATCGCCCTACTGACCGGCGCCGGGACAAAGTTCGATCGCGACCGATTTCTCGCCGGCCAACTCACGCCTGTTTTCTTCGGAAGCGCTCTCACCAACTTCGGCGTTGAGCCCTTTCTGAACGGATTTCTTCAGCTCGCACCTCCTCCTGGGCCCCGCATGAGTTCGGAGGGACTGGTGCAGCCGACAGACGAGAAGTTCTCCGGATTCGTATTCAAGATTCAGGCGAATATGGACCCGCAACATCGCGACAGAATGGCGTTTCTCCGTATCGTGTCTGGCCGGTTCGAAAAGGACATGATGGTCCATCATGCGCGGTTGGACCGGAAGATCCGGATGACGCGACCGCACCGGCTCTTCGGGCGGGACCGGGAAACGATCGAAGAAGCCTATCCGGGCGATGTCGTAGGATTCGTGAACCCTGGTCTCTTTGCCATCGGCGATACGCTCTGCTCCGGCAATCCCCGCTCCTTCGATGCGATTCCGCTTTTCCCCCCTGAATGTTTCGGCGTGCTCCGAAGCCAGGACCTCACGAAGCAGAAGCAGTTCCAGAAGGGACTCCAGCAGCTCGAAGAGGAAGGGGTTATGCAGGTATTCTATTCCCCGGACCATGTGCGGCGCGAACCGGTTCTGGCCGCAGTGGGCGAACTCCAGTTCGATGTGGTCGCCTCACGTCTCGACAGCGAATATGGAGTCAAAACGACCGTCGAACGGATGCCCTTTGTCCTGGCCCGCTGGGTGACGGGCAATCCGGATGTGATTGCCCGCATCTATTGGCCGCAGGACACGCGCCGCCTCGTGGACAAGGATGGTCGGATGGTCATGCTCTTCGGCTCTGAACGGCTGCTCGCCTACTGCATGAAAGAATATGCCTCTCTCAAGTTTCAGTTGCGGGAGGAAGTCGGAAAAACAGAAGCCTAACAAGACTATATATGGAGCACGCCATGACCCGACAGAGATACTTCGTACTGGGAACGCTCCTCCTCTTCACCGGCTGTGCCGAAACCTCGATGGCTCCTCCGTCCGGCCAAGCAGTGAACGGCCTTTCTTCAGCCAGCCAGGCGATCGTCCAACCGATCCGTCGCACTCTGTCACTGAATGGCGTGACGTTGAGCATTCTCGAAGCTGGGACCGGCGACCCGGTGATCTACGTCCATGGCGTCGTCACCACCAGCAACATTTTCCCAAAATACCTAGCCGCCTATTCCCCTGCCCACCGCGGCATTGCGGTGGATCTCCGCGGTTATGGCGATTCGGAGAAGACCCCCACCGGTTCCAATATTTCGCAATTTGTGAAGGACCTGATCGCACTGGCGGATCGGCTGAAAATCGAGAAACCCGTCTGGGTCGGGGTCTCGATGGGCGGCATGATCCTCCAGCAACTGGCCCTGGAACATCCCGATCGAGTAAAAGCCCTCGTGCTGGTCTCGACCACCGATGGCGCGATGATTCTCGATCGCGACCTGCCCTCGATCGGCAACCCGCGCACCAACGACGAGGTGTCCAAGAAGATTTTATTGGAAAGTTTTCCTGCCGGCACAAACCCACAGCTCTATCAGCCGCTCCTCGACCGTATTCCCACTTGGAATGCCTCGGTCCTTCGTGAGGCCCTGACCTCCATGTCCCTCTTCAACAAACATGGGCAACTCTCCGCAATCACCGCGCCGACGCTCATCATGGTCGGAGCCAAGGACGATGTAGCGACGCCCGCCATCGCAGCGGGCATCCAGGCACAAATTGCCGGGTCCCGCCTGGTGACATTCGAGACGGGACACTTCATGATGGCCGAGGACGCGGATGGCTTTCGGAAAGTCCTGGGAGGATTCCTTTTCGCTCTCAAGAAGTAAGCATCACGCGATGTCTCAACCGCTGCATTGCGAATGAGTCACTGCTCTCCACCTCTTTCTTCACTGTTCCACCTGTAGGCAAACGACTTCAGCCTCTATCCTCCCAGAATCACTAGGATTGGCACGGCGATCCTCTGCAACGCCCTACAGTCTGACAACTGAGCCTCAGTACATGATTTCCCATGTCAGCTGATATTACTGGCATTTTTTCTTCCAACCGCTTTTTGTCACAGCGGCACATACCTTGCGTAGTTACCACAGTGAAGGGGTGAACAGTCCCTTCATCGATTTCTCCTCGGGTGGCCGAGTCCGTTGAGCAAACCGACATTGTCTGAAAACGAGAGAAGAAACCTTCTCCGGGAAGGGTCTGCCTGCTGCCCGGAAGCATGTAAGAGGAGTATTCGTATGAACTGGGCACAAACTATCACCGGCATTCTTGTCCTATCCTCTACTCCTGCCTGGGGGGCCACGTTGAACTGGACGGCTAATAGTGAGCCGGACCTGGCTGGTTATCGCGTGTATCAATGCAGCCGGCTACCCTGCACACCGGTGTCCGGCAATGCCTCAACTCTTGCCACAGTGGGAACGGCGACGAGCTTTAATATCGGAACACCGGCAGTGACCCAATATTACTTCATCACGGCTCTCGACTTTTCCAGCAATGAGTCTGGACCGAGCAGCCTGGCGACCTATACGCCAGTCGGTTCCCCTCCGCCTGTCGCGCTGCCGGTCATCGGAATGAGCCCGACGAATCTCTCCTTCGCTGCGACACAAGGAAGCGCCAATCCCGCATCCCAAACCTTGACCATCAGCAATCAGGGGGGCGGCACGTTAACATGGTCGGCCACAGAAACTGCAGCCTGGTTGGCAGTGAGTCCAGCCTCGGGAACTGGAAACGGAGCCGTCACGTTGACGGTGACCAGCGGCAGCTTGGCAGCCGGTACATACAATAGCACTGTCACCCTACAAGCCTCGGGCGCCTCGTCCGTTACCGTGCCGGTGACGCTCACGGTCGCGACGGCTCCCGTGCCAGCGGCCATCGGAATGAGTCCCACGAGCCTCTCCTTTACCGCGACACCAGGCGCCAGCCCCTCACCCAAGACCTTGAACATCAGCAACACAGGGGGCGGCACATTAACCTGGTCGGCTAGCGATAATGCCCCTTGGTTGACGCTGAACCGAGTTTCCGGCACAGGCAATAGCGTGGTGACCGTGACTGTCATGGGAAACTCAACTGTTGGAACCTATAGTGGCAGTATTACGCTCAGTGCCATCGGGGCCTCCCCTGTGACCGTGCCGGTGACGCTCACCGTCACAGCAGCAGCGCCGCCGCCTGTCGTGCCCCCGCCGACGCCAACAGCACCACCGACTCCAGGCGGCCTATCTATCATTGCAGTGAACTAACCAGGATGGATACGCGCTGAAGCGTCAACTCTATAGGCGGAGATGAACCTGTGACAGGCCGTTTCGCCGTTCTGTCCCTCGACTGAGAAGGGCTACGCGCCGATGGCCGAAACAAAGATGACGCGTCGTTTCTGCTGTGGGAGGAAGTAGGACAAGCATCCAGCTAGTAGCTCATGAGTTCCAGCAGGCTGCTCAAAAAATTCTCCAACAAGGCCGCAGGCGAGACAAAACCGGAGGCGTACCCTCGGGGTACGTTGAGGATTTTGACGAACCGAGAACGACGTTGGAGGTTTTTTTCAGCAGCCTGTTACGCGCGGCCGCCGTCGAAGCCAGAATCCCGCCACTTTTCCAGCAGCGCAATACGGCGGGCCAGTTGCGCGACGGTCGCTTGCTCGACTCGCCCGCCTGTCCGCTTGATGAGTTCGGCATTCAATTTCCGATGATCGACGCCGGTCTTCCGAGACACAGACCCGACAAGGGAGCGGTGCTGGTCTCGCAGTTCGTTCTTCTTGTCATGCAGCGCGACCGGCGGCTCGACGAACCCTTTGCCGTCAAGGGCAGGCTCTCCCTCATCCCCTCCGATCAACGTATCCATTCGAGCGATCCCATGAAGGGGGATGTATTCTTTGAGCGATGTGGCTGCTGTCCCGAACAACGTTCGCTGCACGGAGGGCATGATCTCTTCCAGGACATGGTCGCGTTCTGCCTTGATCCGTTTGGCGTAGTGGACCAAGGTCGCATCCTTCGGCAGGTAGAGCCAGGCCCGCTGCGGCTTCGGCAGCCCCTCCTGCATCCGGACGAATCGGCCGACGACCTGGCGGAAATACATTTCTGTCAGCACGTTTGTGGCGTAGACGCCGACGCGGAGCCTTGGAATATCGACGCCTTCGCTCACCATGTTCACCGCCACGAGCCATTGCTGGGTCTTATGTTGGGAGAAGGCTTCGATCGTCTTCGAGGCCGATGGATCGTCCGATATGGCCACATGGGCGCGGCTACCTGTAATGCGACCTACCAGTTCCGCGACCTGCCTGGCATGATCCTGATTCATCGTGACAATCAGTCCACCGGCATCCGGTTGTTCTTGCTTGCGAAGGCGGCGTAACTCGGCATGGGCATCCGTAATCACCGGGCCCAGCCAACTGTCTTGCAAGAGCGCGGTCTTGAGCCTCTCCCGCTGCAGGTCGAACGTGAGTCCGTCTTCAAAGGTCGCTCGATGTTCGCGTCCCTCTGAAAGCCACGTCAATTCCCCCTCGTAACTCGGAAAGAGAATCGGGCGGCAGACGCTTTCGCGGATCGCCTCGGCATATCCATAGGTGAAGTCGGCCTGACTCTCGCCCTGCTCGTACCGCACATAGGGAATCGGATTGTTATCGGAACGAAACGGGGTGCCGGATAAGGCCAGGCGAAAGACCGCGTCATCGAACGATTCCCGCAACGCATTGCCCCAATCTTTACCCTCTCCTGCATGGTGCAGCTCGTCGAAGATGAGCAGCGTGGGCCGATTCCGGCAGGCACGCTGGAACACGCCGGGTGCCAGACAGACTTGCTGGTAGGTCACGACGGCGCCATGGTAATCACGCGCTTCGATGCCCTGCTCGTTCGTCAACGCCGGATCCAGTTGAATCCCCACCAGGCCGGCAGCCGTCGCCCATTGCGTGCGCAAGTGATTTGTCGGACAGATCACCAAGACACGGGTCGCCACCCGATCCGCCAGGTATTGATGGGCAATACGCAGGGCGAAGCGCGTTTTCCCTGCTGCGGGCGTGGCCGTCGCAAGAAAATCAGGACGCGAATGGGTCAGGACGCTGGATACGGCGCGAGCTTGCCACTCGCGCAGTTTGGCCGTCCAAGGAGACAGGGTCACGACAGCCTCTTTCTACTGGTCACTGGGCCTGAACATGGGTACAACAACGTGGGGACCCGGGTTCATGCTGCACCGAACGACTCATCATAGACTGATGTTGTCTCATAATCGGGAGGGCCCGGTCGACCCCTTCGAATGCCTCGCCAAGCCAGTTCGTCGGTTTCATCACATCCTATTGTAATCAGTGACAATCTGTGCCTTCTGCGCTCATCAGAAAGTGACCGCTTTCTTGCCTTACGCCGCTCTTGCTTTAGGATGGAGCAGTACCAGGCAAACCAGGCATTCAACATGATCGATATCAAATGGAGAACCAGCCTCACATCGCCGATAGCCGCGACTCTGGCTTGGTTTCAATTGCTCGCTTGAACAGACAACGGCGCTCACCATTTACGGCAGACCGCTTCCCCGAATGGATGGACCGCCATCACATTCGGCTCCTGTTCGTCTTCGCGATCATGACGATGGTGACAGTCTTCTGTCTGGGTTGGGCCCTCTACACCATCCAGCAGCGATTGATCCAATCCAGTGGCCATAACCTGGTGCAGGCAGCCACAGATGCAGCCAGTAAACTGGACATGATGATCCTGGCGCGATCCGGCGATATTCAGCTGCTCTCCGAATCTCCGATCGCGCAAGGCCAGAACCAGGAGACATTGGCGCAGTATCTCCGCCAACTGCGGCACACCTACCCGGCCTACCGATGGATCGGCGTTACGGATTCACAGGGGAGGATCGTCGCGGCCACAACCCCGTCGAGTACGTCCCTCGACCAGAGCCAGCGGCCCTGGTTTCAGCTGGCGCGCAACCTCACCGGTGTCAGAATTCTGAGTGCACAGACGAGCGAGGAATCGGACGTGACCTCGGCGATCACGGTGATCGCGCCCCTGCACAGTCCCGACGGTCGTTTTCTCGGCGCCATCAAGGCCGTCGTAGGCATTCCCTCACTGATCACAATCCTTGACGACACGATGCAGGTGCTCAAGGATATCGAGTGGACTGAAGAATCGCACCTTGAATATCAGCTCCTGAACGAACATGGCGATCTGCTTGTGGATTCGGCGCTACAACAAGACGGCCACCTCAACCTCAAGCAACTCGGACTTTCTTCTGCCGCACTGGTTGGCATACAGGCACGTGGATTTGTCGAGGAAACACATCTCCGTCGGGGCGCTTCCGTCATTACCGCCTATGCACAGCTCACCATCCCCCATGCCGACCCCATCCAACGGTGGGGCATCTTAATTCGTGTAGACCGGGACAGTATTCTTGCCCCCATCCGGTCGTTTCTCTGGAAACTGTCGTACCTGTCGCTGCTGCTCCTCCTTCCCTTAGTCGGCCTTGTGCTCTGGATGATCAAGGCCCGTCACGAAGAATGGCGCAGCGCGAAACGGGAATCACAGCGAGCGATCGACGCGGAATCGGCCCTCACGAAACGGACGGAAGCTCTTCATGCCTTGGTCGTAGCCACTCAGACGTTATCTGCACAGCAAGACCTGGACGGGCTGCTTGAGCAGCTCCTCAATATCGCCAGAGGAATCACCAGCGCGCGGTACGCGGCGTTAGCGATCTCCAGCAACGACCCGCGAACACCTGGAGAGTTCTTCAGCACCGGAGTCGATGATGCGGCGGCTGACGCCATCCGGCTGCTCCCGCTCGACCTAGAAGCGCGGGAATCCCTTGGACGAGAGAACGGCATACTGTCCCTGAATCATCTTGCGAGACACTGGGCCTCACGAGGACTGCCAGCAGACCACAGGCCCATGACGTCCTACCTCGGGGTATCGATTCGCTGCCATGAGCAATTCTTCGGCCGGCTCTCGCTCGCCAACAAGATGACGCCGAAGGGTTTCGCAGCCGACTTCAGCGAACTAGACGAACAGATTGTGCTGACCCTGGCCGCCCAAGCCGGCACCGCCATTCAAAATCTCCAGCTGCTCCACGATTCCAAGGAACAGGCCAAGCACGATTCGTTGACGGAGTTACTGAATCATTCCGCCATCCTCAGCGCCTTGGCACAAGAACTATCACGGGCTGAACGAAGCTGCCAGCCTGTGGGGGTCTTGATCGCCGACCTCGATCATTTCAAGCGGGTCAATGATACCTATGGGCACCAGGTTGGAGACACCGTCCTTCGAGAAGCCGCACAACGACTCCGCGAAACTGCACGCAGCTACGACCATGTGGGTCGCGCTGGAGGTGAAGAGTTCTTGATTGTGGTGCCGAACTGCGATCTAGAGGCGTTGAGAGAATGTGCCGAACGTTTCAGGACTGCCATCAGCGACATGCCTTTTGACACACCGAGTGGCCCGCTCACCATTACCGTGAGCATCGGAGCGACGGTCTGCTCCCCCGAATATCCCTTGAGTTCTGAGCTCTTGAGAAAAATGGCCGACTACGCGCTCTATCGTGTTAAAAACCATGGCAGAAACGGGGTCAATATCGTGCCCCATCCCCACGCGCTGGTGGTGGAGCAGATGAAAAAGACCGCATAACGGCCTCGCCGACGCGCAGCATATGTTGTGAATGAAGAAGAGGGGACAGAGAGAGCGTGGACACCGTCAAAACCGATAGCTGAATTCGATCATATGAAAATCGGCTCCACGGTTATCGCGCCCATAGAGACCGGCATCGGATATGTGATGGAACCAATAGCCCACGCCTATCCCTCGATAGACCTTTGCTCGGACCGCCATATCCGCCACAAGCTGGAAGTGGCCTCCCATATTCTGGTTTGCAAAGTCGTGCTGGCTGAGGAAGGCACCTCCCCCTCCGACTTCTAGAGAGAGCCAGCCATCTTTCTTCCCGAGCACAAAGCCCGGCGTCAACGTGGTGACAAATGCCGTATCCCCCGATGCCGTGATGGCGCCGACCGTGCCCATGAGTCTTGTCCCAACACCCCATCCAGACTCGGAATACCACCCCCAAGGCATTGACCAATTCGCCATCAAGTCGTACGTCTTAAAATATTGCGTTTCAAGAGCTCCGATGGGAGAGCCTCCGGTGACGCCCCCTCGAACCCCGATGCTATTCAAGCGAATTTCCTCCGCCTGACTTAACCAGGGAGCAAAGAGAACCAGCGCAAAACCGACCATCGCCAGCTGCCATTTCATCCGTAACATAGCTTCCCCTCTCTATCTCGCACTGGCGCAGATCTCATACGCACATCTTCCTCACGCCCACTCAAGGAGGGAAGCCTGGCTTGGTCCCCCACTGCGCGCGTCCAACGAGGGCCTTCGATTTCCCTCTTATGTCCACTCAAAGAGGGTGTGGCCAGGCTGCCCTTTACTGCGCGCATCGAACGAGCACCTTCTGAGCGTGCGCGTTCTGCGAGCAAGAAGGGCACCTGGCGATACTCTCTCCCTATCCCCACCGCATTTCCAGCTCAGGAAACTTCGCCTTGTAATCGGCATGGCTGGTCCGGATAACCTTCATGGCTTCCTCCCGGCCATAGATACTCGTAATTTCAACCTTATGCTGAGTACTGCCCGGCGCACTCTTATAGGTCAAGAAGTAATGCTGCAAACGATCGATCAGCGGCATGGGAACCTGGCTGATATCCGTATATCCTCCATAGGTCGCATCGTCTTTCATGACGGCAATGATCTTGTCGTCCGCTTCGCCATCGTCTGCCATGCTGAGCCCGCCGATAGGCAAGGCCGTGAGGAGAATGTCGCTATGTGGGATCGTCTTTTCCGTGAGGACACAGATATCGAGGGGATCATGATCCCCCACCATCCCTGGACGCTTGGCCCTTGCGGAAAACAACGCCGCAACACCGTCTCCGCAATACGTTTGCGGAATCAGTCCGTAATAGACGGGACAATAGTTCGAGAATCGCTGTGGACGATCGACCTTGAGAAAGCCACTGACCTTATCGACTTCGTACTTCACCGTGTCAGTCGGCACAATTTCAATATAGGCAGTCACCACTTCAGGGGCCTTCTCTCCGATGGAGACTCCGTGCCAGGGATGGGCTCTGAACATCAGGCTCATTAGTCGCAGTACGGAATCGGCTTGGTTGCCGCTCATCACGTCTTCCTCCAATGAATGTTATGAAAATAGGAACTGAATAAGCAGGACGTCTACCCTAACACCTGATACGAAAAGGATATCGGGGATCGCTCACCATTCCACGTAAAAACTGTTATTCGTCCGAACTCGAAGCCTCAGACCTCTAACAATATTCTAAATATTCCCCTCGTCTTGGATGGATCTCTCAAAAGAGGTGGCTGATGGTCCCCCACTGCGCGTGTCCAACGAGGGCCTTCATAGGCCGCGCGTTGCACGAGCACAGGGGACCGTCTGCTACCTCGCTCCCCTTGGCTGCTCCAGAAACAATCGCACGCCGACCTTCTGTCCCTTGATCCTGGTGCGGCTAAGGGTCTCGATGATCTCGCGAGCCATCACTTCCGGCACTTCCACCAGCGAGAATCGATCCATAATTTCGACGGCGCCGATCGAACTCGAATTGAGTCCGGCCTCGTTGGCAATCGCGCCGACGAGATCGCCAGCCCGGATACCTGCCTCCCGGCCTGCGCCGATGTAGACCTTCGCCATACCAGGCGTTCGTCCGCCACGGCCTGGCGCATTGAACGGTCTGCCCTGTCCCTCTCTCGGCATCATGGCACCGGCCCGCCCGCGTGGATCCGCTCGAGAATCTTCCATGGGGCGCCGCCCCATCGACGGACGCTCCGGTGGCCTGTTCGACACAGCCGGAATATCGTATTCCTTCCGCTCCCCGCCCTGCAGACGAAACACGAGTTTGAGGGCGGCAGCCGCCACTTCCGCCGGGTCTGCCTGTTCAGCCATCGAGGCCACCACGGCTCGAAACAGATCCAGCTCACCGGCCGCCAGCACTTCTTCAAGTGCAGCCTTGGTTCGTGCAAGCCGTTTCGTGCGCAGGTCTGCAATGGTCGGCACTTGAGTCACGACAATCTTGGCCTTCGTGAGCTGCTCGATATTCCACAGCAACCGCTGCTCACGCGGATCGAGAACGGTAATCGCCGACCCTTCACGCCCGGCCCGTCCTGTTCGGCCAATCCGATGGACGTAGACCTCAGAAGACATGGGCAGATCGTAGTTCACCACATGCGACACGGAAGGAATATCCAATCCTCGTGCGGCGACATCGGTCGCCACGAGGAGTTCGGTTTGACCGGACCGGAACGACGCCATCACCCGATCGCGCTGGGGCTGATTCATCCCGCCATGGATCGCTTCAGCCTTGTGCCCGCGGCTGGTCAACATTGCGGTGAGTTCATCGACTTCGATACGTGTGCGGCAGAACACGAGGGCAGATTTCGGCGCTTCCATATCCAAGATGCGCGCCAAGGCCGCCACCTTGTGCGGCCTGGTGACGATATAGGCCGTTTGGTGCACGCGTGGAGCGGCGCCCGCCTTCAATGGTTCTTTGGCAATCTTGATCTCGACGGGCTCTTTGAGATGGCGCTTGGCAATGGAGGCAATCCGGGGCGGCATGGTTGCGGAGAACAGAGCCGTCTGCCGCTCTTTCGGCACCTGCTCCAGGATGGCGTCCAGGTCGTCGGCAAAACCCATGTCGAGCATTTCATCGGCTTCGTCCAATACGACCATCTGAATCGTCTTGAGCTGCAGCGTTTTGCGGCGAATATGGTCCAGCGCACGGCCGGGCGTCGCCACGATGACATCGACACCGCGCTTCAGCGCATGGAGCTGGGGACCGATCGCCTGTCCGCCATAGACCGGGAGCACGGTGATCTTCAGTTCCTTGCCGTAGCGTGTGACGGCTTCGCCGACCTGCATGGCCAACTCTCTCGTCGGGACCAGGATGAGCGCGGAGGGACAGCGCCGCGCCGAATGGGCGATGCGCTGGAGCATCGGCAGCGTGAAGGCCGCCGTCTTACCGGTTCCGGTTGCGGCTTGGCCCAAGAGATCGCGGCCTGCTAAAAATGGAGGAATCGCTTCCCGCTGGATCGGCGTGGGCTCTTCATAGCCCAGCGTATCGAGCGTAGTAAGCAGCGCCGCTTCCAGGCCCAACGCGGCGAAACCAGGAGAAAACCCTTTCGCCGGCGTTTCCGCCGGTGGGTTGGTGCTATCGTGTTTCATAGAATGTATCGACTGCCTTTCTGAATAGGATCTCGAATGGTGTGTATGTGCTCTACCCCTCGCCCTCTCACAGCAAGGGGGATAGCCTCAATGAGACAATAGGCGCCGAACCCTAAGGCCCTAGGCGCATACTGGTCTCTGCGTCAGATGGTAGCTCAACGCGCGATCACGATCACGTGTCACGAGCGAGAGAATGTTATTCAGAGACTCGGGGGAGAGAATCGTATCAGGCCCGTTCAGAGGGCTTCGGAAGACACTTGCAGATACCTTCTCACCGAACAACCATCAATCAAGTTCATATTATACACCTATTCGGTGTATCCCTTGCCACTTATTCCTTCGGCTCTTCGATGGGCCCCGCCCATTCCCCTTTGGCGAGTATCGCCTCTTGAAACCCGCCATCCGGCCATTGAAACTGGCCGACCTCGTCCACTTGCACAATAAAGGGATCCGCCTCATGCGCCAGGCCCCGGAACCAATACCAACCGGCTGTCATGGGTTTCGTCTTGGTCCATCGATACTCGGCCATCTACCCGCTTCCTTTTTGTTCTTCCTGCGAGTCTGTTACAGTCTTGCAGACGCTACGGTCCCGCTGAACGGCCTTTTTGAGTATCCTGCTCACTCTCGTGAAGATTGAACTTACCATGTCCAGACTCCCAATAGAAGATGTCCTGCCTAGTCTCCGTCGCACACTGATAGAGGGACGCAATGCCCTCTTGACCGCGGCGCCTGGCGCGGGCAAAACGACAAAGGTTCCGTTGGCCTTGCTCGATGCCCCCTGGCTCGACGGAAGAACACTCCTCATGCTGGAACCCCGGCGGCTTGCCGCCCGCGCCGCGGCCCATCGCATGGCCGCCACCCTGGGCGAGCCGGTCGGCGGGACGGTCGGTTATCGCATGCGACTCGATACAAAAGTAGGACCGACGACGAAGATCGAAGTCGTCACGGAAGGGATCCTCGCCCGGCTGCTGCAAGACGATCCAGCCCTCAGCTCCTACGCCATCGTCCTGTTCGATGAGTTCCACGAGCGGAGCCTGCAAGCCGATACAGGCCTGGCCCTCTGTCTTGAATCGCAACGGCTCTTCCGCCCGGATCTCCGTCTGCTTGTGATGTCTGCCACGTTGGACTCTGGTCCGGTTTCGGAGCTCTTGGGGCAGGCGCCGGTCATTATTTGCGAAGGCCGAATGTTTCCGGTCGAGACCCGCTATCTCGAAGAGCCGCTCTCAGGCCATCTGGACGTGGCCGTCGTTCAATCCATCAAACGGTCACTGGCGCAGGACCAAGGCAGTCTCTTGGTCTTTCTGCCAGGCATGGCGGAAATCCGCCGTGTCGAGCGAAAACTGCTTGAACTGAACTTGGCGTCGAACATCGTGATCGCCCCGCTCCATGGAGACCTGCCGCAAGAAGCGCAGGACCGGGCCATCGCACCTGCGCAACCGGGCATGAGGAAAATCGTGCTGGCCACCTCGATTGCCGAAACGAGTCTCACGATCGACGGAGTGCGCGTGGTCATCGACGCCGGCTTGTTGCGTGTGCCTCGCTTCGATCCGCGATCGGGACTCACGAGGCTGGACACGATTCGCGTCACCCAGGACTCTGCCGAGCAACGGCGTGGCAGAGCCGGCCGCCTCGAACCGGGCATCTGTGCTCGGCTCTGGACAGCCGGGGAGCAGCAATCCTTAGCCCCTCGCCGCCCGCCGGAAATGCTCGATGCAGACCTGGCGCCGCTGTTGCTCGAATTGGCCCTCTGGGGCACGGCCAATCCTGCCGAGTTATCCTGGCTCACTCCCCCGCCGGCCGGTGCCGTCGCCCAGGCGAGAGAGTTGCTCACAAGCCTGGGCGCACTCAATGGAGAGGGACAGATCACGGCCCATGGAAGACAGATGGCTGAGTTGCCGCTGCATCCACGTCTCGCCCATATGCTGCTCAAGGCTGTGCCCCTGCAGCTCGGCTATCTCGCCTGTGAACTGGCAGCCCTGCTCAGCGAGCGCGATATTCTGCGGGGCCCCTCCGGCTGGCGCAATGCCGATCTGCGGCTCCGCCTGGATGTCTTACATGGACAACACGACCACGCGGCCGGTGCAACCGTCGACCGCGGGGCCTGTCAGCGAGTGGCCCGCACTGCCGAGATCTGGCAACGACAACTCACTCGATCGGCTCGTCCAACTCGACAAGATCGTCTCGATGAAGTCGGCCTCTTGCTCGCACTGGCCTATCCAGATCGCATCGCCCAACGCCAACGAGGAAACAACTCACGCTATCTCATGGCCAACGGACGTGGCGCCCTCTTTCAAAACCCCGACCCGCTCGGCTCGGAAGAATACCTCGTCATTGCCGACCTGGACGGAGGCCAGCAATGGGCCAGGATCGATCTGGCAGCACCGGTCAGCCTTCACGAGCTTGAAACCCTCTATGCGGACCAGATTCGAGTGGTGGATGAAGTCTCGTGGGATGAGACAACACAGGTGGTTCGTGCGACAAGACAACGCCGATTGGGTGCACTCGTTCTGTCTGAGCAGGGGCTCTCGAAGCCGGATCCTTCGATGATCTCGGCGGCATTGTTGCAAGGCATTCGTCGAGCGGGACTCGACCGGCTGACCTGGACTCCGGAGCTTCGTCAGTGGCGGGCACGAGTGACCTTTCTCCGCAAGATCGAGGGACAAGAATCACGATGGCCGGACCTGTCGGACGAGGCCTTAGCCCACACCCTCGACGTCTGGCTCGGACCCTATCTGTCTGGGCTCACGACGCTCGACCGCGTCACACGGCTCGACCTTACTCAACCGTTGCATGCCTTTCTCTCCTGGGAACAGTCGCGCCAACTCGAGCAATGGGCTCCTACCCATCTGACAGTCCCCAGCGGATCGAACGTACGCGTGGAATATGAGACGCCCGATCTACCTATCCTGGCAGTGCGGTTGCAAGAAATGTTCGGCTGCAAAGAGACTCCACGCCTCGTCGATGGAAGGATTCCAGTCATACTGCATCTCCTCTCACCGGCACGCAGACCAGTACAGATCACCAAGGACCTCTCCAGCTTCTGGAAGTCTGCCTACGTCGAAGTCAAAAAAGAACTCCGCGGCCGTTACCCCAAACATTCTTGGCCAGACGACCCGCTTACAGCTCCGCCAACGGCTAAGGCTAAACGCCGCGAGCGTTGAGCCGAAGGCCAAGTGCGCCATCTTCCTCATCACCGATCACTCATCACCCATCACTTCCCATACCCCCAACCTTTCGTAGGATAGACCAGCATCCCTCTGTGCCTCTATCGTGACACCTATGCGGTATCTTCTCGCACTGGTCCTTAGCATGACGTTGACCTGGCTCACTCCTTCTGCCTGGGCCAATTCATGGGATGTCCTTCCGCCGCCGACGTTCACGATTCCATTCGACGAGGTAGACGAAGCCACCTTACAAGCGGACGTGACGAAGCAGGCTCTGACTTTTTTAGAAACGGTACAGGCCCATTGGGGGCAAGAGCCGGAGGCTCTTCGCCTATCGGTGGCAGGAGCAGCCGAGAAAGATGAAGACGGTAAACTGATTTACCTGCGTCACCTCTCCGACCACGGGGTGCTGGAAGGTTATGAGTTCCGTCACGAATCGCTGGTCCGCGGCCAATATATCCTGCTACAGCGGCCCCTCAACGGACTGAATGAATTTATCGGGTACTACCAGGTGCTGAAAGAGCAGCTCACCGCTTTCTACGGGAATCCGACGAACGACCAAACGGTGTGGGACAACGACCTCTACCAACCGGTCCCCAGCTACTGGGGCGTCGCAGTGCTCATCGGCCATCTCCACTACCATGCATCCTGGGAGACCGCCGACGGGACGATCACGCTCGAACTCACCGGCAACCGGCACAGCAAACTATTGTTGGAGTATCGAAGTCATCGCGAAGGGGCCAGCACGTAATTGCAGGATGCTGAAAAATCCCGCCAGCGTCGTTCTCGCATCGTTCAGACCCTCAACGTACCGCAAGGGTACGCCTCGGCCCTTCACTCGCTGCGGCCTTACTGGACGAGCTTTTTGAGCAGCCTGCTAGATGGGGATGTCTCTTGTGCCGTCATAAGACGTTCTTGATTGGTGAGAGAACTTCACGATGTCACCGTCCTTGACGATCGTATCCTCGCCGCTGACCTTCTTGTTCACCGCAATCATCATTTCCCGGTTCAAGAGAAACTGCAGCAAGGGGCCTATCCGATCCAGGTTCGACTCAATGAACTTTCGCACCGTCGTCGGCTCAGCAATCTCAAGCTCGAACTCCGTATCTCCAACTGCATCGCGAAGCGTCAATCCAAACACCAGCACTGTAACCATAGTTTCCTCGCTCCTCGTCGTTCGTATCTCGTCTCTCGAATAAGAAACCCCGTCGCTTTACGCTCCCCTCGCATGGCAACGAAAGCAATCCTGTCGTTTGGGATGCCGTTCCGGCATGGGTTTACTGCCGTCAGGAACATGACATTGCAGGCATTCCTTCTCCACTTCGATCGCCTGATGTCCGGCATCGGTCGGAACTGGTGGGTTCCGGTCTTTGGGAGTCGGCAACAGCGACACACCGACGACGACGGCCACGGCAAACAGGATGAAGAGCGCGTCGGCTTTGCGAAATTTCATGCCGAGCCTCTGTCCTTCTGTTGGTCTGCGGCCTCGTAGGCCTCCTGAATAAGCTGAGCCATGTGTTTCACCTCCGCCGCTCCCTGTAATCCCGTGCGCAATTGAATCATACAGGCAGGGCAACTCGTCGCCACGACTTCGGCGCCGCTCTGTTCGACCGCCTTCCGCTTTCGCTCGACGATGCGCTGGGACGTTTCAAAATCCTTGACGAGATAGGTTCCGGCTCCACCCGCACAACGATCGGCATCCGCCATCTCCACATACTCGACACCAGGCAAGCCCGCCAGAATCGCACGAGGCTCCTTCGTGACGCCAGCCGCTCTGAGATGGCAGGAAGAATGGTAGGCCACCTTGCAGGTCTTGGGCTGCTGACTGGCCATGGCCGGTTTGACGGGTGATTGTGACACAAACTGAGAGATATGGGTGACTCGTGTAGCCAAGGCCTGAGCCGCCGCCTGTTCTGGCTCTCCGGCAAACAGGGTTGGATAGTCCTTCAGCATCAGGGTGCAGGAGGCACACCCGGTCACCACTTTCTCGTACCCTGCCATGGTGGCCAGATTCACCCGTGCACCTTCTTTCGCCAGCGCCCGATGTCCGTAGGTTTCGATCGGCGTCCCCGAACAGCGTTGCGGCGGCAAATCCGGTTCAACCCCATGCTTTCGCAACACGGCAATCACGGCATCCCCTACTCCATCGTCGAAATAGTTGGCCGCACAGCCGTGGAAATAGGCCACCGGGGAGCGGGCCGGTTGCCCGGCCTGGGGAATCAACTCCGGATAACGGTCACGAAGTTGCCGCTTGGCCAATCGAGGGATCACCAGCTTCGGAGAGAGTCGTGCGGTCTCGGCGAGAAGATGCATGAAGGGCTTCGTCACCAGATCGAGCAGCCGCCGCATCAGCGGTCGATCCCAGATCGGCTGACAGACGGCGAGGAACTTCAAGAATCGTTCAAAAATGGCTGTTCGTGCATGGAAACGAAAGATAAGACCAGCCATCTTGTTCGGGTGTTCGGCGCGCCGGTCCAGAATGAGCTGGGAGACATCGACTCCGGCCGGACAGGCCGTTCGACAAGACTTGCAGTTGAGGCAGGCCTCCACGACTCGCTTCGAATTGAGATAACTGTAGTTCTTGTCGGTGACGATCTCGAACCAGCCCCGCGAACTCATGTCTTCCGATTGAAACACATCGTAGACCGGGCAGACGGCGTTACACTTGGCGCAGGTCGCA
>JAUXQT010000105.1 GCA_030682135.1 Nitrospirota bacterium | reverse complement strand
GGAGCGCAACGGAATCGCCCAAGCCTGCACCGACGATGGCCGCGGTCACGCCCAGCATTTCTCTCATGCCTGGGCCACCGGAGGGGCCTTCGTAGCGAATCACCACGACATCGCCCGCTTTGATTTTGCGGGATTGCACGGCGGCAAAGGCATCCTCTTCCCGATTGTAGACTTTCGCAGGGCCGCGGAACGTCATGATCGAATGTCCGGCCACCTTCACGACGCAGCCCTCTGGCGCGAGGTTTCCCTTTAAGATGACGAGCCCACCGGTGTTCTTGATGGGATTCGAGAGGGGCCGAAGCACTTGTTGGCCAGGAGTTTCCTTGGCGTCTTTGGCCTCTTCTCCAATCGTTCGTCCCGTCACGGTCGGTTGGTTGGCGTGCAGGATACCGGCATCGAGCAGCCGTTTGGCGACCAAGGTGGTCCCTCCTGCTGCATACAGATCAGATGCGGTAAATCGTCCACCCGGCTTCAGGTCGGCAAGCAACGGAACCTTCCGATTGATCTTGTCGAAATCGTCGATGTTCAACTTGATGCCTGCTTCGCGCGCAATGGCGAGCAGATGCAGCACGGCATTCGTCGAGCCGCCGGTGGTCGCGACCGCGGCAATGGCATTCTCCAGCGATTTCCGCGTGATGATCTGCTTGGGGCGCAGGTCTCGTTTCAGCAGATCCATGACCATTACGCCGCATTCGAAGGCCACGTCGTCTTTCTTCTGATCCATGGCCGGTACACCGTTCCGTCCCATCATCGAGATGCCGAGGAACTCGAAGGCGATCGCCATAGTATTAGCCGTGAACTGGCCGCCGCAGGCGCCAGGGCCAGGGCAGGCATGGTCTTCGAGGTCTTTGAGCTCGGCATCGTTCATCGTGCCGGCTGCATGTTTTCCGACGGCTTCGAATACGTCTTGAATGGTCACGTCATGGCCTTGGAACTGGCCTGGCATGATCGAGCCGCCGTAGAGCATGACCGACGGCAGGTTCAGTCGAGCCAGAGCCATCACCGTACCGGGGATCGTCTTGTCGCATCCGGAGAGGGCCACCACGCCGTCAAACGAGTGTCCGCGAGCCACGAGTTCGATCGAATCGGCAATCACTTCCCGGCTGATCAACGAGGCCTTCATGCCCTCGGTGCCCATCGAAATACCGTCCGACACGGCGATCGTGTTGTATTCGACAGGGGTGCCGCCTGCGGCTCTGATCCCGGCCTTCACCCGCTCCGACAATCGGCGGAGGTGGAAGTTGCAGGGCATGACCTCGATCCAGGTATTGGCGACGCCGATGATCGGACGAGACAGGTCCTCATCGGTAAATCCGACGGCTTTCATCATGGCGCGGGCCGGCGCACGATCGGGACCGGCCAGCATATTGCGGCTTATCAGTTTCAACTCTTTCGGCATAACTTCCCCTTACAGGCTGATGAAAATGCCCCCCAGCTTCGTTCTCAGTCGTTCGAACCCCTCAACGTACCCTCTCGGGTACGCCTCGGGGTTCTCTCTCCTTGCGGCCTTGCTGGACGGCATTTTGATCAGCCTGGGGAGGTGTCGACGTATGCGTGAGAAAATTCAACGCGAAGAACTACTTTCCTTTCTTGCCTTCTTTTTTCTTCTCGTCCTTCTTCGCTTCCGTATCGATCACAGTGCCGGTGGCGGCATCGATGTGGACTTCCGTGACGTTTCCATCCGCGCCGAGGACCTCGACTTCCCAGATGGTTTTGCCATGTTTCTTTTCAAGCTCCGCTTCGACGACCGTTCCAGGCACCTTTTCGGAGGCAGTCTTGATGGCTTGATCGATTGTGATCTTAGCCTCTTTGACGAGATCCGTGACCTTGGCTTCCTTATCGTCCGCCCAGGAGCTGGAGCCGACGGCGAATAGGAGCCCCACGACCGTCGCGGCAAAAATTCCCAACGTTCTCATAGTGCACCTCCTCGGTGAATGGCCCGGTTGTCTGCTCGCCTGCCTGTATCGAACTACTGTACCTTCATGCTCGATGGAGGTGCAGGATGAGCCGCATCGCCGCTCTTGTGCGGGTTGTTTTTCATGGCGCCGCCATGGGGGTTGCCGTGACCCTTGTCGGCATCCTTGTGCTGCTGCATGATCTTGTCGTGCTCAACTTTTTCCTTGGTGCGCTGTTCCGGAGTCAAGAGGGCGAGCACATCCCGCTTAGCTTTGATGGCGGTCATGCGCAAGCCAGCCTGCAGATCCCCGCTCTGCTTCAGTTTGGCTTCGATCGCGCCCAAATCGGATTTTTCATCTTCGGTCAAGGCCTTCAACTCCCGCTCCGCCACCTGAATGTCGGCCTCGCTCTTGATGCGGGTCTTGTCCAGGTTGAGCTGCATGTCCTTGAGTTTCGCCACTTGCTCCGCCGTCAACCCGATTTCCTTCTCGTGCTTGAGCAGGTGGCGGATGAGGTGGCCGGTGCTGTTGTGCATCATGCCCGCGCCATGTCCACTCATCGAACTATGTCCGCCTTCAGCATGCCCTTCCTTGCCGTAGCCTGGCTCGTTAGCCCAGACTCCACTCACCCCAACGGTGAGGGCGAAAATGGATGCGAGACCGAATATCGCGACCGTGCCTGTTCTCTGTGTCATGAAGACCTCCTTAGGTTGAACCGATATGAAAATATGAAAAATGTCTCCTGCCTATTGCCCCAGTAACCCATGCTCGCTTTTGAGCCCATTGAACAGGAATTGTACCGCCAGGGCCGCCAGCACCAGCCCCATCAAGCGCGTGATAATTTTCTCGACGATAGGACTCATCCACTTCGCACTGGAAGCCCCGATGGCCAAGGTGATGTAGCTTGCCAGACCGACCAAGACAACGCAAGCCAACAACATCCCTCGCTCAGCCCAGGAGACCGCCTGCGCTTCCAACAGAATCACGGTTGATATTGCGGCAGGGCCGGCCAACATCGGGACGGCTAGCGGCGTAATGGCAATGTCGTCTTTCGTCGTGCCTTCGGCTGTTTCTGCCGCCGTTTCCTGGACCGGAGACCGCTGTGCACGCAACATATCGAGGGCGACTAATAAGAGTACGAGCGCCCCGGCCACTTGGATGGCGGGGAGCGTGATCCCCAAGAGGGTAAAGAACCGCTGGCCGATGAGCGCAAACCCCATCAAGATGCCGACGGCTACGAGGCAGGCGGTGCGAGCCATATGAAGCCGCTGGCCGACCGAATCGCGCGCCGTCATGGCCAAAAATGCCGGGACCGTGGCGATGGGATCGACGATGACAAAGAGAGAGCTGAACGACAAGATCGCGTATTCCGTAAGCGTCATGGGTGCGATCGGCGGCGGGCCTGAGCGAGCAGTTCGGCTCGTGGATCTGGATGCTCAATAGCCTTAAGCTGCTCGTACAGTTTCCGTTCCTCGTCGGTCAAGGAGGGCGGCATCACGATTTGAATGGTCAGAAAGAGATCGCCATGCCCGCCGGCTGCCGCAGGGAGTCCCTTGCCCTTGAGTCGAAGCTTGCTGTCGGCCCGACTGCCAGGCGGAACCTTCATCCGAACCGGCTCCATCAATGTGGGGGCCATCACTTCAGCGCCCAAGGCCGCTTCCCAGGGGAAGACGGGGAGGGAGACATGAATGTCGCTCCCCTGCCGGCGAAAGACATTATCCGGAGCGATCGTCACGCGCAGGTACAAATCGCCCGGTTTGCCGCCATTGGTGCCGGCTTGTCCTTTGCCAGCCACGCGAACCCTCGTGCCATCCTGGACCCCGGCGGGGATGCGCACTTCGATGGTATTCGGTTGCAGCGTTGCGCCATGCCCCTGACAGGTCGGGCAGGTTCGTCCACGGAGGGCGCCGCTTCCGTGACAGGTCGTACAGGGCACGGGTTCTTGCAGGGTCATGCGTTTGGTCACGCCGGTGAAGACTTCGGCCAGCGTGAGCTGCACTTCCGTCTCAAGGTCTTCGCCCTGCATGGCAAACCCGCGGCCATTGCCGCCTCGCCCTCGTCCCTTGAATAGATTTTCGAAGATATCGGAAAACCCTTCTCCGCCGGGTGCCTGGCTCTGGCCGTACCCCTGGGCTCCGGCCTGGCGGCGTGCCTGCTCATAGGCCTCGGCTTGCTCCCAGTTGGCGCCATGTTGATCGTATTTTTTGCGTTTATCCGGATCGCTCAAGACTTCATGCGCCGCGTTCAGCTCTTTGAACTTCTTCTCCATCTCGGACTTCTTGGAACCGCTATGGAGATCGGGATGGACTTGACGGGCGAGCCGCCGATAGGCTTTTTTAATATCATCTGCCGAGGCAGATTTCGGGAGTCCGAGCACCTGGTAGTAGTCGCGTTCTGTGGTGGCCATGGTCAAAGACTCTGCGTGATGAGTGATCCGTGAAGAGTGATGAGTGGGTGAGAAAAGGCCTCGTAGATCGGTAAAGCAACGTACTGGTCACTCTTCACCGATCACCGATCACTCGTTGAGAGTAGCTTACGGGGTCGACCAGGGCTTTTCAAGTACTGATGAAGGGTGCGGAGAGGTGTGTTTGTTACTGTGGGACGACAGTCTTGGCCCGCGCCATCATCTTGCAGTAGGAGCAGACTTCGGCCGTGGTGGGCTGACTGCACGAGGTGCAGGGGTGGAGGACGGCCCGGTCTTTCTCCGTCATGGTCGTGGCAGTGGGCTGCTTCTTCTTTTGCTTGTCCAGGAATCCCCAATAGAACGTCTGTTTGGTGCCAGGCGATTCGGTCTCCAGACGGTTCAAGACCTCTTTGTATTGGAGCGTCTTGGAGCCTTTCGCCATGGGACATTCTTCGACGATGTAGTCGATCCGATTCAGGACCGCATAGGCAGCCAGTTCCCGCTCAGAGAGTCGGTAGAGGGGTTTCACCTTCTTAGCAAAGCCTGCTACTGAGGCCGGCAATGAGGGGCCCTGTTTATCGAGATATTCTTCCTGCCAATGCAGCACGTTCCCCAGGAGGCGGGCCGCTTCGTCGTCGAGATTATGGCCCGTAGCCATGACATCGTATTCCTGTTCGATCGCCACGCGATTGAACTGATAGCGTTTGATCGTGCCGCATGTGGAGCAGGTCGGACGATGGATGAGCATGGCCAGTTCTTTGATCCCTGCGCCGGCCTCCTGTTCGACGGTGTGGAGATGCAGCTTGGCTCCATGGGTGGCGGCAACTGCCTCGGCGAATTTTGTCACCTTGGCATGGGATTGTTCGGAATAGGCTCCGATGCCGAGGTTGACGTAGAGCGCGTCGGCGCGATAGCCCAGCTTGAGGAGAATGTCCCAGAGCGCCAGGCTGTCTTTGCCGCCGGATACGGCCACGAGAATCCGCTCCTCCTTGCCGAACATCCATTCCGACTTGATCGCCCGCGCCACCTGATCGTGCACGAAGCCGTTGAAGCAGCCTTTGCAGAAGGCCGCATTGTGGCGGGGGAGGCCAATGACCGCTTTGGTTTTACATTTCGTGCAGTTCATGGGTTGGTTTCTTTAGTTAGTTTGGTTTGTCTGGTCTATTTGGTTTGGACGAGATCAACCAGATAAACCAAACAAACCAGATGAACGGTCTTCATCCACCGGAAATAACGGGTCTGATTTCGATCTGATCGCCCTCGTAGAGCATCTCGTCTTCGGTGACGAGGTCGTCGCCCTTGATCACGAGATGTGCCTCGACCACGAGATTCAACTCGCGCAGGAGATCTTTGACCTTCTTGGGGCCTTTGACTTCAACGGTTCTTGCTGGATGGCTGAGTTGGACTTGCATGGGGGGATGATAAGGCCGGCATTGGCAGGATTGCAAGAAAGCATTCAGCCATCAGTGCGGGACCTGGAATGATTTTGCAGCTGAAAGCTGATGTCTGACCGCTGATAAACTTAAATTCCCGCTTCCCGTAAAAACTTCGCCGATTCTTCCGGCGCCACAGGGTTGATATAGAATCCCGTGCCCCATTCGAAGCCGGCCACTTGGGTCAGTTTTGGAATGATTTCGATATGCCAATGGTAGAAGTCCCCAGTCTTCTCGTGGAGGGGGGAGCTATGCAAGATGAAGTTATAAGAGGGGTTGGCCAGGACCTTGTTCATGCGTCGGAGTGTTTCGGAGAGAATCGGCGCGAGGAACTCGAATTGGGTCTTTTGGCTTTCTTCGAAGTAACCGGCATGGCGTTTGGGGAGAATCCACATTTCGAAGGGAAAGCGTGGGGCAAATGGTGTGACGCAGACGAACTCCGGATTCTCCGCCACGATGCGATCGCCATCCGCGAGATCCTGCCGGAGAATGTCGCAATAGATGCAGCGCTCTTTCTGTTCGTAGTGCGCCCGGCAGCCATCGAGTTCCTCCTGGACGCTGGTGGGGATAATCGGCAGGGCAATGAGTTGCGAGTGGCTATGTTCTAGTGTCGCACCGGCCGACGCACCCTGGTTTTTGAAAATCAGGATGTAGCGGAAACGTAAGTCCTTCTTCAGATCGATCATGCGATCGCGATAGGCCCACAGGACATCCTCGATGCGTTTCGTCGGCATGTCGGCCAGGCTATCGGTATGGCTCGGGGTCTCGATGATCACTTCATGGGCGCCGATCCCGTTCATCCGGTCATAGAGGCCGAGGCCCTCGCGGTCGAGGCCGCCTTCGACTTGGAGCGCGGGGAACTTGTTCGGCACGACGCGCACGGTCCAGTTCGGGCCGTTGGGTTCCAGCGGTTGCGGACGATAGGCCATGATTTCTTTCGGCGTCAATCGTTCTTGCCCTGGACAAAATGGGCAGAGGGACGCCGCCAAGGGGCGTGCGGCATGCACGGGAACGAAGTCGTGTGGCCGGGCATTCCGTTCCGTTGAAATAATCACCCACCGGCCGACAATCGGATCACGTCGTAAATCAGGCATTTTTTCCTCCAGACGGGCTAGGGGCCAGGGGCGAGAGGCCAGAGGGTAAGTCTTCTCTTCCCTCTCGCCTCGAGCCTCTGGCCTCTCGCCAAAGTTTCATACGCGCCACAGATTCGCTTCAAACTCCGGACCTGGCACGAGAAAGGTCGCGGGCTTGTATTGCGGGTAACGTGCCACTTCCAATTGATGTTCCAGGATCAGAATGGTCATGCGGAGTTCTTGCCCGGGCATGAGCTGTAAGTCCTTGAACGGCACAGCCAGTTCGAGAATCTGCCGATGACAGATCGATGAGTAAGGGCCGATCTCCTGCCACGATCCGCTGGCCAGTTTTTGCGAGAGAATAAATTGGTTTGTGGATGAGGGCGCGAGTGCACAGGACAGCCGATAGAGGTGCTCGGGTGTGTGCAGCTGCAGCTCGACCGTGAGTCCTGCCTGCCGAGGCTGCGACTGCTCGTCCGGATCGAGCCGAAGATAGAGGTGGTCCAGACTCCAGCCAAACTGGATGTCGGTCAGCACGCCTTCGGCTTTCCACATCGCACCGAGCGGAGGCTGTGTCGTGATCTTTCCTGCACCGCGCCACTCGAAAAAGTCGGTCACGCGCCCGTCGATGGAGGGATTCAGCAACGCAAGCGGCGCGGTCACCAGATCTGTCTCCGGCATGCCGCTGGGACGACAGATCGGTTGATTCAAGAGGTCAGGCGGCGTCAGTCCTGCGATCGTCCAGACGTTGCGAAGGTGGGTACGAAAGAGCCGGTCGAACTCGTCGTTGTAGCCGCAATCGAAATCGTCCCCATACCACCAGAACCAATCACTGCCTTCGGCGGCGTAGAGCTCATCCCAGGCGGCCTGGGCTCGATCTGCTGGGAGCGTCGCAGAAATCTCGGCGAGGCGGGATCGCGTGTGGCTCACCAGATCCCATCCCCGATTGTCTTCCTGATGGCCGATCCAGATTTTATAGTCTTGATTGATCCAGGAGCCCGAATGGAGGTGGCTGACCCGTCGGGAGGCCGGCGCGGCATCGAGCGCGGCAGAAATCGTGGCGGTGGTCGTGCGGATCTCGTGGCCATCGAGCGCGCCGGTCGAGCAAGCCTTATAGAGGAGCGAGAGAAACTGCTCGCCTCCCTCGTGGTAATGCTCCCAGGGGTTTTCTCCGTCGAGCACGATCCCGATGGTGACCTGTTCCTGCGGCGCATCGTGAATGATCTGGCGCAGCCGGCGCAGGACATCTTCGGCCGCCATCTCAGGCGTGGTTTTGTGGTAGACGAATCCAAAGGCGTCGGAGATCTCCCGATCCCGAAACAGCATCGTGACGTCCTGGCCGTCAGGCCCGACCTGGTAGGGCTGATAGAGATCCCGGTGGCGTTCCCAGGGTTGCTGGGCCGCGTTGAGCGAACGCACGAGGATGCCTTCGTCCGTCGCGAGCCAGCGCAGACCGACCTTCGGCAACATGGGGATCAGCTCCGGACAGACGGAGCCTTCAGACGGCCAGAGGCCTACCGGAGCGCGGCCGAATGTGGCCGTATGAAACTCGACGGCACGCCGTAGCTGCGTCTCCGCATCTTCCGGCGCATGGAATCGCGAAGGGAGCGGCAGGTCCGGTCTGGCGCGTCGGGTAAAGTCGGTATCGATGACGAGCGGCAGGATCGGATGAAAGAACGGCGTTGTCGTGAGTTCGATTTGTTCGCGCTCCATCAGTCGTCGATAGAGCGGCACGATCTCCCGGACCGCGACGAGCTGGAGGGCCAAGACCTCCTGTTTGTCCTCTTCCGTAAAGCCCCGGTTTTTCGCGCGCAGGGCGGCCAGGCGCGGATAGCGACTGACGGTGCCGTAGCCGAACCAGGCGAGGTTGTGCCAGGTCTGCAAGTCCAGCAGATCTTGCGTGGAAAACTGCCGCGCCACCCGCTCCAGTTCGCGGCCTGCGACGTCTGTTCCGCGCTTCACGAGCAATTCATGGTAGCGCGGGTAGGGGCGTACCATCGTGGCCCAATTGGCGGAGAAGA
>JAUXQT010000102.1 GCA_030682135.1 Nitrospirota bacterium | reverse complement strand
CTTTGCCACTTCGTCGTAGCTGATGAACTTGGCCATGCCCTTATCCGCGCTCACCTTGGTCAAGGCCGCAGTCAACGTCGTCTTGCCGTGGTCCACGTGTCCGATCGTCCCGATATTCACGTGCGGCTTCCGCCGCTCATACTTCGCCTTCGCCATAACCGCTCCTTCCGTCCTACTCAAAAGTCAATCAGACTATTCGCCCCGATACTTCGCGATGATCGCCTCTGAAATCTGCCGAGGCACCGGATCGTACCGGTCGAACTCCATACTGTATGTTGCCCGCCCCTGCGTGCGAGACCGAAGATCGGTCGCATACCCAAACATTTCACTGAGCGGTACCGAGGCATCAATCACTTGCGCAGCAGCCCGAGACTTCATACCCTGAATTTTGCCGCGGCGGCCATTCAGATTCCCGATCACATCGCCCATAAAGTCCTGCGGAACCACAACCTCAACCTTCATAATCGGCTCAAGAAGAACCGGATCAGCCCTCTTACAGGCGTCGATGAATGCCATGGAACCGGCAATCTTAAAGGCCATTTCGTTCGAGTCTACGTCGTGAAACGACCCGTCGATTACCGTGACCTTGACATCGCGAAGCGGGTAGCCAGCGATGACGCCGGAATCCAGCCGCTCCTTCACACCCTTTTCGATTGCTGGGATAAATTCCCTAGGAATAGACCCACCAACCGTCTTATTAATAAACTCCAACCCCTTGCCAGACTCAGCCGGCTCGACCGTCAGCACGACATGGCCATACTGACCACGGCCACCGGTCTGCTTCACATACTTCGCCTCAGCCTCAGCCTTTCGGCGAATCGTTTCCCTGAAGGCGACCTCCGGCTTTCCGACATTGGCCTCAACCTTAAACTCACGCATCATGCGATCGACGATGATCTCAAGGTGCAGCTCGCCCATTCCCGCAATGATAGTCTGAGCGGTCTCCTCATCCGTCTTAACCCTGAAAGATGGATCTTCCTGCGCCAGCTTCTGGAGCGCGAACCCCATCTTCTCTTGATCCTGCTTGGTCTTTGGTTCAATCGCCATGGCGATGACCGGCTCGGGGAACTTCATGACCTCGAGCAGGACTGGCTGCTTTTCATCCGCCAACGTATCCCCGGTAGTCGCACCCTTCAGCCCGACCGCCGCGACAATGTCACCCGCATAGGCCACATCGATATCTTCACGTTTATTCGCATGCATCTTCAGGAGGCGCCCAACCCGATCCTTCGTCCCCTTCGTCACGTTGGCGACAGAAGTACCAGTCTTCAACGTGCCGGAATAAACGCGCAGGAATGTGAGCTGGCCCGCAAAAGGATCCGTCATAATCTTGAACGCGAGAGCCGCGAACGGCTCGCTATCGGAAGGAAACCGCTTGACTTCCCTCTCCGTATTCGGATCGATCCCAGTCACAGACTCGACATCCAGCGGCGACGGAAGGAAATCCACGACCCCGTCCAACAACTGCTGAACGCCCTTATTCTTGAAAGCCGTTCCGCAGAGAACCGGCGTCATCTTCATCGACAACACACCAGCACGAATGGCCCGACGGATTTCCTCTTCGGACAATGGCTGGCCATTCAAATACTTCTCCATCGCCTGCTCATCGAACTCAGCGACAGCATCGACCATTTTCGCGCGATATTCATTGGCCCGATCAAGGAGCTCCGCCGGAATCTCATCGATCTTATACTTGGCGCCAAGTGTCTCATCGTCATACACGTAGGCCTTCATCGTGATGAGATCGATCGACCCACGATACTCAGACTCTTTACCGATCGGGATTTGAATGGGAATCGGATTGGCCCCAAGCCGGTCAATCATCGTCTGGACGCTGGTATAGAAATCCGCGCCAATTCGATCCATTTTATTCATAAACGCAATGCGAGGCACACTATACTTGTCCGCCTGCCGCCAAACTGTTTCAGACTGCGGCTCAACTCCCTGCACGGAATCGAACACCGCCACAGCCCCATCCAACACTCTTAGAGAGCGTTCGACTTCGATCGTGAAATCGACGTGCCCCGGAGTATCGATAATATTAATACGATGATCACGCCAGAAACAGGTTGTCGCCGCAGCCGTAATCGTGATGCCACGCTCACGCTCCTGCTCCATCCAGTCCATTGTGGCTGCACCCTCGTGCACTTCACCGATCTTATGCGAAATCCCAGTGTAATAGAGAATGCGCTCAGTCGTCGTCGTTTTACCGGCATCAATGTGAGCCATGATGCCGATGTTGCGAGTTTTTTCTAATGGTGATTGACGTGCCACGAAGATCCCCTAAAAATACACATGCCGCAAGCATGGCCGATGAACTACTGCGACCTACGAGCACCCGCATAGGCGGATCGCAGTACGGCCCAGCTGCAGCACAGAAAAATCCTACCAGCGATAATGCGCGAACGCCTTATTGGCCTCCGCCATCCGATGCACATCTTCACGCTTCTTCACTGCGGCACCCGTGTTGTTCGACGCATCGAGCAACTCCGCCGCAAGCTTCTCCCGCATGCTCTTACCGCCGCGAGTCCGCGAATACTCCGCCAACCACCTGAGGGCCAGCGACATCCGGCGTGCCGGACGAATTTCGACCGGTACCTGATAGGAAGCACCGCCCACCCGACGGGACTTCACTTCGACAACAGGCTTCACGTTATCGATCGCCGTCCGAAACACCTTAAGCGGATCGTTACCGGTCTTTTCCTGAATGACATCGAAGGCACCGTAGCAAATACGCTCAGCCGTACTCTTCTTGCCACCAGACATCAGGATATTCAAAAATTTCCCGACGAGCTTATCCCGGTATCGTACGTCAGGGAGCGGATCGCGCTGATCTAAAAATCTAGTTCTTGGCATGTGTCATTCACTCTCTCGTTACCAACTGAGACAATCTATCCACTTCTACTTTGGACGCTTCGCTCCGTACTTCGAACGGCTCTGCTTACGATCCGCCACACCAACAGCGTCAAGGGCACCTCTGACGATGTGATACCGAACACCCGGCAAGTCCTTCACACGGCCACCGCGCACGAGCACAATGGAGTGCTCCTGCAGGTTGTGACCTACGCCAGGAATGTACGTCGTCACTTCCATCCCGTTAGTCAACCGGACGCGCGCAACTTTACGCAACGCCGAGTTCGGCTTTTTCGGAGTTGAGGTGTAGACACGGAGACAAACACCGCGCTTCTGCGGGCAGGACTTGAGCGCCGGGCTCTTCGTCTTCGCATGCGCCAGCTTGCGGCCTTTTCTGACTAACTGATTAATCGTTGGCATTAGTTCGTCACTCTCATCTTCAGCACAGTTTGACTGCTCCGTTCAACTCTTCAAGTGTAAAGCCCGCGGATTATAGTGATCATCCGCCGTAGTGTCAAGTCACATTCAGCGCCGCATGGATTATGAGCGCGCAGGCCCTTCAGATCCCGCCCCCACCCCTTCATGCGCCAACGCCGCCGCCTCGCTCTGACCGGCGATCACCGGTTCAGGCTTGGGACTAATGACGAATGTATCGCGGTATTCGTCGAAGCCCGTTCCAGCCGGAATCAAACGACCAACAATGACATTTTCCTTCAACCCTAGCAGCTTGTCCTCGCGTCCATTGATCGCCGCTTCCGTCAAGACACGCGTGGTCTCCTGGAACGAAGCCGCGGAAATGAAACTATCCGTAGTCAGCGCTGCCTTAGTAATACCCAGTAGGACGGGCTTCCCGAGTCCTGGCTGGCCGCCCCGCGCCACAACTCGCTCATTCTCTTCATCGAACAACATCTTGCTGACCTGGCTGCCCGGCAAAAATTCCGTATCGCCCGGATCTTCGATTCGAACTTTGCGCAGCATCTGCCGCACAATAATCTCGATATGCTTGTCGTTGATCGTCACGCCTTGCAGGCGATACACATCCTGCACTTCATCGACGAGATACTTTTGCAACTCGTTCGGGCCCAGCACATCGAGAATGTCGTGCGGGTTCGCCGATCCGTCCATCAACGGCTCACCGGCCCTCACCCAATCCCCCTCGTGCACGTTGACGTGTTTACCCTTAGGGATAAAATATTCCTTCACGTCGCCCATCTTATTGTTGACCAACACCTTGCGCATGCCCTTCACGAAACCGTCGTAGGAAATTTCACCGTCGATTTCGCTGATGACGGCCGTCTCCTTCGGCTTCCTGGCCTCGAACAACTCAGCGACGCGAGGCAGACCTCCCGTGATGTCCTTCGTTTTGGTCGTCTCACGGGGAATCTTTGCCAACACATCACCAGGCGTGACGAGTGCGCCTTTTTCGACAAAAATATGGGCGCCGACCGGGAGCAGATAGCGGGCCACGTTGGCTGCCGCGGCAACCTTGGCGGTCTTCCCGCTCTCATCCTTGACCGATACGCGAGGACGTAACGTCGCGCCACTATGTTCGACGATGACCTTGCGGGAGAGACCGGTCACTTCATCAAACTCTTCTTTCATCGTGATACCTTCCACGATGTCTCCATACGCAACCCTGCCGCCCACCTCAGTCAAAATGGTCAACGAGTAGGGGTCCCACTCCACCAATTTCTGCCCCAACTCGATGCGGCCGCCATCCTTCACCTTGATCTTGGCGCCATAGACGACCGAATACTTCTCGCGTTCACGCCCGCTCTCATCGGCAACGGCGATCTTCGCATTCCGGTTCATGACGACCCATTCGCCTTCTTTATTCTGAACCGCGATCCCGGCGTTATGCACATCGGCATTTTTCTTGGCGTCGAAGCTCATAAACTTGATCGTACCGGCGTGTTTCGACTCGGTCACGGTCTGCTCGACCACCTTGCTCGCCGTTCCTCCGATGTGGAACGTCCGCATGGTCAGCTGCGTTCCCGGCTCACCGATCGATTGCGCGGCAATGACACCGACTGGTTCGCCCTTTTCGACCAACCGCCCGCGGGCCAAGTCTCGCCCATAACAGGAGCGGCACACACCGCGTCGCGATTGACAGGTCAGCACCGAACGAATCTTCACACGGTCGACCGCGGCTTCCACGATCGCCTTGGTGCGGTCTTCATCAATCTCTTCGTTGAACGAGACGATGATCTCACCCGTGACAGGATCACGGATATCTTCCGCCGCCAAACGACCCAATACGCGCTCTTCGATCGGCTGGATAATTTCGCCACCTTCGACCAATGCGCTCACAATGATGCCATCGGTGGTACCGCAATCGATTTCGTTGATAATCACGTCTTGCGCGATATCGACCAAACGACGCGTGAGATAACCGGAGTTAGCGGTCTTCAAGGCCGTGTCGGCCAATCCCTTACGGGCACCGTGCGTCGAAATGAAGTACTGCAACACCGTCAGACCTTCACGGAAATTGGCAGTAATCGGCGTCTCGATGATTTCACCGGACGGTTTGGCCATCAATCCGCGCATACCACCCAGCTGACGGATCTGCTGCGAACTACCTCGAGCGCCCGAATCCGCCATCATGAAGATTGGATTGAAGGACTCGGCCTTATTCGGGTCACCACCAGCGCCTAGCTCCTTCATCATTTCATTCGCGATCTGTTCGGTCACATGGGCCCAGATATCGATCACCTTGTTGTAACGTTCACCGTTGGTGATCAATCCCTCGGCATATTGCCGCTCGATCTCAGTCACTTCATGCTGGGCCTTCCCAAGCAACTCCTGTTTCTTGGTCGGGATATGCATATTATCGATGCAGATCGAGATGCCTGCCCGCGTGGCATAATGGAACCCTAAGTCCTTGACCTTGTCGAGGAACGTGACGGTCTCACGATGTCCGCACTGGCGATACACCGTGTCGATCAACTTCGTCATTTCCTTCTTGGTCATGAGCTTATTCGCGTTGGCGAACGGCATGTCTACTGGAAGCACTTCCGACAGAATTACTCGCCCGACCGTGGTCTGAACGAGCGCACCCTCAACCCGCACCTTGATCCGTGCATGCACTTCCAAGGCATCTGCATCGAATGCGATGCGCACTTCTTCCGGCGAACCGAATAATTTCCCCTCGCCCTTGCAGCCGCCACGCTCTTTCGTCAGCCAATAACAACCGAGCACCATATCTTGCGACGGCACCGCAATCGGTTTGCCATTCGCCGGCGAAAGAATGTTATTGATGGACATCATCAGCACGCGCGCCTCGACCTGCGCTTCAACCGACAGCGGAACGTGAACCGCCATCTGGTCTCCGTCGAAGTCGGCGTTGAACGCGGCGCAGACCAGCGGATGCAACCGGATTGCCTTGCCTTCGACCAAAACCGGATCGAAGGCCTGAATACCGAGACGGTGCAACGTCGGCGCACGGTTCAGCAACACGGGATGCTCGCGGATGACCTCATCCAATACGTCCCAGACTTCCGGCCGTTCTTTTTCGACTAAACGCTTGGCACTCTTGATTGTCGTCGCCGCACCTCGCTCCTCCAGCTTGTGGAAGATAAAGGGCTTGAAGAGTTCGAGCGCCATCTTCTTCGGCAAACCGCATTGGTGCAGGCGAAGCTCCGGTCCCACGACAATGACGGTTCGTCCCGAGTAATCGACCCGCTTACCCAGCAAGTTCTGACGGAAACGCCCCTGCTTGCCCTTCAGCATGTCGCTCAATGACTTGAGCGGACGTTTATTCGGCCCACGAATCGCACGACCGCGGCGGCCGTTATCGAAGAGGGCATCGACCGCTTCCTGCAACATCCGCATTTCGTTTCGGATAATCACGCCCGGCGCCTTCAATTCGATCAATCGCTTCAAACGATTGTTACGATTGATCACGCGGCGGTACAGATCGTTCAAGTCCGAGGTCGCAAACCGTCCGCCGTCAAGCGGCACAAGTGGACGCAACTCAGGAGGCAACACCGGGATGACGTCCATGATCATCCACTCTGGCATGTTCCCGGACTTGCGGAACGCCTCAATAACTTTCAGTTGCTTCGCATATTTCTTCTTCAACGCGGCGGAAGCTGACGTCTTCGCCTTGGCCTTGATCTCATCCCACTTGGCCGTGATATCGATCTTGCGGAGCAACTCACGAATGGCATCGGCGCCGATACCTACCTTGTAGGAGCCGGGGCTGTACTCAGATTGGAGCGAGCGAAGCTTCTCCTCTGAAACCAGCTCCTTCTCCGTCAAGTCAGTCGATCCTGGATCGACGCAGACATAGCTCTCGAAATAGAGGATCCGCTCCAGCCCCTTCAAGCTCATATCGAGCAAGGTTCCAATCCGGCTCGGCACTCCCTTGAGAAACCAAATGTGCGCCACCGGCGCCGCGAGCTCGATATGACCCATGCGCTCTCGGCGGACCTTGGACTGAATAACCTCGACACCGCACTTGTCGCAGACGATGCCGCGGTGCTTCATCCGCTTATACTTACCGCAGTTGCATTCCCAATCCTTGATCGGACCGAAAATCTTCGCACAAAACAGTCCGTCTTTTTCCGGTTTAAACGACCGGTAATTGATGGTCTCCGGCTTCTTCACTTCGCCGTACGACCACGACCGAATCTTTTCGGGTGACGCGATCTTGATCCGCATCGAATCGAAAGAAACCGCATCGCGCGGCTTCTCAAATAATGTATAGACGCCTTCCAAAGTAGTGACCTCCTCTGATGCCGGCCGCACAGGCCGGCACACAAATGGGTTAGTCTTGCGACTTAACCAGTTCGACGTCGAGCCCTAAACTCTGCAACTCTTTGACCAAGACGTTAAACGACTCAGGCAATCCAGGCTCCAGGAACGGCTCACCCTTCACGATCGCTTCGTACATCCGCGATCGGCCCGGCACGTCGTCCGACTTCACCGTCAAGAACTCTTGCAGCGTGGACGCGGCACCGTAAGCCTGCAACGCCCAGACTTCCATTTCTCCCAACCGCTGGCCGCCGAATTGCGCCTTACCACCGAGCGGCTGCTGCGTGACGAGTGAATAAGGACCGATCGACCGGGCGTGAATCTTGTCGTCCACCAAGTGGTGCAACTTCAAGACATACATGTAGCCGACCGTCACAGGACTGCCGAACATTTCACCGGTTCGACCGTCCATCAGCATCGTTTGCCCGCTGGGCGGAAGACCTGCTTTTTTGAGCAAATCCTTAATTTCAGTTTCTGACGCTCCGTCGAACACCGGGCTCGCCACCTTGATCCCCAGCGCCTTGGCAGCCCAGCCCAGGTGAGTCTCAAGGATCTGACCGACGTTCATACGTGACGGCACACCGAGCGGATTGAGTACAATTTCAACCGGCGTCCCGTCCGGCAAGCAGGGCATGTCCTCTTCAGGCAAGACCCGAGAGACCACGCCTTTATTGCCGTGCCGTCCGGCCATCTTGTCACCGACCTGAATCTTGCGCTTCATCGAGACGTAGACCTTGACGAGCTTGATCACGCCAGGCGGCAACTCATCGCCCCGCTTCAGACGTCCGACCTTCTCGTCGTAGAGCGTCTGCAGAATCTCGATCTGCTCCTTCGCCCGTCGTTCGACATCTTCCAGCTCTTTTTGCTCATCCGGATCGCTCAGAATGATGTACCGGACCGTCTCGTCCGGCAGCCGCTTGAGAATCTCTGCTGTCAGCTTGCCCTTCTTCTTCAGAATGACATCGCCGCTCTCAGGATCCATCAAGTCACGACCGACCACTTTCCCGAGCAGGAGCTTTCGGATCTTCTTCGTTTTTTCTTCATCAATGATACGAAGCTCTTCGTGATGGTCACGCTGAAGCTTCATCGCATCTTCGCTTTCGATGCTCTTGGATCGTTCGTCCTTATCCAGGCCCTTGCGCGAGAAGATCTTCACATCGACCACGATACCCTCGACGCCCGGCGGCACCGTGAGCGACGTATCCTTCACGTCTCCGGCTTTTTCACCGAAGATCGCCCGCAACAACTTCTCCTCCGGCGTGAGCTGAGTTTCGCCCTTCGGCGTCACCTTCCCGACCAGAATATTGCCAGGCTTCACTTCGGCCCCGATACGGATAATGCCGCTTTCGTCGAGATCGCGAAGCGCCTCTTCTCCGACATTCGGGATATCGCGAGTGATGTCTTCCTTCCCGAGCTTGGTGTCCCGGGCCTCAACCTCGAACTCCTCAATGTGAATCGAGGTAAACGCATCTTCCCGCACGAGCTTTTCGCTCAGCAGAATGGCATCTTCGAAGTTGTATCCGCCCCACGGCATGAAGGCGACGAGAATGTTTTTACCCAGGGCCAATTCGCCGTGATCGATGGCAGGACCGTCCGCCAATACCTGCCCAACCTTCACCGGCTGCCCAAGCCGAACCACCGGCGTCTGCGTGATCGTCGTATTCTGGTTCGATCGCTGAAACTTGATCAAATCGTACACGTCCAACCCGGCATCGTTCCGCTTCCGATTTTCTTTGGAGTCGGCACGTACCACGACCCGCGTGGCATCCACACTTTCCACCACACCGGCCCGCTTGGCCTGCACCACATAACCGGAATCACGAGCAACGACCGCTTCCATGCCAGTCCCGACTAACGGGGACTCGGACACCAGCAACGGCACCGCTTGACGCTGCATGTTCGATCCCATCAAGGCACGGTTGGCGTCGTCATGTTCCAAGAAGGGCACCAATGCCGTCGCCACGCTCACCACCTGCTTCGGCGACACATCCATGTATTCGATCTTGTCCGATGTGGCCGTCACAAAGTCTCCGGCAGAGCGCGCGGAAATGGTTTCGGACAGCAAGCGACCGGACGCATCGATCGGCGAGTTCGCCTGCGCGATGATGTACTTGTCCCCTTCGATCGCGGATAGGAACTCGATCTCGTCCGTCACTCGCCCCTTCACCACTTTGCGATAGGGCGCCTCAATAAATCCGAACTTATTGATGCGGGCATAGGTCGCCAGCGACGTGATCAATCCGATGTTCGGGCCTTCCGGCGTTTCGATCGGACAAATACGACTATAGTGCGAAGGATGGACGTCGCGAACTTCGAACCCCGCCCGCTCCCTGGTCAAACCGCCGGGACCGAGCGCGGACAGCCGCCGCTTGTGTGTAATTTCCGCGAGCGGATTCGTTTGGTCCATGAACTGGGACAACTGACTGCTGCTGAAAAACTCCTTGACCGCGGCAACGACAGGCTTCGCATTGATCAAATCATGCGGCAGCACCGTTTCCATATCGAGGAGGTTCATCCGCTCCTTGATACTGCGCTCCATACGGACCAGCCCGAGCCGGAATTGATTCTCCAACAACTCACCGACTGAACGAACGCGACGATTGCCCAAGTGGTCGATGTCGTCGATTTCGCCCTTGCCCAGCTTTAGATTTACGAGATACCGGATAACCTCGACCATGTCCTGCGCGGTCAACGTCCGTTGCTCCAACGGCAGATCGAGGCCCAGCTTCTTATTCAACTTGAGACGCCCAACCGGCGAGAGGTCGTACCGCTTGGAGTTCGAGAATAGATTGTCAAAGAGTGCTCGCGCCGTGTCGACTGAAGGCGTTTCTCCAGGCCGTAACCGACGATAGATCTCGACCATCGCTTCCTCTTTCGAGGTGGTCTTGTCCATCTCCAGCGTATCGAGGATCACCGGCGTCGACGTGACGGTATCGAAATAGATCGCCTTGAACTCTTCAATGTCGCTGTCGAGCAACGCTTCAACGATCTCTGCGGTCAGCCGCTGATTTCGCTCTGCGATCACGTTCTTCTTGGAGTCGATCAGCTCGGTCAGCACCGCACGGCCAATTAACTCGCTTGGCGCAAGCGGAATCTCTTTCACTCCGGCTGCCTTCAGCTTCGCGATGAGCCCCTTTGTGAGCTTGGCGCCCTCCTTGACCAGCGGCTCCTTGCTGCCCTTCTCGAGCACTTCCGCCGAGCAACGCAACCCATGATGGATTTCAGGGTCGAGCTTACGCAGCATCTTGCCCTTGACGACCCGGATCTCTTCGACTGGGTAATACATCTTAAGCAAATCGTCGCTTGAAAATCCGAAAGCCTTCAACAGAATGGTGGTCGGCATTTTCCGTCGACGGTCAATCCGCACATAGAGGATGTCGCGCGCGTCGAACTCGAAGTCGAGCCACGAACCGCGGTAGGGAATGATCCTGGCGGAATACAACACTTTGCCGCTTGAGTGGGTCCGGCCCTTATCGTGCGTGAAGGAGGCGCCAGGAGAGCGATGCAACTGGCTCACCACGACACGCTCCGTGCCGTTGACGATAAAGGTTCCGCGCTCGGTCATGAGCGGCAGTTCGCCGACGTAGACTTCCTGCTCGCGGACATCGAGCACCTTTTTCTTGGTGCCCTTGTCCTCCTTATCGAACACGACCAGGCGCACTCGAAGCTTCAGCGGAACGGCATAGGTCATTCCCTGCTCAAGGCATTCCCGCTCATCGTACTTCGGAGCGCCGAGCGTATAACTCGTAAACTCCAATACGGCCGTATTGTTGTAATCCGGAATCGGAAAAACACTCGCCAGGGCAGCCTGAAGCCCATGATCCTTGCGGCGTTCTGGCTCGACCTCCCGCTGAAGGAATTCCTCATAGGAGCGCTTCTGGATCTCGATCAGATCCGGAATTTCAATGCTGCTATGAATGCGAGAGTAGTCTTTCCGCTCGACGAACTCTTGCAGAGTCGTTTCGGACATTCCACGGTCCTCCACTACAATGGTTTGGACTGGGTGCCCGCACTAGGCGGACACCCAGAGACACTAGAGACTGATCAAAGCGAGACTACTTGACCTCGACCTTGGCGCCGCTCTCTTCGAGCTTCTTCTTGATGGTGTCGCACTCTTCCTTCGTGACACCAGTCTTCACGGGCTTCGGTGCGCCTTCGACCAGATCCTTCGCTTCCTTCAATCCAAGGCTGGTAATTTCGCGAACGACTTTGATGACCTGGATCTTCTTGTCTGCTGGAGCGGAGACGAGGACGACATCGAACGACGTCTTCTCTTCGGCTGCTGCGGCTGCACCGCCGCCACCGGCTGGAGCGGCAGCTGCGACTGGAGCCGCGGCAGTGACGCCAAAACGGGTCTCTAAACCCTTCACGAGATCCGCCAAGTCGAGCACACTCATCGTCTCGATGGCCTTGATCAACTCTTCCTGTGACAATTTCGCCGTTGTTGCTGACATATCCCCTTCTCCTTTTCGTTTATCCTGAATGGCTGCAATGACTCTCACGAATTTCGACAAAACCGCACTCAACGTATACACCAGACCACGCGCCGGCCCCTGCATGGCCGACAACAACATCGCAATAAGGACTTCCTTCTTCGGCAACTTGGCGACAGCCGCTAATTCGGCCGGCTGCACCACTTTGCCTTCCAATACTCCGATGGTGATCTTGATCTTCTCTTCCCGCTTTTCCGCCATGATAAAATCCCGAAGGATCTTCGTGGGAAGCACAGGATCGTCGTAACCGATCACCAACCCCGTCGGCCCCTTCAAGTAATCCGTCACCCCCGAAAAGATGGTGCCTTCGGAAGCACGAACCGCCAACGTATTTTTGACCACCCGATATTCGGCATTCGCACCGCGCAATTGCTTGCGAAGCTGCGTCACCTGGTTTGCAGAGAGCTTGGCGCTCTCGGTGATGATTGCGAGCCGTGCACGGCCAAACCGCTCCGTCAACTCCGCAACCGCTGTCGCTTTCTCGTCCTTCTTCATAATCCAACCCTTCCCCTTCCGCGCCGCGACACCCGGACTAACTCCATTCTTTGGCCAATGCCATCGCATCAAGCTGCACGCCAGGCCCCATCGTGCTCGAAAGAGTCGCGCTCATCAGATAGCGCCCCTTACACGAAGCGGGCTTCGCCTTAATTACCGCCTCAAGAACCGCCGAGGCATTTTCATGCAACTGCTCAGGCTTAAACGAAACCTTCCCGACAGGCACCTGAACAATCCCGGCTTTTTCGACCTTATACTCGACGCGGCCTTTTCGGATTTCAGATACAGCCTTCCCGACATCAAACGTCACGGTTCCGGTTTTCGGATTCGGCATGAGCCCGCGAGGACCCAACACTTTTCCGAGCTTCCCAACCGCCGCCATCAGATCCGGAGTGGAGATGGCGCAATCGAATTCCAGCCATCCGCCCTTCACCTTCTCCATCAGCTCATCGGAGCCGACGAAATCAGCGCCAGCCTGCCGCGCCTCCTGCTCCTTCTCTCCCTTGGCGAATACCAACACGCGAACTTTTTTCCCCGTGCCATGCGGCAACGAGGTCGTCCCGCGCACCATCTGATCGGCCCGCTTCGGATCAACACCTAAACGGAGCGCCAGATCGACGGATTCATCGAATTTGGCAAAAGACGACCGCTTCACAGCCTCAACTGCCTCACGCAAGGCATAGGCCCGAGGCTCAAGCTTCTCTACCGCCGCCCTCATCTTCTTTCCCATTGCGATTTCTCCCTTACACCATCACACACAATTTCACGCCCAACCCCCACTTCGCGAGCACTGAGAACAGCCCTACATGCGGGCCCATTCTACCCCTGAACGACCACTCCCATGCTACGTGCCGTTCCCTCAATGATCTTGATTGCGCCCTCGAGGTCTGCGGCATTGAGATCCGTCATTTTCTTTTGCGCAATCTCACGAAGCTGCACCTTGGTGATCTTGCCGACCTTATCCTTTTGTGGAACGCCAGATCCCTTAATGATTCCGGCCGCCTTCTTCAAAAGGTCTGACGCTGGCGGGGTCTTCATCACGAAGGTGAACGACCGGTCTTTATAGACCGTGATCACCACCGGAATGATACTGTCGCCCTCTTTTTGAGTTTTTGCGTTGAACTGCTTGCAAAACTCCATGATGTTGACGCCGTGCTGCCCCAGCGACGGTCCGACCGGGGGAGCAGGGTTTGCCTTCCCAGCCGGAATCTGCAATTTGATCTGTGCCGATACTTCTTTGGCCATGTCCTAGACTCCTACGCGCGTTCGACCATTTCGGAAATTAAATCCGCTCCACTTGCAAGAACCCGAGCTCCACCGGAGTGGAGCGCCCAAAAATACTAACCAAGACTTTAATACGGCTATGATCGTGATCTACCTCGTCTACCACGCCATTAAACCCGAGGAATGGACCATCGATGATCCGCACATTATCCGTCTTGATAAACTTGACCTGCTCGCGTGGACCGGACGCGCCCGCATCAACCTGCTTTAGCAGCGAATCCACTTCTTCTGACGACAAGGGCGTGGGCTGCGCTCCGCCACCAACAAACCCTGTGACCTTTGGTGTCTCCTTGATCATCTGCAAGGTTTCATCGATCAGCGGAGACTCCAGCTCGACAATGACGTACCCGGGGAAAAACTTTCGCCGGGACGTGCGGCGCTTGCCATCCTTGATCTCAATCACGTCTTCAGTCGGCACGAGTACCTGCCCCAGCTTCTCGACCAATCCCATTTGATTGGCCCGTTCGAGCAAGCTGGTTTTCACCCGCCCCTCAAATCCCGCGTAGGTATGAATGACGTACCAATTCTTTGCCATGCCCTACCCTCGGATCATTGGTTAACTACCTGCCCTGCGGCCGTTCACACTCGCAGCTCACGACTTACAGAATTTTACCCACGACCCAGACGAGAACTGAGTCGATGAACGACAGATACAAGGACATGATAATGCAAAACACAATGACCACTGTCGTAGACCCAACCGTTTCGGCTCGAGTCGGAAACGAGACCTTCTTTAGCTCACCACGCACATCGCTGAAAAACTCTCGAACAGAATCTATCGACTTCCTGAACATGCGCGCCTCACCTTCACCAGTACGAGAGGGAATCGACCGCCCCGCTCTTCATCAAGCCACCCACATCGAGCCTGGCCCATCCGCTACAGAGCGCTTGGCAGGGGCACTAGGATTTGAACCTAGACTCTCGGTTTTGGAGACCGATGTGCTAGCCATTGACACCATGCCCCTACGACGGCTGGCAGACCAGCCATTGCGCCGGCAACCCAGCCTACTTCACTTCCTTATGGACATTGTGCTTCCGGCAGAACTTGCAGAACTTATTCCGCTCCAGCCGATCCGGATCGTTCTTCTTATTCTTCATGGTGGAATAGTTCCGCTGCTTGCAGATCGTGCACGCTAAATCAATGATCTCTCGCATCTCAATACTCCCATGCTGTCATGCGACAGCAGTCAGGTTTACGCCAGAATTTCGGTGACGACGCCAGAACCGACAGTCTTGCCGCCCTCGCGCACCGCGAACCGCAGCCCTTGATCCATCGCAATCGGGCTAATCAGCTCACCCGTCACACTCACATTATCGCCCGGCATGACCATCTC
>JAUXQT010000101.1 GCA_030682135.1 Nitrospirota bacterium | reverse complement strand
CTTTGCCACTTCGTCGTAGCTGATGAACTTGGCCATGCCCTTATCCGCGCTCACCTTGGTCAAGGCCGCAGTCAACGTCGTCTTGCCGTGGTCCACGTGTCCGATCGTCCCGATATTCACGTGCGGCTTCCGCCGCTCATATTTCGCCTTCGCCATGCCTAAACTCCCTTTCTAAAAATCCCCCAAAGCACTATTCCCGTCGCGCTAACTAAATACTAAGCGCGTGGATCGAGCAAGCCCTACTTGGAGCCCACGACGCGGATCGAACGCGTGACCTCGTCCTTACCAAGGACGTGCTCTACCAACTGAGCTACGTGGGCCTTCACTTCACGCCTTTTCCCGTCGCGCCCATCGTATTCGCTCCGGGTCGAGCAAGCTCGGTTTGGAGCGGGCGATGGGATTTGAACCCACGACAGCCAGCTTGGAAGGCTGGAACTCTACCACTGAGCTACGCCCGCCCATCTTCTTCCCACAGTCTCAAACTCTGCCACACACTTCACGACCGTCCCTAAATCAAGCCCCAAACTCCTACGCCCCACATGCCAGACTAAAATAATGGTGGGCAGGCAAGGATTCGAACCTTGGAAGCCGATGGCAACAGATTTACAGTCTGCCCCCTTTGGCCACTTGGGTACCTGCCCAAAACGCCCCGTGCGACAAATCTACACACCCAACAGCCAGCTTCTTTTTCATCGCATGATGAGGAAAGAAGAGTAAGCTGGTCCACGCACATCTCCCCCTGTCCTTACAAATAAGGACAATTGCGGCGAAATGCGGACACAGCCTTGTTCAGGAAACGCTCGATTCTATTGATGAGGTAGGGCGAAGTCAAGACCCAAAATCAGAATTGTCTTGTTTTTCTCAGCGCACCCACGCATTACCCCGCCGAAAGACCCTCCATTCACGACTTTCGGCACCACCGGCCCTACCTCTCCTCTTATATCTATCCCGAAGACAACTCATGGCGTGACGGAGCCCGAGCGCTTGCCGTCACATTGCCCCTGTCGCTTGCCCGGTTCTTCCGATCCAGCCAATACACCAATCGCGCGAGTGAGAAGACCGTGGGAAGCCCCCATCACATCCCTCATCAGCACCGCCGCTTCCTCTGATGACAGGCGCGAGGCAGCTGCCAGGTATCGCTTGTGAGTCACGACCCTCTCAGCAGGGTCTTCAGGCTCATAATACCCACGGAGAGCCCCTTCTCGATCGGCAGTCCCAAGACGACGCACCCATTCGTCCTGAATCCTCCCGGACTTTTGGATCGACGGCCCTGCGCCCTTCGTCAATTCCAACTGATTCCACACCATCCATCCGACAAACACCGCCCAGGTTTCATTGAGGGCTTCCCATGATTCACGTTCCGTTAAAAATCGCTCCTCCGTTTCGCCCTTCCGCTGCACCACCGGCGTGATCAAAACCGCTCCATAGCGACAGCCTTGCTGCATTTTTGCGAACGTGAGCACCGGATTCGGCAACGCCTCAGCCGCCGTCGTGGACAAATAATCGACATAGGCATGAAACAGTTCGTGGTAGAGCGTCTCAATTTCGGCATGCGTAAGCCGCCCAAGCGGGCGCAACGTGGCGCCGGCCCCATTGAAGGACAACGCACGGTTGAGCACCATCCGATGCTCGCCGAGATGATACTCAGCGGCATAGGTACGCAAATCGTCGAACTCAAACTGGATGAAGCTTGGCGGGATCGTCTTGAGGAACTTCGTCGGAAGACCCAGCGCCTGCGCCTCACTGAGCAGCTGACGCCACATCCGGCCCCCCAACGAGGGACGTTCCTCCGACAACCCCGCATTCGGCAGGGAGAAGAGGCCGCCTAACAGGAGGCCTATCAGGGCCACTCGACGCAACGCAGGCACCATCGACATTGATCAACTCGTGGATGGAAAGGCTACCCCAGGAAATATCGATCACATCTCATGATCATCGCGGGCATACCAGTCAGGCCGCCCCCCTTCCTCCATGAGGGTCAGCTGATTCAGTAACGCAGGCGATACAGGGTCCAGGAAACGAGAGGGGTTCGAGAGCACCATGCCGCTGCCCCGATCGAACACATTGATCGGATAGGTGAGATACAGATATCGTTTGGCTCTCGTCACGGCAACATAGAACAGCCGCCGTTCCTCCTCCAACTCCTCATCTTCACCGAACGCATAGACCGATGGAAACCGCCCATCCACAACCCACATGACGAATACACATTGCCACTCAAGCCCCTTAGCCGAATGGATAGTGGACAGCACGAGTCGCTCGTCATCGCGATCGGGAGCCTCGCTCCCGGCGGCGCTCCCATCCGGAGGCTCCAGCGCCAGATCCGACAAGAAGGCTTCGAGCTCTTGATACCGCTCCGCGATCGTCTGCAAATGGTCCAGATCCCGCGCACGCTTGGGATAGTCGTCGTACTGCTCCTTGAAAATCGGCAAGTAATACTCATAGATCTGGCTCACCAAATGTGCGGGCCGCAACGCTTCGTCTCCCGCAAGGCTTTCGAGAGTCAGCCCCAAATCCTTCAGCCCCTTCCCTGTTCGCCCTGACATCGAGGAAAGGGCGCGATAGGGATTATCAGACTTCACGAGCGCCGCCATAACATCCTGCGCTTTTTTCGGCCCGACCCCTTCGATGAGCATGAGCACGCGATGCCAGCTGACGAGATCCAGCGGGTTCGCCACCACTCGCAAATGGGCCAACAGATCCTTGACATGTGCGGTCTCGATAAATTTGACCCCGCCACGCTTGATAAATGGCAGCCCGTGACGCGACAGCTCAATTTCCAGATCGAAAGAATGGAAACTCGACCGAAACAGCACCGCCATTTCGCTGAGCGGGACCCCTTCCTCCCGCAGTTCCAAAATCTTCTGCGCGATGAAGCGCGATTGAGCATTCTCCCCTGCCGCTTCCACCAACGTCGGCAATGGCCCGTCCAGCTTCCGAGTAAAGAGCCGCTTCGTATATTTCTCGGTTGCCACGTCGATAACGGCATTCGCGAGATTCAGAATCGGCTGGGTGCTGCGGTAGTTCTCTTCGAGTTTATAGATCGTGGTGCCGGGAAAGAGCGACGGAAACTCCATGATGTTCTTGAACGTCGCACCACGAAATGCATAGATCGATTGCGAGTCGTCGCCGACGACCATGACGTTCCGATGAGTGGACGCGAGGTGCCGAATGACATCCGCCTGCAAGCGATTGGTATCCTGATACTCATCCACCAAAATGTACCGGTACAGCGATGAAATCGTCCGCCTAACCGCTTCATCTTCCATCAAAAGCCGACGCAGCAGCACCAATAAATCGTCATAATCCACCAGCTGACGCTGACGCTTTGACGCCTGATAGCCCTGCTGCAACTGACCCAATGCCTCCAGATGGTCAGAAAAATGATTGAACTCTTCGACGACAATCTCGTCGAGCGGGCGCAGGGTATTCTCGGATTTACTGAACATCTCCGCAATCGTCCCCTTGCGGGGAAACCGCTTATCTTTTTCGTTCAAGCCGAGTTGCACTCGAACCAGGGCGATCAAGTCTTCGGCATCACCCCGATCAAGAATGGTAAAGCCTGGTTCCAGGCCGATCGCTCGGCCATAACGCCGGAGCAACATATTGGCCACGGAATGGAACGTGCCGCCACGCACCCGCTCGCTGCGCACGCCGATCAGCTCGCCTGCCCGCTCGAGCATCTCCTGCGACGATTTTCGCGTAAAGGTGAGCAACAGAATGTGAGACGGATCGACCCCCGAGTCGATCAAATAGGCGACGCGATAGACCAGCGTTCGCGTCTTGCCGCTGCCGGCGCCGGCAATGACCAAGGCCGGTCCTTCGCCTGCAGTCACCGCCGCAAGCTGCTGGGCGTTCAACGCCGCGGCATAGTTAAGCGAGAGCACGGAGGCTGGCCCTTGGTCCGGCGACCGCTTCAACACATACGGGGTACTGTCTCGGTTCATGTGGCAGCTCGTGAGGTGGTCGCGCTCTATAGCATACTGGGGTGGCCCTTTCAAATGGACCCATCGGTCCCGGCCCATGCCTGATCGATCAAAAGACGCACCAGAGAGACGGCCCTTGGAGACCGAGCCGTAACCTGTATATAATGGCCCCTCTTTTTATGTGAGGTCATTGTGGGAACGTCCAAAAATCCTTATAGCGAACAACTCCGCGGGATCGCCGAACTGATACTCGCCGTCGCCGGCGAATCCGTAACCGTCATGAAACGGAACGCCCCGGAGCGAGCCTTGAAATTAAAACGGCACGATGAATGGGGCATCTACCTTGAATTCCTCAAAGTCATGTTCAATCTCACGGACCGGCTCTCCATTCTCTACTTGCCGATCAAAGACCAGCCTCTGTTTATGGACAGTCTCGAAGACGCGGTGACGCTGCAATTAAAAAGTGTGCTTGAACCGGCATTCGGTACCGGCGCCGACCAAACGGAAATCATGCTCACCGTCGGTGCGGCGGTGGCAGAAAGCCGGCAAACCTATGAGCGATACCGGTTCCTGGTCACCGAGGATACCCCCGAAAAAAACGAGATGCTGAAAGACTTTGGCGGCCGAGTCGCCGATGCGATGGGCATCGCAGGGAACGAGCACGTCTCCTCGGCGGCAACCCTCTGCGCGAGCGCCGTCATTCCAGCCATCAAAGCAGTCTTAGCCGGAGACGCGCCACCAGCCTCCGCCGTCAATACCGCCGCTCCAGCGACCGCAACCGCATCCACTCTACCACCGCCCCCTGCGACACCTGAACCTCAGGGGCCAACAGGAACCGAAATCAAATTAGTCAGCGTGATGTCAACCGTCGAGGGGGAAGAAGTCGAAACTCGCTGGGGACTGCACCCGCGATTCCGGCAAGATCTTCCTCCTGAGGACATGCAACAAGTCACCAGGCTGATGAATCGAGTGGCAAAAATCCTTGGCGAACGTTATGCCTCCGTGGCATTCTCCGACGAATGGACGTCCTGGCATAAAGCCGGTCACGCCTAATCGCTCTCGCCAGTTGAACGTGCCGTTCCCGCACGACGTCGCCGACTCCCCACTAGAAACTTGGAGGTGCAGTGGATACTTCGCAAACAGCAGCCAGTGTATCGAATGGCATTCCATCCGGCCTCTCACGTCTCATGGAGTTGGCACATAATCTCTGGTGGAGTTGGACCCCGGAGACTCGCCGACTGTTTGAACACATCGATCCAACCCTCTGGGTACTGACCCACCACAATCCGGTCGAGTTACTGGCAAAGGTCAGGCCAGACCGACTCATGCACCTCACCCAAGATCCCTCGTATATGCGGTTGTACTCGGCCGCCCTCAAGATATTTGACGAATATCTTCAGAACAAACAAAGTTGGTTTAAAACGCAACACGGCGACTTGAAAGCCCCCACCATCGCCTACTTCTCTGCGGAGTTTGGTCTACATCGGTCCATCCCGATTTACAGTGGTGGCCTGGGCATTCTTGCCGGGGACCATTGTAAGGAAGCCAGTGACCTGGGCGTGCCCCTGGTGGGAATCGGATTCATGTATCCACAAGGATATTTTCGACAACGGATCACGCCGGAAGGATGGCAAGAAGCGGCCTATGCGCCATTCAAACAAGCAGAGTCCCCAATTCATCCTGCCCTCACTCCAACAGGAGAGCCCTGCCGGATTACGGTCGAGATCGGGAGCCGGGTCGTCACGGCAGCAGTCTGGAAAGTGCTTGCGGGACGGGTGCCCCTCTACCTCATTGATACAGACGTCCCCGAGAACAGCCCAGAGAACCGGGCTCTTTCAGCTCGACTATATGGCGGCGATCAAGAGATGCGCCTCTGTCAGGAATATCTGTTGGGTATCGGCGGTGTCCGTATGCTTCGTGCCTTGGGCATCGTACCGACGGTCTGGCATGCCAATGAGGGCCACTCTGCCTTCCTCACACTCGAACGCATTCGCGAATTGATCCAGAAAGGATCAACCCACGCAGACGCCTGCGAAACTGTCCGCCAGAGCACAGTCTTTACGACCCATACCCCGGTGCCGGCCGGCCACGACGTGTTCCCTCATCACCTCATGGACCGGTACTTTACCGGCTATTGGGAGCAACTGGGTCTCTCGCGGGAAGACTTCCTTCGATTGGGCGACACACCCGAGTCCCAGGGACAAGGATTCAATATGACGGCACTGGCCATGCGGCTGGCCGCGCATGTGAACGGGGTCAGCCGCGAGCATGGACGGGTCTCGCGTGAGATGTGGCATCACATGTGGCCGGGACTGGCAATCGAGCAGATCCCCATCCGTAGCGTAACGAACGGCATCCACGCCCCGACCTGGATCGCACCGGAACTCAATCAGCTCTATGGCAAATATCTGGGCCCGGAATGGGCGGATAAATGCGACGACACGGCGATGTGGCAACGGGTCCTGGATATCCCAGATCAGGAACTCTGGGCCGTGCGCCAAACCAGGAAACGCAAACTGATGGGCTTCATCCGGGAACGTGCCAGAAGCGGCTGGATGCAGGGCCATCTCCAAGCCTCGCAAGTCTTAACACGGGGCACGCTGCTCGACCCTGAAGCCCTCACCATCGGCTTTGCCAGGCGTTTTGCCACCTACAAGCGGGCAACCTTGCTGTTCCGCGACCTCGAACGGCTGAAACAGTTGCTCCATAACCAATGGCGTCCCGTCCAATTGATCTTTGCCGGCAAGGCTCATCCAGCCGATGAACCTGGTCGCTATTTCATCCATGAAGTCTTGAGTTTTTGCGACGACCATAAATTGGGCGGACACGTGGCGTTCATCGAAAACTACGATATGCACATGGCGAAATTTCTCGTCCAAGGAGTCGACATTTGGCTCAACACCCCACGCTTTCCCCTGGAAGCGAGCGGAACGAGTGGGCAAAAGGCCGCACTCAACGGCGTCATCAATCTCAGTGTCCTCGATGGCTGGTGGAAAGAGGGCTACAACGGAGCCAATGGATGGGGCATTGAACCATTACTCGAAAGTCAGGATATTCAGGCCCAAGACGAGCACGATGCCCAACAGCTCTATCGCATGCTGGAGCAAGAAGCCATCCCCCTCTACTATCAACGAGACCTTGACGGGATACCCCGGGGCTGGGTGCAGCTTATGAAGGAAAACCTTCGGACCAACGCTCCCAGATTCTGCACCAAACGAATGGTCAAGGAATACGTCGACAAGCTCTATACACCGGCTATGGTCCGCACACCCTCAACATGGTAAACAACCTTCGACCTAGCCCCATACCCGCGCATCACGCTGCCACCACCACATGGCTTCGGATACTGCTGATGCTCAGTCTTGGGACACACGTCATCAGCCTCCCCTTAGCCGGAGCAGGCACAGCAAACTCCCCGATAGGAGCTGCCCTTGAACGTGAGGCCACCAATGCGTTCAACCATGCCGAGTACGACCAGGTGATGAGGCTCTGGCAATCGATCCCGCCAGAAGCCACCCCGTCGAAATCGATCATCCGCCTCACCTTCCACAGTGCCCTTAAGCTGGGACGGCCGGAAGAAGCCCTCACCCTCTATCATCGATTGGTCCAAACTGACGCGCCAGACGATCGAACCCTCTTGCGACCATTGGCCCTTAGCTTCGTAACCAGCCATGTCCGCGATTCGCAGGAATATGTCAGGATCGCAGCCTACACAGTCTTAGCCGAACTCGGCCTCGCAGAGACACAAGCCGTTCTGGAAGACGGGCTCCTCGATACATCGGTCCTCGTACGAGCGCGCGCCGCCGAAGCGATCGGGAAGGCCGGCCTCGCAGGAAAGTCAGGCCCCCTACTACGGGCGATGAACGATGCCATGCCGGCCGTACGTATTGCCGCCATGAACGCGCTAAGCGAGGCCAAAATCACGGCCATCATGCCCCAACTCATCGAGGTTGCCAGGACGGACGACGGACCGGAAGCCGTGTTCGCTTATGCCGCACTCTATCGACTCGGGAAACTGGATATGCTGACCGACATTACCGGCGCGGCAACGCTTCCAGACCCCGAGGTCCGCATGGCGGCTCTGGGAGTACTGGGACAGCTGAAGCGGCCAGCCAGTCTGTCGGTCCTGAGCCAGGGAGTCTACGATCCCGAACCATCGGTCCGCGCATTCGCCGCCGGGGCATTGGGTGACTTTGGACAATCCGGGGGGGTCGCACCCTTAACCCATGCACTGGGCGATGACAACGTGCGCGTACGTGCCATCGCCGCCACGAGCCTTGGACGATTGGGAATACGGGAGAACCGCCCGTTGCTGCAGGCACTCACACGCGATGCCAGCATGCAGGTACGAGCCAGTGCCGCAGAAGGGCTGCTTCGATTAGGCGACACATCGGCCATCTTGCTCGCAGCAGACTTGGCGAGACACCAGGACCCCTCCATACGCGCCGCTGCAGCCCACGCGTTGGCCGTAGCGTCCGATAAGCAAGCCGCCGTTATTTTACAGATGCTCTTGCAAGACCAGCAACCGCAGCCGCGCCTCATGGCCGCGAAAGCCCTGGGAAGAAGCACCGCTTCGGTGATGCCGTTGCTCAAGAAAGGTTTGCAGGACTCAGACGTCGCCATTCGACTGGCAGCCGCAGGCAGTCTCCTGCAACAACTCCGACGCTCCGCGCCATCCCCCAAAGCCCATTAGTCGAAAGGATCTCGCCATGTGGAAATTCGTCGGAGCCCTCGTCCTGGCCGCCACATCGTTCGGACTCGGGTTCTATTTCGGCCAACGCCCGGTCGGCACGTTACAACACACGATCTCAGATCTCCAACGTTCCATCACAGATATGTCGAGAAACATTTACGACACGACGAGAGGGATCGAGCGGGACCTCCGCAGGCGACAGGCGCTACTCGACAGTAAATCGAGAGTGGTGCAGGCAAAAGCAGAACTGTTTGAGAAAAACGTTGGGGAGGCCGCGAAGCAGTTAAGTGCTGCGGCCGAGACGTTGGAGAATGCGACCAAAGGGGCCAAACAAGACGAATCGATGCTCGCCGTGCGAACACTCACCGGCACGATTCAGGAAGTCAGATTGGAGTTGTCGATGGGAAAACCGGTATCACTGAAGAAGATCGATGACATTCAACGGGAAGTTGACCGGCAACTGAACAAATAACCGCTACGCGTTGGCAGGCTGCTTCTTCCACTTCGCCAGGATCCGCTCCACCCGCATCCTGACCACCATGTCCGTATCTTTCATCAACGGCTTAATCGCATCGCGGCCCCGGTCATCGCCGATCGCCTCAAGTGCCGCCGCGGACGTCAACCGGGTAAACCAATCCTTATCACCGAGCATCACGATGAGAGGATCGATCGCCTCGGCGCTCTTGATCCGGCCCAGAGCCATGATCGCCTGCTTCTGAACCATCTCATCCTTATCCTTGAGCGCTTTGACCAAACGAGAGACTGACGGCTCCCCCAGTTCGACGAGGGCATTCGTGGCATCGTCCTTAAACTCGTCGTTTTTCAGCTGCAGCATCAACGGATCGAGCACGCGCTCGTCGCGAATCTTCCCTAATGCCGCGATCACATACTTCCTGACATCCCAATCTCGAAGCAACTTGATCAACAGTTCGACGGCGGGAGAACCGATCTGGCCCAACCCCTCGATGGCGACCTCTCTGACTTGCCAGTCGCCGTCACGCAAGGCATTACACAATGGCTCCACGCAGCGCTCATCACCCATTTCTCCGAGCGTGATCGCGGCTTCGCGACGGACCACCCAATCGGAGTCCTTGAGCAGATCGATCTGGATCTCGATCTCATCCTTGACCTTCTCTTCTTCAAGGACCACTTCCTCGGTGAGCTCCGCCGTCGGCAAAACCTGGACTGGAAGTTCTCCGGTCAAATCTGCCGCCACCTGATCGGTGAATTCGTCACTCACCGTCTCCGGGGCAGTAGGACTGGCAGATGCTTGTTTGTGCTGTGGTTGTTCCATAGGTGCTACCTTAATAATTCACTCGCTCATCACTGGCCAAAGCCGGGATATTACTTTGCGGGAGCGGCTGTTTTCTTGCTCGCCGAATTCTTCTTGCGTAACGTGACCGTACGCCGTTTCCGTTGCGTCCGCCGCAGCCGCTTCTTCAACGAACGAAGCGCTTCGTCCTCTTTAGGATTTTTGTGGCCGGTTAACTTCTCCGCCACCTTCTTCTTGAGTCTGGTTTCGTCCGATTCAGTCACCGTTTTCTTCGCCATCCGGATTCGGGCCTCCATGTATACCAAATTGATCTGAACTATTTCCCGGTTCCCACCGGGAGTCGGCAGTCTAGTGGAGAGCCTCACAGCCTGTCAACCGCTGGATCAACCAACAGGCGACAGACCTAGGAAATGACGACCGTCGCCACTTCGGTATGGTCGGTATGATCCGCTGTCTGTAGCCCCGTCAACCGGCGCGCACGCCGCGAGACCCAGATATCGCCAGGAGAGAGCCGAACAGGATAGACGAGAAGAGGGTCCGACTGACCCCACGGTAATGCAGGAAACGCCTGCCCCCCCGAATCGAGCTGCTCTCGCCCAAGCAGAAGCGACGTCGAGACCGTCTCCATCGCTTCCGATGAGAGCAACGCCACCGGCCGGCGTTCTCCAACCAACTGCACCCGGACCACGGAGAGTCCCCCTGCCAACATCCCTATCCGAGCTGCGGCACCTCGTGAAAGATCGAGGATCCGCCCGTTGACATAGGGCCCCCGGTCCGTAATACGGACATGCACATGCTTCCCATTGACTAAGTTCACCACCCGAACCACACTGCCAAGGGGAAGGGTCCGATGGGCAGCGGTCAGACCATCCATGTCGAACAGTTCACCGTTCGCCGCTTGCTTGCCATGAAACGACTCGCCATACCAGGACGCCACGCCACGATCTTCAGCCCCCACGTCCAAATGCGACACCCCCGTAGGAACCCACGAGCAGGCCCCCAGAAGCACCCCCAGGCTCAAACTCATCGCCCCCAACAACTGCCGGCTATTTCCACACATATGGTTGATCATCGAAGACCTCATAATCCCAGGTTGAACCAACTGTCCCACAGACCCTGGCCTGTGTACCCTCACTGTACGGTCCAACCGGCAGTCCAACAATACCGAGAGCGTACCCCTACCCCCTACATTTGGATGAAGAAGGAAGAGAAAATCGAAGAGGAATTGTTCAAAAAAGAACCGACACCAGAGCTTTGGAGACTAAACGACTCTATCCATATAGAAGAAAATACGTGCGACAGTCAACCCTCATCGGCTCGACTCCCCCCGTCAGAACATCACAGGCTGTTTGGCCGGCGAGGCAAACCAGAAAGGTTATTGAACCTGGATGACCTGAGCAAACACCCCATCCCTCTGCTTGATATAGGTCAGCCACACCGTTTCACCCACTCGGATGGTTTGAAGCCCGACCCGCTTCCCCTTTCGGGTCACCTTGGTTTGACCTGTCACCCTTGCCCCCACGGTCATATCGTTATGCTTACTCAAGGGTGTCTTGACGACAATCGTGTGCGGAGACTGTGCGACGTTGACCGCCACGACCTGGCCATGAACCCGATAGCTCCGCCCATCGGCAGCCCGACTCTCGACCGGTAGACAGACGAACAGCACCAACGCAACAACGGCGAATAGTCCCCTCATGCTGATCCCACCCAGGTCATGGTTCAATCCCCTCTAGCAGGCTGATCCCTACGCGCGCGGACTCTAACAGGATGGCGAAAACCTGTAAAGTTACAGGAAGCAGAACCCGATATTGACTGCCCCAACCCGACTGAGTAAGATGCCGACCTGTTGCCTGTTCGGTTGCGAATGCACAACCCGCCGGCTGTGCGCCCCAAACTCACAAGATCCAAGTCAGCGCATATGATTGAAGTCCAACAGATTACGAAGCGGTATGGGCACCATACCGCGATCGATCGGGTCAGTTTTTCTGTCGCAAAAGGCGAGGTGTTGGCGTTCCTGGGTCCCAATGGGGCAGGAAAAACGACGACCATGCGCATCTTGACCTGCTTCATGCCGGCCACCGAGGGCACGGCACGAGTGGCAGGATTCGACTGTGCAGACCAGCCGCTCGAAGTGAAACGCCGGATCGGCTACTTGCCGGAGACCCCCCCGGTCTATCTCGAATTGACCGTCACAGAATATCTTCAGTTTGTCGGCCGCCTCCGTGGTCTGACCGGAAAAACGCTCACCTCGTCCATGCAACGCGAAATCGAGCGGCTCGGCCTTGGCACGGTGCAACACCGGCTCATCGGCAATCTGTCGCGCGGATACCGCCAGCGAGTCGGCTTGGCCCAAGCGTTGCTCCACGATCCTCAAGTATTAATCCTGGACGAGCCGACAGTCGGACTCGACCCGAAACAAATCATCGAGATCAGGGAGTTGATCAAGAATCTGGCCGGCTCTCATTCCGTGATTCTCAGCACCCACATTCTTCCCGAAGCCACCGCCGTGTGCCAGCGCGTCGTCATCATCAGCGGCGGACGGATCGTGGCTGAAGACACGCCGGACCAACTCTCTGCGCGGTTGCGCCAGTCGGAGAAAATCTCACTCACGCTCAAATCTCCCGCTGCGGATACCGACAGCCGCCTGAAGGCCGTCCAGGGGGTCCAGAACGTGTTTGCGAGCGGCATCCCTGGCACCTTTCTTCTGGAATGCGAACTGGGCCGAGATGCAAGGGAAGAGGTCGCTCGGCTGGCAGTCACCAGTGGATGGGGACTGCTTGAGCTAAAAGCCATCTCGATGACATTGGAAGACGTCTTCCTCCAACTGACAAGAGACGAAACAGGCCTCCCGCAAGGCGCAGTGGTTGCCTCAGCAGAACCAACGGGCCAGCCAGCATGACACCAGTCCAAGCTATTATCGCCAAAGAGCTGCGCTCCTACTTCGTCTCACCCGTGGTGTATGTCGTAGGGGCGGTGTTTCTCTTAATTGTAGGACTGCTCGCCTATCTCTACATCGTCTTTGCCGGAGCTCAAGCGATTCAGCTGATGCAAATGCAGGGAACAGCTCAGATTAATCTGAACGACTTGGTCTTCCGGAATCTGTTCTCCAGCGTGCGGTTTATCCTCCTGATTATTCTGCCTATTTTGACGATGCGGCTCTTCGCCGAAGAACGAAAACTCCGCACCTTTGAGTTCCTACTGACCTCTCCGATCGGCATCAACGAAATTGTCATCGGCAAATTTATGAGTGTCTTCCTCGTGTTTTTGGGGTTGCTCGGACTGACCGGGCTCATGCCGCTTGTACTCGCGCTCTTCTGCGAATTCGATTGGTATCCCGTGCTAACCGGCTACCTGGGACTGGTCTTGCTTGGCGCCCTCTTTCTCTCCGTCGGCGTACTGGCCTCGGCCCTGACCGAAAACCAGATCGTCGCGGCCTTTGTGAGCTTTGGCCTGCTGCTCGTCCTCTGGCTCCTCGCCGGCGTCGGCTCACTCCTCGGAGAAACAGCCATCGGGCAGGCCATCTCGTACGTGTCATTTATGGAACATTACGACCATTTAGTCCGTGGATTGGTCGACACGAAAGACCTCGTCTATTTTTTCAGCGGCCTCGCCTTGATGCTCTTTCTGTCTCACCGAGTCGTGGATTCATCACGATGGAAATGAACCTCAAGACGATTCCACTTGGCGTAGTCGGAATAGCCCTGGCCATAGCCGGCGCGGTCGGCTACAGCCTCGTTCCGGAGAAACTCTGGCTCGTCACCCTCATGGAGGGATCGGCACTGCTCTGTCTCATCCTTTTCGGTGTCGTCCATTTCGGCAGCCTGAGAGCCTTCTCCACTCGTCGTTCGACACGCATGGGCGCCAACAGCCTGCTGATGATCATGCTCTTCATCAGCATCCTCGCCATCGTGAACTTTCTCGCGGCCCGTCATTCCATCCGTTGGGACCTCTCGGAAAACCAAAACTTCTCCCTCTCCCCGCAAACACATCGCGTGCTCAGGAATCTCCCGCGCGAGGTGCTCGTCACCGTGTTCACCAGAGAAAAAGACCCCGGCTACCAGTCCTACAAGGAACGGCTCGATAGTTATCGGCAGGCCAGCTCGAAGATTACCGTGGAGTTCGTCGACCCGGAACGGCAGCCGAAAATTGCTCAAACCTATGGCATTTCGAGGACCGACACAGCCGTATTCGAAAGCGGCGGGCACACCGTTCGTATCACCGCTCCCTCGGAGGTCGAACTGACCGGAGCGTTTATCCGCGTATCTCAAGACAGCAAGAAGCGAGTCCTCTTTCTCGAAGGGCATGGCGAACCGAGCCTCGACGATCGGGAACGAACCGGGCTGTCTGCTGCCAGAGAAATCCTGGTCAAGCAGGGGTACGACGTCGGCACCGTCAGCCTGCTGAAAGAAACCGCCGTTCCGGATCACACCGCCATCCTCGTCGTAGCCGGCCCCCGCCGTCCTGTGCTCATCGAGGAGCAAGAACGCATTCATAGCTATGTGGAGAAAGGCGGCCATCTGCTGCTACTGCTCGACCCGAATACGCAAGCCGACCTGAACCCCTTGCTCAAACGGTGGGGACTAGGAGTCGGCCCTGGATCCCTGGTCGACTTACAAGATCGATTGGCCCAAGGCGACCTCACATCCCTACTCGTCCGCACGTTCACCGAACATGAAATTACGCAGGATCTCTCCGCGGCCGTGCTCTTTCCCCTCGCACGGCATATCACGTTCGACGAACAGGTTGGCACGGCATGGGACTACGTGCCGCTCGCCCGCACATCGCCGAACAGTTGGGCAGAAACCGACTTGAAGGGCCGTGTCGTCAACCTCGATGAGAAGGAAGACATCAAGGGCCCCCTCCCGATGGCTGCGGCCCTTACGCCAAAAGTCACACCGGAAGAAGGCAAACCCCGTCCCGCCATCGTGGTCATCGGCAATTCCACGTTTGCGACCAATGCCTTTGTCAACTTTCCCGGCAACAGCGATTTCTTCCTCCATACGGCTGGATGGTTGGCAGAAGAACGGAACATGATGGCGATCGCCCCGAAAGATTCCGCGCTTCGACCGTTTACGCCCAACCCGTTACAGGAACGAGCCCTGCTCTACCTGCAAGTCATCCTCCTGCCGTCCACCATGTTTATCGCCGGCATCATGGTCTGGCGCAAACGCCGACGCCTATAGACTCATGCGTTACTGGCCCACACTCGTCATGGCACTCGTACTGGCTGGGCTCGGCCTCTACCTCTATGCCATCGAACTCCCCCAGCAAGAGTCGCACGAGCAGCAAGAGACCGCCGAGAAGAAGGTCCTGCTCCTTGACCAGCAAGCCCTCACTGGACTCACAGTCAAAACCGACCAGCATGAACTCGTTTTTGCCCGAACTCCCGAGAAGGGCTGGATAATGACCGCGCCCCTCAAGACTGACGCGGATCAGCGGGAGCTGCAGAATCTCATCAGAGCCTTAGTCACCGGCGCCGTGAGCCGTATCGTCGAAGACCGCCCGGCGAACTTGACCCCCTATGGTCTCGACGACCCGATCACCACCATCACCATCACGGCCGGCGCCGAACGGGAGGCGCTCTCCATCGGAGATAGTGGGCCTCTCTCCTCGACGCTGTACGTCCTGCGTGAGTCGGATCGCAAAGTCCTGCTCACCAACCTGGCTCCCAAAGACTTCGTCAACAAAACCTTGATGACGTTTCGACGGAAAGACCTCTTGCACCTCTCACAAGGCGACGTCGAACAGATCCGCCTCACCTATCCAACCACAGAAATCGCGCTCTATCAGACACAGGAGAAACCCAAGAGCAAATGGAGGCTGCGTTACCCGATAGAAGCAGAAGCCGATCAAACAGAGGTGCGGACCCTGTTGTTCAGACTGGAAGACCTCAAAGCGTTGGGCATCGTCGATCCAGGCCCCGAACGAGACGCCCTGACCAATACACTCACCGTTCCCAAAGTCAAAGTCGCCATCCATACGGCCGATGGGGATCAAACGGTTAAGCTCTACCAACCGGACCCTGCCAGCGGCGAAGCCTTTGCGGAAACGAGCCCTAGTGGCCCGCTGTACCGCATCAATCCCACCGCGATCAAAGACCTGACCAAGGAACTCTTTTCGTTCCAAGACAAGCGGCTGCTCGGTATCGATTACACCGACATCGCCATGCTCTCGGTGAAGACCGCAACCGAGCACTATGTCTTGATCAATCAACAAAAAGAATGGGTCATGGAAGATCGGCCGGAACCATTGGACCAACAGGCCACCGATCTCTTTGTCAGCCGTGTCGCGAATGTGCCTGCCGAAGAAAGGGTCATTAAACAAGCCGGACCATTGGCGCCCTATGGGCTCGTGGCACCGGCAGCGGAATTCATCGCCACAGGGCGTGATGGAAAGATTGCCGGGAAACTTTCCATCGGGAGCCATGCCAACGGATTAGCCTATGCGATGGGACAACGGATCCCTGGCATCTTTCAGATTCGCGCCGACCTGCTCACGCAAGTTCCGGCAAAGAGCGACCTCTTCGCGCAAAAAACCGAGAAAACACCCGCGACCAACTAGTGGACTGTAACAGTTAATTCGGGAGTAATTTGTCGTTGTGATGCAGCTCTATACATTCCCACTTTCACAGCATCATCAGGCTTGGAATGGGCACGACGACACTACCAATCTAAACGTTACAGTCCACTAGCCAGAGACGATCACGTTCGCTCCCTCAACCAGGCCACTCCCAGCAATTTCACACACACCAGCACCCGATAACACAGAAAGAAGCCACGGCTAGATCTCTTCACTCACACCCCCCCCCCGCCTGCCCACCTGTTCAAGTTACCCTGAAGCAAGACCGATAGAGACGTGGAACATCCACTATCTACAGATACGACGGTTGGCTCAGCCACTTCGGCATCTGACCGAGCCCGGAGGTCCTCATGGAGAAACAGACACCTGTGCCCCCAACCCTGACTAAGACGATTCTGATCGTTGACGATGACCCGTCAATGCGCCTGATCTGCGTGAAGACCCTCCGTGCTGAGGGGTTTGCCGTCCTTGAAGCCGAAGGCAGTACAGAATCCTTAAAAATCTTGTCCACCCACCAAGAACCCATCGACTTGTTGCTAACCGATCTGTTGCTCCCACCGCCGGGTCTTGAGTTTGCCTCCAGCAAAAATCCGTATCCGCGGGTCCATGGTCACGAAATTATCCAACGAACCCTGGCCATGAAGAAGACGCTCCGGGTGATCCTGATGTCGAGCTTGTCCGAAACAGATCGCACGGCCTATCGCCTCGCCACCGACCACGTCCCTTTTCTCCAAAAACCATTTTCCGTTGAAACCCTCATGCAACTAGTCCATGAAGTGCTCGCAGCGGCACCGCTCTCATACGACGAGTCCGCAGACGCGTCGATTGCCAAGCAAGACGTTCGATGGTATGGCTAACCGCTTGTTCCGCTGCACCTCAATCCCGACCCTTCAAACCCCGGATCGATCTTCACGAAGTCCTCTTGGAACCAGGCGTCTGTGACCGCACTCCCCGCTAGACTTTCCTCGATTCCTGCAGTATCGTAGCCCCCGTTGCCCCCGTAGCTCAGTTGGATAGAGCAAGCGTTTCCTAAACGCTAGGTCGTACGTTCAATTCGTATCGGGGGCACCAAACCAACCTCGCCCGTGCTTTCGCACCATCACCATCGGTGAAACGAACCGACCTCAACCGACGGCCAGCAGCTTGTTCACTTTCCCATGTTTTCTTGCCGCGTTGTAGAGGCTGGGCTAGACTTTCTCCACACTCATGCCACGCGCCAAAACATCAGAACAGTCCCGCTCTCGCTCGAAAGCTGCCACGGTTGAAGAGCTCACCCGTGGCGCCGGAAAGCTCCAGGAATTCCTCTCACAGGTGGAAGACCTCGGACGAGAAGGCTTTCCCTACATGGACGCAGCCAGGGCAAGGACAGAGTTACAGTTCCGTGAATGTGTTCGCCGCATCTTTGGCGAAAAATCCCCTGAATTTCAGGAACATCGCCAGCACAAACTTCTCATGGACAGTCCTGAGGAGACGCAACAGAGCATCGCCCTGATTAAGTCTCTGATTGCCAAGATTGAGCAAAAAAAACATGCGCTACAGGGAGGCGCGCCTCCACAGATGGCGCTCGTGCCGGCATCGATCCCCACGGTCCAGATGACCATGTTGCACACAACACCAGTTGCGTCACCGCCACTGATCATGTCCGTCGCCATGACGACCCATCTCGATCCGTCATCAGCCACCGCAACACCGAATATACCCACGCCGCTGCCGAATCCGCCGGCACCGACTCAGACAGCGACATCGCCTGCTCCACCTCAGCCGGTGATTCTCCCTCCCCCGGCAGCCCTTCATCCGTCAGTACCGACTCCGCAGCCCGCACCCGTAGCTTTGCCAGAGGCCCGCAAACCGACCGCGCCGCCACGACGTGAACCGGAAACTGTCGCTCCGCCAACGCTCTCGGCCAAGCCAGCGCAGGAGGCGCAACCGCCATCTTCCTCAGCGCCGGCTAGCCCTTCCCACACCCACGCGACAGCGCCTCAATCTCTTCTGGCTGAATCGGATCCGCTCGACCTCGTCAAGGGACTCTGCAGTCGATTTCATGCTGTGGCTCGGCAATTGAGGCTCCGTGGGGAGTACCGCGCAACGTTAAGCGTGGAAGACGAATTCGATGCACAAGATCTGCTGCACGCAATCTTGCGGACCCAGTTCGACGATATCGGCACGGATGAATGGACCCCGAGTTATACAGCGGGATCCCCGCGCACGACATTCTTGTTAAACGACGGCCGGCTGGCCGTGCTCGTCAAAAAAACACGCCCAGGCCTCAACGCGAAAGACCTCAAAGACCAACTCACAATCGATGCAGACCGGTATCGAGCTCACGATCGCTGCGCGACGCTCCTGTGTTTTATGTACGACCCCGAAGGCCGCATCGGGAACCCTCGAGGCCTTGAAGCGGATCTCACCAGTATCAGCGATTCATTTATCATCGACGTACTCGTCGCCCCGAAATGAGGATAGCAATGAAGAAGTCGAAGCCGGCCGACGCCACGCTCAGCAAATCGCCAGGACTCGCTCACGGATTGACAGAGACGACGGGCATCCGCTACGTTGGCAACGAACCCGCTATTCCTGCGGTACCTTGTACGATTCATGCTCCGGTCGATGGCGGGATCATTATGTCGGATCGGGCCTATGTGCTCATCAACGTCATGCCGGGACAGACCAGCGAAGTGGTGCGGGCTCTGTCTGGAATCAAGCAGATCAAAACCATCGACCCCTGTTGGGGCAAACCGGACATTATTGTGGTGGTGGAAGTGACCGACCAGGATGCCTTGACTCAGCTAGTCCTGAAGCGAATTCATGAGATCGACGGCGTCTCGCAAACCGACACCCATCTCGTCTATCGATTGAAAGACAGCAAGGCCAAGTGACCAATATGTTTCGGCCCCTCAGTCTCGCCCTCCTCGTCATCTGGGCATCGGCTTGCGCTGGCCCTCCCATCCCCCATGAACCGGACGTGATCGATGTCACGCTACACGCGACGGCCGATCAGGTAAAAACAGCCGTCACCAAGATCCTGACCGAGGGAGGCTACCGCATCGATCGAACGGATGACGAGAATCTAACAACCGGCTATCGAGAGGAAATCAGCGGCCCCTGGGACTGGTTGCTCCGCTGGCGTTTCGGTACCGGACGAAGCCGTGTGGACGTACTGGTGACGTCGGCATCCGAGGAAAGCAGCAGACTTCGACTGCACGTGCGGTATGAAGGGAAAGACGGGATTTTTACCCGGTGGGAGGAATCACCGACCGCAACACCTCAGAGCGCAGCGAATCAATTGCGGCTGATTAAGAACGCGCTCCAAATTCTATAGCTCTACTCTTTCTCTCCGCTGTCGGCATCGTCGCCGAGGTCCAATCCAAACCGCTCAGCCATCCGATAGAGCGTCCGCCGATCGATGCCGAGAACCTTGGCCGCTTTGACTTTATTGCCCTTGGTTTCCTTCAGCACGCGAACCAGATGACGCTTCTCGACCTCCTCAAGCGTCAAACCGGCCTCATCGCTGTGGTCGATCACCCCATTGGTCTCCTTCAACGGCTGCTCAGTCTGGCGTAACGACGCAGGCAGATCGTCCGGCGTGAGGAGTGGACCATGACTCAACGAGACAGCCCGCTCGATGGCGTTTTCCAACTCGCGCACATTGCCGGGCCACCGGTACTGCGTCAACAACGTCATCGTCTCTGGCAGCACCCCACGCACCGCATGCGCCGCCCCAGCCGCACATTTCTGCAAGAAGTGATGCACCAACATCGGGATATCTTCACGGCGCTCCACCAGCGACGGCAACGTGATCCGGACGACATTGAGCCGATAAAATAAATCGTCCCGGAACTTCCCTTCTTTGACCAGCTGCTCGAGATCTCGATTCGTCGCCGCAATGATGCGGACGTCGACCTTCGCCGATGTCGTGCTCCCGACACGGCGGACTTCGTGATCCTGCATCACCCGCAACAACTTCACCTGCAATGCCTGGCCCATCTCGCCGATTTCGTCGAGAAACAACGTACCGCCGTTCGCGGACTCGAACAGGCCGATCTTATTCCCCACCGCGCCGGTAAACGCGCCCTTTTCGTATCCGAACATTTCCGACTCCAGCAGGGTATCGGGCAGCGCTCCGCAATTCACCGGAATGAACGGCTTGTCCCGACGAGGCCCATTCGCATGAATCGCCCGCGCAATCAACTCCTTGCCAGTCCCGCTTTCCCCTTGCAGGAGCACCGTGCTCTTACTTTCGGTCACCCGAGCGACCAGCTTATACACCTCCAACATGGCGGTGCTGCTTCCCACCAGCGGAGACCATTCATCTTTGCTTTTCAATTCTTCACGGAACCGGGCATTCTCCCGGACGAGTTGACAGTGATCGAGACTCCGCTTGACCACCAGCTTGATATCTTCTTTCTTAAACGGCTTGGCCAGATAGTCGTAGGCCCCTTGCTTGATCGCTTCAATCGCCCCTTCAAGCGATCCGAACGAGGTCAGCACGACGACCGCCGTGTCCGGACTCATCCGTTTGAACTCACGCAAGACGGTGAGTCCGTCGACCGCGCCCATACGAATATCCGTCAACACCAGATCCACTCGCCCCTGGCGTCCACGCGCAATGACGTCTTCCCCGCTGGCAAAGGCCTCAACGGCATACCCTTCCTTCTTTAAGGCCTCTGCCAAAAGCTCCCGTGCAACCGCATCGTCATCAACTACGAGAATATTCGCTGGTGGCATCAATCCCTCTTTCTCACGCGCGCCGAGTCGGCTGTAATCCTGGTAAGGTCACCGTGACCGTGGTACCGCGGCCCAGCTCGCTCTCAAGCGACAGACTGCCGCCATGAGCCAGGACCGTTTCGCGGCTCAAGAATAGCCCTAATCCGGTGCCCTTGCCAACCGCCTTGGTCGTAAAAAATGGCTCGAAGGCTTTTTGCACATTGGCTTCTGGCATGCCGCATCCGGTATCCCGCACCGCAACCGTGATCACCACGGGTGACATCGCCTCGGCCACTCGCCGACCGAGGTCCAGTTCATCCGATGAGGCGGCACGAGTTCCAAGCACGACGCTCACAGCACCGTGTGGCGGGGTAGCCGCTAAGGCGTTGGCCAACAGATTGACCAACACTTGGTGTATTTTCTCCGCATCGGCCCACACGAGTGGGAGATCCGCGGGAATCTCGACCGTTAAGGGAATCCCTTTTGCATGAAAGGCCGGTTCCATGAGCACGGCCGCCGGGCTGATGACCTGCTCGACGGGCAACCACGCCGGTTCAGGCTGACGAGGTCTGGTTGAGGACAGCAAATCCTGAATGATCCGAACCACCCGGGTCAGCTGCTCATCGATAACCGTGACGCGCTTCTTCATCTCAGGCGTGACACCCGGCTCTTCAGCCAGCGCTTGCACGTGCCAGGCAATCGAGTGCAGCGGCGTACCGACCTCATGCGCCACGGAAGCCACGAGCTGCCCCACTGCGGCTAACCGCTCCGAGCGATTCAGCTGGTCTTTGGCATCGACCAGCTGCGTATTGGCCTTCAAAAGATTTTCCGTCTCCTGAGCCAGCGCGGCACGCGCCGCCTCCTCTCGCGCCTTGCGTTCTTCCCAGGTCATGCCAATGTAGGCCACGACCAGCAGCACACCTGCGACCAGGCTGCGATTGATCACCGCCGCCTGAAACCGCCCCGGCTTGGTCGGTTGCATCAGTCCCAAATAGGTCGCCACCACACAAGCCACCACTGTGACGAGCATCAGGACGCGACTGCGTACCGTCGCCACCAGCAAAATCGGCAATACAAAGCCGTACGCGCCGACAATGTTCGCAGGGGCGGCCATTTCAAGCGCAACAATCGCCAGGAACACCGCCCCTGCGATCGCCAGTACAATGCGATTGTGTTTCAACATGGGAATAAGGAATGAGTACACTGCCGATATACCATCGTGCAATCGCTAACAGGCCATGAAGAAACTATCTCAACACAGGAGCCCCCTGGGGACCGTTCGTCAAGAACAAGAAAGGAACGTGGCCGAAGGATGCTCAAAATGGCCGTCCAGCAAGGCCGCAGGCGAACGGAAACCGGAGGCGTACCCGCGAGGGTACGTTGAGGATTTCGATGAGCCGAGAACGACGCTGGCGGACTTTTTCAGCATCCTGAGAGAGGGTCTTACCCTAGCGGACGTACCGAACGCAACACAGCCCCAAGCTCTCGCATCCGTTCATCCTCCAGGATCTCATCCACCGGAACCGCATACTTGCGGGTCCAGTTCGGATGACTGTCGACCGTCCCTGGAAGGTTGGTTTGCGACAACTCACTCAAACCATCTTCGAGATTCGCCAACACGAGCCAGGACGGTGTGCGAGCGAGATAGAGATGAATCGCCCGACAGAGTTCGTTCGTCATGGCAGGCACGGTCGCCAGATCCTCGGTCACACCATTCGGCAGAAGACCCTCCCGATTGAGAGCACTGAGGATCCCCCCTTTGTCGCGCTGCCGTTCCTCCCAGGCTCGATGGCGTGCCGCGTCATCGGGGAACGCGCCCAATCCTGCCCGGACCTGGAGATCCTCCCCGGACCAAAATCCTGTGAGCGTCGGCAAGTCGTGCGTCGTCGCGACCGCCAATGATTGTGCCGGATAATCGCCCGGCGACTTCCATCCGCCGTCCCCGCCACGCTCGAAGTAGAACACACGATACGACAACACTCTCGCCTTGGCCAAATGTTCTCTGACCCAATCGGGGACCGTGCCGAGATCTTCGCCGATCACCAACGTTTTCGATCGCACGCTCTCCAATGCCACAATCGCCAACAAGTCTTCAAAGGGATACTGCACATAGGTCCCCTCGGACGCAGGCCTGCCTCGCGGAATCCAGAACAGACGGCAGAAGGCCATCACATGGTCCAACCGAATGGCCCCGCCTGAACGAAAATTATGCCGTAACAGCTGGATCATCATCTCATAGCCGCTGGCACGGAGTGCGTGAGGGTTGATCGGGGGCAAGCCCCAATTCTGCCCCTCTGGCGCAAAGGCATCGGGCGGAGCGCCGCAGTCGGCCCCGAGCGCCAGCACCGATTGATAGACCCAGGCCTCTGCCCCATTCCGATCGGCGCCAAGCGCCAGGTCGTGATACAACCCGATCGGCATCGCCTGCTGCTCGGCCGTCTGCCGAACCTCGTTCAGCTGTTCACTCGCGACCCACTGGATGTACTGAAAAAACCGAATACGCTTCCGGTGCCGTTTCGCATATTCACGCACCGGTGGGCCAGGAGTGAGAAATTGTTTCGGCCACTCGTGCCAGGTGGCCGACTTGGATTGAATCAGCCGGCGTTCTTCTTCTAACGTTTGGAAGGTGGCATACAATTCGAGCGGTGTGCCTTCGGCCTGGATAAATCGCTCCAAGAGCCAGGCGCGTGCCGTCTTCGGTTGAAGATTCGGTTCCTCTCCTTCATAGGCATCTTTGAGAAACTTGCGGTACGCCAAATCGAGCATCGTGCGCTTGGCCGTTGCAATCGCATCGTAGTCCACCCGTCGACTCTCGCGCAGCGCCTGAAGTCTGGCTTGAAACTCGGGAGCGCGGAACTGTTGTTGCGCCTCCTCCGACCCGAAAAATTCCGGCAACCGCTCAAGGTCGATATCGAGTTCGTTGAGATAGAGCCGACTGAACGGTGCATAGGGGCTGATGTGATAGGGCGCGGTATTCCGCAATGCGTGCAACGGATTCAGCCCGATCACTCCAGCCCCGAGCCCCTTCCCTGCCCATTCCACAATCCGTCCAAGGTCCGTGAAGTCCCCGCAGCCCCAATTCCGATTGGAGGATAACGAATAGAGCTGCAAGGCCAGTCCCCAGAGCCGCTGGTTCGCGTCGAGGGACGGTGGAACATAACATTGGCGGGGCGCCACGATGATACGCATCGTCCCCACAGTCCCGCCCACTAAACCCTCGGCCCGTACCGTGAGACTGTAATACCCGAGCGAGAGGCCCCTCGGGGTCGGAATCTCAACACGCACATGCCGTCGGCCATTGAGGAAACGCACCTCCACGGCAGAGAGACCAGGCCCTGCCAGCCCTTCCTGCAACACGGCGTTGGCTTCATCGCGAAGCTGCCACTCCACCGCAACCGATTGCTCTTTTCCATCTTCAAGGGCGAGACAACAGGACAGGGGAACTCCCGTGTCATCGTCACGCAGAATCCGCACCGGATCGCAGGGCCGTTGCCACGGCGCCTCATCCCATTCTCGCAGCGCCTGTGTCAGAGATGCGGACGAATCGACCGCCAATCCCATAGCTGTCAGAATCGCGCGCCTGGTGTCATCGGAGGTGAGGTGAAGCGTTCCTGCGATATCGTGATACTCAGCCACGATGCCGACTCGTTCAGCGAGCCTGGCAAGAAGGGTCTGCTCGGTCTGGTCCTGCATGAGCGAGAGTCTGCGTGAAGACCGTCGGCATGTCAAGCTATCCTATTGTTCTTGAAGAAGAATTACCAACAATGCTTTTACGCCGACACCTCATCCTTACTCGATTTGGCACCAATTCATGAACCTATGGCGGGAGGGAGGAGTTGGTAAACCAGCAAACCGCTTCACAAACCATATTCAAGCGCGCGAACAACTGAAAGGAGACGCTCCTCGACGCGCAGCCTTCTTTGTGCTCCATCCGCGAACATGGTAGCATTTGCCAATAGCCCTCTTTCGCATCACGACCTTGAGGAGGTCCCATGTCGAAACAGCACAAGCCCACAGCTCCTTTCTTGTTCACAACGTTCCTCCTCGCACCACTGGTGGCCGCCGCGGTGGAACCTCAAGCAGGCCGTATCGAGATCACGGCAGACTACCGCTACGCCGCTCACGAGACGGAGAACCTCGCGGAGGCAAAGAACCTGGTCTGCCGTGAAGCCTGGCGTCTGGCTGTCGTCAATTCCCCGCTCTATCGAGAACAAACCGCGTCGGTCATCGACTCTCCACTGCTACGCGACCTGGCCTATACCCTCGCCGGCCACGTGCAAGACCAGCAGATCGTCGAACAGACGGAACAGGGACGTGTCCTGTTATGCCGCGTACGCGGATTTCTTCCCACCGAAGAGAGTACCGGTGCGATCCGGACGCAACTGGCAGGCGGTCCGCCGTCGGCAGGAAGCCTCGACCAAAACCGCGCACTACGCATCCTCAGCGTGCGGGAAGAAAACGGCGGCACAATCGCGGTGCAGTATCAGGCCTTGAAACGATTGGACTGGCTCGGCACCCATTACCAGGGTGGACTGAGAGAATCGGCGGATATCATGGTGGACTTCTACGACGGCCAGGGCGCCCTGGTGAAGACCGAACGTTATCCGGCCAGGAAGACACCGACGGGAGAAGACATCCTGAACCCCGGCGCAATCGCAATCCTTAAAGTCGCACGACCAACATCCGCCAAGACCTCCCGTGTATGGCTGGTGAAATAGCGACTACCATCCAGCTCCGTCCGGCTTCAAAAAATATTCTTATCGCTACTCCTTTAGTTCGAACCGGTCACAACCGATAACGATAACCGAACGCCTCTTCGAAATAGACGTAGGGAGGATGCACGGTCATGTCGTCGGCACAAGAACTTGTCCAATCCTGTTCAAATATTTTCACCCTTCAGGAAATCTACCTTCGTGTCCGGGACGTGGTCGACGACCCTCAGTCGACGATGGACGATTTGGCCAACGCCTTGAAGATCGACCCGGCCATTTCCGCCCGGCTGCTACGAATCGTCAACAGCCCCCTCTATGGCTTCCCCAAACAGATCGACAGCATCACGCGCGCCGTCAACCTGATCGGGATGCAGGCCGTCAGTGACCTGGTGGCAGCCTCCACGATCGGACGGACCTTTGCCGGCATGACGACCGATCTCATGGATCTTTCAGCCTATTGGCGCAAGAGTGTCTTATGCGCGCTGATGGCAGGAAAAATTGCCAAAGCCAGTGGCATCGACGATAGCGAGCGGTTTTTTATCGCGGGGCTGTTGCGAGATATCGGCCACCTAGTGCTCTATCAAACCGTGCCTCAACGGGCCCAATCGGCCCTCGTCGAAGCCGGGAACCTGAGCGCATCGTTGGCGGAAGTGGAGCAAGCCAGCATCGGCTGCGACTTCACCGAAGTCGGCGCGGAGCTGATTCGTGTCTGGAGCATGCCGAGCCAGATCGAACAAGCGATTCGCCACCAATTGAGTCCCAACGAAGCCGGCGAATTTACGCTCCATGCTTCGATCGTTCACCTAGCCGGCGCCGCAGTGGACCATGCAGAACTAGCCCAGGCCCAGGCAAGCCAGCAACCCGCATTTCATACGTTCGCCCTCGCCTGCACGCAATTCAAAGCCGACGAGCACCAGGCCCTGCTCAAAGAAGCGCAAGCCCAACTTCAAGACACTCTCGCCTGGATCTACCCGTTGGCGAAGGCGGCATAGGCCTACGCGGCCCCCGCGATCACGAAGGCGGCTGTCCATTTTTCCCGTCTAGAGATGCGCTACTGCGTCGCTTTCTCGATCTCAGCGCCCCGCTGCTCAGCCGCCCGCTCCAATGTGCCTTCCGTCTGACGGGCCTTGTCCATTGGCGTCTTGACGTAGCCAACCGCGGCCTCTCCAACAGCCTCCGTCACCGCATTGCCTGACGCAGGGGGAGCCTTCACCTTCTCCATCGGCGCCTCCCGGCTACAGCCGAACGACACGACCACCAGCAATCCTGCAACGAACACCAGACTGCAGCTGAACTTGTGCATCACGATCTCCTCATTAGACAAAAGCCTGGCACTTGCCTTGACCACGCATGGGAGAGATTTTCAGGGAAGGATGCGTCATCTATCGAATGTATCTGGATAGATACCGCTGTGCCTTAACCTGTATACAGAACGTGATGAACGAAGACGGAGTAGCAGGATATCCTGCTACTCCGGGGAGAGTTTTCGAGTCCTAATTGCCCCCTGCAAGCGGCGGCATGTTGATCCCGACACGCTCAAGACCCATGATGACGGTGAGGGCAGCAGGTGAATGTTGGACGATTTCTTTTTGCACTTCGATGCGGCGCAAGTCGACAAACTCCGGCGCGGTCAACCCCAGGGATTCGCGGTAGGCACGGTCGGCGATGCCGCGCTGCCTCTCGGCTTTTTCTCGGGATTCTTCCGCCTTCTGAAACTCCACCATCGTGATCTTACGCTGCTCTTGGATGATGGTCTGTGTCGTCTGCTCCACGACGCCCTTCGGAGGCAGGATACTCCCGACGACCACACGGTTCAGCCGCACCGGGATACCCTGCTTCTCGATCAATTTAGTTTGCACTTCTTTCGCAATGGCATCTTGCAGTTTCTGTCTCGTGGTCGGGTCGGTCGTCAATTGAAAGAGGGGGTATTTCTGCACCTCTTCGCGGACAAACGTACGAAACGCCTCTTTGGCGTTATTGGCATACCAGTTCGGGCCGTATTTACTGATCAGTTCAGGCGAGCGCCCCTCGATCACGTTGGCGATGAGGAATGCGTCGAACGACACGGGCGCGTTCTCGGAAGAAATAATATCGAAGTGCTCCGAGTATTGAATGGGACGGACCTCGACATCGATGATCTGTGTGGTCGGAGCAATAGCCACCCGACCGGTCTTGACCGGAATTGGATCCACCCCGCCATGGCCGAAGAAAAACGGCTTCTCGACCAACACCCCTTCATGCCCTGCATCGACTGCGACCAGGGCACAACCCGAAGACAGCGCGAGCAGAACAGACACTGCCGGTACTCCAAGTCCCCCTCTCACTGAACGCATCATACCCGCCTCCTCTGGTGTAGGCCCTCACACAGTGACGGCCCAAATAAGATGAGTTGGCACCTACGCATTACCTTACGGACCAGATATTTGGAATGTCAAACGAGGGGAAAACGAAAGAGGAGGAAGAACCTACTGAATGCCGGCTTGGCGTTGGAGCCACCGAACATACTTCACGATCTGATCGACGTCATCAGCCGTCGCACCCTCGATCTTCGGCATATTGCCAAATTCCCAATGGTGCGCCTTGACGCCGTTGGCGGCAGCCCGCTGAAACGCAGCATCGCCATGATGGTTCGGCTCATAGATCTTATGCACCAACGGAGGTCCATGGTCGGTTCCCGCCGCTTGTTTCCCATGGCAGGCTGCGCAGTTGGCGGTGAACTTCGCCTCACCGACCTGGAATTCCATTGGCACGGGGGCCCCTCCAACCGCTTGCTTCGGCTGCGAGGAATCGCAGGCCACGAGAAGACCCACGAAGAATAGCCACACTCCAATATGAGACCGTGATGTTGTCATGCCATCAAGACCGCTGGTCCGGCCCCTTCTGTTGTCCAAACTGATCGCGCAGCATCTGTTGCGTACGGTGCAGCGTCGTCCGGCGATAGATTCTGGCTCCGATCGGCACGAGCACGATCAGGCCAATCGTGAGATACATGAAAAATTCTTCAGGCGACATGAAACAATCCTCTTCACGTGACGTTTCACATCTCACGCTTCACGATTTATAGCGCATATGGGATAGGGTCCACAACTCCAACCTTCGCAAACCCCTCCCGCCGGATCACACAACTATCGCATCGACCGCACGCCTGCTCCCCGACCGGATCGTAACAGCTATGGGTCAGGTGAAATGGCACATGCAGTTCGATGCCCCGCCGGATGATGTCCGCTTTCGTCAGCAGCAGCAAGGGAGCTTTGACCTGTAAGGCCTGTCCTCCTGCCACGCCGGCTTTCGTCCCCTCCTTCACCGCCGCCTCAAATGCGCGAATGAATTCAGGCCGACAGTCCGGATAGCCGGAATAGTCCAACACGTTCGCGCCAAAATAGATGCAGGACGCGCCGACAACTTCCGCATGAGCGGCGGCAATCGAAAGAAAAATGAGATTCCGGCCCGGTACATAGGTGACCGGAATACCCTGACTGCGCTCGTGACCCGCTCGATCCTTGGGCACGGCCTCCTGGCCGGTCAGCGCCGACCCGCCGATGGCACGCAGGTCCAGATACATCACCAGATGGCTCGCCGCGCCTAAGGCGGCGGCAACCTGCCGAGCCCGCTCCACCTCGACGGCATGGCGTTGTCCATAGTCGATCGTGAGGAAGAAGAGCTCGCACCCCTCCTCCTTGGCGATCGCCGCGGTGACGGTGGAATCCAACCCTCCGCTTGCTAACACGACCGCTCGATGATTCGGTGGCTTCATCTCACCCACTTCCATAGGCAATGGAGTACGATAGGCACAATCACGACTGGCAGGTCTTGCCTGACAGGAGTCTCGGCAGGATCATCACTAGCGGGAGGCCACGTAGGCAGATACAACAGAGATCGCGTGGAGCATCGACTAGTCGCGGTCTTCTTCTCGCTCGATTTTCTCCAGCAGCTCTTCTTTCGACTGACATTCGACACAGAGCTTCGCAAAGGGCACGGCTTCCAATCGTCGTTCGCTGATCTCGACGCCGCATTCGGCGCAGATGCCGTAGGTGCCTTCGGTCAACCGCGTCAACGCTTCATCGATGGCCTGCCGGCGGCGATTGCGCATTTCCATCAAAGAAATGCCCAACTCACGATCGAGATCCATGAGGGCTTGATCGCCCACGTCGCGTGCGGACTCAAGCCTTCGCTGCTTATCTTCAATGAGGGATTGCCCCAGACTCCCCTCGATCTCTTTAATAATCTCTTGGCGCTTCCGCATCAGCATCTGCTGAAGGACTTGGCGTCGGCGCTCCCGATCTTCGCGTTCTTTGGGCGATTCTTTGGGTTTAGCAGCCAGGGGAGAGACGGCCATGCTGATGGGCTTTTCGATCACCACGACTTCAGCGGGCTTCGATTTGCTGGCTGGCTTTTCTGCCTTCGCCGTCACCTTGGCCGTCGCCTTCACTGTCGCCACCGGTTTCTTCTTGGCGGGAGTTTTTGTTGCCATGACAGATCCTACTCCTGGGGTAAACGTCGAATAGCCGAAAAAAGTTTGGCATTCATAACACGGCGCTAGGATCTTTGACAAGACCTGGTAGTGTGGGCGCTGGAGGGCCCTAGGGGTAGAGGATCGTCGAATGGATGGGGTGACCGGCCAGTTTGTCTCGCCCCTTCAGGCCCTTAAGCTCGACGAGAAAATCGAGCCCGGCAATCTCGCCGCCTAACTGCCGAACGAGAGACACCGTCGCAGCCGCTGTGCCCCCCGTAGCCAATAAGTCATCCACAATCAACACGCGCTCTCCCACCGCAATCGCATCGCGGTGGATGGCCAGGGAGTTCGATCCGTACTCGAGGCTATATTTGACTTCAAAACAGTCGGCCGGCAATTTCCCAGGCTTCCGGACCAGCACAAACCCGGCGTTCAACCGATCCGCCAAGATCCCGCCAAAAATAAACCCGCGCGATTCAATCCCGATGACTTTGGTGATTCCCTGTCCCTGATAAAAGGCGGTCAACTCATTGGCAATCGACGACAGGGCGCGAGCATCTTTGAGCAGCGTGGTGATGTCGTAGAACAGAATGCCGGGCTTGGGAAAGTCGGGGACTTCGCGGATGAGGGCGTGGTAATTGATAGCGGTCATCGATCAGAGCAAATCGGATTGTGTCATGGTTCTGCGCTCGATGGTATGCCGCAAACGCGCCAAGGCGGCCATTTCTATCTGCCGGACCCGCTCACGGGTCAACCCCATCTCCCGGCCGATTTCTTCCAAGGTCTTGGCCTCACTCCCATCGAGCCCGAAGCGCGACACAATAACAGTTTGCTCCTTCTCAGGCAACTCCTGCACCCACTCCATCATCTCGGCCCGGCGCATGACCCCTTCGGCCGTATCGGCAGGCGAAATACAGGACGAATCTTCAATCACATCGCGCAAGAATGTGTCCGCGCCGTCGTTGATCGGACTATCCAACGAACAGGTCGTACGGACCACTTGCCTCAGGTCCAGCACCTCTTCGTCCGTCGTCTTCATCTTGGCCGCGACTTCCGATGCGGTCGGTTCTCGCCCGAGCTCCTGAACGAGCGCCTCCGCTTTGCCCAGATAACGATTCAGCCGCTCGACGACATGCACCGGCAGCCGCACGAGTTTGCCCTGATTGATGATGGCGCGTTCGATGTATTGCCTGATCCACCAGGAGGCGTAGGTACTGAACCGAAATCCGCGTTTGTAGTTGAATTTCTCGACGGCCTTGATGAGCCCGAGATTGCCCTCTTCGATGACATCGGAAAAGGGAAACCCTCGATGCATGTACCGCTTGCCGATACTGATTACCAGCCGGAGATTCGACTCGATCATCTCTTGGCGCGCCTGCTCGTCGCCCGCCATGACGCGTTTGCCCAGTTGCTGCTCTTGCTTAAACGTCAGCAAGGTCGAGTGACGAACCTCGCGCAAGTAACACTTGAGGGTATCTAATCCTTCGGAGCGTTGGCTTGTCCGTTCTTCTTCCACCGGCGATTCATCCACCTCCGGCGACGCAGCAACGGTGTCTTCGTCGTCACGATCGACGACGTGTCGGCGCGCTTCGCCCGAACTATGTAGCTCCTCGCCTCCTCGCGCCATCTGTTCCTTCGCTCCTACGTTGTTCGCTCAGTACCACACTTGAAAATCTGAAAATCGCCCGGTCGCCGGACTCCACTCCACTTCGACGGCTGTCACTCGCGACGCCGGCGGTCCGACCTTGGCCTCTTCGATCAACAACACAATCTGTTCTTTGCTGCCTTCAACTTCAAGCTCGACTCGGCCATCATCAAGATTCCTGACACCGCCGTAGAGGCCTCGTTGCGAGGCCACTCGAAACGCGAATGCTCGATACCCGACCCCCTGAACTCGTCCCTTCACAAACAGCTTGGCTCGGCATACTGTCGGTTCAATCGGTTCGGCCATACAACCAGGAGGACTCTCGATTTCAGAAACAGTCTATCCAACGAACGGATACTCTCACACCTCTACAGAGGCGTCACGCGATTTGCGATTCGGCGCGAGTGAATTTCGCATACTGGTTCACAAAAGAAAAGAATGGATATGCGGCGAGGCATTCGAACTGTGCGACCGCACGTACAACAGTCGGTGCGAGATCGCTGGAGAAGGGAAACGAAAACGTTGGAGGGGGTGATTCGCCCGCATCAGATGTGCGGACAGAAACATGAACGGATGATACGAACCGGTTCTGTTTGGTCGGGGCGAGAGGATTTGAACCTCCGACCCTTGCGTCCCGAACGCAATGCGCTACCGGGCTGCGCTACGCCCCGACAAAAGAACAGAACCACCGAGCGAGGGGAGATTGTCTTACATCAGGGGGTCAAAACGCAAGCCATGCGCATCGGCCACTCCCCGGCAGGTAATTTTTCCGGCCGACAGGTTCACGCCCTTCGCCAAACCGGCGTCTGCCCGGATGGCTTCCGCCACGCCTAGCGAGGCCAATCGCAGCAGATACGGGAGTGTTTCGTTCGTCAAGGCGACCGTCGATGTGCGCGGCACAATCCCAGGCATATTGGCGACACAGTAATGAAGCACCCCATCCACGACATAGACCGGGTCAGAATGGGTCGTGGGTTTCGTCGTCTCGAAGCAACCGCCTTGATCGACCGCAACGTCCACCACCACCGATCCCGGCTTCATGCGAGCGACCAATGCCCGCGAAACCAGCTTGGGCGCGCGAGCTCCAGGCACGAGCACCGCCCCGATCACGAGATCGGCAGCCATCACGGACTCCTCAATCGCAGCCTGCGTGGAAGCACGCGTCACAATGCGTCCACGATACAATTCATCGAGTGACCGCAGCCGTTCAAGGTCGAGATTGACCACCGTCACCTGAGCCCCCATCCCAACCGCAATCCGAGTCGCGGCACTCCCGACCACCCCGGCCCCCAACACCACGACCTTTCCCGGCTCCACGCCTGGCACACCAGCCAGGAGCAGCCCGCGCCCGCCCTGCGTCTTCTCCAGATAACGGGCACCGATCTGTACCGACATGCGCCCCGCGATTTCGCTCATCGGCTTGAGCATCGGCAACGTGCCGTCTTTCGCCTCGATCGTTTCGTAGGCAATCGCGGTGATCTTGGTATCCAACAGGGTCTTGGTCAGCTCTGGAAGGGAAGCCAGGTGGAGATACGTGAACAGAACGTGGCCGGGACGAAAGAGGGCACATTCGGAAAGGAGCGGCTCCTTGACCTTCACAATCAGCGTCGCGCGCTCAAACAATTGCTCTTTTGATCTGGCCAGGGTCGCGCCAGCGCTCTGATAATTGTCGTCCGAGTATCCGCTGCCGATTCCAGCCGATGGCTCGACCACAATTTCGTGGCCGGCCTGACGCAAGGCCCGCACCCCATCGGGCGTGACACTGACCCGATATTCATGGTCCTTAATTTCTTTTGGGACTCCGATGACCATGCTCGCTCCCTCCTCGCGAAATCCGTTCGCCGATGTCTCGATCCATTCTGCTACAACGCTGATAAAAATGCACTGACTGGCTCTCGAGGACCGGCCCATCGGGTGGACAGTGCTCGCGGGCCTGGTGTAAGATTCGCCCCTCTTCAGCTCACGATCGACAGAGGGAGGCTCTATGGATTCCGCATCTGGATCATCCTGCAATGCCTGCAGCGCCACCGGCACCGCACTCATGAAGTTATCGCTCGGGAAGGACTTTTTTGGCCGGACCTACGACCGCCTGTCCCCCTCGACCGATCAAAGCCCGAAATGGTACTGCGAAGGCTGTTCGATGCAGAAAAATCTCCAGCGAGACTTTCGCGATATCCGTGGAGAATTCGACAAACTTTCAGCCGGACAAGGCTCAGCTCTGTCCAACCAAGAAGAGTTTCAACGGGCCTCCTTACGGCTACGTGAAATCACCGCGATTCTCACCGGCACGTCTACGGACTCCCCGTTCCTGACCTCTGCCGACGTTACCCAACTCATCGGCCGCATGCACACTGCGACGATGCCGGCCTAACTGGAGTCAACTCATGCCCGGATTCAAGCGACATATTTTCGTCTGCACCAACCAACGTTCACCCGACGATCCCCGCGGGAGCTGCTCCAAATTGGGGTCCGAAGCACTCCATGCCCAGTTCAAGCAAGAAGCGAAACGGCTGGATCTGAAAGACGTTGTCCGCGCCAATAAAGCGGGGTGCCTCGATCGATGTGCTGAAGGGCCGAGCGTGGTGATCTATCCCGAAGGTGTGTGGTATCAAGTCAAGACCAATGCCGACGTGACTGAAATCATGGAGCGCCATGTCGTCAAAGGCGAGGTCGTGACCCGTCTCATCATGCCCGACCACCCAATTCCCACGATGCTCCCTCCGCTCACATTGTAGCGTCGACCAATAAGGATTCTGATGGCCGTCGAAGAAAAATGGAAAGCCAACCTGGAGAAGGTGGCCTTCATGAAGCAGTTTCCGGGCTTGCTCGGGAATTGGGAGTCCTTGGCGGACAAGACCGTCAAAGCCGTCATCCCCCTCAAGGGAAAACAGGGAGCCGCAGTGCTCATCTTCACCGACAGCACCTTTGCGATCGTCCCCCCGATGGCGCCGGAACCCTATGAGCTCGGCGAGACCCTGACGGTGGCACGAACATTCCTTGAACCGACGCATCGCACGGCCTATGTGGAGTACGATCGGCTGGCCAAGAAAGACAAAGACGCCCTGATGTCGGCCAGAGCCGACAAGATCCTCGGAGCGATTCAGAACAATCTGGAACAGATTCCAGAACTGAAGGATCGCCTGAAGGAACTTGTGAAGGAGTGGAAGTGAGCGACAGCCTCCCCAACAGAAACATGTTCGACATCTTTTCCCAAGGTCTCTTTGAAGGAGTCAAACCTATGATGATCATTCGCGATCACCTCGTCCGCCACCCAGACCGCTGCACACACCAGGGCATTTGTATGCCCATCTGCCCGACCGGTGCCTGGCTCTCAACCCCTCCCTACAAATTCGACCCCTCCCGCTGCCTGGAAAGCTGCCGCCTCTGTTTGGACGCCTGTCCCTCGCAAGCCATCTACGGGGTGTTCAAGAAGGGCGAGAAGATGCTGGAGCCGCAAAAGAAATAGCGTCTGGCGAAAAGAGTTCGAGGCTTCCACGCCTCCGGAGCGGCTGAGGCAGCGAGGGAGAGCGGAAGCCTTCGGAAATTCCCTCGCGGACTCGGTCAGTTTCCGTTTTCCTACTCTCCCTCACCGCCTCAGCTCCTTCGCTCCTTCGGCAAAGTCGCCCCGACACTCTTCTCGCCAGACATGCAGGGAAAACACGAACGAAACTCTTACCCCAGGTCGGACGCGCGCAGCGGGGGATCAGCTAGCCTACCCCTTGAAAAAGACAAAGAGAAAAGAAATTGCCCTGTCAGTTTAGAGTCTCCACCCCTTAACCCAAGTTCACGTTTAAGCACTTCAGGCGGAAGTCCACGCCAAGGTCCCGTCACAGCCTTGCGAGAGACCAATGGTGGAAAAGCACACAAAATCCTGAACGGCTCCGAACAGCAGGGCTGCCCCGATGGGCGGCCCTGCTGTTGTATGCAAAACCTGTCGTACTGACAGGTCTAAGGCACTCACTCGATGATGGCGGTAATCGTCTCGTTACCGCTGTCGTCGCCGATAGTGAGGCTTACGGTCACAGGATTCTCCATTCCGCTGAACTCTGCACCCTTGCCCTCCAGCGTGAACTCGTAATCGTGTCCGAGGATTAACGACCGGAGCACCGCCTCCAACTTCACGCCGTTGATGACGCCCTCGAACCGATACCGTCCATTTTTCATTTTGAATGAACCAGCCGGAATCGTGGTGGCGAAGGGACCTACCTGCACCGTCACCGCTTCCGTCAGGGGGTTAAGTCCGTTGTTGCTCGGGTTGAGCGTAAAAGAGGTCCTTAGCTGAAATTTGTCACCGCGCCGCCGCCGCACGTCGATCTCCGCCTTGGCCTTGAAAGCAGCGAACGGGAGATTGCTGGTAATCTTCGCGACGAACGCGTCCTGAAAGCCACCAGCAAAGGCATTTTGTATCTGGCTACCCACTGTGCCTGGAAAATTCAGAGAGTCGCTATCTCCCGTTACATACACATTGCTTGCCCCATCCACAGCAATCCCGGCGCTTACGTCCGAGCCGTTACCGCCTAAATAGGCCGAGTAGACGAGCGCCGTGCCGGTCGCATTCAGCTTCGTGACAAATATATTGAGACTGATGTCAGATGGAGACTGTATGAGGTTACCTGCCGTTCCAGGAAAGCCGGACGCCGGCGTAGTGGTGTCCCCAATCACGTAGGCTTGGCCAACTCCGTCCACAGCGATCCCAGCGCCGGAGTCACGGCGGCTGCCTCCCAAATAGGTTGAATAGACGAGGGCCGTGCCAGAGGCATTGATCTTCGTAACAAACGCATCGGGGTAGTCGTTGTTGCAGGCACACGTACTCTGGATAAGGCTCCCAGCAGTGCCGGGAAAGCCGGACCCCATCGTTTCAGTGCGCCCGGTCACATAGGCGCTCCCTTCCTGGTCTACGGCGATCCCGCTGCCTTCGTCGTTGCCGCTGCCGCCCAGATAAGTCGCATAGACGAGGGCCGTGCCGGCAGCATTGATCTTCGCCACAAACGCGTCCCGGCCACCGCCACCATACGTGCTTTGGATCGGACTACCGGCTGTGCCGGGAAAACCGGACCCAGGCGTGGTGGTGCGTCCGGTTACGTAGGCTTGGCTCGCCTGGTCTACGGCAATCCCGCTGCCTTCGTCACTGCCGATTCCACCCAGATAGGTCGCATAGACGAGGGCCGTGCCGGCAGCATTGATCTTCGCCACAAACGCATCGCCGGACCCGACAAAACTGCCATTATTGCCGGTGCCGCCAAACGAGCTCTGGATCAAACTACCCGCGGTACCGGGAAAACCGGACCCGGACGTGCGGGTGGTTCCAGTCACGTAGGCCTGGCCCGCTTGGTCTAAGGCAATCCCAAGGCCTCCATCTTCGCCACTGCCGCCCAGATAGGTTGAATAGATCAGAGCTGTCCCGGTGACGTTGAGTTTCGTGACAAAAGCATCCCGAATTCCTCCGCCAAACGAGCTCTGAATCAGACTGCCCGCCGTACCGGGAAAGCCGGACCCCGGCGTGTCGGTGATCCCGGTCACGTAGGCTTGACCAGCCTGATCCACGGCGATCCCGCAGCCTATGTCATTGCCGCTACCGCCTAGGTAAGTTGAGTATACGAGGGCCGTGCCGGTGGCATTGAGCTTCGTGACAAACGCATCGCCGCTACTTAAGGTGGCCTGAAAAGCTCCGACTGTGATTGGAAAGTTAGGTGACAGGGTATACCCGGTCACGTAGGCCTGGCCCGCCTGGTCCACAGCGATCCCGATACCTTCGTCTCCGGCGCTGCCACCCAGATAAGTAGCCCAGGACAGCACCGGGTCGATGATGAGGGACCGGCTCGCATCGTAGGAGGCGACCTGAAAGGCAACGTGCGCCGTCTCGAAAGGATGTGCGGCTGTGGCGGCAGGGCGCTGTGACGATGACTCAGAGGCCAGGAGTACATAGCTGCCAGCGAGGAGCTGCTTGTGGCCATGCGCATCCCGCTGGTACACGACCGGCTTGTGCATCCTTAGCTTGGTTGCGTCTCCCAATGCTGTATCCGTCGATATTTGGTGTGCGGTGAGGACGAGATCGCCCTGCTGGTCCACGTCGATCGTCTCAACACCCTCGAACGCCAATGTGATCTGCTTGAGATCGGCGCCTGGCGCGACAATGAAATCGTATTCGAGTTGGCCTTGATGGCCGTAGTAGACCAGATCGATCCCGGAATAGACGTCTTTGTATTCGACCTTCTGGTACGTCGGTATGTTGATCCGCCACTTCGACGGATCTTCCCCCAGAATGTAATTGACGATGCCTGGGAGCTTCTCGAGCCCGAACATCTCGGCCTGCGGATTGGCCCCCTCGAGTCGCATCCGGACCACCGATTGTGAAGTGGGAGATGAGCTGCTCGAAAGCTGTCCCTGATGGATGTCTCCCCCTCGTCCCTCAGTCTTGGTCTCTCCCGTCCTCACGGCCAGCACCGCGTCGATTGGCCTCAAGAACAGTTGATGCCCAGACCCGCGTGTGACGAACTGTACGGAAGGATCCCACTGACCGTGATTGGCTTCGAAACTCAAGGGCAGATGCCCATAAGCGGACTGCACGTGGGCCGTTGATGGCGGTGGCGCCGCAACCTTTGGCGAATCCGCCCATAACGGAACTGCTGGCGAGACACTCACGGCAACGGCAAGCGTGAGCCCCTTCAAACATGCGACGGCAAACATGCGAGTCTTCATACTGCTCCTTGTATGTGGTTGATGGTCCAGCGGCTCACGCTCGATACGGTCGAATGAACCGTGATCTCCTGTTTCGTCGAAGCGCGGAAACGGCCCCTGACATGCACGGTGAAGTCTGCGCATGCGAGCAAACCAGAAATGAGAGATGAGTGGGGACTACGCCTTGGCTGACGCTGCATCTACGAATGCTCCAAGGCCTGAGGACTTCAGCAAGCCATGCGGTCCAGGTTATGAACCCTCATTGTCATGCCGTCAATGACCCCCTACCGAAGAGGGGAACACCTGAATGAGGAATTCGTATGCTGCAACAGTGCTTGTTATCGCAATCCTGATGACGCCTATGTCGACTTGGCGACGAAGGATGCGTCGAGAAGCTCACGGTCGAAGCCCGGGGTGATGGTGCCGGTGCTGGCGTAGCGGTAGAGCACGACGTCGAAGATGGTCGACATGGTGGAGAGGACGAGACCTAGGAGCGGGAAGTAGAGGATGGCCAGAACCATGATCGCAATGGCGAGTATGGGATGGGTGGCGATCATGCCTGCGCCGATGACGAACGCAAAGGCTCCTGGAATGGCCCAGAAGAAGTAGAGCAGCCCGAATCCGAGACCCGCCAAAAGGTCTTCGCCCCAGGTTCGCCTGAGGAGCTGCACGGACGATTGAATCGCTTCGAGCGGGCCTTTTCGCTCTGCCACCAACACCGGCACCACGAGAAATGTGGCGACGGTCCAGGCCAGACCCAGCATACGCGCCACCATGTTCCCGACGAAGCCGGACTTTCGTTCGATCGTTTTGAGGACCACTCCGATGGTGGCAGAGACCAGGGCCCAACCGAGGATCTGAGGAAAACAGGACAGGGCCTCGCGCAACCCGTCCAGAATCGTCGCCTGCTTCCCTTCCAGTTTCCGCAAGACACAGATCGCGAGGGCGGCATTGAAAAAAATGGCGACCCCGTAGGTCACCACGTAGAACAGAAACATGCCGACATAGGACCACGACTCAATCTCTTGAAGCCCGTCAGACATCGAAGCCCCGGTCAATGCTCCGAGGATCGCAGGCACGGCGAACGACGCCGTCAGCAACATGAGGCTGGCGGACGAGGCAATGGGCAGAAGCAACAGGGTCTTGTCTTCCCACAGAATCTGCCAGGCCGCCGACATGATAGCTTGCGTTCGCGCAATCCTCTGAGTCCACCCGGCTTGAATCTGCATGAACGCCCCTTGTCACCAACGACTAGATTATTTGTTTCCGGAGTCGTCCCCAGTAGGCCGTGCCCACATGGCCGCAGGCGCCGGTAACGGTTGTGAGAGCCATGATCTGGTAGACCGTACTGCGGGGGATTTTCACTTTGACGGCTTGGTTCAAGAGGTCGGGCGACTGCATGACCAACTTGAGCGATTCGCCGGCGGAGAGAATCATCCACATGCAGGACAGTCGCAATCGCATTTCGTGACGAGGGATCGACATGGCATAGAGCCAGCCTTGATCGAGATGTTCCACCGCCATACGGACGAGTGTGCTCAGGACCGGCTGAAACCTCGCACGGTTCCGCTGGTCCAGGAGGTCTCGTGGGGTAAGTCCTGCTTCAGCCAGCAGGGGTGCCGGCACATAGCAGCGGCCGTTCTGAAGATCGTGGGCGATGTCTTTTACAATGTTCGTGAGTTGGAGCCCTTTTCCAAACCGCACCCCAACCTCAGCCATGTCCCGCACCTTCCACGAAGCCAGGGCCTTCCGATGCGCACACATCAAATCTGTCCAGAACTCGCCCACACAGCCGGCCACGTAATAGGTGTAGCGATCCAGATCGTCCAGCGTCTTCAACGCCGTGAGCTCCGCCGCCGACGTGCCGGGAAAGGCGACGAGGTCCATCTCCATGCCTTGCGTCAGTGTGGTCATGAGCCGTTGAATGCGCCGTCTATCGTCAGGCGAAAACGTCAGGAAGAGCCTGAAGCAATCTTCAAGCCGTTCGAGCAGGACCCGCTCGGCAGGGTTGTGCTGGACCGGTCCCACGGCTCGTTGGATCTCTTGCACCTGAGTCCAGACAATCTGATCGCTTACAAACTGTGCTTTGAGTTGGCTGAGTAAATCCAACCTCCGCGGACGGTCGATCAAATCCGTGTCCGCAATCGTGTCCGCGGCTCGGGCAAAGAGGTAGCCGAGGCTGACTTGATCGCGCACATCTGCCGGAACCACGACCAAGGTCGTGTAGAAGAGACGGGACACTTGCTTGAGGAGATCGCGGAGCAGCTCCTGCTTCGAGGCTTCGACGTTCGCCGCCACAGCTATCGCACTTCCAGCTTGCCTTCCATCCCTTTGTCGCGATGGCTGGGCATGGGCCAGAGACGTTTGTCGCAATAGATGGGGAAGGTGCCAGGCTGAGTCGGCGTAAATTTGATGGTAACGGTCTTCCCGGCGCTCACATCCTGTTCGACAGAGAGACTGCCCGCAGGATCCTTGATGATGAAATTGTGCGGGGTCATGGTCGTCACACTGATCAGCGTCAGTTCAACCGGCTTTCCGGCTTCGACAATCAAATGATTCGGGCTATAAGAGTAGCTATCCAGCGTGATCGTGGTCCGCTGCACCCCGTCTGCCGCCACCGGGATCATAGTGGGAGGGCCGAACTGCAAAGGTTCCGTGGCCTCGACAATAGACCCGCCGACAGCGGTCAGTACCCAGACAATCGCCAATAGAGAGAAGAATCGCACCGTTATCTTATGCATGTCCCATTTCTAACAGGAAGAACGGGAGAGGGTCAACTTCACCCAGGAGTTTCAGGTACTTCCGGCAACTTGACCTTGGCATTTACAGCGTTATCCTCTTCACCACACCGTATCATCATCTCGATTGAGATGCATTTGGCCGAATCGGTTAGTATAATCACTTTCGCTGATGGCTCGCCCAATGACGGGGTGAGAACCTGGTCTTGAAGGAGGATCTCGATGAAGTGGATGAAGGGTACATTCCTGCTGTTGGCCGCCAACATTCTGATCATGGTGACGCTCTCGCTCACCGTGCCGTTGCTGATCAATATCGTGTTACCGATGTTCGGGATCGATCTGCGAGGATCGGTCGATCTGAGCTCCCTCGTCTGGGCCCTCGTCTTCGGTTTTGGCGGCGCCTTTATCAGTTTGGCCTTCTCCAAACAAATGGCGCGGGCCATGTTGGATTGCCGCCAGATCACGCAACCCCGGTCTCAAGCCGAGCACGTGATTTACGGCTCAGTCCAGGAAATCGCACAGCGGCTCCAGATCACGATGCCTGAGGTCTGGGTCTACGAATCTCCCGACCCCAACGCCTTCGCGACCGGCCCCAGCAAGAACAACTCGATGGTCGCGGTCTCGACTGGATTGTTAAGCAACTTGCACGAACAGGAAGTGCGTGCAGTCCTCGCCCATGAAATGGGCCACGTCTACAATGGGGACATGTTCGCGACGACCGTCCTGGCCGGATTGATGAATACCTTCGTGTACTACATTGCGATGTGGGTACGCCGGTTCTTCGGAGAACGCGATCAAGCGATGCTCGGATTCGGTCTGTCGATCGTACTCCAGATCATCGTGAGCGTCCTCGCCTCAGTCCTGATCAGCTGGTTTTCACGCCAGCGTGAATTCGGGGCGGATGCCTTTTCCGCCAAGGTCTATGGCAAGGACTCGATGATTTCGGCCTTGCGCGCAATCGATCGGTGGGTCAGCCGTTCGCAAGTCGAGTATTCTTCGCAAGATGCGCTCGCGACCATGAAGATCTCCGGCAATTCTTCAGGGTTCATGCATCTCTTTGCCACACATCCGCCGATTGAAGCGCGCATCGACGCCTTGGAGCGACTCTAACCGAGAGGTGCCCGATGGAACACGTACGCCAGAGTCTGGTGGGATTACTCATAACAATGAGCTCGATCGTCAGCATTGGATCGAGCAGCCTGCTTGAACCAAGCCCCGCTCAGGCGAGAGAAGAAGGAACCATACTCATGGCAGCACAGACGCCTATGGTCTACGATTTTACGTTGAACGATATCGATGGCAAGCCGGTCTCACTGAGCCAGTTCCGTGGCAAGGTTCTGTTATTGATCAACACGGCCAGTTTCTGCGGCAATACGCCGCAATACACGGACCTTGAAAAGATGTACGAGCAGTATCGGGAGAAGGGATTTGAGATCCTGGCCTTCCCTGCCAACAACTTCGGACAGCAGGAACCGGGAACGAATGCCGAGATCAAAACGTTCTGCTACACCAAATACAGCCTGTCGTTTCCGCTCTTCAGCAAAATCAGTGTGAAAGGCGACGACAAACATCCACTCTACCGGTACCTGACCGAACAGAGCCCGTTCCCCGGTGAAGTGGAGTGGAACTTTCAGAAGTATCTGGTCGACCGGTCGGGAAAGGTCGTCGCACGATACCCGCACCGCACGAAACCCTTGGCGCCCGAGATCGTCCAGGATATCGAACGCGTGCTCGCGGCCCGCTAACGCCTCACGTTTTTCGATAAAAAGAAATATTGGCTCGATATTCCTGAATCGCGGCGGCCAGGCTCTGGCTGCCGCGAGGGATATTCGCATCCAGGGCATCTTCAATCGCCGGATCGTCGATTTCCACATCATACCGGTCTTGCACGTTCGTCCTGACAGGCCCCTGCGTGATATCCCGCGGCATGAAGATCTCTTTCCAGACTTCCTTCTCGACCAGACAAACATCTCTGAATCGTTCATAGAGCAGCGCCAGCTTCTCCGCATCCGTCACTTTAATACGCTCTCCCATCCTGCTCCTTTTCTCTGTTTAATGACTATGGCCGTCGCCGCTACATTCCCCGCCGCTCGGCATCTGTGACGGGGCTGGAATGCCTGTCATGTTCAAACCGGTCGGCTCAGGACTCGAGACCCCCACCGCCCCGGATCGCGCCGCAAACGAGGAAAAGACGCGACGGATCTCCGCTCCACAGTCCTTGCAGGCCCTCAGCGGTTCTGCCGATACCCCCTGAATGTACTCTTTGCGTCCTGCACAGGGCGGCTGCCGCTGACAATGATCCGTCATATACTCCTAGATAGGCATCGGAACTCTTCTCGCGCGATCATAGAGATTACTTCTGCGGATTCATAACGGCAGGGGGAACAGACTCGACAATGGTAAATCGCATGGTACCCACTTGATTGCCGGCATGAAACGACTGTTGCCCGAGCGGTGTAATGAAGAGCTTCACCAGATAGGTCCCCACGGCCCACGCATCCCCCGTCCTCTTCAATTCCAAAAATCCATACCGTTCGTGCCCCGGCACTTCCAACGTATCTTTACCGAGCGGCAAAGACGAAAGCACGCCCTTCTGCTCCTCGATAAACCACTGCGCGCTAAACTGAGTGGGATCTTCCAATGGAGCCGACTCGAACACAATATAGATCGCCGGGATGTCCCGGGGAAACACCGAGCCGGGCTCAACGGGCTTCAGACGGGGATCCTGGGTGTACCAGCCTTTGCGGCCGAACGTATCCCACTCGACATCATATCCTCTAGCCATCTTGATCCAGGTAAACAGGGATTGCGGGATACCCTTTTTCTGGTCGTCGAATGACGGGCTCTGCGTCGGATCAGCCTCGGTGGTGGCCTGTTCTCTCGGGACGAATGAATCCCGCGCCTCGCCACCCTCCCAGGCACAGAGTCCATACCCCATAGCGGCCAGTATGCTCACCAGAACCTGCGTATTTCTTTTGCTTCGCATGCGCATGGAAGTTAGATTTACCGGCTGTTCGCTCATGTTGTTATGGTATCGGGAGCGCTGCTAGGGGTCAATGGCCGACTGACAACATCGCTCATCTTTATACGCTCAGCCTCAGCGTCTATGCTACGCTCGATTAGATATCCCTCCCAGAAAAGGACCCTGTGTAATTGACGCCGACCAACAGCCTCCAAAAAACCACGCCAACCACCTCCCGACCTCCGAGTGCAGGTGAGCAGGGCCTTCGATACGGCCTTCGAGATGGGGCCTGCCAGGCCATCACGCAAGGTAGCGGAGAACAATACCTCTCTGCCTTTGCGCTGCTTCTGCATGCCAGCCCATTCCAGTTGAGTGCATTGTCGGCGCTCCCCCAACTCATCGGAACGGGGGCTCAACTTGCCTCCGTCAAACTGTTGCAGTGGTTCCCCAATCGCAAAGCGCTCATCTCTGTCGGCACCGTAGGACAAGCCCTCGCGTGGATCCCTATCCTGCTTCTGCCGCTCCTGCTCCCGCAGTGGGGGCCCTGGCTCATCGTGGGCGGCGCCGCCGTCTATTTTGCTTGCGCCCACTTCACGACACCGGCTTGGAACAGCTTGATTGCCGACTGGATCGATCAGCACGAACGGGGCGCCTACTTCGCGCGCAGAGCTCAAATCATCGCCAGCCTCAGCTTCTTCGCACTCTGCGGAGCAGGATGGGTCCTCAGCCTCTGGCAGGATTCCGCTGCGGCCTGGTGGGGATTCGTCGTCATCTTCTCCGTCGCGGGGGCCGCTCGCCTGCTCTCGGTCTTGGCCCTGTCGCCTATTCAGGATATACACCCGACCGCCCATCGCGAGGCACAACAAGGATTTCGCGGATTCTTCCGTCAGCGGGTCACCAAAGACTTTCGTCGTTTTCTGCTCTTCGCAGGACTCATGCATGTCGCCGTGTTAGTGGCCGGCCCATTTTTCGTCCTGTACATGCTGCAAGAAATCCATCTGTCCTATTTCGGGTACGGAGGATGGCTGGCAGCAGGACTACTCGGTCAGCTCATAACCCTACAGGCCTGGGGCCAATTCGGAGACCGCTTCGGCAACAAGGCGTTGATGTCCATTACCGGCTTCACCGTGCCGTTTCTGCCCATGCTCTACCTCGTGAGCACGAACTTCGGCTTTCTGCTGGCAGTCAATTTCTTGGGTGGTGTGATCTGGGCCGGCCTGGCCTTGGGTCTGCAGAATTATGTATTCGATTCGGTCGGTCCTGAGGATCGCGCAAAAGCCATTGCGTTGTACAGCACGGTCAACGCCGTAGGATGGTCGGTGGGAGCCTTGCTCGGCAGTTGGTTGGTCGAGAGCCTGCCCTCCCACGTCGAATGGGCAGGTGTCACACTCACATATGCGTCAAATTTACCCTTTGTCTTCTTTCTCTCAGGTGCCCTGCGGCTACTGGTCTCTGCCTGCCTGCTTGGCACCTTCCATGAAGCGCGGCAAGTGGAGCGGCTGCCGCGGCAACAACTGCTCTGGGAATTACCGCTGGTGAAGCCCCTTGCTCAATTTGTGACCTGGACGCGACCCACAACGAATCGCTAAAAATTCGGTCCCTCTATCGTGGAACCGGCGGCTGAGCGGCTCGTTCTTGTTCCTCTTGTTTGAGCTTCTCGAATGCCCGATCGGCATGGCCACGAACTTGATCCGCAGTCGGCTGTGGCATGGGCTTGGGTTGATCGCCGGCACAGGCCCCAACGACGGAGCACAGTACGAAACCCATCAAGCCCACAACGGCCACTCGCTGCCATGTCTTCGCGCTTGTATGATCGATCACCATTTCTTTCCTCCCGCATTGAGGCCCATAACGTCAACGTCGCATTGATCCATTTTACGCCCCTCACAGTCGGAACACTACCTCACCCTGGCCTCCACGCTCGCCCTAGATGCGTCCGCATTGACTGGGTCAGACCGACAGGGTATTGTGCCCGACAGACCACCTGAACCCCCGAGGCTCCATGTCGCTACACGACCGCCTGACAGAAGATCTCAAGCTCGCGATGAAGGCCCGCGACCAACTGCGCATGGACGTCATCCGCATGGTCAAGGCCGCCGTCATGAATAAGGAACTTGAGCTCAAGAAGGACCTCGACGATGCGGAAATGAGCCGCGTCATGACGACCATGATCAAGCAGCGCCGTGAATCCGTCGAGCAATTCGAAAAGGGCAACCGCGTCGAGCTCGCGGCAAAGGAGCGGCAAGAGATCACCATTCTCGAGTCCTATCTCCCGCAAGCCATTTCACCGGAACAACTCGCCACCATCGTCGACACAGCCATTCAACAAACCGGCGCGCATTCGCTCAAAGAAATGGGCGCGGTGATGAAGGCCGTGATGGTCCTGGTTGCCGGTCAAACGGTAGACGGCAAACAGATCAGCGAGCTCGTGCGCGCCAAACTCCAGTAGCCCGACCGGCACCTGCTATACTCGAAGGTAATTGCTCGCACATTCCGTGTAAGCGCCTGACAGGACACAGCATGGGCATTCTTATCGTCGACGACTCCCCGGACCAGCAAGTACTCCTCCGAGCCATCCTTGGAAAAGCCGGCCATACGGATCTCCAGAGTGCCGACTCGGCACAGGCGGCATTCCTCTTGCTCAACATGGACGGCCAGGCACCGCCACCCCAGATCGACTTGGTCCTGATGGACGTCCTGATGCCCGAGCTGGATGGAGTCGAAGCCTGCCGCCAGATCAAAAGCCGACCGCATCTTCGTGACATTCCTATTATCATGGTCACGGCCAAGAGCGACCTCTCCAATCTCCAAGAAGCCTTTGCGGCCGGAGCCATCGATTTCATCACCAAACCCGTAACCAGCGTAGAACTCCTCGCCCGTGCCGCCTCCGCGCTGGCGCTGAAGAAGGAAATGGACTGCCGTAAAGCGCGCGAAGAAGAGCTCCGCCGAAGCAATGATGCGCTACAGAAGGCGATGGGGGAGGTCAAAGTCCTCAGAGGACTCATCCCCATCTGCGCCTCCTGCAAAAAAATCCGGAACGACGGTGGATTCTGGCAGCAATTGGAAGAATATATCGGCGAACATTCCGAGGCAGAATTCAGCCACGGCATCTGCCAGCCCTGCGTCAAAAAGCTTTATCCTGGAGTTTATCAGGAGTAGTTGCTACGCTTTCTCAGGCTCACCACTCGTATCCACGGGGTATCGCGCGCATGGGAATTTTAATCGTTGATGATTCGGCGGACGACCGCCTCCTGCTCCAGTCGATTCTCTCGGCAGCCGGCTACGACCATATCCTGGTCGCCGACTCAGCAGCCGATGCATTCCGGTTGCTCGGGCTCGATGGCGACAAGCGTGGAGCCGCTCGCATCGACCTCATCCTCATGGATATGATTATGCCGGAGATGAACGGCATCGAAACCTGCCGCCAAATCAAGGCGGTCGAACGATTCCGCGACACACCCATTATGATGGTCACCGTCAAGACCGATCCTGTCGATCTCCAGCTCGCTTTTGCCGCAGGCGCACTCGACTATATTGGAAAACCCATCAACAAGATTGAACTGCTGACGCGCGTCCGATCGGTCCTGCGCCTGGTGCACGAAATCGATCGTCGGCAGGCGCGCGAGCAGGAGCTCCTTGAGGTCATGCGCCAACTCCAGGAAGCGAACCAGATGCTCCTGCGCCTCTCCTGCCTCGACGGCCTCACCGGCATTACCAATCGCCGGCAATTCGATGACTTCCTGGATCAGGAATGGCGCCGGGCCGTTCGCGAATCGACACCGCTCTCCCTGATTATGCTCGACATCGATCGCTTCAAATCTTATAACGATGCCCATGGCCATACGTCCGGCGACGAATGCCTCCGGCAAGTGGCTGCTGCGATCTCGGGAGCCGTCAACAGACCGGGAGACCTGGTCGCTCGCTACGGCGGCGACGAATTCGTGGTCGTCCTCCCCGGCACCCGTACGGACGGCGCGGCCCAAGTGGCAGAGACACTTCGCCAGCGTATTCAAGCCCTCGGGATTACACATTCAGACGGCAAATTCATCACGATCAGCGTCGGCTTTGCCAGCATCATCCCAAGCCGAACCGCCTCCCCCACCGACTTGATCAAAGCCGCGGACCAAGCGCTGTATCAAGCCAAACAAGAAGGCCGCAATCGAGCCAAGCAGGCCGGCATTCTCACACTCGTCCCGCATTCTCACGAGGACTGACCTTCTCCTTGCTATGACCATGATGCCAGGGCCTCGACGAGATGTGCAGGTGGCAGTCGGCGCGGCCCAACCGCCACCCTCCCGTTGCCCTTACTTTCATATCCATTCCCGGTCTCTTCAGGCTATAGATATACCGTCGTCAGCGAGAGCCTGAGTGTCCATGCCTAAGAAAACACCACCGAATCGAACAAATCGGACGGCCAAGCGACAACCAACCGCCCCTGCCCCCCGCCGCGCACAGGACACACAGCCATCAAAACGCCAAGTACTCCCGCCCTCACGTACCGAATCGACAAGGAAGCAAGGACGCCGCGCTGCCCTCCCTCAAAATACGACACAAGCGAAGCTGGCTCTGCAGAGAAGCGAGGACCGGTTTCGCGCCTTGGTGGAAACGACAAGCGATTGGGTCTGGGAAATCAATGCGCATGCCGTATTTACCTACTCGAGCCAACAAGTTTTCGATATCCTCGGATATGAACCGAAGGACGTACTCGGGAAAACTCCGTTCGACTTGATGCCGCAGGAAGAAGCCCGCCGCATGGAAAGCCTGTTTACCCCCATCGCAGAAGCGCGGCAACCCTTCAGCTGTATCGAGTCCGTCTACCTGCATAAAGACGGCCGCCGCATCGTCCTTGAATGCGGCGGCATGCCCATTTTCGATCATGCCAACAGGTTCAGCGGATACCGTGGCATCGATCGAGACATTACGGAACGCAACCGCACGGCGGAGGAAACCAGACACAACCAAACGCTCCTGGCCTCAATCATCGAGAATATTCCCCACATGATTTTCGTCAAAGATGCCAAGACCCTCAAGTTTGTGCGTTTCAATCTGGCAGGGGAACAATTACTCGGATATCCCAGAGAAGAACTCATCGGCAAAAGCGATTATGATTTCTTCTCCGAACAGGAAGCCGACTTCTTCACGAACTTGGACCGGAAAACGTTGCAGCTCGGGCAGAGTCTCGATATTCCTGAAGAACCCGTCGAAACTCGGCAGAAGGGGAAAAGGCTGCTCCATACCAAGAAAGTCCCGATCAACGGCGACGATGGCACCCCCCAGTATTTGCTCGGCATTTCAGAAGACATCACCGAGCGCAAACACATCGAGCACGGTGAACGAGAGCGGGCACGCAAGCTGGAGCAGCAACAGATTTCGCTGTGTGAACTGGCCAAGCACGAGGCGATCTATGCGGGAAACCTCGACGAAGCGTTGCAATTGATCACCGAAACGGGAAGCCGAGTGCTCGGAGTGGAGCGGGCGAGCATTTGGGCGCTCAACGAACAACGCCATGAGCTTCAACTACTCGATCTCTACGAACGGACCTCGAACAAGCACACCGCCGGCGCCACACTCGCCGCCCAAGACTACCCGTCTTACTTCCAAGCCATCGGACATGAAGAACATGCGATTGCGGCCCATGACGCGCATGCAGACCTCCGGACCAGGGAGTTTTCTCAATCCTATCTGACCCCGCTCGGGATTGGCGCCATGCTGGATGCGCCAGTCCGTCGCAAGGGACAGGTCATCGGCGTGTTATGCCACGAACATGTCGGGAAACCTCGTTCCTGGACGATGGAGGAAGTGTATTTCTCCAGTTCACTAGCCACCTTTATCACCCTTGCGCTCGAAGCGCACCAACGCCGGGGAGCTGAGCAAGCCCTCGTCCTGGCCAAAGAGGCAGCGGAAGTCGCCAGCCGGGCCAAGAGCGAGTTTCTGGCCGGCGTCAGCCACGAGATCCGGACGCCGATGAATGCGATTATCGGGATGGCCGATTTGCTCTGGGAAACGGACCTCACCCCCGATCAGCGGAAATATTTGCGAATTTTTCGCCGAGCCGGAGGAAACCTCTTAAGTCTGATTAACGACATTCTCGACCTCTCAAAAGTTGAAGTCGGCCATCTTGAATTGGAATCAACCGACTTCGACTTGAACGATTTGATTGAAAAGGCCATCGAGATTCTCGCCATGCGGGCGAATGAAAAAGGCCTCGAACTCGCCTGTCATCTCTCACCCACCGTGCCCTGCGCCTTGATCGGAGATCCCCACCGGCTCCACCAGATACTCCTCAATCTCATCGGCAACGCGATCAAATTCACCGACAGCGGGTCCATCACCGTGCGGGTGGCCGAGGACTCCGATGTTCCCACGCCTGGAGCGATTCGATTTTCCGTCAGCGATACCGGTATCGGCGTTCCGTCCGACAAACTCGATGCCATCTTTGAGAGCTTTACCCAAGCCCACGCCTCCATGACGCGCAAGTATGGGGGAACCGGTTTGGGCCTCACCATTTCAAAACAATTGGCCGAACTCATGAACGGACGCATATGGGTCGACAGCACCATTGGGCAGGGCAGCACGTTCCATTGCTCGGTACAGTTAGCGGTGCAATCTAGTCCAGCACCTACGCAGGATAACGCCCTCGTCAATCTTCAGGGAATCAGAACCCTTGTAGTGGACGACCATGCCACCAACCGCCTGATCCTTTCTGAAACCCTGGCAGCCTTGGGTGCAGAAGTGACAGATGTTGCGTCTGGCCGTGAAGCCATCGATGAATGGCGGCGCGCCTCAACGTCCGCACGTCCCTATCAGCTCTTGCTTCTCGACTGCCGCATGCCGGAGATGGACGGGTTCCAAGTCGCCGAAACCATCCGACAGGCCAGCCCCTCCCCTGACCTGACGATTGTGATGCTGGCCTCCCACCATTGGGCCGACGACATTGCCCGCACCTACGATATGGGACTCGGCGGGTATTTGATCAAACCCATCAGGAAATCTGATCTGCTGCAGACCGTCGGGATCGCCCTCGACCGTGCAACGGGCACCCACCACGCCACGGCTTCAGCACGCGTGACGCCCTCACCTTCGAACGAAACCAGAGCGCTTCGCATCTTATTGGTCGAAGATTCCCCGGATAACCAAGTGCTGATCCGTTCCTATTTAAAGCAGACGCCCTATCGCCTCGACATCGCAAATCACGGAGGCATCGCATTGGAGCTATTCAAGAATGGTTATTACGATCTGATCCTCATGGACATGCAGATGCCGGTCATGGACGGCTATGAAGCCACCCTCGCGATCAGGGCATGGGAACGGGAGCATGATCTTCCGCCGACACAAATCATTGCCTTGACCGCTCTGGCTCTGAAAGAAGACGGGATCAAGATACTCGACGCCGGCTGCAATGCTCACATGACCAAACCCATCAAGAAGCACACGCTCCTAGAAGTGCTCCAGGCCTGTAAAGGACGCTGCACCTCATGACAAGGGGACAGGATGAAAGTGCAGAGGGGCCCATTACCGTACTGATCGACCAGGATCTCGAAGAGATCGTACCTGGTTTTCTCGAGAACCGTCGAAGTGACGTGAAGACGCTCGAACGTGCGTTGAAAGAGAATAACCTGCGTGCGATCCATCTGATCGGTCATCGCCTGAAGGGGGACGGGGGAGGATACGGATTCGACGCCATCAGCACGATCGGGGGCGTCCTAGAGCAAGCAGCGGCACGAGAAGACCGGGATGTCATCCGACGACAGATCGCCGAACTCGTGGACTATCTCGCCCGCATCATAGTGGTGTATCGGAAGTAAGCATGGTTAATCTGCAGAAGCGTTTCAGCCTCTATTTGTGACCGATTACACTCCTACCAAAATCGCTTTTTCGCAAAGGCATGTCCAGATCCGGACTTAAGATACCGCTCGAACTCGACCGCGCGCTGATCATCTTGAAAACAGAGGTGCAGCACGACTTTCCAGGGGCGATACTTTGAGGTATGGGGCGACCCACCGGCATTGTGAGTTCGAAGCCGCTCATCGAGGTTAGCGGTGATGCCTATGTAGCGTTGTTCTGGAACAGAGAGGCTTTGGAGAAGATAGACGTACTTCATGAAGCCGTCCCCCTTCGCACAGCTGCGAGACAGTGCTTCGGGGGACAGCCTTCATTCTAAAGCTGGCAAGCCAGCCGAAGCTTTAGCGAAGGCTGGTGGAGGGCAGGGGAATTGAACCCCCGACCCCTACGTTGCGAACGTAGTGCTCTCCCAACTGAGCTAGCCCCCCACTCGACCAACCGACAACCGGCGAGACGAACGCCTCACAGATCTGCGCATTATACACAACCATTCCCTGAGACTCTACCGGAAGTTCGTTCCGCAACGGAGTCAGAACGGGCCGATTACCGCATCGCCGACCGGCTTCCCCTGCTCGATCAACACACGACGCCCCTCAACACGCAATCGCCCTTCGGCGAAGAGCTGAACCGCTCGCGGATAGATTTTGTGTTCCTGGACAAGAATCCGAGCCGCCAAGGTGTCGGAACTATCATCATCGAGAATCGGCACCGCCGCCTGAAGGATGATCGGTCCTTCATCCACGCCTTCCGTCACAAAGTGCACTGTACATCCAGCAAGCTTGCAGCCCCACTCAATGGCTTTCTTCTGCACATCCAGCCCCGGGAACGAGGGCAACAGAGACGGATGGATGTTCATCATGCGATTGGCGAAGGCCTCTACCAACACTCTGGTCACGATCTTCATATACCCGGCTAATAGCACCAACTCCACGTCGTGCTGCCGGAGCACATCGAGGAGCGCGAGATCGTAGGCCTCGCGGCTATCGGGTCTGCCTGCATAGGGTTTGGGATCGATGAAGAGACCGGAGAGTCCGTGCCGGCTGGCTCGCTCGAGCGCCGGAGAATCTTTTTTATTGCTGATGACGGCGACAATCTTGGCCTGAACGGTCCCCGCTTCGATCGCGTCGATCACTGCTTGAAGATTCGATCCGCGCCCGGATGCCAACACGGCGACTCGCAGCGCATCCGTCCGCTTAGTCGACATACTCCACCAATGGACCATCGCCGGTCGATGACACGATGGTCCCGATCTGACAGGCCGGATCGCCCAACGATGTGGCCCGCGCAATCACCGCCTGAGCAGACGGCGCCGGTACCACGAGAATCATCCCGATCCCCATATTGAAGACACGGTACATCTCTTCCCGTTCGACCTGTCCAAGCCTGGCAATCGCCTGAAAAATAGACGGCACGGCCCAGGCACTCCGCTGCACCTGAGCCCGGACACCAGAGGGAAATACGCGCGGGAGATTTTCGGTAATGCCGCCGCCGGTGATATGGGCGATGCCCTTGATGGGATATTCCTGAATCAACGTGAGGACCTGTTTGGCATAGATTCTGGTCGGTGTCAGCAAGACATCCCCGAGCGGCCGATCGAGTTCCGGCAAGCGACTGGTCATGTCCAGCTTCGCCTTGTCCAACAAGACCCGCCGGGCCAGTGAATAGCCGTTACTATGCAAACCGGTTGAGGCGAGGCCAATCAGCACATCGCCCGGCGCGATGCTGCGGCCATCGATCATCTTGGGCCGATCCACCACCCCGACGGCGAACCCTGCCAGATCATACTCGCCCTCGGCATAGAAGGAGGGCATCTCGGCGGTTTCTCCGCCGATCAAGGCGCAGCCAGCCTGACGGCAGCCCTCAGCGATCCCCTTGAGCACGGACTCAGCCTTGGGGACAGCCAGTTTTCCCGTCGCGAAATAATCCAAGAAGAACAGCGGCTCCGCGCCACTGACGACGATGTCGTTCACACACATGGCCACCAGATCGATCCCGACGGTATCGTGGCGATCCGTGAGGAAGGCAATCTTCAGCTTCGTTCCGACTCCGTCGGTGCCGGAGACCAGGACCGGTTCGGCATATCGATGGGCCTGCAGCCGGAACAATCCCCCAAACCCGCCGATGTCCGTCAGGACTTCAGGCCGGAACGTGGAACGGACCAACGGCGAAATACGGTCGACGAACTCGTCGCCCGCATCAATATCGACTCCGGCATCTCGATAGGTTGTCATAAGAGGGCGCATCTTAACGGACGACCCTTGCAGAGGTCAACGCACAGTCTCCCTCATCTCACAACAAGACATCGAGCCCAATTTCGCCTATACTGTCCTGTCGGCTTGACCACAGGGTGTACAGACGCAACTTTCCCCTCATCTTACGAAGGAACAGGCTATGCCCTATCGCCTTGCGCTCATTGGATGGCTTCTCATCACCCTTTCAGGCTGTGCTGAGCTCGACCAATCGTTGAAAGTGCTAGGGCTCCCGTCTGGAGGAGGACTCCTGGACGAGAGCAGAATCGCCGCGGGCCTCAAGGAAGCCCTGCAGATCGGGACCGGAAACGCGGTGAATGTGACGGGTAAGGTGGATGGATACTTTCACAACCAAGCGATCAAGATTCTGATGCCGGAACAGCTGCAGGCCTTCGAGAAAGGACTTCGTACCTTTGGTTTCGGTCCAGAGATCGACGATTTCGTGATGAGTATGAACCGGGCTGCAGAACGGGCCGCGCCACAGGCCAAACAGATTTTCCTGGGGACGATTCGAGAGATGTCCTTCGCCGATGCCAAACAGATTCTGAGCGGAAGTCAGACTGCAGCCACCGACTACTTTAAAGGCAAGACGACCGAGAAACTGACTGCCGCATTCCGACCGGAAGTGGAAAAAGCAATGAACGACGTCGGCGTGACCAAGCAATACAAAGAACTGGTCGGCCACTTCAAGGCCATTCCCTTCGCCAAAAGCGACTTAGTCGACATCGATCGCTACGTGGTGGGAAAGAGCCTCGACGGCCTCTTCCTCATGCTCGCGGAGGAAGAACGGAACATCAGGACGAACCCTGCCGCGCGGGTTACCGATCTACTGAAAGAGGTCTTCGCAAAGGCCGGTCGCTCGTAAGTCTCCGTCACCACTCCCGCACCGCCCCAAGGCAGCCTCTGCAGTAGCCCCCTAGATTTCCGGCCGCATCTCCACTTCGAGCAGCTTGATCTTCCGGTGGAGATGGCTCCGCTCAATTTTCAAATCTTCCGCCGTGCGGGAAATATTCCAATGGTGCTCGCGCAGCTTTCGCGCAATATAGTCCTTCTCAAACGCATTGCGCGCATCCCGAAGCGAGTCATACGCCTGCGTAACGAGCGGATTCACAGCAGGAATGGCCGCATGGCTCCCCGACCCGCCCGGGCGTGCCTGCAACGAGTTGGCCGCCTGCGCCGCCTCGATGACCGGTCCCGGCACCATGATCATCAATCGCTCGATCAGGTTTCGTAGCTCCCGAATGTTCCCCGGCCATTCATATTGCTGAAAGACCGCCATCGCATCCGGTGCGATTTCTTTACTCCGCAATCCCTGCTCCTCCGCATGGACCCTCATGAAATGGCGAATCAGCAGCGGGATATCGTCCCGGCGCTCCCGGAGAGGCGGCACAACGATCGGCACGACGTTAAGCCGGTAGAAGAGGTCTTCGCGAAACGTGCCCTTCTCGATTTCTTTCAGTAAATCTTTATTGGACGCGGCCAAGACCCGCACATCCACCTTGAGGAGCTTCGTGCCTCCGACACGAGTGAATTGCTGTTCCTGTAACGCCCGCAAGACCTTCGCCTGGGTATTCAGACTCATGTCGGCGATTTCGTCCAGGAACAGCGTGCCTCCGTCCGCCTGCTCGAACTGCCCGCGTTTCATCGAGGTCGCGCCGGTGAAGGAGCCCTTTTCATGCCCGAACAGTTCACTCTCGATCAAGGTCTCCGGAATGGCCGCACAGTTCACCGCCACAAACGGTCGAGCGGACCTGGCGCTATGCATATGGATCGCTCTGGCAACCAGTTCCTTCCCCGTCCCGTTCTCCCCGCCAATCAACACGCGGCTATTCGTAGGGCCTGCCGTTTCGATCAACTGCCGCAGCTGTTGCATCGCGAACGACTGTCCCACCAGCTCGAACTTCCGTTGAACCGTCGTCCGGAGCGTCCGATTCTCTTGTTCCAACCTATATTGGTCTAACGCATGTTTGACGCGGAGGATGACATTCTCGAGCGACAGGGGCTTTTCAATATAGTCATAGGCCCCCAACTTGATCGCCTTGACCGCTGTTTCTATCGAGCCATGCCCGGACATCATCATCACTTGTGCCGTCGGCGACAATTCCCGGATCCGGCGCAAGGCTTCCATGCCGTCCATTTCAGGCATCCAGATATCGAGAATCATGAGGTCTGGCGGGTCCGCGGTAAAAGCGCGCAACGCCTCCACGCCGTTCTTCGCCACCGCAACCTCATACCCTTCATCGCGCAAAATACTGCTCAAGGATGTGAGAATCGCCTCTTCGTCATCTACCACTAAGATCGATGCAGACATGAATCCCCCGTACAGCGCAAACCGTGATCGATATAATCGGTGAGGCAGTGCGAATCCTGCCTCTCAGCACTCAACTCTCAGCACACAGCACTTCTTCTTACACTGGTAACTCGAACGTGAACACAGCCCCTTTCGGCTGGTTCTGGCCGGCCTGGATCTGTCCGTCGTGATCGGTGATGATGCGCCGCACGATGGCCAGTCCCAGCCCTGTCCCCGTCTTCTTCCGCGTAAAGTATGGCACAAAGAGCTTCTCCTGGTCTTCCGGCGCAGTACCCACGCCTTCATCCGCCACGCTCACCACGGCCCGACGGCGCTTCGTATCGTACTTGGTCGAGAGCCACACCCGCCCTTTTTGTTGCATCGCTTGAATGGCGTTATCGAGCAAATTGACCATGACCCGCTTGAGCTGCTCGCGGTCGAAGTTCAGCGACGGGAGGTCTTCGTCCAACGCCACGACCAGCTCAATATCTTTATGGGCCCCTCGATAGAGTGTCGTGACTTCATTGATCACATCGTGAAGCGACTGATGCGCCATCTGCGGAGTCGGTAGCCGGGCAAACTTCGAAAATTCATCGACCATATGTTTGAGACTCGTCACTTCATTCACGATCACGTTCGTGGTCTCATCGAAGATCGCATCGAAGTCCGGCGACTTCTCGTAATATTTCTTCCGCAACCGCTGCGCGGACAATTGGATCGGCGTCAACGGGTTTTTAATTTCATGAGCCACCCGCCGCGCCACTTCCTGCCAGGCCGCCACCTTTTGCGCTTTGATCAACTCTGTCAGATCTTCGAACACCAGCACGATACCGAGATCCTTATTCGCCTCATCCTTCATGCGCGAGCCGTGAAGCCCAATGGTCAAAAATCGCCCCTCGACCTCCATCGGTCCCTCGAGCGCCAGCGTATCGCGCTGATCGGCCAGCATCCGATCGTAGACCGTCTGAAACAGCTCCAGTCCAAATTCTTTAAAGACTTCATTGGCCGGCCGGTCTCGGAGTCGATCCGCCGCAAGCCCGAGGATCCGTTCACCGGACGGATTAAAATTCGTAATCAGGCCATGCTTATCGATAGACAGTAATCCCGCCGCAATCGTTTCAACCACCGTTTCGATATAGGCTCGACGGCGATCGAGTTCGAGATTGTTTTGACGCAACGAGATATTGGCCTCTTCGATCTTGGACTTGCTCCCCTGTAGATCTGCCGTCATGCGGTTGAACGACTCGATCAAGGTGCCGATTTCATCCGTCGCCTTGGCATCGATCCGGACAGAGAGATCGCCTTGCGCAATCGCCTCCGTCGCCTCAGCCAACCGCTGAATCGGCACCGTAATGCTCCGCGCGACATAGAACCCAAACCAGGTCGCCCCGAACAAAATGAGCACCGTGATCACGGCGACGAACAGATAGGCCCCGGCCTTGATCGGATTTTTCATGGCCTTGGTCTGTTTGTATTCGTCGTACTGATGGCCGATCCCTTCCATCTTGGCCAGCAACGATTCAGGGACGAAGGCCTCTACCACCACCACGCCACCGATCTCGCCGCTCCGCCCGGTCGCGGCGATGGGAGCCGCAGCCCGTACCAAGCGCCCGGTTTGGGCCTCCTGCACCGCGTTCACTTCCTGCTTGCCGTTAATCACTTGGAGCACCAGCTGGCCGATCGGCAAATCCAGCACCGATGAGGGCACGTCCGGGTCCAACGCCTTCGTCAGCGTTTCCATTTTGGCCGAGAAAACTTCAATGCCGGCCACGCCGAATTCCGCCCGTTTGCGCGCCATGGCCGCCACCAGCAAATCTCGCTGCTCTGCCAGCAGCATATCCTCACGGTAGATTTCATGGCTGATGGCTCTGGCGCTGTTCACCGCCAGGGTAATGTGGCCGGCATGCTGCATCCGCGCCACGTCATACGAGTCCCGCATGACCTGTTCGATCTGATCGCTGAACCACACATCGACCGCTTTATTGACCAATCCGCTCGCGACCAACGCCAGGAGCACGGTTGGAATGAGCGAGAATCCAATGAAGGACGCCACCAATTTGGTTCGAAATCCGGACCCGAAAAGCCGATGCCTTCGCTCGAAGTAGGCCTTGATGAGGTTGCGGGAGAGCAGCAGCAGCAGCACCACAAACCCGATCAGATCGAGATTGAGGAGCAGGAGCACAAACGCGTAGCTCGTTGTGGGCAGAAAGGAATCTGTTTCCTCGCCGCCGGGAACCACGATCTGGGAATAGTACAGCGTCAGCGCCAGGCAAGGGAGCAGGAAAATCAGGACAATCCAGACCGGCCGTAAATGCCCCTTCCGCCGTTCAGGCCCGGGACTTGGTCCGGATCGCTGAGAAGACTGAGACCCAGCAGGAGAGACCGCACCCCCTGGTAGGGAACCAGTCACCGTCTTTGTCGAAGACAGGGAGCCTGTTTCTTTCTTACTCTCACTCACATCCGGTATTCCCTCTTGTCAGCGATTCGACGCGGAAACGGTTCTGCACGTACGATCCTTGATCAGGGTAACTGACAGACAGGTCTGGAGTCGAATGGCGGGAGCGGGACTACTATTTGGCAGTGAGACTCACGTACTTCATCCGAAGAGCGTAGAGCATATCCCGCAGCACCGCTTGTTCTTCCGTCGTGAGGTTGCCCGTGGTCTTTTGCTCCAAGACCGAGAGCAAATCGATAATGTCTTTGGCTTGCGGTAGATTCGGCGGCATCGGAGGCTGCTGAGGATCCAGCTGTTCCCCCATCAGCATCATCGAGGAACTGCCCAACGAAATGACGAACGATGAGAAGGAGACCGGAATGCCGGAACCCTGAGACGAATCGGAGGGCGCATGCTGGTGAGGCTGCGCCTCAGACGCGGCAGGCGGCGTGGAAGCAGGACGGTCGGGAGCACTCCCTCCCCGCCGATCACGAACGACAAACCCTTCTTCAGATTCCGTAGCCACAGGCTTCTCCCCCGCTCCAGATGCAGCGACGGTACCCTACCATAGGCCCTTGAGCGGCGCAAGACAGGCGAGCCGATAACGACTCAGGTAGATAGGCTGACGGCTTTTAGGGAAGAACTGCTTGCGCAACGAGGATTCATCTTCTGAATGAACCTACGGTCATAGGAACTTAGAAAGCGTTGAATGGCGTGAGCGTTCCTTGTGAGATCATTGACAGTCTTTACACTTCAGCCTTCAGCCTGAACACCTGATAGTAGTGAGCCTCGCTAGAACCAGGTATAATGGGCGCCCATCTCCGTGACAAAAAGGACGACAATGTCTGAACGATTTCACAAACTGGTCGACCTCATGGCTGCGTTGCGCGCCCCGAACGGCTGTCCCTGGGACCGCAAACAAACACATGAATCGCTCAAGCCCTATCTGCTTGAGGAAACCTACGAAGTCTTAGAAATTCTGGACCGGCAGGACCGGACGAAGCTGCCGGAAGAGCTCGGCGACGTCTTGCTCCAAGTGCTCTTCCACAGTCAGATCGCCGCAGAAGCCGGCAGCTTTACCATCGAGGATGTGCTGGAGCAATTGGCCGACAAGCTGACGCGGAGGCACCCGCACGTCTTTGGAAACGGGGCGGCAGACCCAACTCCGACGAATGCCGACCAGGTGGTCGCGAAATGGGAAGACATCAAACGCACGGAACGGCAGGCGTCTGGCAGACCTGACTCGGTCCTCGACGGCGTGCCGCAGATGCTGCCGGCCCTCCTGAGAGCCTACCAAGTTCAAGCGCGCGCCTCGCGCGTCGGCTTCGACTGGACCCACGATGCCAAGGGCTTCGATCAGGTTCTCGGTAAAATCGAAGAAGAAATCCAGGAACTCCGTGTCGCCATCCGCCCCCTGGCATCGAATCAGACAGAGCCCGACGCCAACGCGACGACCGCACGGCAAGAGCAGATCGTCGCAGAGTTCGGCGACGTGCTGTTTTCGCTCGTGAACCTCGCCCGCTTTATCAAAGTGAACCCTGAAGATGCCCTACGCCAAGCCGTCAACCGATTCGTCGAACGATTTCAATTCATCGAAGCCCAGGCGACCGCGTCGAGCCGAACGGTCGGAGAGCTTTCGTTCGAAGAAATGGATCGACTGTGGAACGAAGCCAAACGACAGCAGTCCGCTGCGAATACTGAGGAACGCCGCCATGAGCGATGAACAGCATCCCTATGAAGAAGGTAAACGCGCCGGAATCCACCCGCTGATCGTCATCTTCAGCATTTTATTCGGCATTTGGCTCTTTGTGGCCCTGATCGTGCCGAGCTCAAAAAACAAGCAAGCCGCCGGGACAGAAGGACCGGCCGGACCGATCATCGAAGATCCCGAAGCGGCGCCGGTGCTGTTCAAAGTCCACACCACCGTCCCGGATATGAATGCCATCAGTCTCACCGTCCCCCCGGAAGCGACCGAGAGCCAAGTGGCCGGACTCTTAAAGCGGTTTAAACAGGACCGGCTCGCCGGCACCCTGATCGAACTCCTCCCCGCGACCACAGCCGGCCACACACTCGGGGACCATGCCGTCGCCGACATCTACATTGTCTCCGATGCCCAATATGCAAAGGCCGACGTCATCCGCACCCTGACCAGAGGCGCGCATGCCCCTGGCGACCTCTATCCCCAAGCCGTTCCCTTTGAAGTGGCGATGGAACAAATCCGCGGGCATTATCGAATCGATCTCAACAACACCAGCAATCCCGACAGCGCTTCCCTCGGCTTTGCCGATGAGTCTGGCGTGCACTCGAAGCAGTACCGGAAAATATTTTAATAGGCTGCTCAGAGGAATCTGTACGCCTACAGGAAGATTTACCCGAAGGATGCTCAACAAGGCCGTCCAGCAAGGCCGCAGCCGATAGAAGCACCGGAGGCGTAGCCCTGGGGCTACGTTGAGGATGCTTTCGAGGCGAGAACGACGCTGGCGGACTTTTTCAGCAGCCTGCTAAGCTTGCGCAGCAGCTACAGTCCAACCAGCTTTGTAATCTCTGCCCGCAATGTTTCCTGTTGTTCAGTCGCCCATGTATCGAGTCGCGGGAACAAGTAGGCCATGGGCCCGGTGAAGGGAGCCACGACGGTATCGCGGCGTTCGGACAACATGCCGTCTGCCTCGGCAATGCGGATTTTCTCGTCCGAGATCTGGCGGGACAAGAACTTCGAAATCATCAACTGCTGACCCGGCGTCCCGACGACGTCCCCTAACACCTTCCCCCGAACGACATCCAACTCCTCCGGAATGGCGACCTTGACGCGAATGGCCTGGGCCGTCGGCCAAGAGGCGCGTTGGATCGAATAGTCGAAGGAGAACACCTGCTCCCGAGGCTCTCGGAAGGGACCTGTCACATTTGCAATTTGCATCCGGGCATCCATCGTGTGTCCTCGTTTCTTATGACGGTCGTTCTCCGGACAGATAACGCACGACCCGATCGGCCGCAATCGCCCCGTCACGGATACAGTCCGGAATTCCGACGCCTCGATAGCCGGCGCCGGTAAGCACCAGGCCCCCATAACGG
>JAUXQT010000096.1 GCA_030682135.1 Nitrospirota bacterium | reverse complement strand
GATCGAACGACTGTTCCGTCGGCTTAAGGGATTTCGGCGCATCTTCTCGCGGTTTGAAAAACTCGATGTCATGTTCGTCGCGTTCATCAATTTCGCGTTGATCGTTGAGGGCTTGCGTTAGTGTTAACAGGCCCTAGTCTTCTTCCGGGTTAATGATATGCAGGCCAGCAGAGCGACAGGCCGTCAGCAATTGCTGATCGGCACTGACGACCGTTAAGCGCAACGGCTTGAGTTCCAACGCCAGCGCCAAATGCAAGACCTGCGGTGAGCGGAGGGCCGGATATTCCAGGGCAAGCTCTTTGGTCGCCAAATAGGTCTGCATCGTCGGGGCAATGAACTGGAAGAGACCCTCCTGCGACTCTTTCTCGAACTTGTGAATCACCGAGTAACAATCGTCACGGGTGATGTCCCCGTGGTGGGCTCGATTCGAGAATGCCGTATAAAAATCGGTGACGGACCACGTTGGCACAATCGCGACCATGCCCCGCTTCACCATCAGCTTGCCAATGATACGCGTGCCGCGCTCCATGCTGTACCGTTTCACCAAGGCCGTTGAGTCGAAATAGTAGTACGGCATGCGATCAGATCCTCCCCTTCAGAATGATGGCAGCCAAGGGGCCCGGCATTTTCGAGAGCCGATCTTGGATTTCATCCAGCGGCAACTCGTCATATCCTTCTTTCCGAAACTTGTCGGCTAGATTTCCCTGGTTGAACGACGCGGTGTCGTTCTTGAGGCGATCGCCGAGCCGGCGCTTCGCCAAACGGCTGGGGACTCGTTGATGTGTGACCGTCAACCCGCGGCCACGGCTCCGTGGTGCACGAGTGGTTGCCTGTCCTGTTCCTGATTTCGCTTTGGCCATACCCTCCCTCTCTCTCTGAATTAGTGGGGTGCTAACGCCGGCATCGAAACCTGCCCGTCCCGCGGACATCCCGCAAGCTGGCTCGATAATGCCGGCAACTCCGCCTCTCCATACACATGTGCCGCAATGGCCTTTGCCACATCGGCAGAAAACTCATGCTGCATGACACGCACAACTTTAGCGGTCGCCTCACGCTCAGACAAATGGCCTTCCTTGCCGCCCTTTGACAAGGCGCCGACCACTCGTTGACTGGCGACATCCACGACTTCGAGATCGCTGCACCAACGCACGAACTTGAACTGCGGATCGCGCACATCGATGGGCCATACCCGTACCACGCCCCGCACCAGCAGCTCCGGAGATGGTCCGTTGGTATCGCCGCCCATCGATCGATCTCCCCCCCCGGGACGACTCGTCACCTGCAACCCTTCCTTCAGCAGACCCTCCGTCAAGGCACGTTGAACCGGCTCAGCCTGATCGCCGGTCACCGCCACTGCGACCACAAGATTCGTCGCGAGGAATTGCTCGAGCTCATGCGTGAGCTCGCTCACGCGGTAGGCCGCAGCTGTGCCCTGCCCACTCGGGCGAATCACACGAAGGTCGGCATTATAGGTCTCCCGCAGCACCAGATTTCTGGCAGCCCGTCTTAATGCTCTGGCTTTGGCCAACTTATCGGAGGGGCGGTGAGCCTCACCGACATCGTCTCCGATCGATCGGTCCAGCTCGGTGATCTTTTCCATGAACGAGGCCTCTGCCTGCGATCGCTGCATCCCCGCCAAGGCATAATGGAGGCCGCTGTGTCCATCGACCCACCGGTCAACGATCTTGACGTTCTCCAACACTTTGTCGGTCGACACAGTCGTCAGATTGTCGAGGGTCAGACGCCGTTCAGCGTTGCTCTGCCCTCTCTGTTCGATCAGCAGATACGACTCCCAATCTTTGGCTTGCGCACTCACCTCGGCTTTAAAAATCCTGGCCACCGCGGCATAGGCGCGATCTTCAGCTGTCGCACGATTTTCCGCCTGTCCCACACCTAAAAGATACTGTCCGGACGGATAGGCCGTACTCACCCCGTCGATCCAGTCTGGCTTCCCGTGCCCTCCAAACCAGGAACAGCCGGAGAGCGCACACACCGCGATCAGTGCCATGCCAATCCGGCTCATGAGCGATGACCCGGCTCTCATGGCATCACCCGTCGGATCACGACTGCCGTTTCGCCTGGTCCGAGAGAGAGGGTCCGCGGGGTTTCAGGCTTCATCGGGTCAAGGGGCCCACTGGCTGAATGCTGCACCTGATAACGGCCAGCGGGAACCCAGACCCGCGCAAGATGGATTTCGTCGGGCAATGTCTGCCAGCTCCGCTTGTCTGCTTCCTCGGATGCCACGGCCAGTCCTTTCGTCAATAGTCCGACGAGCAGGCCCACCCAGGGCGCCGCATCCTTCCCCGCTGCCTGCTGCGCCCCTCTCGTCGCTCCCTCGGCCATGGCGAACTTTGTGGCTCCACGGGCAAGGGCCTTGACGGTGATGCCGGCCATTCGTTCTGACAGCGCTTTCTCTGCTTGCGCCGTCACGTTATGTGCCAACTCCGTGTTCATCGTCACCCGCGAACCATTGTCCGCAATCAGATTGACGGGATCACCCTTCACGTGCGTCTTCTGTGGAACGAGCCTCGGTAAGGCCACGCGAACAACTCGGCCATTCAGTCCATACAAAACCGTGTCCACTCCTCGATTGGATTGCCGATTCGATTGCGAAATTCCGCGATTCAACAGCACCAACTGGAGGGCATCGAGACTGATCGGCAGATCAAGAAACTGATCCTCCTTGTGTGGCGCGCGGCCATTATAGCTGATCACAACCACTTGAGCGAGTTGTTGCAACGCCTGACTGCTCTCCCATCTCGTCTCGGGAAAAGCCTGTTGGTACTCGGCCAACTCCTGTGTGAAGTGCAGAGCCTCAGCCGTTCGTAGCAAATCGGCTCGCAGCTGAGAAGGAACGGCCGTATGGGACCATGCACGGGTCGCCTCAAGAGTCTCGTATGCCTTCCGATAGGCAATAAACGCATTATTCACATCCCCGGTGCTCTCATACAGAATGCCGGTCAGATAACGAGCGAAACCGTCATCCCGATAGGCATTCTGCTCCTTGGTCCGATCCGACAGGACATTAAGCCGATGATCGATACGCCGGGCCTCGACCAGCGCATCCTGCCACTGGCCCACCGTCGCATAATTGAGGGCCTTCAAGACATTGATGAGCACCTGCTCATAGTGATCCCCCTCATAGGGTAATGCCGCATCGCTCGTCATGAACGCGAGTGTTTCCGTTCGGATCCTCCTCGTGTAGAGGCGATCAACCTCATCCTCTGCCTGTTCGAGCACCGCGTTACTTTGCTGATACTCGCCGGCGAGTTGAAGCGTCATGCCTCGGTCCATACCGTAGAGCACGCGGCTTTTTGAGCCATAATCCTTCTCAGCTGCCGCGACAATGGCATCGGCGCCCTTGGGGTCGTGGGCGCGAAGGCTGGCTTCAATGAGGAGATACCGATTGACGGAGGGACCGCAGCCAGCCAACAACGACAAGGCCACCAAGGCCGCAAGAGACTGAAAGAAAATAAAAAAGCCCCACCGTACCTGACTAAGGGCGGTGGGGCGTGAGACAAGAGAGCTCAACGGAGGTTCTGGAACCTAAAAAATGGAACGTTTCTTTTCGACAACTTTCTTGATCTTCTTCTGGCCGTACCAGACCTTGGCGTTACTCTCCAGATCCACCATCTGGAGATCGACCTGGTAAAATACCGCCTTCGTCCCGTCGGCCTCGTCGAGAATCGTCGCAATGCTACCCTTCATCATGTAATCGGCGCCGATCTCTTTTCCCGGCGCTTTCTGCGTATCCTCGCGCGCATACATCGCCTGCTCTTTGCGCTCGGTGCGCAGTTCCTCGCGATCTCCTTTTCCAGCCACAAACGTCACTTTCTGGGAGTTCGTCAGCTCACGTTCAAGATCGGTCACAAACGTGTTGACGTTGATATGTTCGTGACTGCTGTTCTGAATAGCTCCGACGACCACGACCGGTTGGCGATGCTTCGAACTGGCAAAATTATTGAGCCAGGGATACTCCAACGCCTCTTTGACCATGGATTCCGCGACGATCCTGGAATCGGTATCGTTCCATCGCCCACTCAGATCCGTGACGACCCCGGAGTCGACCCTGGTAATTTTCGTTTCCTGCGCACAACCGGCCGACAACAGCACCGCCAGCGCCATGACCCCGATTCGTCCACGATCCATCACGATCACGCGATACCTCCTCGCACAAGCAGCCATTGGCAATCGATGAGCAGGCCCCTTACTTCGGGGCCCGTTTATCTTCTTCTTTCTCGAGCCGATCGAAGAGCTTATCAGCGTTCTTCCTGACATAGTCACGAACCTGCGCGTTCAATTCCTTCGCCTTCTCAAGGTTATCCTTCATCTCCTCGAGATTCAGCTTGGTCAACACGTAGTAGGTATTCGTTTTTTCATCCTTGTACCGCTCAATGGGACGCACACCGCTGAGCGTCGTGGTCGTCACCGTCTTAATAGCCCGCTCGACATTCTGCTCTTCCGTATTCTTTGTAAAGTCTCCGGCAGTCGTGGAGGCTGCATAGTCGCGCATCAGGTACCCGGTATAAGTCTCAAACGTCTTGGCAATTTCAGCTCTCCCACGATTCTCAGCGGTGTCCCAAGCCAGCGGCTCGTTCCGGACACCGGACACGGACCCGACCCCATAAAAGGCTTTACTGTCCTTCTCATTAAAGGCTCCAGACCCTTGCTTGACCCACTTCGGAGGCCCGCCGCACGCTACAAGTCCGAGCATCAGGGCAACAGCGACTCCCCCCCCGACTAGCCTCGACCTGAATCCCAGTACGCTATTCATACCCATGCCTCCTTGGTGATGATCTGGACAGTGAAACAGCACGTCACAGCGGCAGATGCCAGCGGCAAACATTCGAGAATCCAAACGAAATCATGCTAACATGCACCCCTACCTCAGTCAACGCAACAGGCGATCAACGGTTGACCCACTCACTGTTCTCTGTAAGGAGGATCCCCGTGGCAGACATTCAGATCAATGACGGTATCATTAAGATTGTGAACATGGAAGTACAAGATCCCAAAGCAGCCGCGGTCCTTGCCGAATACCCTCAAGTCCGCTGGGCAGAAATTACGCGGAAAGCGGTCAAGATCGGACTGGGCTATCTCAAGGGAGGAGAAAAACCTTAATCCGCATGATTCATGAGCACTTCTGCTGCAATCGTGGATTCGCGGCGACGACAAGCCTTCGGCGGGCAGGCTCACCGCTCGTTCCATCAACGTACTCTTCAAGTACGCCTCGGGCTCTCACGGCTCCGCGTGCCCGTCTCGCAACGCGACTGCGCGATTTCGCGACGAACTGTCTTGAATAATGCGGGTTAAGGCTTGGCAGATGGTACGACAGGAGCGGCGGGTGATAACTGCTGTGCAACGGCAGCTCGGGCGCGGGCATGACTTCCACCGAGTTCGAGATAGCGAGTAAAGGCCTCGACTGATTTGGCCTGATCCATCATCTCGTCGGCATAGAGAATCCCCAACGAAAAATAGACATCCACATAGTTGGGATTGACCACCAGCGCCGCCTGCATCGCACGCTCGGCCTCGGCATACTGCCCGCGTTTTTCGTGAATCAACCCAAGCGTGTACTGAGAGTCCGGGTTCTTCGGCGCATACTGTACCGCCAGCTTCGCCGTCGATAACGCGGCATCAAGGTCCGGTATCACTTCTAACAACACATAACTCTTGAGCACATAGGCATCGCCGAACGTGGGGTCGTATTCCAAGGCTTTGTTCAGCCGCTCCAGCGCTTCCTCCGCCAACTTCCCGGTTTGGAGCAATGCAAACGCCTGTTCATACTGCGTCTTTGCGGCCTGCCGTTGTTCAGCCTGAGACTGAGGCCCTGCCCCTGCGACAAACGCGGCCTTTCGCCCCTCGATCAAGACCGTGTCCCCGTCCCCTTCAAGCTGTGCGAAGAGAGGATGCTGAGCACCCTTCGACCGCTCCGCAACTTGTTGCTTCACATAGTCCCCAACTTCGGACGCCATGAGCCAGCCATTCTTATTGCCATCTGCCAGGCCACTCAGTCCATTCACCAGCACCTGTACGAAGACACTCTTCCCATTCTCCTGACTCAAAGACTCGCCCCTATCGCCCGCCGTCAAGAGCTGCACCGCTCGCCGCTCCGTATCGTCTTCCGGGGCCAAGCGCCCTTCAAGGGAGAGGGGCTGAGCCATGCTCACCTCCCATCCGCGAACCGCCGCGTTCACGAGGAGGAGCGTATGTTTAGACGCACTTCGGCGGCTGAATTCTTTGAGCTGCTCAAACGTTATGGATTTGGACACGTTCCCGATCTGCGCATCCCAGGGCACGAGATACCCCAGTTCCTTACCGTCTAGATCTTGCGTCATTCCGGCATGCCCGACGAAATAGAGCACAAGCCGATCGTGCCGGCCGACTTTGCGGGGCAAAAAATCTGAGAGCGTCTGCTGCAGACGGCGAAAACTCACATCCTTGTCGTAGAGTTCCACGACTTCGTCGAAACCTAATTGACGGAAGGATTGGGCCACGGTCTTGGCATCATCAATTGCGCCGGGAATCTTCGGAGCCAGAAGATAGTTCTCCACTCCGATGATAATGGCCCACGACTTGTAGTAGAGCCCTTCCGGCTTTCCCAGCTGAGCGGTAGCCGGCGCCGGACAAAACATCGGCGCCAACAAGCAGGCGAGAACTACGAAAAGAAGTGGCCGCGATAGTGGGGACACGATGGGCAACATCAATGAATCCGGCCTCAAGGAATAACGGAGTAACGCGTGACAAGTTGAGCCTACTCTCGCCTTTGCGCGACTGTCAAGAAACGGAGCACCGCAACAGCAGTCGCGGCTGTAGTTGAGTTCCCCCGGGCCCTCCAGCATAATACCGAAACTGTGTGTCCGTCGTTCGTGAAGCGTCGTTCGTATCTCGTCGCAAACCCAGATGAGAGCTTTTGCGAGATATGCTTCACGATTTACGTTTCACGGGTTTCGAGAACGATGCTGGCGGACTTTTTCAGCATCCTGCTAAAGGAGCCATTGCACCATGTCAGAGAACATCGATACCCTTCTCAAAGAAAGCCGTGTGTACCAGCCGACCGCTCAGACCAAAGCCGCGGCTCACATTCAAGACTACGAGAGCGCCTATAAGAAATCGATTGCCGATCCGGAAGGCTTTTGGGCTACCGTCGCCAAGGAGCTGGAATGGTTCTCTCCCTGGACTAAGGTCTTAGAGTGGAACTACCCCTGGGCCAAGTGGTTCGTCGGCGCCACCTGCAATATTGCCTATAACTGTCTCGATCGTCACGTCAAAACCTGGCGCAAAAACAAGGTCGCCATCATCTGGGTGAGTGAGCAGGATCAGGAACGGGTCATCACCTATGGGGAACTCTATCGACAGGTCAATCGCTGCGCGAATGCGCTCAAGAAGCTGGGAATCACGAAGGGCGACCGGGTCACGATCTACCTGCCGAAAGTCCCCGAGCAGATCGTCGCGATGCTCGCCTGCGCCCGTATCGGTGCCATTCATAGTGTGGTCTATTCGGGATTCAGTGCTCCGGCCCTCGCGAACCGCATTCAAGATGCCGAAGCCAAACTGGTCATTACGGCCGATGTCGGATTTGACCGGGGAAAAGTCCTCAACCTCAAGACGGTGGTCGACCAAGCCGTCGCCAACTCCCCCACCGTCGAGCGAGTCGTGGTGCTGCGAAGACAGACCCCGGGAGTCGCGCTGGCTGCGCCGAAAGAACTTGATTGGCACGACTGGCTGAAGAACGAAAAGGCGGTCTGTGAAGCTGAGCCTCTGGATGCGGAGCATCCCCTCTATATCCTGTATACCTCCGGTACGACCGGCAAACCCAAGGGCGTGGTCCATGTCCATGGCGGCTACATGGTCGGGACCTACATCACGACGAAATACGTCTTCGACCTGAAAGAAGACGATGTCTATTTCTGCGTCGCCGATCCTGGCTGGGTCACCGGTCACAGTTATATTGTGTATGGCCCCCTCCTGAACGGCGCCACGATCCTCACGGCAGAGGGCAAGCCTGACTATCCAACACCAGGCCGCTGGTGGGATCTCATCGAACGCTACGGCGTCTCGATTTTCTATACGACCCCCACCGCCATTCGCCTGCTCATGCGGTATGGGGAAGACTGGCCCAAGAAATACGACCTCTCCAGCCTCCGCGTCCTGGGCAGCGTGGGCGAACCGATCAATCCGGAAGCTTGGGAATGGTTCCATCGTGCAACCGGTGGGGACAAACCGATCATGGATACCTGGTGGCAGACGGAGACAGGATCGATCATGATTACCCCCCTCCCGACTGTCCCCTTGAAGCCAGGCTCGGCCACCAGACCCTTCCTCGGCATCGAAGCCGATGTCGTGGACAGCGCAGGCAACAGCCTCCCTGCCAACGCTGGGGGCTTCGCCGTGATCAAGAAGCCCTGGCCTGCGATGATGCGGACCATCTATAAAGATCCGGAACGCTACAAAACCTATTGGAATACGATCCCAAACTGCTACACAGCCGGCGATATCTGCCACAAAGACGAAGACGGCTACATGTGGTTCATGGGCCGTGCCGACGACGTGATCAAAGTGGCCGGCAACCGGCTCGGCACCGCTGAAGTAGAAAGCGCACTGGTCAGCCACCATGCGGTAGCAGAGGCGGCCGTCATCGGCAAGCCACACAAACTCGTTGGCGAGTCCATCAAAGCCTTCATTATTTTGAAACAGGGAGAAGTCGAGAGCCCGGCACTCATCCAGTCGATCAAAGATCAGGTGATGACGGAGCTCGGCAAGATCGCCGTGCCGTCAGAAATCGACATCGTCCCCTCGCTCCCCAAAACCCGGTCCGGAAAAATCATGCGGCGGGTGCTGAAAGCAAAGGAACTCGGACAAGACCTTGGCGATATCTCGACGATTGAAGATTGATTCAACCGGCTTCAAGACCGGTGATCGATGAGACGTCTGTGCGCTCAGTTAAGAGAGCGAGTGAGGGCCTGAGGGAACTCATCAACTATGAAGCGTAAGCCAGGCGAACCGATCTATCTCAAACGGCATATGCTAGGCCTTGCCATGGCTCTGCTTGCCTCTTTTCTATTGCCGCTCCTCTATCACCGCTATATCCAGCAACTGAGTTTTTCCACCCGCTTTATTGCAGGCCTGTTCATTGCCGCAACTGGAGCCATCGCACTGTACTTCACCTATCGTGCCTCCGCCCAGAATGAACCCTAGCGCCAGAGATCACTCCCCACAGGATGCTCAAAAAGGCCGTCCTCTTAATCCGTCGTTCGGATCTCGTATCTCGACGTTCGCACAGGAAAAATTTCCTGGCCTGCGAGATACGCTTCACGAGGGACGCTTCACGGTCTTTGGCGCTGGTAGACTTTTTCAGCATCCTGCTATTTCTTCTGCTCCGGTTTTTGATGTGTCCATGCCAGAGGAGTAGTCGCATCAGCAAGGTATGCCTGCCCGAATCCCAGAACCAGATGCGCATCCTGGAACCGCAGTTCCCAGAGTGAGAAATCCGAGAAACTAAACATCATGGCCGACTGGGGAAAACGCGCCAGATACCGCTCTTTCACTTCCGCATAATTCGGTGCACCAGCATGCAACAACACCGCTTCACCCTGAAGATTCATCCTTCGGAGGGCCGAGGGATTCTTCTCTGGCCGATCCGGCTCCGAGACGAACAGCCCGACGCGGGTATCCAGTAACAAATGTCCGGTATGCAACGCCAAACCACTGACATGGATATAGGCGCGCGTCCACTGATCGCCAAAGACATAGGGCACATGCGACCCGAACGGCCGCCCGTTTCTCAGCGTCAGCAAGACCCCTGTACGGACCTCCTCGGTCAGATTGGCCCACGCAGCCTGAACCTCCTCATTCGACATTGCCTCAGACATCGCCATAGAGATACCCCCTCCCCGCCCCATCATGCCCCGTCTCACCCAATCCTGCGCCTCTCACTCGCTTCGCCTTACGTCTTTCCCCCTGATCGAATCAGTTAGCAGGTTGATGACAAACTGCTACGCCACTGCAGAATGCGCATGCCAGAACAGTTGCAGATGCGGTCAGACGTCGTTGCAGGCTGTTCAGAAAGGCCGTCCAGCAAGGCCGCAGCAAGCAGAGAGGCGAAGCATACTCTCGTCTGTACGTTGAGCCTCTGCGCGCCGCAAGAACGCCGCTGGCGGCCTTTTTCAACAGCCTGCTAGGCCTCCTGCATACGCACGAACGCACGCGCGGAGATCAGGTCCTGCCTGGTGCAGAGCTGCTTTTCACGCAACAGATGCTCCAACGCGGCAATCCGGGCCGTCATCTCCGGCAGCACCATATCAACCTGCTCCCGCAAATCCTGAAGTTGGCGACGCAGCCCCGAAGCCTCTCGCTTCGCAGCCGGTCCCTTCTTCTCTCGACCAACCACTCGATCTTGCACCCGCTTCCGTGAAACGATCCTCTTGGTTGACATGGTTCCCTCCTGATTGAGAATCCTCAACTAACCGGCTTTGCAGGGACGGTCACATAGGCACAACACCTTCTCCCTCATCCATAATACACTGGTACAACAGCACCAGCACCGGGAAGTAGGCTCATCCAATCAAACGGGCAATACCTCCCCCTTCCATCCCAATCTCATAGCCCCATCATTCGTCGCTGAGTCTATGTCTTGGTTGGCTCGGCTTCTTTGGCTTAAAGAACGAGACAAACCGAATAAACCAGCCTCGCCCGCTTCAATCCCCCTAAACGAATGTCCCCCCGTCTCTTTCAGGAGGCAAAAACAGCATAAACCCTATGAATTTTTCCTCTTGACACCTGAGTCACATTTCAAGAGCTGTGCATAAGTCAGGTCTCCCGTGCGACACCCCACATTCAGACTGCCGCTTCAAGCATGAAATCAGTCAATCCTAAAATAAATCCCACGGCTGGTAGTAAAACGGCTGAAATACCCGTCAAGCCACAAAATGTTGGGGGTCCGTTCTGCGGGCCACAATGCCTATTTTTCAGGCAATCAGCTCGCAACTCTCTCCGCATCAGTCATTTCGCAACCAAAAGAGTGTTTGTCCACAGAGTTGTCCACAGAAGTTGGGGAACCGAATTATAGAGCCGTCTGCACTCGGTCTGGTGGAGCCAAAGCGGAAGTTTCATCTCGCCGGGGAAAATATTACAAGCATTCACAGATCGGCCAACGACCCGTCTCAAATAACGAGCGAATTCCCCAACCCATCGCTACAGAAGGCCATAGAAACGAGGGTGAGGAAGCCCCGCCTCGCTTCATCTCGTACATCGTAGTGTCACAGCCCCTAATGCAGGATGATTTATCCAGGGGAAAACGGTATTCTTTCCAGCGAGTGAATACCAAGAGAGGCACCGCCTCAATGAGTGTCAGGAGTGAGAAGGAAGGGAATCCATGAGTTCGACCACAGGCATGACTACAGCACGTCAATTTAGAAAACTTCTTTTGTCGGAGCAGCTCGAATTCATATGCGAGGCGCACAATGGCCTCAGCGCAAAAATCGTTCAAGAAGCCGGCTTTAAAGGTATCTGGGGCAGCGGTCTCTCCATTTCCGCGCAATTCGGCGTCCGTGACAACAATGAAGCCAGCTGGACCCAGGTGCTGGAGACCCTGGAATTTATGTCCGATGCCACCACGATTCCCATTCTCCTCGATGGGGACACGGGATACGGCAACTTCAATAATATGCAGCGCCTCGTCCGCAAACTCGAACAACGCAAAATCGCCGCGGTCTGCATCGAAGACAAACTCTTCCCCAAGACGAATAGTTTCATCAAGGGGGACGCCCAGCCCATGGCGGACATGCAGGAATTCTGCGGCAAGATCAAAGCCGGCAAAGATGCGCAGACCGACCAGGACTTTTGTATTATCGCCAGAGTGGAAGCCTTCATCTGCGGCTGGGGATTGGCGGAAGCGCTGCGTCGCGCCGAGGCCTATCATCAGGCGGGGGCGGACGGCATTCTCATTCACAGCGCCCTCTCGGTGCCGGATGAAATCCTGGCGTTCAAACAGGAATGGGGCAATCGCTGCCCCGTCGTGATCGTGCCCACCAAATATTACGCCACCCCCACCGACATATTTCGACAGCATGGAATTTCGATGGTGATTTGGGCCAATCACATGCTCCGATCGGCTGTGGCCGCCATGCAAAAAACCGCACGCACGTTAAAGGAGCAGGAGCACCTGCTCTCCATCGAAGACAAAGTCGCGCCAGTCTCCGAAATCTTCCGCCTGCAAAACGCCGCAGAGCTGCAAGAGGCTGAAGACCGCTATCTGCCTAAAGGCGCCGAGGGCACCGCGGCCATCGTGCTCGCCGCCTCCCGAGGAAAGGAACTGGGGGAACTCACCGAACTCCAGCCCAAAACGATGGTCAAGATTCAGGGCATCCCTATCCTGTCCCATATCGTCGACGCCTACAATGCCGTCGGGATCAAAGACATCGTGGTGGTCCGCGGATATAAGAAAGAAACCGTTAATCTGCCCAACCTGACCTATGTCGACAACGACGATTTCGCGGACACCGGCGAACTGGATTCGCTCTTGAAGGCCCTCCAATCCCTGAAAGGACCGGCAAAGGACACCATCATTTCCTATGGCGACGTGCTGTTCAATAAATATATTCCCCAGTCCCTCTGCCAGGAAACCGGTGACTGCGTGATTTTCGTCGACAGCAACTGGCAGGAGCAGAGCAGCTATGCCCGCCTCGGCGGATTCACCGAATGCACCATCCCTAATTCGAGAAGAGCCTTTAACGCCAAAATCTATCTCAAGCAATTGGGGGACAAGCTCCCCAAAGAATCCATCCACGGAGTCTGGATGGGCTTTCTCAAAGTCTCGCCAAGCGCCGCCACGCTCATCACCGAGATTATTGTCGAACTGCTGGCCAAGCCCGCTAACCGGAAAGCCGCCATCCCACAGCTGCTCCAAGAACTCTTGAAACGGCAATACCCGATCCGCGTACTCTACACGGCAGGTCACTGGCTCGACATCAACAGCCTTGAGGATGTGGTGCAGGCGGGAAATTTCTAGTCTGTCTGGTTGGTCTGGTCTATCTGGTTGGTCTGGTGTCGCTCAATAAGACAGCAAGATAAACCCATCCGACTCGACGATGAACATTATTTACAAGATCACATATCCCAATGGGAAGATTTACGTCGGCCAGGACCGGACCGACAGCATCAACTATTTCGGTAGCGCGTGCAGTGATCTAATCGCGAAAGACTTCACTCAAGAGCAAAGAGGCCGATTCGCCGTCACAAGAGAGACGCTCTGGGAGTCCGAGACTGCCAAACAATCTGAGGTCACACAAAAGGAAGTTGAATTCATCAACTCTCTGAAATCAAATGATCCATCCGTCGGCTACAACCAGTGGCCAAAGTTCAAATAGTGTAGGTCATGGATTCGTGGTCAGACATGACCATTGACTTATTGGAGCCGGTCGCCTCGCTTGAAGAGATTGAGGGCTCCGCAGTCTTTCCTCCAGTTAGCCAACTTCCCACTCGGATGACTCACCGTCTTCGCATGTGATTCGCGTGAAAACTCTTCTGAATCTTCACGCTCTGGCAATTGAGGCGCTCGCCACGGTACATCACTGCAACTGAAGCATTAGGAGACAGGACCTCCGTTTGGTCATGACGGATAACAGCACAGCCTCTTTGGAGGGTGATCCATCCATGGTTTCGGCAAGATTGATTCCTCTCTGCATCCTTCTGCAGTGGCATTTTACGTGCCGATTTGGCATCCTGTCGGAGCGCTGCAGTCGGAGTAAGCTGGCACAGAAAGGCCGCGCTGGGAGGGCTTCCCTCCCTGACGGAATGGTCAGAGATCTCTCACATAAGGGAATAAAGGAGCTGTTATGTCGACGTCACATCTTCCCCAAGACAGCAAAGATCGATCGGTTCGAGCCCGGATGCACGACCCATACAAGGCGAAGGGCAAACTCCAGGAGCCGTCGGTCTGTCGTGAGTGCAAAGCGGTCTACCACAAGGGGCGGTGGACATGGGACCCTGCCCCGGCGAAGAGTCACGAGCTCCTGTGCCCTGCCTGCGAACGGATACAGGACGGCGCGCCCAGCGGAGTGCTGCTGCTCACCGGTGAGTTTGTCGCCTCGCATCGGGACCAGGTACTCGGGCTCGCCCGCAATGAAGAGGCCCGTGTCAAAGCCGAACATCCTCTGGCTCGCATCATCAAGATCCAGGACCAAACCGAAGCACCAGTCGGGATGATCATCACCACGACTGACCCCCATCTCGCGCGACGCATCGGCGAAGCGCTCCATCACGCACATCACGGCACATTCACCTGTCGTTACGAAGAAAGCGAAGACCTGCTCCGGGCGAACTGGGAGAGCTAAGCGGAGGAACAAGAGCCGGGAGTCTCGTCTGCCGATCGAATGCGGCAGGTGAGACCTCCTCGGCATGACTAATAGCTTATTGGAGCCGGTCGCCTCGCATGAAGAGATGGAGGGCTCGGCCCTCTTTCCTTCAACCTAGTCCTCCTCCCGCAAACTCTGCTCCTCTCGACCGGCGCGGTACTGATTACTTGAACAACTCCCTCTCTTCCCACAAATCCAGAGAAAATTAATGTCATCTGATTCGTCCCAGCATGGGCATCAATACTCCCTCACCTTCAATCTCGCTCTTACAACATTCTCAACCACGTTCAGCCGCTTACGCATGAGCGCATAATCTCAGGTTCTACAATCCCAAATGATTCAGCACTGAATCTCTTCGGATACATATTCAGCGACTCCCCAACTGGCTTTTCCGCTCTACCTCAACAATTGCTGGCAATTCATTCATGCGCATCTGCGGCACAGAACTCGCTCTATCTATGGATCACAGATAGCGATGAATACCAAAATGCGTTTGAATGTATCGAAAAGGCCCCGCTGTCCGAGCAGGAAATGGACATCACCTATTATATTTTCCGCACAGCACCACACCTCTTCATGGAACCGCGGCGCATGACGCCGACCGGTCCGTGAGGAAACCAAGGAGGGTACTATGACATGCTCCAACAAGTTGCGATGGGGAGTTCCCATGCTGGTGTTCGGACTGGGCGTCGCCGGCTTAGTCTGGCCGAGCAGCGCGACGACGGAAGGGACCGCTGTCAGTCTGCCCGTCGAAATGGTGGCGGACTATGTGCACGCCGTGATTGAAGCGGACCGTGAGGTCTACACCAAGCACGTCGTTGAACGGATGCAGACCAAAGGCGTGGTCGTGGCCTCGGAGAACTGGGAGCAGAAGAATACGCTGCCTCTCCCGGCTCAATTCCTGATGGAGTCGGGCCGCGTCATGGCCAGAAAAGGCGTCGGCATCCAATATCGTTTGATCAGCCTCTGGCCGATCAACAAGAAGAATGCCGCCTCCAGTGAGTTCGAGAAGGCAGGCCTGGGTACGGTCCTCACTCATCCGACCAAACCCTATACCGGTTTTGTGAAGGAAGGAGGAGCCCGCTTCTTCCAGGCAGTCTATCCGGATCTTGCGGTGACCCAGGCTTGCATCGGCTGCCATAATGCCCATCCTGACAGCCCCAAACGGGACTTCAAGATCAATGATGTCATGGGAGCGATTGTGATCAGTATTCCCGTGAAATAGATCTCAAGACTGTGATGCCCCTCTCGGGGCGATGACCGAACAATCTTGCGGTCCAATCACGGCAACCGCAAGATTGTTCAGCGGCCCGCTATCCCAACCATCCGCCTGCATCCTGCTGACATGCGAACCAACACGGCTGGCTTCATAACAAAAAAATGGGCCGCACGGTTGACGATCAAACGTGCGGCCCCTTTTCACCACCTAATCGAATAAGGCTACGGTGTCAGGGCAATCCCTTCCGGCCCGCTACCCGCTCCTACGGCTGCACCCAGTGAAGTGAGCACTGCGCCACCTGAGCCGATACTGAAGGCTGACACATTGTTGCTGCCGAGGTTGGTCACGTACAAGTGCATCCCTGTCGTATCAATAGCAATCGTCCTGGGATTAGAGCCCGCCGAGACAGGCGATCCCGACAACGTCAGCGCCCCCGTGCTTTGGTTGATACTGTAGACGCGAATGCCGCTATTGGCCACATAGGCATATTGTCCGTTGGGATGCACGACAACTGAGGTGGGAGAGGTGCCAACGGCAACGTTACTGCTGAATGTCAACGCACCATTGCTGGGGTTGATGTTGAGAACAATAACATACCCATTGGAGTCTGTGACATAGGCGACGTTGAGCAAAGGATGGACGGCAATGCTATACGGCGCACTGACGGAATAGGCAGCGGTGCTGGATAAGGTCAGTTGCCCACTGCCAGGATTGACGCCGTAGACCGAGATGGAGTTAGCCTGCTCGCTGCCGACGTAGACGAAATTTCCGCTCGGGTGTGCTGTGATCGAGTGAGGAAAGCCAGCCGCTGGAACAGTAGGCCCAGCCGATGCGAGCACCCCTGTCGAGCCATCGATGGAAAAAGCCGATACCGTATGGAAACCGTAATTGGCAACCCAGACAAAGCGCCCTGACGGATCCATGGCGATGCCATAGGGGTTTTGGGTGCCTGGGGAACTTAAAGGAATCGGTGTCAGCACGCCTGTGATGTTGTTGATGCCGAACGACGAGACCGTGCCTCCGAGCAAATTGGTCACATACGCGTAGAGTCCATTGGGCGTAATGGCGACACGATAGGGATAACTGCCCGCGGGGACGGTGCCCAGGGATGACAGGACACCCGTGCTGGCGTCGACGCGGTAAATCGACAACGTATTGCTACCGCTATTGGCGACCAGTGCCAGCGGCCCTCCCGATATCGCGGCACAAGTGACTGCGACATTGGTGACAGGCCCATTGGCCGTGCCGCCGCCGTTCTGCACGGTGCAGGTCTGCCCGGAGGGCTGAGTCTGGACCGTCACATTGTAAAGAGCCCCGGCTGCGATGGGCGAGGTAAAGGTGAAGGAGGTTGCGTTGGCCGGTACAGCCAGATCATTACCATTGTTGTTCCGCAGAACGAGGCCTGAGCCGGTCAGATTACTGACCGTGCCGCCGATGCTGTAGGTCGTGCCTGGCGCAGCCATGGGCCCGATGATCGTGATGAGATCGCCTCCTAAAATTACGGGACGGCCAGGGCGCTGGCAGGAAAACGTAAAGCCGAACACGTTGGTCGCATCGCCGAGGTGCGAGGATGTGTCGACCGTCGTGCTGCCCTCGCCGCGGAAAGTGGGGCCGCCGCCGTGGCTAAAAGTTCCGGGAGGCGGGGTTACTGGAGTCTGAGTCAGCGCGACCGGTAGGTCGAACACGGTCGTAACTCTGCCAGGCGTATTCAACGGAACAGCCGGATTCCAGCGTATCAATTTCACGTGGCCGGACGGAGCGCCGCCGCCGGCATCGCTGCAATCGGGCGCGGCGCGATAGTGCAGGGTCACTCTGATCGTACCGGGAGAGGTCACGCGCCATGACCCTGCGCTTCCACTTCCAAAATTAAGCCAGCCCGGAGCGATCTGAGTAATGGCAGCGCCAGCCGTTGCCTCGACCGTAGCTCCGCCCGACGGGTAGGCACAGGGATACGGATCGGTGCTTCCTACCGGGATAGCACAAGCCAGCCCCGCCATGCCGAAGGAGAAACTGTTCCGCTGCCATTCGGCGAAGCCGTTGACCAGAGTGGCGTTGTTCACCTGCCAATCCGCACCGAGGCTGGCCATGAACACTTCAGCCCCGACTCCGTTTGCCGGCACCGGCATGCGGATCGTCACTGGTACGTTGAAGACCAGATCGTGCGGCGTGAATTCATAGACAGGGCCGGCTGGCGCGTTGCCCTCTTGCAGGGGCAGTGGCGCACCGGCTGGATTGCGTGCAATGCCGATGGTGGTATCGGCGACCAAGGCACCAGCTGGAATCACCACCTGCACACCGTCAGGACCCGTAACCGTGCCGCCCGCCGGACTGATGACACTCGATACTGCACTGGGGGCACTGGTGGCAGGAGCAGGAGCAGCCGTGTCGCCGCTGCTGCAGCCTGCGACCATCGCCAACATCATGGCGAGGGCAGCGGCTCTCATACCCATCGCTCTGTAAACGTTGCCCTTGCCTGAAGTCATTGAGCTCATCATGCTTCTCCTACGGAAAAAGGTGACTCAAAAATACTGGAACGGGAGTACTCAGCGTAGATTCAGTGCGGAGGTGCCCAGCGTATTAGTGTGAGATGAACGACAGGGGCTGTCGAGGGCACAATCCTATGTTTACAACGTGCACTAGGCTGGCAATCTACGTTGATGCGGAGAATAATTCCACGCTACAGAAGAGGGGGTCACAGGTGAGTGCGATTCGGACAGGACTGGAGTCGAGAAGTTGATCGAAACCAACCAGATGAACCAGACAGACGAACGACGAGCTAGGGCAGCTTGAGCAATTTTCTCACATCCGCGATCGGGACCTCGCGCCAGTCACCGGGTGGAAGCTCTTCCAGTTTGAAAGGCCCATATTGAATGCGCCTGAGCCTCGTCACTTCATGCCCCAGAGCCAAGAACAGCCGTCTGATTTCACGATTCTTTCCCTGGACCAGGACCACTTCCAGATGGGATTCGCGGCCGGAACTCTTCTGAATCTTCACGGTATGGCACTGAAGCCGCTCGCCTTCATCCACCACTCCGGCTACGGCCTCTGTCGCTTGGGCCTCCGTGAACTCTCCTCGCACGGAAACCAGGTAGGTCCTCATCACTTTATGCCCAGGATCGGTCAGATAACTCGATACAGTCGAATCGTTGGTCAGCAGAAGCAGACCACTGGTTGCCTGATCGAGTCTCCCGACCGCATGCAGATAGCCCAGGTCAGCCGGTAATACATCGAAGATGGTCTGACGGTCTTTCTCGTCGCTATGCGTGGTAATGACCCCCTTGGGTTTATGAAAGAGGATCAATCGTTTGGCCGAGTCTTGAATCGGCTTGTCGTCGACCGCGATGGCATCTTTCGGCCACAAGACCCAAGTGGCCGGATCCTGCACGACTCGACCATTGATGCGCACTCGCCCTGCACGGACCCATTCCTGGCTCATGCTCCTGGACGCCACACCAAGCTTCGAGAGCAATCGATCCACCGTGAACCGTTTAGACGATACAGAAGACTTTTGAGCCATCGTGAACCATTTCCAGCTGTCGAGCCCGAGCACTACAGGCAGACAGCTATCGATCATGAATGAACAGGCTACGTTTCTGAATACTATTTATTGAGGATTTAGCGAGGAAATGAGCGTACCACCGCTAACTATTCCGTCAGGCCACGTGCTGCTGGATATGCTTCTCGATGTCCGGCCCGACCAGGCGACTGGCCACTCTGAGATCGAACTCCCCCTGAAGCCCGACCCACAGTTCCGGGGATGTTCCCAAGTATTTCCCCAAACGAAGTGCGGTGTCGGCGGTAATCGCACGCTTCCCATTCACAATGGCACTAATCCGGCCAGGCGACACCCCAATGTTGCGGGCAAGCCGGTTGATGCTGATATCCATGGGCGCCATGAATTCCTCGAACAGAATCTCTCCAGGATGGATGGGATCAAGCAACTTTTTCCGCGCCATGCCACACCTCAATGATAATCCACGATCTCAACATCGTATGCATCACCTTGCGCCCAGGCAAAGCAGATCCGCCACTGATCATTGATACGAATACTGTGCTCTCCCCTCCGATCACCCTTCAGTGCCTCGAGCCGATTTCCCGGTGGGATCCGCAAATCACCGAGCGAAAAGGCGCGCTGGAGAACCAGCAACTTCCTTCTAGCAATTCGTTCTATGGAACGGAACCGCAGGACGTCCTCGTCGAGGAACAGCCTTTCCGTTTCTTTAGAGCGAAAGGAACGGATCATCGAGAGGCAGTCTATTCCGCCTCACGTCATAGGTCAAGCGACACAAACTGTGCCGTGCGACAACTTCACGGCCCTACAGCCAGGAGACTATGGGAGAACGGCGCGCAGGATGCTCAAAAAAGTTTGTCCCGCAAGGCCGCAGGCGAATGGAAACCGGAGGCGTACCCTCAGGGGTGCGTTGAGGATTTCGATGAGCTGAGAAAGAAGCTGACGGACATTTTCAGCAGCCGGCTAGGAACTGGCTTTGAGCCCGAGAATTCCCAGAATAATTAAGGCAAGTGAGGCCAACCGTGGAAGAGCCGTCGACTCGGCAAACAAGAGAATCCCCAACGTGGCAGTCCCGATGGCTCCGATCCCGGTCCATACGGCATAGCCGGTCCCGACCGGAATGGTTCGTAACCCCAGCGCCAGAAAATAGAAGCTGCCAACCATGGCTAACAGCGTCCAGGCACTGGGCCATAGACGCGAGAATCCCTCCGTATATTTCAATCCGATCGCCCAGCCTACTTCCAACAGCCCCGCCACAGACAAATAGAACCAACCCATCACACCCCACTCTCTTCAGATTGTTCGCCTAGCGGCTCTTTCATACAGGATTGATATCCCAGCATTTTCGAACTACGAATGCAACGAGACCGGTCCTACTCCGTCCTCGTAGCCATTGCCGGTTGCGGGAGCGATCTGAGCCGCCGCAGCCTCATCGACATCGGACCCCGTTGCAGGGACCGGAGCGGCAACCCGGCTCTCCATCCAGCGATACAACACTGGCAACACAATCAATGTCAGTAACGTGGAACTGACGAGTCCTCCGATGACGACAATCGCCAGAGGCCGTTGCACCTCAGAACCGATCCCACGGGCAAATGCGAGTGGCAGCAAGCCAAGCAGCGCAACCAATGCCGTCATGAGCACCGGCCGCAACCGGAGCAAACAGCCTACGACCACGGCCTCCTCCAGACTGCGGCCCTCGTCACGCAACGTGTTCATGTACGAAACCAGCACAATGCCGTTCAGGACGGCCACGCCGAAGAGGTTGATGAAGCCGATGGAGGCAGGCACGCTGAGATATTCCCCTGTCAGCCACAGCGCCACAACCCCACCCACCAAGGCGAAGGGCAGATTCAGAATGATGAGGGTGGCCTGACGGAGCGAATCGAACGACGAGTACAGCAATAGAAAGATGAGCCCGATGGTCATGGGCACAATGATCTTGAGCCTGGACATCGCCCGTTCCATGTTTTCGAACGACCCTCCCCACGTGATCGTGTAGCCGGACGGAAGCGCCACCTGTGCGGTAATTTTCTCCTGCGCCTCGGACACCAGGCTGCCGATGTCACGCCCTAGCGTGTTGAACCCGATAGACACGTAGCGCTGCAGCCGCTCGCGGCTGATCCGTCCAGGCCCTTCCTCCACCCGAACCGTCCCCAGATCGCCAAGGGGAACCAGCCGGCCGGATGCGTCGGTCAGCAGAATATTGCCGATGGTCTCGGCACTGTTCCGGTACTGTTCCGGAAAGCGCACGAACAGGTCGAACCGCTGCTGGCCCTCGTACACGCGGGTGGCCGCGCTCCCGCCGATCGCCGTCGTGATGATCTCCCGCACATCGGCGACGTTGATGCCATGCCGGGCGATCTTGCCGCGGTCGATATCGATCGTCAGGTAGGGCTGCCCGAACACTTGCTCGACCTTGATGTCCCGCACCCCGCGCACGGTCGCCAGCACACCGGCGATGTCGTTCGCTTTGAGCCGCAACAGCTCCAGATCGTCACCGAACAACTTGACCGTCGCTTCCGTCCGCACCCCTGAAATCAACTCATCGACCCGCTGTTGAATGGGCTGACTGATCAGGAACGTGGCGCCCGGGACCCGCGTCAACCGTTCCCGGAACTTCTGCATCAGTTCCGGCATCGTGCGGGCAGTCGTCCATTGATCGAGCGGACGAAGCCGCACGACAGGATCGCTTTCGTTGGCCTCTTGTGGATCGTTCCCCAATTCGGTTCTGCCGATCTTCGACAGCACCATTTCGACTTCCGGAAATTCCAGCATCGCGCGTTGCATGTCTTTTTCGATCTCGATGGAGGCCTGCAGCGACACGCTGGGAAGCCGGATAGTTTGGGGAGCGACGGAGCCCTCGTTCAACGTCGGAATGAACTCACTCCCCAGGAATGGCACGAGCACCAGACTGCAGAGAAGCAATCCGACAGCCGTACTCAGCACGATCTTCCCATTCCCAAGCGCCCAGCGAAGTGACGGCGCATAGAGACGCTTGACCCAGCGGACGATCCAGGGATCCTCTTCGCTTCCCCGCTTCAACATCAGGGAGCAGAGGACCGGCGACAGAGTCAGCGACAGAACCAGCGACACCAGGAGCGCGATCATAATAGTGTAGGCCAACGGCTTGAACATCTTGCCTTCCATCCCCTGGAGGGACAGCACCGGCAGGAACACGATGATGATGATCAAGATGCCGAACACGACCGGCTGCGCGACCTCTTTCGCCGCCGACAGGATTACCTCACTGTGTTTCCTGGCGCTGCCATGCTGCAGCGAGAGGTGCCGATAGACATTTTCGACCACCACCACGGATCCGTCGACGATCATGCCGATCGCAATGGTCAATCCGCCCAGCGACATGAGGTTGGCCGTCAGACCGACCTGGCCCATCACGATGAACGTGGCCAGAGGGGCCAGAACCAGGGTGCCGACGACAATCAGCGCGCTCCGGACGTTGCCTAGAAAGAGGAAGAGGACGAGGACGACCAGCACCACCCCCTCCGCGAGCGCCTTATAGACGGTGCTTAACGCCGCGTTGATCAGCTCGATCCGGTCGTAGAACGGCACGATCTTCAGTCCGTCGGGAAGCAGCTGTTTGACATGGATGTCCTCGATGCGAGCCTTGATGCTTTCAACGACGTCGCGGGCATTACCTCCCCGCAACATCAGGACGATACCGCTCACCACCTCCCGCTCTCCATTCAACACGGTGGCGCCATGTCGAACGGCATGGTCGACCCGTACCTGGGCCACATCGCCCACGAAGACCGGCGTCCCGGCGACAGCTTTCACGACGATGCGTTCGATATCCTGAATGGTGCGGATGAGTCCGACCCCCCGCACGATGTATTTCTCGGCATGTTTTTCCAGGATATCGCCGCCGGCATTGGCATTGTTGTTGGCGATGGCTTCAAAGACGTCGTGGAGGGTGAGGTTGTATTTGCGCAGCATCGCCGGCTCGATCAGGACCTGGTACTGTTTGCTGTACCCGCCCATCGAATTGACGTCAATGACCTCCGGCGTGCTCTTCAACAGCGGTCGAATGATCCAATCCTGAACCGTGCGTTGATCGATCAATGCCCGTTCAGTCGCGGCAGGGTCCTGATCAAGACGTAACGGTGCCTCCAGGTAATATTGGAAGACCTCCCCGAGTCCCGTGCTGTTTGGCACCAACATCGGCTCCGCCCCAGGGGGGAGCAGTTCCTTCACTTCAATCAGTCGTTCGAGCACCAGTTGACGCGCAAGGTTGATATCCATCGAGTCGTCGAAGACGATCGTGACGAGCGAGAGACCGACCTTGGTAAGCGATCGCAGCTCCGTCAGAGAGGGCACACCGGTCAGCTGTAGTTCGATCGGATAGGTCACCAGCCGTTCGACTTCTGCCGGCGACAGTCCGGGCGCCTTGGTGACCACCTGCACCAGTACGCTGGTGACGTCGGGGAACGCATCGATGGGAATGGTTCGAAAGGCGTAGAGTCCCCCTGCCGCGATCATGACCGAGAAGATCACGATGAGCATGCGCTGGCGGAGGGACAGTTCGAGGAGTCGCGCGACCATCAGACCTGCTTCTTCAATAATTCAGATTTCAAGAGGAAGGCGCCGTGCGTCACAACCGAATCTCCTTCGCTCAAGCCGCTGAGGATGGTCGTGGCAATCCCGTTGGACTCACCGATCTGGACATCACGGGCTTCATAGGTATCCGCATCCCGTTGCACAAACACAAATGTCCGACCCTGATCCCGCTGCAATGCAGCGTCCGGCACCACGAGCTGATCCGGCTGGGGCTCGGACGAGAGGCGGATTGTCGCGAACATTTCCGGTTTGAGCCGCCCGTCCGGGTTCGGCAACTCAAGCCGGACTTGCATCGTGCGAGTGGCAGGGTCCAGCACATCGCCCACATACGTAATGGTGCCCGTCATCACCTCTTTCGGATACGCATTGATCCGAACCTCCACCTGGCGGCCTCCGGATGCATGGCTGGCATGCACGAACGCAATATCCCGTTCCGGAATGTTGGCCTGCACCCAGACCTCCGACAGGTCGGCGATGACAAAGAGTTTCTCGGTCGTCTCGACGACTTCACCTCTCGTCATGTTGCGCCCGATAATGCGGCCGGCGAAGGGGGCCACGATCGGCACATGGGATTGAATATTCCGGCTGCGGCCAAGACGGAGAAATTGATCGTCGTCCATCCCCAGCAGTCTCAAGCGGTCTCGAGACTCATGCTCTTCCGCTTGCATGCTGAGCAATTCCGCCTGTCGACGCTGTGCTTCGGCTTCACCGATCACCTGCTCTTTCAGGAGAAATTTCGCCCGCGCATAGGCCTGCTCTGCGAGGTGGAGCCGAGCCCGCGCCTTGAGATACGCAGATTGGGCAAGGCCTAGGTCGCTGCTATAGAGAATCGCCAGCAGGGCGTTCGCTTCAACCTGTTGGCCAAGATCCGCGTAGACATCGACGACGCGGCCCCGGACCAGGGTGGTAATATCAGCCATCGCGCGCTGATTCGGCTGGACGAGAGCGGGAAACTCCCGGTGGGTCCTGAACTCGCTCCGAACCACCGGAGCAACTGCCACCCCGACACGCAAGGATTCTTTCGCCGACAGACGGACGAGTCCCTCGACGGGGGCAGCCTGCTGCGGCGCAACCGCAGACGTGGACGGCGCGCCATCACAACCGAATACTGCCGCTACCGCGACAAGGAGCAGACCGAGAGCCGAGCCCGTGAAACCTCGTGCCGAACTCTCTCTCCACGCCTGACTCAGTGCGGCACAGACAGTATCGCTCATAGCGTCCCTCCGACCGCTCGTTCGAGCCGAGCCAGCGACACTGACAAGTCATACCGAGCCTGCACGTAGTCCATCTGGATCTGTCGCTGCACACGTTGCGCGTCGAAGACCTCCAACAGGCTGGACGCTCCCTGCTGAAAACTGAACTGAGCGAGCCGTAAAGCCTCCTGAGCCTGCTTCAGCAAACCCTTATCGAACACCTCAATCAATTCAGCCGTGGTTCTGACATCCTGAAAATGTTGGTGCACCGCTCGCACAAGCTCATTGCGCGCCCGCAGCAATTCCGCCTCCTCGCGCCGTTTGGTCCCCAATGCCGAAGCGATTTCCCCCTGGCGGCGATACCAGGTCGGAATCGGAACCGAGAGTCCTCCCTGCCATGCTTCACGGCCAATTTCACGCCAATAACTGCCGTTCACCGTGACGTTCGGCACACGGGATTGCCGTTCAAACTCAAGCTTCCACTCTGATTGTTCAACCGATTGAAGCAGACGTTGAATGGTGGGGTGCTGATTCAGCATGCGTGTCATCAAGGGATCGAGGAGCACTCCGTTCGGGATGCCGACGAATTCACCGTTCACCGAATAGGAGAGTCCCAGAGCGCCGCCGGTGTAGGTATCCACGACGACACGATTGATCCGGACTGAATTGTCGGCCCGCGCCAGCTGTTGCCGCGCCTTGAGGACTTCGACTTCGGCCTTGATCGCCTCAAACTGAGGGGCTTCCCCTGATTTCACACGGGCTTTGACGATTCGGGCCACCCCGTCGACGATATCGAGATTCTGCCGAGCCAAACCGGCATCCTGCTGGGCCAGCAGGAGATCGTAGAAGGCCACTTTGACCTGGGCGATAAGATTCAAGCGGGTTTCTGTAAGACCGGAATTAGCAGTGGCCACTCCGGCATCTGCTGCCCGCTGCCGTGCAGCACGCATCCCCGGCCATTCCAAAGGCTGCCCGATCGTGGCGTTATATTCTGTCAGCGATTGCCGTGCGAGCGATGGACCGATGTCAGCCCGCCCCGCATCTCTGATTTCTCCCACTCCGCTGTTTCCGGTCACCGTCGGATTGGGATAGGAGCCCGCAAGGGTTTGTTGGCCACGCTGCTGATCGATAAACCCTTGCGCGCCTGCCATCGTCGGATTATGTTCCAACGCCAGCTGGACAATCCCCTCCAACGTATATATCCCAGGGGCATTTCCGGCTGCATGGGTCGTTGAGCAGACGAGAACCATCATACAAGTCGCTGCGAGAGCGATCATCGAGAAGAATCCCGTCGATGCGGTCCTGCTTCTTGCGACGAAAAACCCACGAGCATATTCCTCTGAAAAACACGACCATTGAGTTGTTCTGTTCATCGTGCGATACCTTTTGTCCACCATATATTTGATGTCATCCTGCGAGGGATCGTCCACTGTGCATCCCGACAAGCTCGTAACACCCCGTCCACGCCGCTATCCGGCATGAAGAATGATTTTCAAGGATACGCTCTTTTTTTATTATTTTCGACCGGTCGAGAGGTTAGATACCTGGATTCTCGCTGTCGGAGTCATGCGTCCGCGTGGATCGGCAGGATTCAACCAGACGTTGTACTGAACAATTCCAGGTCGGGAAAAGCATAAGCTCACATAACCCATCGGTGGAATCGTGGCGGTATCGTCCACCATACCGAACCGCGTAAAACCCTTCTCACATAACACAAGACTCAGATGATGATGACTGAGAAGCCCGACTTTGACAGGATCGGACCGCAGATTTTGCCATCGCACCTCATCTCCGGTCGTCACATACAAGTCTTGAGGGCTGACATGCTCCAGGATTTGAATGTCATGTATCCGTACCGGCTGAGTGCCCGGCTGATTTGCGCAACCCGCTGTCAATGCCAGGCAAACGCAGACAACGGCGAGACCGTCCCACTGCGCATGCCTTCGGTCTCCGGAATGAAACTGTTGGGTCCTGCCGACGGACTGTCGCAGCATTGACAGGATGCGTTTCTTGATTTCTTCAAACATTGAGTAATCCTCTTGCCGTGATGCGTAATTCTTTCTCAACCGCTCTCACGAGGTCGCCAAGCTCGAAGGGTTTCCAGAACGTCCTGGCCACCCCGGAGGGATTGTCTTCGAACAGCCTGTTGATTGGTCGGCTCCCTCCGCCGATCGCGATGATTTTCATTTCTGGATGCTCGCGCTTCGCTGTCAGCATGGCGTCGAGCTCTCCCTCTTGGGACTTGGAGAGATCCACGATCATGAGGGGATGGAATTTTTCATGTGCCGCACAGCATTCCTGAACGGCTTGTGCTTCGTGAACCTCGTATCCTGCTTCTTCCATGGCCAGCCGTACAATCATCCGCAGATCCGGATCCTTCGCGACGACAAGAATGCTGTTTTTCTGCTGCGCTTTACTCATGAATCTGCCCTCCCGATATACGAACACGGAGACATGCATCGCCTGCGCATATCCCCGCCGAGTCGATCTTCGACTGTGGCCGGTTAAATCATGAGCGAGGGACACGAAGAGGGTGGATCGAACCCACCGCGCCACGTGCGGGACGCATTCCTCGTTGTGTCATGGGCCCTACGCCCCCATGAGCCTGCACATCCCTATTGGTCTCAATGAGGGGATCGATTACGTTTCCGCAATTCACACAGAGCCACCCGTCATACTCCCACGTATGCTCGTGGCAGAAATGCATCGGAACGATGAACCCGCGGCAGCGTTCACATCTCATATGCCACTCACGATATTCCTGAATATCTTGAGCCTGGAGCCTGCACTCTCCGGGCCTCCATTATCGAGCGCAGTGGGTCACGTCAACGGACCAGAAGGACCGATCTAACTTACGCGAACGTCATGGATATGATCGCCTAAACTTTTCAATTGATCAGGTCGAACTGACAATGTCAGGAAATATGCGTCGGCATTTCCTCGCGAACAGTTCAGCATCGAACGGCTTCACGAGATACTCTTTGGCTCCCAGATTCACCGCGTCGCGGAGACGCTTGATCTCGCTCGATAACGCAGTCACAATCACTGGAATCTCCGAATGACGATCCCGCATTTCCCGCAAAACCGCCATCCCTCCGAGCAACGGCATATCGAGCTCCAGTATGAGTCCGTCGAAGGGAGCCCGTTCCTTTTCCTGTGCGATTCGAACAAGACCGGAAAACCCACTGTCCTCACTCGCAACAGAGAACCCAAGCCCGAGCAGATGCTCACAGACCATGTCCCTCGCTTCATCGTCATGATCGATGACCAGAATGCGTCGACGCATCGACATCTGCCCGGTGTCATACGCCCTTTCCTCGGATAACGATTCTTTCCGAACAAGAGCGGCAATTCTCATACGCGTAGGTCTCTCCCGTTCACACGATGATAACGTTCTCTCAAGAGGAGCCATGCCGTATCACCTTGATGCACCGCCACCCGTCCCTGCCGCCACAATCGGGACTCACCCTCTCTTAGAGCCTATCGGGAAACCTCCGGCACATTCGTTGAGCACACCCCACTCACTCGATCTTCAATGAGAATCAGAATCTGTTGTTCGGCTCGCTCACTGCGACCCGGCACTCGCATTGCGCGCAAGTGAAAGGCCCCCTGCGTCGTTCTGACGGTCTTTCGAGCCTCGTCCTCATCAGGAGGGAACCATGATCCCCAAGTGTTGCGTTCCCGGATTTGTGTCCCTAACTTGATAATTTCGAGACGGAGGTCATGTCTATGTGGCACGGCCGAGTCCATATTCCCGGCTCGGTCCATGTAATGGCGTGCCCGATCATTCGCATAGTGGAGTTGCAACGACTCTCCCAGCATGACAATACCGACGTCGGTGTGATTAGTTTGACTGTCCAGCGCCGGTCCTGAGCCTGCCCCCATTGTCGCCTCACACATTGAAATGGCTGCCGAGCGCCGTCACGAACTCAACACATCGCCCGCCACACAACTTCTCCTGGACGCTGCCATTTTTGCGTCCTACATGACAGGCGGGAAAGGCGTGTCCCGGGCACCCGATCCCTGCCCGGGATCTCCATAGGTCATGAGCTGACGATAAAAAACTGCGCAGTCATCGCAGTAGGTATCGGACAGAAAGACCTCTGGCAATTGATTCCATTCCGGAGCGGCAAGCTCAGATGAATCAGCCGAGCGCATCCTATGGCAAAGCAAACAACGAACCGCGCGAGAATCGGGCTCGGTTGCTCGTGTGAGCCCATCATCGGGATTCATATGGCAACACTCCGCTCTTCAGAAATTCCATAGGGTCGTGCCGGTCATGCCAGCCCTACAAGTTCTTCGGATGCCGGTCGAGCGAGGGCATTTCTGATGATCTCATTAAAGGTGGTTCGCAAATCCCCCATCTGCCCCTTTGACACAAAGGCATAGGCTCCCGCCGCAAAGGCGAGCGCAACATGGTCCGAGTCGTCATGACCACTCATGAGAATGACTTTCGTGTGCGGAAGCAGCTCCCGCAATTGACTGGCTGCCTCCAAGCCATTGACGCCAGGCATATCGATATCTGAAATAACGATGTCCGGCCTGAGTTCGGCTGCAGCAATGAGGAGGGCTCTCCCATCCGGGACCGTCCCCACAATCCGATCTTCGTCCGACAACAGGCAGGCCAGCATCTGCAGCACATGTGGATTGTCATCCGCCAGAAGAAGCCGCATCTTCTCCATGATCTGCCCTCCACTAATTGAGAATGCGCCTGTGTATACTTGCTGATGCATAGTAAAGCGGAGGAAGGAGAAAGCACACTAGGCTTGTCCCTAGGGACAGGGGCTAATCTCCCTGGGGAAATCGGACAGGATCTTCATCGGGCCCCTGCGGCAGTCATCGCTCCGCTTGCCGGTCCCGCAGCGCGGCGCTCGGGCACTCTATAAACCGTGATACACAATCGGGGCTGCGGAATCGGTTCGTACGGCAGGGAGCGGACAAACGCTTAGTCCGATGCGGTGAGGCCGTGAAGGAGCGCGTACTTTGTCAGCTCCGCCGTCGTATGAAGATCGAGGTGGGTCATGATCTGCGACTTGTGAAACTCGACGGTCTTCGGTGAGATATTGAGGGTCGCCGCAATCTCCTTGACCGTCATCCCTTCCGCCACGAGTTGCAAGACTTCTCGTTGACGCGCCGTCAATGGTTTGTCCTTCAGCACTGCAGGCCTGCCGCCGGTGATGACCGACTTCACCAGACCTTTTGCGACCAATGGGGTGACATAACACTGCCCACCCATAGCCGATTCAATGGCTTGGAGTAATTCTGAGCCGGCGGATCGTTTGAGCAGATAACCCGACGCACCGGCCTTGAACGCTTCATTCACATAGGCCGAATCGGCATGCATGGTGACGAAGATCAGCTTGGTGCGGGGAAGTATTTTCTTCAGCTTCCTGGCGGCGTCGATCCCATTGAGCTGCGGCATCGAGATGTCGAGCGTCACGATATCCGGCTGGAGTTCTTCGGCCATTCGAAGCAGTGCACGGCCATCCTCCGCGACGCCTACAATCTCGCACCGATCCTCCAACAGCTTCCGGAATCCATCCAACACCAACGTATGGTCATCCGCCAAGAGCACCCGAGGCCTATTCATTCGTCCTCCTCCAGCACGGGCACCACCACCTGCACCGTGGTACCCCTCCCCACGGCAGAGACAATCTGCAGGGTCCCCTGAACCAGGGCGACTCGCTCTTTCATACTGAGCAATCCCAAGCCATGGTCTCCATATTGGGATGGATCAGAGTCAAATCCCACTCCGTCATCCGTAATCGTCACCGTGAACTCGAACTGTGCCAGCACCAGTTCCACATCGACTCGGGATGCCCGCGCATGACGAGCCACGTTATTGAGACTTTCTTGGACCACGCGGTAGAGACAGGTCGCAACATCCTGGGAAACGGCGTCTGGGACATTCTTGTAGCTAACACTCCCTCGGACATTGCTTCGAGCCGAGAAGTCGTCCACCAAACGTTGCAGAGCGATCGGGAGGCCAAGGTCATCAAGTATAGAGGGATGGAACTGGTAGGCCAGATGACGCACATCCTCCGACAACTCCACGACCCGATCCTGTATCGCTCGGACGGCTCGTCCCACATGAACGGGTGAATCCATAAGCTGACGTTCCACTGCTTCGATTTCCATGACGAGCAGCGCGAGCCGTTGGTTGATATCGTCGTGAAGCTCGCGCGAGATACGGCGGCGCTCGTCCTCCTGCACCTGTAGCAGCCGAGACGCCAACTTCTGCAGTTCTTGCCGGCTCGATTCGAGCGACTGCTCGGTCTGCATCCGTTCAGCCACTTCCGCCACCAATGATTCGTTGACCGAAGCCAGTTCTTGCGTTCGAGCCCGCACCCGCCTATCCAAGGCCTCGTTAAGTCGTTGTAACTCCTCTGCATGCTTGTGGCGTTGGAAGGAGTACCAGACCGGCATCCAAATCACCACGCCACTGAGCAGATGATTGACCAACGGGATCCAGAGAGGTATGTCATACAGGTGAGGACTCCGTATGCCCCCGATAACCGTCAATATGGTCACCACGACGGCAACGGACACAGGAAACCACCGCACCGGAGAAAACAAGGCCAGAAGAACCGGCACAATGTAGAGCACATGGGTGGCTAAAGTCAGTGGCGTGTGGAGATCCAAAACAAAGAGCACGACCGTCGATGCTGCGACACCGGCGGCAATAAATCCTTGTCGAGCCCCTCTGTCCATAGGCCAGCCCCCGTTGGAATAGCTTCCAGAAACCGTACGGATTCACGTCCAGCGAGTCAGGAAGAACAGTACTGGCGGCTCGCGGGCAACGTATCTCGCCGTAAGCCTCAGAACCATGCCATGCGTCAAGCGGGGAATACCGATCGACTATTACAACAGTCCACGCTTCTGAAGAAAATCTTTGTCGATGACGGGGGCTGGTTTAGCGGGAAGTTGCCCCCGTTCTTGCAGCAATCGTTCGACGTATTTCCCGATTAGGTCCGATTCGAGATTCACCTGATCGCCGACCTGTTTGAGGCCCAGGGTGGTGACCTTCGCCGTGTGTGGAATAATCGCGACGGAGAAGCCACGATCGGTCACCTGGTTGATCGTCAAGCTGATGCCATCGACGGTGACGGACCCTTTCACAATACAATGGCGGAGAATTTCTGATGGAGCTTCAATCGTGAACAGGATGGCATTCCCATCCTGCTGACGGCTCCGGACCGTGCCGATGCCGTCCACATGACCGGCGACGAGATGTCCGCCGAGCCGTTCATTCAGCTTCATCGCCCGCTCCAGATTCAGCGGCGCGCCGGCCGTGAGTTGTCCAAGGGTGGTCACAGACAGGGTTTCTGGCGACACCTCCACGGAAAAACTGGTCTCACTCTTATTCACCACGGTCAGGCAGGTGCCGTTCACGCTGACGCTGTCCCCGATCTTGAGGTCGCCCATGACGGTCGAGGCGAGAACCGTCATCCTCGTTCCGGCGAGAGTCTTCTCGATCGAGATAATGGCGCCCAATTCTTCGACGATTCCTGTGAACATTACTCGTCCCTCATGACCCGTTTCACGACATAGACAAATAGCACGACCAGCACTAACAAGCCGATGACGGCCAAGGTGCCAATGACAATGTTCTCTGACGTGATCTCTTTCATCATCTGGCCATTATATACAAGTGCGGCTACGCCCGTCTCATCGTCATCCAGAACAACGCTGCCGCGACCAGTTGCAAGCCCGCGATGATCGCAAAGGCATTGGCATAGTTCAGATGCGCAATCAGCACTCCTGCCAACAACGGCCCACTGGCATGGCCGATGTCTCCAATTGTTCCTTGCATGCCCATCCCTGCCCCCAGCGTCTTGAACTCGGAACTGTCGGCGACCAACGCGGACGAGGAAGACGAGACGACGGCTTCGCCGAATCCAAAGCCCGCCGAGAGCAGCAAGAGCAGCCAGAACATCGATACCTGAGGAATACAGACGAAGGTTACCGCGCAGATCACGAGGCCGATGACGATGAGCGGCTGACGCCCGACGCGATCGGACACCCGGCCCATAATCGGCTTCGACACAAGCGACGTGAGGGCCTGGACCGTAAACAGCAGGCCGACTTCTCCAGGGTTCAATCCCACCGAGATCCCATAGAGAGGGAGGAAGGCCATCAAGGCTCCGTTCGCAATCATCTTGGCCGCGTCGGTCGAACTGGTAATGAGGACCTTGCGGTTCTTGGCGACGACCCGGAAGCCCTTCCACATCTCCGCCAACAGCGGAGCCATCCCCTTTTCTTGAATGCGCGGAGGAGGCGGCGTGAGGTGCAGGCTATAGAAGATGGCAATGGCGATACAGCCGAAGAGGCCGGCTGTCACGAAGGCAGCGGAGAATCCAGACGCGTAGATCAGATAGCCGCCGATGAAGGGACCGAGCAGAGCACCGGATTGCGTCGAGGCCGTGTAGGTCCCGAGCGCCGCGCCGCGCCGTTCTCGGTAGAGGTCTGCCACAGTCGCCAGCGCACTGGGCGCAAAGATCGCAGTGGCAAGCCCGTGAAAGAAGCGCAAGGCGGTCAGCCAATCGAGATCTGTCACCCAGGGGTACAGAAACGGCGGGAGCCCGAACGCGACCACGCCGATCTGCAAGAGAAACCGCCGACCGTAGATGTCGGACAATGCGCCGGACGGTAACTTAAGAAATACCCCGGTCAATGTGGAGACCGACACGATAAGCCCGATACGCTCAGGACTGGCCCCGAGAGACTCTGCGAACAGAGCCAACACCGGCATTCGAACCATGTTGTAGCTGATAAAACAGAACACGCCGACGGTGCAGAGCAGGGTAAAACTGCGTGTCGTTGTCATGGTGCAGCCGTCCCTGAATGGATCGAGCCGTTCCCATGCGACAAGCGCTCCAGCGTATGCCGTAAAAAGGCCACCTCGTCGTCCGGCAACGATGGCGGATCGATCGCCTCGAACAGGACTCGGTCTGGATGTTGCCGCATTTCCTGTCCTAGCCGGTTGACGATATTGACTCCTTGGGTGAGCTTCCGTGTCACGGTGTTTCCGACCAATGGACGAATGAGCGACACCAGCCCTGCCAGCAAACGGCTGTCCAATTTCGTGTAGGCCACCAGCGTCGTTTCAACCGCGTCCTTTCCCTGTCCATCTGTCATCGGATTCATTCTCACAAACACGACCGCCTTCCCTTTGACTGGCGGCAAGAGCGTCCCCTCGTAAGACCCGTCCAGGAAATAAATCCGATTGGTACGATCCTGATAGACAAGTTCGACGATTCCGGATGCCCCCTCCCCATCATCCCCCCAGAAACGAGCTGCGCCCCGCTCCTCAGCCTTGTAGGGACCTAACTCAAGCCGATTGATCAACGCAGCGGTTATCGGCGGACGGTCCAGCAGATAGAGATAGACCTGCTCTGGAAGCGGGATGACAACCGGCCCAACCTTGTTGGCCGTCGTATATCCGTCGACAATTGCATGCAGCGAACAGGCCCATCGTGGCTCAACCTTCGATACCGGAAACGTGAGACCCGCATGATACGACGACAGTACACAGGATTCGGCCTGTACCGGGACGATCCAGAGCCCGACGGCTCCTCCCAGCAATATCGCCCACAATCTGCCTTGCATCGCCCCCAGGAACGTCATGGGGTCGGCGGCAAGACCTGAATGGACAGCTGAGCCGGAAAAAGCTGGCGCGCGTCCTGACGGAAACGCGCTTGACGCAACAGGGTCTCAACGGTCGGGGCCACCTTCCCCTCGAACGAGACCTGCTTGTTCGTCACGATCGTCACAGGCTTGGAGAGATCGACCAGCTGGTCGTTCAAGAACAGCGTGTATCGCCGCACCAGGCCCGTTTCAACCTCAATCCGGTTCGGTGCTGTGACAGACGCATCAAGCCTGGCGTAACGTTTTTTCCTGGTCAGCTCATCTCGCTTGGAGACCAGGTCTTCCGAGAATGCCGCAATCGCGTCGGTGGCATCGATACGGACCCAGCCGAAGGATTGAAAATGACTGGCCTCACGCACGACCGTCACCGTCGTTGGGACCGGATTTCGTCGCTGCGCGTTGAGCCAGGTCACCAGGTCTGGCAATTCTTCCCTGGGGAAGTAATGACCGCCAGCCGTGGGATGCTCGCGATCGTGCTCCCGATACACAAAGGGATAACCCAACCGCGTCAACTCTTTCGTAATGGTGCGGCTGAGTTCAACCGGCATCACCTGATCCTTGGCCCCATGAATGATATAGAGTGGCGTGGAGCGCAGGTTGGCCAAAAACGGCATCAGCACATTGTCGAGGCCGCTGGCCATTGGCGCAATGCCGGCGAACAGGGGCGCATCGTGCATACCGATCACCCAGGCGCCGATTCCGCCATTGGACATGCCGGTGAGAAACACTCTGTCAGGATCGATGTGATAACGCCGTTGTACGGATCGAATCGTCTCCAGTACCAGCTCCTCCGCACCTCTCGTAAACCAGGCACCCATCGGAACGGTCGGACAGGCTAAGACATAGTCCTCCCCCAATCGAGCCTGCCATCGTTCCAGATAGGCCTCACCGGTAAATCCTGCGCCATGCAGGCAGACCACCAGTCCATAACCCTTCGCCGGCTGATAGGTCAGAGGAACGGAAAGCGCCAGATAGTGGGCATGGCCCCGCACCTCGACTCGCTCGTCTGGCGTCGTTCCAGTCGGCTGTGGCACATAGTCCCGCTCGGTTTGGATGATCCGTATGATCTGGTCGATCGTGGCATTTGGATCGGACAGTATCGTCGGTAGAATGCGCGCAGCCTCGTCCGTATCCTTGGTGTCTAGGTACTGAAAAATCTGCAGTTTGAGATCGACTGAAGGGGAAGCCGCAACCGCATGCATTCCATGAACGATGCACGAAGCCAGGATCATGGCCAGGACCGCACAGAGGAGCCTGCGCGTCACAGATCTCCTTCCATAACCAGATCCTCTCCGATACGGCGAACCGTGACGTGGCGTAAGGGCAATGCTTGGGCCAGGCGCTTCGGACTCCGCCCCCCAATCACCGCCCTGGCATCCTGTCCTCCCATAAGAGTGGGAGCAAGATAGAACCGGATGCGATTGACGAGTTGCTCACGTAACGCTGTGGCATTGACGGTACTGCCTCCCTCAATGAGCACCGACGTGATCCCACGCTTGCCCAGCATCGTCATCAGCGCCGGGAGCGAAACCTGTCCGTGCTTTAGCGGAAGGGAAACCACCTCCACCCCTGCCCGTTCGAGTCTACACCGGCGTGATTCTGAGGCACGACTCGTCGTCACGATCAAGGTCTTCGCCTGGTCCAGCTTGGCACAGATTCTTGCCTCCGTCGGTGTCCTGGCTGTGCTGTCGAGCACGACACGTAACGGTTGCCGCGGTGCCAGCCTCAGTGGACGATCGGAGCGTCGAGCTGTGAGAGTCGGGTTATCCTTCAGCACGGTGCCGACCCCGACGATCACCGCATCCACCTGACTCCGGAGTCGATGTGCGGCTTGCCGAGCAAGTGGACCGGTAATCCATCGAGACTCGCCCATCGCCGTGGCCACTTTTCCGTCCAATGTCATCCCGGCTTTCAGGATGACGAAAGGACGGCCGGTCTTGACCCAATGGAGATAGGCGCGATTCAACTGCGCGGCTTTTTCTCGTGCAACACCCGTCGTCACCGTCATCCCGGCCCGGCGCAACGCCGCAACGCCGCGACCCTTCACCGGAGGGTTCGGATCGGTCATCGCCACCACCACCGCTCGCACACCGGACTTGATGATTGTCGGCACGCAGGGAGGAGTTCTCTTGAGGAGGTGGCAACAGGGTTCGAGCGTCACGTAGAGCGTCGCGCCCTTGGCACGGGGCCCTGCTTGATTGAGCGCAAGAATTTCTGCGTGGGGTTGGCCCGGTCCGTGGTGATAACCGCGGCCGACGATGCGGCCGTTCTTAACCACGAGGGCGCCGACCATGGGATTCGGACTGGTCTGACCCAGGCCCTTCGCCGCGAGGCGAAGCGCCTGGGTCATGAAGTGGAGGTGCGTCGTAGTGGCGGTCACCGCTTCTTGCGCGTGACGCGCGATCGGCTGCGAGGCTGCGGAGCCGACTTCGCCTTCGTGGGTTTCACAGTCTTCTTCGTCGTCGTCTTCGCCTTCGTACGCGGCACCGACCGCTTGCGCGGAGAAGGGGCAGCGCTCGCGCCAGCTTCGGCTAAAGCCGCATGGGCTGCCGCAAGCCTCGCAATGGCGACGCGATAGGGCGAACAACTCACGTAATCCAACCCAAGTTGATGGCAGAACTCCACCGAGCTGGGATCGCCGCCATGTTCGCCGCAAATGCCGAGCTTGATCCCTGGACGGCTCTTCCGTCCGCCGGCGATGGCCTGCTTCATCAACGCCCCGACCCCTTCTCGATCGAGCACTGCGAAGGGATCCGCGTCCAGAATGTTGTTGGTTTGATAAAAATCGATGAACTTCGCGGCATCGTCGCGGGAGAACCCGAACGTGGTTTGCGTGAGATCGTTCGTCCCGAACGAAAAGAACTCCGCCTCGGTCGCGATACGATCCGCCGTCACGGCAGCCCGCGGCAGCTCGATCATCGTACCGACCAGATACGTGAGCTTCACGTTGTACCGCTTCATCGTCTCTTGCGCGACTTCACGGATCAAGTCTTTCTGTGCCTTCATTTCCGAGACCATGCCCACCAGCGGAATCATGATCTCCGGGACGATCTTCTTTCCTTCTTTGGCCAGTTCACAGGCGGCTTCCATGATGGCTCGCGCCTGCATGCGGGTAATCTCCGGCATCGTAATCCCGAGGCGGCAACCGCGGAGCCCGAGCATCGGATTGAACTCGTGGAGTTCCTCGACGCGGGCCAGCAACCGGCGTTTTTCTTCAAGCCTGGCTCCGTCGCGCCCGGTCAATTCCAACTGCGCAATCTCCACCATCAAGTCTTCACGCTTCGGCAGAAATTCGTGCAACGGCGGATCGAGGAGACGAATGGTCACCGGGAATCCGGCCATCTCGCGATAGAGCCCGATGAAATCCTGTTTTTGCAGCGGGAGGAGCTGATCGAGAAACTTTTCCCGCTCCTCCTTGGTCCGTGCCAAAATCATCTTCTGCATGATCGGGATGCGATCCTCGGCGAAGAACATATGCTCGGTCCGACAAAGCCCAATGCCTTCCGCCCCGAAACCGCGCGCGATTTTCGCCTGATCCGGCACATCGGCATTCGCACGGACGCGAAGTGTTCTGACGCTGTCGGCCCATGACAGAATCAACGCAAACCGCTGGTACTTGTCCGACTGCTTCGGGTCCAGCTTGCCTTGAATCACTTGAATGATTTCAGATTCGACGACGGGCAAGTCCCCCTCATACACATTGCCGGTCGAACCATTGATCGAGAGATAGTCCCCCTCGCGAAATACCTTGGCGCCGATGCGAACGGACTGGGCATCCAGCACTTCCACCGCATCGCAGCCAGCCACACAGACCTTGCCCATTTGCCGGGCGACAACCGCCGCGTGAGAGGTCATCCCGCCTCGTGCCGTCAAAAATCCCGCCGCTGCGTTCATCCCGTGAATATCGTCCGGGCTCGTTTCCTGGCGAACCAACACCACACGGGTGCCGGCCGCTTTCATCGTCACGGCCTTATCGGGAGTCAGGGCGATTTTCCCGGCTGCTGCACCAGGACCTGCGGGAAGCCCTTTCCCCAGCGGATTGGATTTCGACTCTTCTTTCGTGTCGAAAATCGGGTAGAGATATTGCGCCAATTGCTCCGGCCCGATCCGCTGCACCGCTTCCTGCTTCGTGATGAGGCCTTCTCTCACCATGTCGACGGCAATTTTTACAGCGGAAATGCCGGTCCGTTTGCCGACCCGAGTCTGAAGCATGTAGAGCTTGCCCTCTTGGATCGTAAACTCCAAATCGAGCATATCCCGGTAATGTTTTTCGAGCTTCTTATAGGTGTGCTCCAGCTCTTTGTAGGCCTCGGGCACATTCTTCGCGAGCGCATTCACTGGAAGCGGAGTCCTGATGCCGGCCACGACATCCTCGCCCTGAGCATTCATCAAGCATTCGCCGAAAAAGTTTTTATCGCCGGATGCCGGATCGCGCGTGAACGCGACACCAGTCCCGCTCGTTTCTCCCATGTTGCCGAATACCATCGCCACCACATTGATCGCCGTGCCCCAGGAATCGGGAATCCCATAGAGCCGCCGATAGGTGACGGACCTGGCGCCGAACCAGGACGAAAAGACGGCGTTGACCGCCAAGCGAAGCTGCTCAAGCGGTTCGTCGGGGAACTCTTTCTTGGTCTCTTCCTTGATAAGCGCCTTGAAGCTGGCGACCAATTCCCGAAGGTGCCTCGCATCGAGATGGGTCTCGTGCGCCACGCCCACATCCGCCTTCTTCTGCTTCAGGATCGCTTCGAAATGTTCGCGCTGCACACCCATGACGATGCTGCCGTACATGGACACAAAGCGCCGATAGCTGTCCTGGGCAAACCGTTCGTTGCGTGTTTTTGCCGCCAGCCCCTCGACCGTCTTGGTGGTCAGACCGACATTCAGCACCGTATCCATCATGCCCGGCATCGACGCCCTGGCGCCGGACCGGACCGAGACCAGCAGCGGCCGCTCAGGATCGCCGAATCCCATCCCCATCGACCGCTCAACCCGCTTCAGCGATTTCAGTGCGGCGTCCCACATGCCGGGAGGATACTGTTTCCCGTTCTTGTAATATTCAACGCAGGCCTCGGTGGAAATCGTGAAGCCGGGCGGAACAGAGATGCCGAGATTCGTCATCTCGGCAAGGCCGGCGCCTTTTCCTCCGAGGAGCTCTTTCATGTTGGAGGTCCCTTCGGCTTTGCCGTCACCGAAGTAGTACACATATTTCTTTGCCACGCTGCCTCTCCTTCGCGTTGAGTTCAGTTCAATGGACGAGTGATGCCCCTTGGCCGGCGACGGATTCGAGACGCAGCCGATACCGGCTGACCAGATACCATTTCGCCACCAGCCCGAATGCAATGACGGCCACGACAAACAACATCAATATGAGCAACCGATAGTCGGCGCGAACGCCCCGATCCACATAATACTGCCCGTCAGGCCCTTGCCGAAGCTTGATCTCCCGTTGAATCTGATGCGTCTTGCCGGAGGGATCGGACAGATTGATCCATTCCGAGCAGAGACGGACCGGGTCCGTTGCCCCTGCGACGGATTTCCAGCCGAGCCGGAGACAAATATCCTGTTTAGAGTTAAACACATCGGGAGTCGCTGCCAGCTCATCAAGGTTAATCCCACTGGCCCATAACCCGATCAGAACGATCGCATTGCAGAGAATCATGATGGCAAGAGACACGCCGACCGTGAACCGACGGACCTTGCTCGCCCGACGCTGATCGTCTGACAATAATTGATCCATCCCCTCACCCGACCGGCTTGTCTCATTCAATAGGTGGTTTCGAAAATCCCCTATTTCATCTCTCCAGGAGTGGCACCTATGCCGGTCTGACTGCGGCCGTCGAGCGAGCACATTCCGATCGTGCGCGCTCCGGGAGCAAGAGACCGGCATAGGTGCTCCTCCTCTTTATCCCCCTTGTACCATAATCTGCGAAAAGTCCGCGAATGAGTTGAAGAAATCATCCACTTCTTGCAGCAACGACAACCGATTACTCCGGACGGCCTGATCCTCTGCATTGACCATGACTGCCGCAAAGAACGCATCGATGGCAGGCTTCAAACGTACCAACGCCTCCAGCGCCTGGCTATAGTCACCCCGCTTCATCCCGGACATCAGTTTGTCCCGCTCATCCACCGTAGCCTGGTACAGCGCCGATTCTGCAGGATGCACAAACCGCGCGTTATCGACCGGCTGACGATCCCACTTCTCTTTCTCGACGAGACGATGCGCGCGTTTGAAGCCGACGATCAATGGATCGAATTCCGGCTTGGTGGTCACAGATTCAAGCGCTTTCATTCTCTGCACAAGATCCACGAGGTCGAGCGTCTTGCCCTGCGCCTGCTTGAGTACCGCTTCGATGACATCGTCCCGCAACGCATGGACAACCCTGGCATAGTGCCGAACCCGTTCGAAAAGAAATTCTGTCATACGGCGTCGGCCATCTTCGGCAGAGTCCGCCCCCCCTTTGAATCCATCACCGATGACGAGGTTTCTCGCGGTATCGACATAACTCCCGAGATCGATGCGCAGGTCTCCCTCAAGAATAATCCTGACAACGGCCGTGGCATTCCGGCGCAGGGCAAAGGGATCTTCCGATCCGGTCGGCACGAGTCCCACATAGAAGAAGGCCGCAATCGAATCCAGCCGATCGGCCAGCGACAGCACTTGACCCGCGATGGTCTTGGGCAACTCGCCTTCGATCGAACGAGGCAGGTACTGCTCTCTGATGGCCTGACTCACCGCCTCGGATTCACCGTCATGCTTCGCGTACTCGCCCCCCATAATGCCCTGCAGCTCAGGAAATTCACCGACGACACCTGTAAGAAGATCCGCCTTGCACAGTTCCGCGGCCCTCTCGCAAGCCTGTTTAAGCTTGCCGTCCTCCGGTCGCAACGTCGAGGCGATGACGCCGGCCAGTTTCTTGACCCGTTGCTGCTTTTTCTCCATCGTGCCGAGCTTCTGCTGAAATGTGACCCCAGCCAGCTTCGGTACCCGGTCCTGGAGTTTGACCTTCCGGTCTTCGTCAAAAAAGAACTTCGCGTCGGCCAGACGCGCAGCCAGAACCCGCTCGTTGCCTTCGCGAATCAATCCCATATCTTTGGCTTGATTGTTCGTCACCGCGATGAAATGGGGAACGAGCTTCCCGGTCTCTTTGTGCATCAAGGAAAAGAACCCCTGATGCTCTTTCATCGAGGTGATCAAAATCTCTTGCGGCACTTCTAAATAGGCAGGCTTGAAGGACCCGATAATGGCGTTGGGACATTCAGTCGTATAGACCGCCTGATCCAGCAAGTCCGCATCGACATTCAACGAGAACCCGGCTTTTTTGCAGAGGGTCGCAATCTGTTCTTCGATCATGTGGCGGCGACGCTGGGGATCTGGAGTGACGCCTTGACGTTCAAGCCCCTTCAGATAGGACCCGGTGTCCCGAACCGCGAACCCCTTGGAGCTACCTAAGACGCGATGGCCTAGAGTCTTGTTGCCGGCGGTAATCCCTGCGGCTTCGATCGGAAGCGTGGCCCCGCCATACACTACCACCAGCCACCGCACTGGACGAGCAAACCGAACGCCAGTGGTATTCCATTTCATCGCTTTGGGAAATGACAATTTCGCGATCAACTGTGGAAGGAGTTCCCCCAGAACCACCTTGGTTGGCCGCCCCAGCTCTTGCTTCACCGCAAACAGATATTCCCCCTTCGGAGTCTGACGCACTTGCAGTTCATGCACCGCGACCCCTTGCCCTGCAGCAAATCCCGTTGCCGCCCTGGTCGGCTGACCGGCTGGATCGAACGCCACCGACTTTGAAGGCCCCATCGCTTCTTTGGCCATCGAGAGTTGCAAAGTTGCCAGGCCCTCAACCACCAAGGTCAATCGTCGTGGCGTCCCCAAGGTGCGAACAGATTGAAACGCGAGGCGGTGGTCCTTGAATAACTGTTCAGCCGCCTCTTTCAATGTTGCCAATGCAGGCGCGATGAACTGATAGGGCAGTTCTTCGACGCCGATCTCAAGCAACAACTCGGCAGCCTTCACAGGGGAAGGGCGGCTCATGTTCTTCGCAGGAGGGACAGGACGGCGAGAGGGTTGAGTCTTCTTTGTCATGAATTTCTCTGTCGTTCTTTATGCGCGGCGGGCCGTCGTTCTCACGCGCGAGGCGGCTGACTTCGCTCCATCTCGCCCCCCGCCTCGATTAAGCAGCGGATGCCCCATCGCCGCTCGCTCTTCAATATAACGTTCGGCACATTGGCGCGCCAGCGCACGAACCCTGGCGATATAGCCTGTTCGTTCTGCCACGCTGATGGCTCCGCGGGCATCGAGTAGGTTGAAGAGGTGCGAGGACTTGATACAGAATTCGTAGGCCGGAAGGGTCAGCCGCTTTTCGCGATTCGCCAGCAGCCGTTTACATTCCCCCTCGAACGATTGAAACGTGGCCATGAGCATCGCCACATCGCCTTCTTCGAAATTATAGGTCGAGAACTGCACTTCGGTTTCGTGATGGATGTCGCCATACGTCACAGCATCGTTCCAAGCGAGGTCGAAGACGTTATTCACTTGTTGCAGATACATCGCGATCCGTTCGGTCCCGTATGTGATTTCAACGGTAATGGGATTCAGCTCGATCCCGCCGATTTCCTGGAAGTAGGTGAACTGCGTGATCTCCATCCCGTCGAGACGCACCTCCCAGCCCAGGCCCCAGGCGCCCAACGTAGGAGACTCCCAGTCGTCTTGAATGAACCGGATGTCGTGCTGCTTCGGATCGATCCCCAATTGGGCCAGACTCTCCAGATACAACGCTTGAATGTTGTCCGGAGCCGGCTTCAACACAACCTGATACTGGTAGTAGTGCTGCATGCGATTCGGATTTTCGCCATATCGCCCATCCGTGGGACGGCGACAGGGTTGGGGATAGGCAGCTCGCCAGGGTTCAGGACCAAGGGACCGAAGAAATGTGGCTGGATGGAAGGTCCCGGCACCCATTTCCAGATCATAGGGTTGATGGATCACACAACCTTGGTCGGCCCAGTAATGATGCAACGTGAGAATGAGATCCTGGTAGTTCACAATCGGTCCTGCGAGGTGGTGAAACTGTTGCGTGAGCCCCTGAGCGAAGGAAGAAGCTAACAGGAATGCGCACAGACTGTCAAGAAACAATCCCTCTATGATCAAGGAGTTGCATCAGTATAGGCCTCCTGATTTGGCCTAAAATCTTGACGAACTTGCGGGAGTGACAGCGATTGCTCTCCACCCGCCTGCTCTTGACGTAGGCTTATCAGTCCTCTATTGTCCTAGTACTTGATTAACTCACTCGGCATTGCCTATTCCCAATGAAGCTCTCAAAAAAAAGCGAGTACGGCCTTCGTGCGCTGCTGGAACTCACACTCTTTTACGGCAAAGCCACACTCCAGCGGCACCAGATCGCAGAGCGCCAGCATATCCCCGTCGAATTCCTAGAGCAGATCCTGCTTGCATTGAAACGAGCCGGCCTCCTCTCGAGCCGTCGAGGCATGAAGGGAGGCTACGCACTCATTAAACCTCCGGGAGAAATCACCCTCGGCCAAGTGATTCGCATTTTGGATGGCCCCCTCGCTCCCATCGGATGTGTGAGCAAAACGGCCTATCAAAAATGCGCGGACTGCCCCTATGCCGAGCATGCCCAATGTCCGGTGCAGCACGTGATGGGCACCGTGCGTGACGCCATTGCCGGCATCCTGGACCACTATACACTCGACGACTTCGCCTGCGGACATCACAAAGGATAATTATGGATGTAGTCGTACTCGTACTGATCACGTTCATCGCCGCCACCGTCAACGGGGCCCTCGGATACGGATTTTCTTCGATCACGGTTCCCGTTGCGCTGCTGTTTTACACCAACCGGATTCTGAATCCGGCGTTGGTCCTGGTGGAATTAGTGATCAATGGGTACGTCCTCTTCATCAACCGCAAAAGCGTCCCGAACATTTGGTGGCGCGTGGCGCCCATTTTGATCGGCCTCCTGATCGGGGTCGCGATCGGCAGCTATATCCTCTCCCTTGTCCATCCGTCCTGGGTCAAATTTGTGACCTACTTTATGCTGCTGCCCTTGATTCTGCTTCAGGCTGCCGGCATCAGAAAGCCCATCAAAGCCGAAAAGGCCATCGCGGTCCCGTTCGGAGTAGGAATTGGAACCCTTTATTCTGTGACGACGATCTCAGGCCCTCCGCTTGCCCTGCTGTTCAACAATCAAGGCTATGCGAAACAGGATTTCCGGGCCGCGCTAGGCGTCATTCGAGTAGGGGAAGCGGTCATGACGGGAATCGCCTACTACTTCATTGGACTCTATAGCGCCGAGAGCCTGGAGATCATTCCCTACATCATTCCCAGCGTCCTGTTGGGAATTCCCCTGGGAAGCTACCTCATCCGTTTGATGGACCCTGAAACCTTCAGACGAATCTGCATGGCCTTCGATGCCTTGATCGTGGCATTCGGCATGTCCCGAGTGCTGATCGAATTGAACCTGGCCACCGCCGTCACCACCTACAGCATCCTCTCGATCGTGATGATCCTCAATGCGTACTTACTGTTTCGCTACTTTCAGGACAGAACCGTTCCATAGGGGCGTAGAACTTGGCAGCGGCACTCTAATTCACTCGCCAGGCCCCTGTTGCCACTCCCCTTTTCACGCAACGCGATCCATACTCACATCCCCACACCACCTCGGCTAGCGATCGCTCATCCTCTCCTTGCTGACTCCACCAGGCAGGCACTATCTGCCTAGCTATGCCCATCTTTCATCCGAGTCGAGCTAGACCCAACTGAACTCGCCTGCGCCTCACAGAAATCCCTCTCTTCACTCTTCGAATCGAACCTGAGTCTGTATGGTCTCCCCTGCAGACTCTACAGATCATATGGTTTTGAGCAACAATACATCACTAAATTTATTAAATTAAATCAATGCTTTAGAAATGATAATCCTGGCATGCTCATTGCTCATGTCAGGTTACGATCTCCTTCTGCCTGCATCACGCACGAAGCAGACAACACCTACAGCACAGAACAAGACACGTTTCCCTGGAGTAGTACATGACCTCATTCAGCAAACCTCAACTACGCCTCACCACACTTTTCGCAGGTCTACTTCTTAGTATGGCCTCGCTGCTGACTGGATGCGGCGGCGGAGGGGAAACTGGCGGCGATCCCAGCGTCACGGTGACTCCTGGTAATACCGGAGGCGGATCGATACCAGCGGCAGGAGCAACAGCCTCTCTCGCATGGAGTCCGGTCCCGGACCCCTCCGTCATGGCCTACTTCGTCCATTACGGTCGTCAATCACCTGGTCAACCGGGTAGCTGCGCCTATGAGCAATCGCAGTACGTTGGTTCCCCATCCGCCACAATCACCGGCCTTGAGCCCAATACGCTCTACTACTTTACAGTCAGTGCCTATAACGGACTCGAAAGTGCCTGCTCAAGTGAAGTGTCGACCGTCACGCCTCCTTCCTCTGTGTAGACCAACTGATCGACTGCCTCGCACCGTTATTCTTCCTCCCATCTACACAGATCCTTTCATTGACTCCCATATTTCATTTTTGTTAGCCTCAAGTCCCGCCGCGTTGCAACCGATCTCTGAACTAGAGAAGTGTGTGCCGGCTTCCTGGGTTTTCAATCCTGAAAGGAGCTCCGATGGCCAGTTCAGCTGTTTCGCCCGATATCCTGAATGCTCTCCATAACAAGGCCACGCAGCTCCGCATCGAAAGCGTTCGGGCAACCAGCGAAGCCGGGAGCGGCCATCCCTCTAGCTGTTGCTCTGCCGCCGAAATTGTGGCAGCCCTCTTCTTCTCCGTGATGCGGTACGACCCAAAGAATCCGAAGGCCACCAACAGCGATCGATTCGTCCTTTCAAAAGGACATGCCGCTCCTATCCTTTACGCCGCGTGGGCGGAAGCAGGCCTCTTTCCGAAAAGCGACCTCTTGAAGTTACGCACCTTGGCCTCAGACCTTGAAGGACACCCGACGCCCCGTTTGTCGTTCGTCGACATGGCTACCGGTTCATTGGGCCAAGGCCTCCCGGTCGGCATCGGGATCGCCCTCAATGCCAAGTTCGTCGACAAGCTCGATCACCGGACCTATGTCTTAATGGGCGATGGAGAATCGGTCGAGGGATCCGTATGGGAAGCAGCAGAAGTCGCACGCCACCATGGATTGGACAACCTCTGTGCGATCGTCGATGTCAATCGACTCGGTCAAAGCGACCCCACGATGTTGCAGCACGACATGGAGGCCTATCGTGCACGCTGGGCTGGATTCGGCTGGCATGCCATCGTCATTGACGGCCACGATCTCTCTGCAGTCGTGAATGCATTCCAAGAAGCCGAAGCCACCAAGGGCAAACCGACGGTGCTGCTCGCCAAGACCTTTAAGGGTCGCGGTCTCTCGTTTATGGAAAACCACCCCAGCTGGCACGGGAAGCCCGTCCCCAAAGGTGAAGAGACCCAGAAGGCGATCGATGAACTGACCAAGCAGCTTAAACCAAGCTCGATTGCGCTCTCCATTCAGAAACCCGCACCGTCGGCACCGAACGCTACCGCCACCAGCGCGCTGCCACCTCCGCCCTACAAGCTGGGCGACTCCGCTGCGACGCGCGAAGCCTTCGGTGTGGCACTCGAAGCCATCGGCGCAGCAAATCCCTTGGTGGTCGGGCTCGATGCCGACGTCAAGAACTCAACCTATACAGATAAGTTCGGCAAGAAATTCCCCAATCGATTTTTCGAAAACTTCATCGCCGAACAAAACATGCTTGGCGCGGCAGCCGGGCTTGCCGCCTGCGGAAAAATTCCTTTTGTCGCAACCTTTGCGGCGTTCTTTACCCGCGCCTACGACTTCATCCGGATGGCGGCCATCAGCCAATCGAACATCAAACTGGTGGGCACACATGTCGGTGTCAGCATCGGCGAAGACGGCCCCTCGCAAATGGGACTCGAAGATATCGCCATGATGGCAGCCCAGCCAGGCGTCGTCGTGCTCTATCCCTCTGATGCCACCTGCACCTACAGACTGGTCGAACTAGCAGCCGCTCACAAAGGCATGGTCTACCTCCGAGCCGGAAGGCCTAAAGCGCCGGTCATCTATGGACCGGAGGAGCGTTTTCAGATCGGCGGCTCCAAGGTCCTTCGCCAGAGCGCCTCGGACGTCCTCACGATCGTCGCAGCGGGCGTGACACTCTTCGAGGCACTCAAAGCCTACGATCAGCTCAAGGCGGCTGGAATTTCCGTACGAGTAATCGACCTCTACAGCATCGCACCGATCGACCGCACCACCTTGATCGACAGTGCCAGAGCCACCCAGGGACGCATTCTAACGGTGGAAGACCACTATGCCCACGGAGGGCTCGGCGACGCGGTCCTCAGTGCGGTTGGACCGGAAGGGTTACGAGTACATAAACTTGCGGTTCGGGTCATTCCGCACAGCGGAAAGCCGGACGAACTCGTGGATCACTTTGGGATCGGAGCACGCTCGATTGTCGAAGCGACTAAGCAAATCGTCAAATAAACCGTCCGATCCAGTCCTTCTTCAAGGGCTGGACCGCATTCCCCTCCTGAACATCCTCTCCACTGCGGACCGCCAACGCATGCTCCAGGAATTGACCGAAACCCGTTACGGCAAACACGATTACATCTTTCGCGAAGGCGATCCCACCGAATACTTCCACATCGTCAAGGAAGGAACCGTCAAGTGCGTGAAGTCCACGCCGGAAGGCAAGGAATGTACGCTGAAGATGCTGATGCCGGGGGATCTCTTCTGTTGCGACGCTGCCGCGTTCGACGGCGCCTCTCATCCAGGCTCGGCCCAGCCCATGGGAGACGTCAGCATTCTCCGGATGAAAAAGAAATCCTATTTCGAGATGCTGCGGCGAAATCCCGATGCCGCGATGGAAGTCATTAAATACCTGGGCAATCGTTTGAACGAAGCACAGGAGAAGACCAAAGACCTCGCACTCGACCGCGCCGACCAACGGCTCGCCTCCCTGCTCGTGGACCTTGCAGCCCGTAACGGCATCCCGGATCCGAATGGAATCCGCCTGACGGTTCGGATGACCAGAGAAGACATGGCCAACATGGTCGGAATCACCACAGAAACAGCCATTCGAATCATGAGCCGGTTCAAGCGTGACCGGTTGGTCTCCGGTACCGCCAACCGCCTCCTGATTCGCGACCTCAAAGGGCTGAAAGCCCTTGCCTCCGCCTCATAATCTCGCGCGCCCACCCCTCTCGCGGCGATTTCCATAAACATGACATATGTCATGTTTATTACTATCGGCCTAGCGTATGGTAGCTCCGTCAACATCTAGGATTCACAACCCTGAATGCAGAGGACCGTTGGTTCACACAACTACGGATCCATCCATTTTCAACCAGAGAAGGAGAGAGACCATGCAATCATCGAAACACCACTATGGCACCCGTGCCATCCTCACGGGCCTACTCGTCGGAGGCCTAGCCCTCTCGGCACCGGCCTGGGCCAAGACCCATAACATCGCGATGACGGCAGTGGAAACCGATATCGTCGTTGAGGGAAGCGGAGAGAAGTATGCTGCATGGACCTTCGACGGCACAGTCCCGGGACCGGTCGTCCGTGTGACGGAGGGCGACACGATCAATTTCACCTTAACCAATCCCGCCACGAACAAGAATCCTCATGCCATGGACTTCCATGCCGCAGAAATCGACTTCTTGAAGAACTATCGGGCCGTGAATGCCGGCGAGACCATCAGCTATACATTCGTCGCCAAGAAGCCCGGTATTTTCTTCTACCATTGCGGTGCGCCTCCAATGATCCAGCATGTCGCCCGCGGCATGTTCGGCGCCATCATCGTGGATCCGAAGAATGCAAAAGCCTGGGCCAAAGCCGATCGTGAATATGTCCTCGTGCAGTCCGAGTTCTTCAAGAATCCCGACGATGTGCAGGCGATGTTCGATCGCAAGTACGACAACATGCTATTCAACGGCGGGATCTTCAAGTATCACCCGTTCGTGACCGGCGGCGGCAAACTGGATGCAAAGCCAGGTGAACGGGTCCGAATCTACTTCGTTAACGCAGGCCCGAATGAATTCTCCTCGTTCCATCCGATCGGGGAAATCTGGGACAACGTCTACGAGAGCGGCAATCCCACGAACAAGCTGAACGGAGTCCAGACCTATGTCGTTGGCCCTGGCAGCGCAGCCACGTTCGACGTCGTGGTTGAATCAGCCGGTGCCTACCCGCTCGTTACCCATTCACTCACCGGTGCGCTGCGTGGCGCCATTGCGGTGTTGTTGGTAGGCCCCGATGCCAAACCCGCGCCGCTCATGCCGATGGTGCCTTGGGTACTGCCAGCAAAGTAAGAGATAGAAGACGGGAGCGGCTTCTATGGCCGCTCCCGTCAATTGACTGGACGATGGGCCCTCGCCCCTGTATCACATCATGATGAACGTCATATCAGCCAGGTTCGCGCTCCTCACAACCATCTGCATGGCCCTGCTCATTTCCCTCCCCCCTCTTTCGGCTGCCGCACCGAAAGAACGCATTGCCCTCATGCTGTCAGGCTCACAATGTCAGGAGGCACAGCAGACGCTCGAACCCGTCTTGAGGCAAACCGAGGGAGTCTTCGCGGTCGATGGAACCAGCGTTCCGGGACATCTGCTCCTCGATGTCGAGGAGGGGAAAGTCTCCGCACAGGACATGCGCAGGGTCGCTCAGACGACACTCGGCACCGCCCTTTCCTGCCAGATCGAAATTATGCAATCATGCATCACCGCCCCGAAGCATACCGGGGCAGAGGCACCCGCCAAGTAATATTCGCTTCGAAATCTACTGTAGTGCATGATGCAACAACGACTGACACCTGCCGAGCCGTATCGGCCCCATCGCCTCCTGCGCCACCTCTCAGTCATGACCCTCAGCCTCATAACCTGTCTGCTCGCCTCACCGGTCAACGCGCAGGATGCATTCCTCGAATGGCTCCCCATCCGGCCATTCAGCTTCGACGTGACATTCAGCCAGCGATCATTCGCTCCCGACAATCGCGTGATTGGAGTCCAAGGCGGGATCACGGCATTGCGTTATGGCGATTTAGAGGTTCGAGCCATTTACCAATACTACAGCAACCACACACAGACCTTTACGACAGACCAGAACTCGTTGTATCTCAATCCCCGGTGGAATAACTTCATCGATATTCTGGACTTTCCAAAGGGAATGCCAATCAACCGCGTGATCCGGCATGTCCTCTTCGGCCCCCTCGAAGACCGGGCCGTTCCCTATCTGGGTCTGCTCGGAGGCGCCACGCTCCCCGGTCCTGGCAACACATGGCCGGGGCATTTTATCGGCGGGCAGGTTGGTGTCCGGTTTCCAATCGCGCGGGGCGTCTCAATCGACACAGCCATCCAATATGCTCAATACGGGATTGATTTTCAGGGTACTGCTGGACAGACGCAACAATGGTTGATTACGACAGGGATTCGATTCTGAGCATGCCTCACACACACCGCACAGCCTTGGCGGCTCCACCGCATGAGACCGGGACAACCGCGCCGCTTATTCGACTCGCGGGCGAGTGGGCATCACTGTTGCTTATGACCGTCATGATACAGGGCTGTGGGCTGGTGATCGATGCGGTCCAACTGCTGCATCCCATCGCCACGAACGAACTCGATGCAATCTGCGCCAGGGGCCAGATCCGTGTCGGCATGGCGGTTGAACCGTTCCAGCCGTTTGTGTTCCCAGCCATCTATACAGACGAAGGGCTCCGCGTCACAGGCCTCGATGTCGAGCTCGTGCGAGAAATCACCGCTGCTCTTTCGCAGCGCTGCGGCAGCAAGGAACCGATCGTGCCGACACTACAACTGATTCGCTTCCGAAACCTCTTCATCGAACTGACGGAAGGCAATCTCGACTTGTTTGTGTCTTCGATCAGTGCCAATGTGGCAGCACCAGGACGAATCGGCCTCGCCTATTCGAACCCCTACTTTGAGGCCGGAGGCATCGGTGGCATCACTCCACGCCCTGACGTCGCTGAGCGCGTGAGTGCCTCTATCCGTCGATCCTCTGAGCGAGTGGCCGGTGCACAGCTTATGTCCGAAGCCCTTGCAGGGCTGACCGTGGCCGTTCAAGAAGGCACCAGCGCGCAATTCTATGCGGAGGCGAATCTGAACGGCATCACGCTTGTGCTCTGCGACTCGCTTCCCGCTGCCTTCGAGTCCCAACACCCACCGATAGACCTTATTCTTGGGAAAGAACCGGTCCTGAACTATACGGTACGTCGGGTCCGCAAAGACTGGCAGCTCCTCACATTGGGAAATGGCAAGCCGCTGATCCTGACCCGTGAACACTATGCAATCGTCACCGACGAGGAGAGTTATCGGTTACGACGATTCCTCAATGACCTCCTGTTCCGGCTTGATGAATCGGGCCGGCTCACCGAGATGCGGCAGCGCTGGCTGGAAGACAGCTACGCCTATCCCCGTCGGGCCGCGACGGAAGGTCTTCCGTTTGCCGCGGAGAAGATGCCTCAGCATTACGATCAAGGCCAGTGCCGACTGGCCGACACCCGGTCACGATGAACGAAAGGGGACTCCGATGAACAGCTTACGATTTGCCGTCATGACGGGAATGCTCGCGATCCTCACCCTCGGAGCCGTAACCCCGAGCACAAGCTGGGCGGTCGACCGCGCAGAGGCGGAGGAGACCGCGCGACTCTTAGCCAAGTTACTCAAAGCGGGCCGGCTGGTCATCGAGCGGAACCAACTGTTGATTGACGATCAACATAAGGGAGACAAGGGCTTTACACCCGAAGTGTTTGAGCAACAACTTGTTCGGGAGTTTCGCGATCAGACTAACATTGACCTCTCAAAACTTCAGAGCGCGCCTATTACAGTGCCGCCCCTGGCCAAAGAGCTCTTGCCGGCGTTCGTGCTCGCCAGCAAAGAAGTGGTTCGTGATGCCCAGGTCGTCATCAACCAGCGGGGGATTGGGTACAAGAATTTTATTCCGGCCACATACGGGAGCCAGGCCGCTGCGCGGTTCTCCAAACAAACGCAGGTTAGGCTGAAGCAAACCACCTTACAACCACGCAATCCCAAAAATGAGCCGGATGAATACGAGGCCTCAGTTCTGAAGTGGCTATCAGGACGTCCTCGAGCCGAAGCCTATGTCAGTGAACTCACCGATCACGGCCAGACCTTGCGGGTCGTCATGCCGATCTATTATGTACCGGCCTGCCTCAGCTGCCACGGTGAGCCAAAAGGCGAACTGGATATTTCAGGATACCCCAAGGAAGGCTACATGGACGGCGACCTTGCAGGAGCAATCACGGTAACCCTGACCAAGCCCTAGCGTGAGGGACTTCCCAGATACAAACCAAGGCTCTTCTCAATCGCTCGGCTGATTCCGCCCGCCCTGCTCCTCGCCTGCCGAAGCCATCACGATGACGATCCCTTCAGCCTTCGCTGAGTGACCGAGTAAACATTGCGGCTTTTGAACACCTGGCCTCCATCAGCAATGTTATGACCGCTCCTCAGCCTTTGGGAAACCCTGCTCCTGGCTGGCGCACAGGCTGAATGGCTCTCGCTCTCCTGGGCAATAGCGGAGGTCCCAGCGGGACCAGTTCGCGGCCGGTAAAGGCCAAGGAGACGCTCCCTAGCGCATGATAAAGAGCCATCAGCCCGACGACAATGTGCCCGATGCCAGGGATAATTTCTCGCACTAAACCCAGGCTCGTAAGCACGGTGAGGAAACAGGTCGCCGCGATCATCAAGAACAGAAGACAGAGTGTGGTGCTTCGATAAGCCAAGAGGTATACCATGACAACTGCGCACACGAAGCAGATAACATCGAGCTGCCCATAAAGGATCGGGTTGAGTTGGAAGGCCATGTTCTCGCTGATCAGCTTGGCCGCGCAGAGGGTACTCCAGAACAATCCATACGTCGCCAACGCAAAGCCACAAAGCGGCTCGTGATCGCGCAGCATGGCCATGCCGGCAAGGAAGGGCATCAGCCCGCTACAGACGAGGACGATGACCAGTATTCCGATATGGTTCCGCTCTGGAATTTCTCCGAGCTGCGCAAGACCGAGGGTGAAGGCACCGACCGTCAATCCGAACAGCCCCATCGCCAGAGCATCGCTCCGCCGTGGGTGAGTCTCATTGGCAATGGCCATACGTTGCATATGTCCTCGCACACCTCTGCTAGGCCTGAACTCCATAAGAGGCGGTCCGCGCGGAGACCTTCTCGATCGCCCGGCGAACCGACGTGATCAATTCAAACTGTCCGTAGGGCTTTCTCACCCGAGCATGAGCTCCCCTTTGAATCGCGAGCTCGAGCCTTCCCCTGAGACCAGAACCACCGCGGTCTCTGGCCACAGGAGCTGGCACATTGCCAACAATTGCATCCCATCAAACCGAGGCATCTGACAGTCAGAAACCACAGCATCGAAATGTCGCTTCTGTAACTCTTCAACCGCCTCGAGCCCATCACCCGCCTCAAACACGTTGTACCCTTCATATGTGAGTAGCGCCGAGAGCAGCGCCCGGACGTGCACATCGTCGTCGACAACCAATAGTCGTTGTCCATAACCGTCTGGATACATGATGACGTCTCCTTCTTTGCATGCTGCAAGCGTATATCAAACCTATCGGACGCTGGTGGAAGCGGGCGAACAGGTCCCGCCGGCTACACCTCCCGTCAAGATTCACTCAACGCCTCCCATCCAGAGTCACCCCAACGATCACGAGACCGACCGGCGACAGAAAACCGTGGCGCTCTTGACGGCAGTCGGCTTAGATGACGATTCCGGTTGGACTCAATCAAGGCATCCTCGATATTGCCGCAATTCAAGCAGCGCACGGCTTCTATCCGTTCGTTCGTGCCATGGGGATCTGAGAGCTGTTCCGCCACCACACATCCGTGACACCGGGCACAGTTCATCGCAGCCTCTCTACCGGGGTATGTGCGCGCCATGCCTACGGGGCCATCAGCTCCGGCGACAGACGAGGTTCGTCTTCACCTGTGGCATTCGATTGCATCCACTGTTCATTCAGCTGGTAGAGCCGATGGTCCTCCACGCGATAGACCAGCGGGACGACCGGAAGAGTGGGATATCGGCCTCGGAGCCTCCTGGCTTCAGCAACCAAGAAGTCGACTTCATTCCCGATTTCAAACATGGCCACAGAATTCATGAAGTGGGCCTCCGCCCATTCTCGTTGCCACCCGCCTCGCCGAACCAGCCCGGATATGAATAACTCCCGCCGATGCATCAGATTGACCATGCCGCAGTTCGTATGACCGACCAGCGCGATCGCGGAAACGCCTCCAATCGCCACGGCATAGGAGATCTGAAACTCGCTATATCGCAAATTGCACCCAGCGGAGCGAATGATATAGGCGAAGTTTTCAGGAAGGCTCAGCCGTTCTCGATGGTCCATGCACATCCCTACTAAAACTTCTGCCTGACTGTAGGGGCTGTGAGTCGCTCCCATATTGTGGTAGCGAAGGAGATCCTCGATCGGCGTGCCCCTAACCTCCGGCGAGATGTCGGCCAATGATTCGATCGGTCTCAATACAGTCATCTGGTCCTCCCATCGATTCGCGCGTTTGCGTCTTCCGCACGGATCTCGTAATCCCACGGAAGAGGAGCCAGAACCACGAGGCCTTTCTCCTGTAAATCATGCAGCACCTGAAACAGCGTCTGCCATCTACACTGAGGCAATGCAGACGAGAGCGCGGTAAAGGCCACCCCGCGATGCTGCGCCACCAGTTGATGAACGGCATCCTCAATTTCTCGCATCGTGATCGCAACCCTGTGATCGGCCATCTTGCTTAAGCCCCTCATAGAGAAACCTCTCTCGACAACTCTGCAATATTTAGTCCGTCCTCATACGAATCCTGCGCCGCAGGCTAACTGCTCGACTGCAGTGGGCAATTCAGAAGACTCCGTGGCACAGCGCGCGCAAGACGCGCCGAATAATCCATGCGTGATCGCTGTTTCGCACGGTGCGGTCTGTGCGGATCCGCTCGACTCCAAAATCAATCCTCCAGCGCACAAGTCATTTCACGCGCTCTTCCACCATTCTCAGATGGCATTGTCCTTGCTGGAGGCCTCTGCACTCACATCAACCACACATCGCCTCAGGAGAAATTGATGGCCCTCACGTGCCGAGCTCGAATCGCGACAGGACAAGCTGTGGCTGGGGCGGTTGCTCTCCTCCTAATGCTCACGTTCCCTCAACAGAGTCTCGCAGGCGGAGACGATCATCGTGCGCTACGACTCCTCCTGGACAAAGGCATCATCACTCAGCAGGAATTCGATCAGGCCTTCGAAGAGGAGCAGCGAACGAAAGCCGAAGAAGCACAGAGCATGAAGCAGGCGGCGGCAATCACAAAAAACGGGGTGCACGTCAAATTGGGAGGCTTCGCCGAAATTGACTTTATCGGGGATAGCACGCGGAGCTATGAGGAAATCATCGGCAACCGACCGGTCCTGCGAAGCAATACGCTGGGCGGAGCCAACAGCCTGTTTCAAACCAGCCCGAGAAACAGCCGGATCACGCTCGATGTGCGAGCCCCGGAGCGGGATGGTATCAAGAGCCGCTTCTATGGATCGATCGACTTCCTGGGGAACGAGCCGGCGATCGGCAGCCCCGGAGTGTCCAATCTCACATTGCGGACCAGCCCGGACGCACGCATCTTCCAAATGTATTTCCTGGTGGAAAGCCCAGTGGTCGATGTGAAGATCGGGCAGGATTGGTCGCGGTTTGGATTCATGTCTGACTATTCGAGGGGGCAAGTGTCGGTCGCTGCGACTCCGGCGAATATGTTTAATCGTTGGATTCAGGCCAGCCTGTCCAAGCGGCTACGCGTGACGGATACCCTGTCCCTGACGCCCGTCTTCTCTGTGGAGCGTCCGCCACAACCCGATGCTAACCTCCCCTCGTTCGTTGCAGGAGTTCAGGTCGCCTATCACGGCTTGCTCGCACCCTATACCGGTTCTTCGACAGGCGACATCTCGCTCAAACCGTTGAGCCTCCAAATCAGCGGAGTCGGAAGGCGACTCGAAGCGAATGCCGGGGGTCCAACTAGTCCATCGGGAAGCCAACCCAATCTAAGCGGTCAAACATATGTGCCTGGTTGGGGGCTCTCCTCTAGCCTATTTATTCCGGTTCTCCCATCACGAGATGGAGAGTTGGGCCATACCGCGCACGTCGTCATGGAGGGGGTCACCGGTGCCGGCATATCCGACATGTTTAACGGATTGAGTTGGGGCGTTTGCAATCCGGTATGCGGAAGCTCCACTTCAAACGGCGGATTTGGCGGAACGGCCTTCGGACAGACCAATATCGATGCCGGTCTTGCAGCCGTGAGCAGTCAAACCGGCAAATTCGAAGCGATACGCTCGACCTCGCTGATGGTTCATACGACGTATTATCTCCCCGATCAGGGAAAAACATGGATCGGAGGCGGCTATGGAAGCATCTACTCCTCCAACGCCGGTGAAATGATTTGTACCGTGACGGCGGCGTTCTGTGGCGGATCGATCCGAACAGCACAGAGCATCTACATCCGCGACTCCACCTACTATGCCTATGTGTTCCACGATTTTACTCAGGAAATTCGAGCGGCGCTGATGACAAACTGGGTCCGTACCACCTATGCAGACGGGGCCAATGCCGAGAACCACCGGATACAACTGTCGTTCTTCTGGCGATTCTAGCGGGACCGCGATGCCACTTGGCCAATGCAGCCGGGTTATCTCTCAACATCAAAACCGCTTGCTCCCGCAACCCGGTAGGAATTGGCCGATTGACCGATCTACCAGCAACAGCCCATACGATCGGCATCGCGGTCACCTGTGATGGAAGCACAGTCGGATTCGCCATATACCAGGCTCCACCAGCATCCCCTCTCCATATCATTGTCGTGCTTCTCCGTTCTCAGACCTCATGATTCGCACGGAGCGGGCCGAGCGAATCCGCTCTACTGCAAAACCTGACTCAAGGCAGAACCCGCCTTCATCTCTATAGATTCTTGCGAAAAGCCGCTTCGGACGAGGATTTCAGATCGACGCGAGCCTCATGATCAACCGCATGTTGACGGAACAGAACTTGCGATCCCCGATTTACGTTTGGATCAACATGACATCGGAAGGATAACCGAATGGTAGACCACACGTTACTCGACGCCATCGGGCATAACCTGACCGCACCAATGCCGCTTTTTTTTGCGTTGGGTATCCTGGCGACCCTGCTCCGGTCGGAACTCAAAGTACCCGATGCCCTCTACATAGGCCTGACACTCTATTTGTTAGGCGCTATCGGTTTGCATGGAGGAGCTGAAATCCGTGAAGTGGGAATCACGGCGATTTGGATGCCGATCGTCGCCTGTTTCTTGTTGGGCTCCCTGATCCCCATCGCCGGTTATTTTATTCTCCGCTACATGGGAAAATTCAGCATTCATGACTCGGCCGCCATTGCAGGCCATTATGGATCGGTCAGTGCCGTCACCTTCGCTGTGGCGACGCAGTTCTTATCCAGCCTTCAAGTCAAACCAGAGGGATATCTGTCCGCCTTTCTCGCGATCCTGGAACCAACCGGCGTGGTCGTTGGAATTTTGTTAGCCCGGATCGCCCTTCAAGTGGAAGTGCGGCAACAGGGTGAATTGGCTGGAGCCGTGAAGAGCCGCGCAGGATGGATCAGACCCGTCCTGCACGAAGCCCTGACCGGGACTGGGTCCATCATCCTATTGGGCGCGCTGGCCATCGGCTACATCTCAGGACCGGACGGGATTGCCGTGACCAAACCTTTTTTCGGAGACCTCTTCAAGGGTGTCCTCTGTCTATTCATGTTGGAAATGGGTTTGGTGGCCGGTCGACGGCTGGCTGAGGTGAAAGCGGTCGGTGCATTCCTGATCGCATTTGCGATTTGTATGCCGATTATCGACGGGACGATCGGGGTACTCGTGGGGGGATTTGTCGGACTGAGCGTCGGCGGCGCCACAATGTTGGGCGTCATGGCCGCAAGCGCCTCCTACATTGCCGCCCCGGCCGCCATGCGCATCTCGATCCCGGAAGCCAACCCCTCATTTTACCTCACTGCATCGCTGGGGATCACATTCCCCTTCAATATTGCGATGGGCATTCCGCTGTATTTTTGGCTCGCAAAAATATTATTTGGGTCGTAACCGGCGGAGTACGGACGAGAGGAGCACTGCAAATGCCCATGGAAAAAGCAGTACTAGTGACCATCATTACTGAACGTGTCATGGAACCCACGTTGATAAACCTGGTTGAACATGCGGGCGCTCAGGGCTACACGATTGAAGATGTCGCGTCTGGATGGGGAAAACATGGCAGCCGCACAGGTCAAATCGAGAGCGACCAGAGCTTCAAAATGCTCCTGATCGTATCCAAGTCCGTGGCCCAACTCATCCTCCAAGAAGTCGAACGGATACTCCAGCCGGATTATGAAGTCATGGCATATCAGCATGAGATTGAGGTGCAGAGCCGAGCACCGGCTCAGCCTGAGGCATGAGAATTCGTCAGTCATTTGCAAGGCCATGCGCCCAGTGGACCCACTCTCGCATGCGAGAGCAGAACAAGGTCTGAAATGCGGTGCGAGGCGGTGAGTCGGATTAGACCAGTACGGTGAAGGAGACGAGTATGACCTCTGTTGCACGAAAAATCTTGATGATCATGATTGCCGGCGGGTTAGGCCTGGCAGGACCCTCTTATGTGGGGGCAGGCGTCATGCCCTATCAAGCAGAAGAAACCGCGCGTTTGATCGCCACACTCCTCAGTACGGGACGAGTGGTGATCGATCGCAATCAATCATTAATTGACGATCCGAACAAGGGGACCAAGGGATTCACGCCCGATGTGTTCGAGCGACAGGTCGTGAACGAGTTTCGATCTAGGACCGGTGTGGATCTGACTCAGCCGACTTCCAATCACTTGCCCCCCGGAACCACGAACCTGTTACGCGCGCTCTTAGAAGCGAGCAAGGAAGTGGTCGCAGAAGCCCAGCCGGTGATTAACCAGCAAGGAGTCGGGTACAAGAACTTCATCCCGGCTACCTTCGGCAGCCAGGTCGCTGAGCGATTTACTGCTCGTTCAGGCATCCAGTTGAAGCAGACGACGCTCGAGCCCCGCAACCCCAAAAACGCACCGGATCCCTATGAAAAAGCTGTCCTTCGGCGCTTGCTGACTCAGCCCAGCCAATCCGTGACGATCAGCGAGGTAGAGACAGGAAACAACATGCTGCGAGTGCTGACACCTATCTACTACACCAGAGACTGCCTAGCCTGTCACGGTGGACCGGCAGGACAGTTAGACATTTCCGGATATCGCAAAGAAGGAGCCGAAGAGGGCGACCTGGCCGGCGCGATCAGTGTGTCGATTCCTTTGAACGCGGTAAAATGAGAATCTGGAGGAGGTCAATCTGATGAAACGGTCTCGTACACGTTGGGCCATCAGCCTCTGTGCAATGATTGCAGGGTTGAGTGTCGCCGTTCTGGCGACGGCAGCGGACAGATATACCGTTAAGGATATTGGAGTGCTTGCTGCTGGCGGCACAGTTGAAAGCATCAACAACCACGGTCAATTGGCCGGAGCCGTCCCGGTCAGCCAGACCAGGAATACTGGTTGGTGGTTTGACGGAAAAAAAATCATCGATCTCGGCAATTGCGGTGGAGTCGGTTGTCGAGCCATGGATATCAATAACAAGGGCCAGATCGTGGGAAATATCGGCCGGGATGCCTTCATCTATCATGACGCCAAATTCGTCGACCTCGCCGCGTTTGTGAGACCGCCTGGGATTGCATTGGCAGTGAACGATTCCGCTGAGGCAGTGGGATGGTACACCCTCATCCCGGTACCCGGGTCCGATTTCCCCTCTGAGCGCCATGCGTTTCTGTATCGAGGACGGACACTCACAGATTTAGGCACCCTGGGGGGCAAAGAAAGTGCGGCGACGGATATCAGCAACGCGGGTCAAATTGTAGGCTATGCCAGCACCTACAGCGATGAGACCCATGCCTTCTTGTACCAACAAGGCAGGATGACGGACCTGGGGACGCTCGGAGGAACGGATAGTCGCGCCAACAGCGTCAATGACCGTGGCCAAATTGTGGGAAGCGCCAATGTGGCAGGGTCCAACAAAGCCCATGCCTTTCTCTATGCAGAGGGAAAGATGACGGACCTGGGAACGTTAGAGGGTCAAGAAAGCACGGCATTGGCCATCAACGAGGCAGGGCAAATCGTCGGAACCAGTGGATCGCGCGGATTCCTCTATAGCCAGGGGAAAATGATCGATCTCACTACGCTCCTTCCACCTGGATCCGGGTGGAAGACCCTGACTCCCCGCTGCATCAACGATCGCGGCCAGATCGCCGGGGTTGGAATCGCTGCGGACGGAAAGCCTCACATCTTTCTGATAACACCCGCCCCCTGATGTCTTGGAATTGCCCCTTGTAACGATCGAAGGCAGGGGCTGGAGAAGCGGCCGACTATCTGCCCCAGGGAATCCTGGCCCAGCTTGACCTCGCCTCGACGTAAAAAACTGTGACAACATAAAGAAGCCCTCTTCAACTGAAAAAATTATGTTATCCTGTTGTCTGCGCAATCTAAGATGAAGAAGGGATGGCCCGCTGCCGACTCTGGATCGGACAACTCTCATACTCGAACCTATACACAAATGACTCATGCCGAGACCCTGATTGAGAACAAGGAGGATCCAATGCGTTCTGTAATTGCAGCAGTGATGTTCGCCGCGCTCGGATTCGGACATCCGGTGCTGGCCTATGAGGAAATCACCGTATCGGAAGGTGGCACCATCGCGGGAACCGTGACCCTCGGAGGCCAGGTGCCCAAGCCGAAGGGCTACAATCTCACGACCTTGCCGGACCAATTCTATTGCGGGCGCATTTCTGATGGCCAAGGCTGGCGCATCCTCCAACCGTTCCAGGTCGGGCCAGCGGGCGAGTTTCGCGAGGTCGTGGTCTATTTAGAAGGGATCGATAAAGGCAAACCCTTCGTGGAAAAGACCGTGCCGCAAATCGAAGCGAAAGACTGCCTCTTCGACCCCTTCACAACTATCGTCCGGGACGATCAAACGGTGACGGTGGTCAACATGGACCCCGTCATGCACGACATTCAAGCCTATGAAACCTCCAATTTAGGCGCGCGTGTGCTGTTCAACGTGCCGCTGCCGATGAATCCGGCACACCCGCGCAACTTAAAGGATCGCAGCGATGCCGGGATGTACCACAAACATATGGCCGGCCCGCCGATGAAGCAATTGGTCAATCTCAGCAAAGGCCGCCGGATCTTCGTCATGCAATGTGGCTTCCACGCCTACATGGAGAGCTGGGGCCTGGCCGTCACCAATCCGTACTTTGCCAAGACGGACGAGCAGGGCCGGTTCACTATGACCGATGTGCCGCCTGGCACCTATAAACTGGTCGTCTGGCATCCCTATATCCGTACCGCGACCGAGCAAGCCGTCACCATCGGTCCGAAGGGGGCCGTGGAGGCCAAGATCGTGGTCCCGGCCCCGACAGGGCGGCTCTACGCCAACGAGGTGCTGGACCATGCATACACGCGTTATAACGTGACCGAGGAAACGAAGAAGGAAATCGATCCGATGATTCATAAGCAGGATCACTAGACAGGGAATGCCAAGGGGTGTGAATCACCCAGCACCCTAATTAGCCGGTGTGGCATCACCGATGATCCTCACCTCCATATTGTGCCGACATTGATTCGCAGCGTCCATAACACGAGCCTGCATGGTTCATGAGCATGGTTGATGGATTCGACGAGAGACTGTTCCAACGGCGGTCTTGCCGCTGAATCGGTCCACGTCCTCTATGAGGACGTGGACCTCCCTTCCTGAATTCACGCGCCGACACGACTACGCCATGAACCACCATACATGATGCTGGCTAGCACCGACGGCATGCTCATGCTTCTCTGTCTCCTCCTCGCAAGCTACGCAGCCGGCCTCGTGCTTCCGTTCTGTACCCCGCAAAAACCGCAGACGCAAGGGATGGTGGGCAGCGCCTGTGCCTCAGTCGCAAGTCTCATCGGTATCGCTTTGGGACTCAGCGGACTCGTCGCGCCCGAACCGCTGACGGCCACCATCGCATCGCCCATTCCTCTGCTTGCCTTTGCGATTCGGCTCGATCCGCTCGCCTCCTTTTTCGTCCTGACCATCTCCCTCGCCGGGCTGGCCGCCTCCATCTATGCCATGGGGTATCTCAAGGAGTTCCATGGCCGGGTCTCCGTCGCCGCGCTGGCAGCCTTGACGAACGGGTTCCTGCTCTCCATGACACTCGTCGTCATCGCCGACAATGGATTCTTCTTCCTCATCGCGTGGGAGCTGATGTCGCTCGCCTCCTACTTTCTGGTCGTCACAGAACATGAGAAGGCGGACGTCCGCTACGCCGGATTCTTCTACCTGGTCATGACGCACGTCGGCACCGCCTTTGTGGTCCTGACCTATCTGATCTTGTTTCAATCCGCTGGATCGTTCTCGTTTGACGCCTTTCGTCATCCGGAGCAGGCCTTACCGGAAGGGATGCGAACCCTGGTCTTTCTCGCCGCCTTGATCGGCTTCGGCACAAAAGCCGGGATCGTACCGTTGCATGTCTGGTTGCCCTACGCCCATCCGGCCGCGCCGTCGCATATCTCGGCCCTCATGTCCGGTGTCATGATCAAGACGGCGATCTATGCACTCATCCGGGTCTACTTCGATTTCCTTGGGGGACAATTCCCCTGGTGGTGGGGCTTCGTCGTGCTGCTCGTCGGGACCCTCTCGGCCATACTGGGTGTGATGTATGCGCTCATGGAACATGACCTCAAGCGTCTCCTGGCGTTTCATAGCGTAGAAAACATCGGCATCATTTTGCTCGGCATCGGCGCCGGCATGATTTTCCAGACCTATGGGCTCAAGGAATTTGCTGCGCTGGGCCTGTTGGCCGGGCTCTACCACACGATCAACCATGCCATGTTCAAGGCTTTACTCTTCCTGGGAGCAGGCTCTCTCCTCTACGCCACCCATACGCGCAATATGGAAGAGTACGGAGGGCTGCTGCGTCGCATGCCCTGGACCGGTCTGTTCTTTCTCATCGGCGCCGTGTCGATCTCGGCCCTCCCCCCGACCAATGGATTCGTGAGCGAATGGCTGGTGTTCCAAACACTTTTTCTGAGCTTTCAACTACCGGCTCTATTCCTCAAGTTGATGCTGCCGATCGCTGCGGCCCTGCTGGCCTTGACCGGCGTCTTAGCGCTGGCCTGCTTTGCCAAGGCCTTCGGCATTTCCTTCTTGGCTCTCCCACGAAGTGCCCATGCACGCCATGCCGAAGAGGTCCCGGTCGCCATGCGGATCGGGATGGGCATCCTGGCCCTGCTGTGTGTCGGACTTGGCCTCGCCCCCATGATCGTCGTGCCGCTCCTCGACCGGATTACCGCACCGTTGACCGGCGTGTCGATCACCGACAAGGTGCTTGCACTCGATGGCTGGGCCGTGGCGCCAGGGAACGTGCAGTTCTCCAGTATCTCACCGCCCATGTTAGCTGCCATGCTGATCCTGGGCGGCCTCCTCGGCCTCCTCTTGGCCTTCCTCTTCGGTGGCCGCCTGAGGACACGCTCCTACAAAACCTGGGGCTGCGGGATCAATCTGTCCCCACGGATGGAGTACACGGCTACGGGATTTGTCCAACCGATTAAGCGAGTCTTCAGCACCTTCTATCAGCCGACGATCAAGCTTGAGACCGAGTTTCTGGAAGAGTCCCGCTACTTCGCCAAACGACGCCACTTTGAGTTTCACATCGAGCCGGTCTTTGAAAAGTATCTCTACGATCCGGTGGTCCATGTCTTTATGAGAATCGCCGACCGCCTGCGTATTCTTCAGGCCGGCAGCCTGCATCTGTACTTGACCTATATATTCGTGACGCTCGTCATTTTGCTGTTGTTCGCGGTCTAGGAGAAGCGAGTAGGATGCCCCCAATCATTCAATCCCTGATGCTCGTCACGGCACAGGTCATCGTCCTGCTGGCAGTCTCGCCCTTCCTCGTAGGCCTGATTCGTAAGGTCAAGGCACGCTTTCAATGCCGACTGGGCGCCAGCATCTTCCAGCCCTATGCCGATATCGCCAAGCTCTTCCGGAAGCAGCCGGTGATTTCGACGACGACCTCCTGGATCTTCCCTGCGACGCCGTATATTCTGTTCGCCTCCACACTCTCGGCGGGTCTGCTGGTCCCCACGTTCATCTCACAGACACCGTTAAACTTTTCGGGGAACATCATCGCGCTCGTGTATCTCCTGGCACTGGGAACATTTTTTCTAATCCTCGCAGGACTCGATGCCGGATCCGCGTTCGGCGGGATGGGCAGCAGCCGGGAAGCGATCGTCGCGTCGCTGACAGAGCCGGCCATGATCCTCTCCATCTTTGCCATCGCGCTGACCGCCGGCTCCACCAATCTCAGCACCATTGTCCACAAGACCGCATTGCTGGAAGGGATCGTGACAGACCCGTCCCCGCATCTGATGGCGCTGGCAGCCCTGTTTATCGTCGCGCTCGCCGAGACCGGGCGGGTGCCGGTCGATAATCCTGCCACGCATCTGGAACTGACTATGATCCATGAGGCGATGGTCCTGGAATACTCCGGCCGCTATCTCGCCTTAATCGAATGGTCCGCCGGCCTGAAGTTGGCTGTGTTTCTCTCGCTGATTGCCAACGTCTTCGCGCCCTGGGGCATTGCGACTACGTTGGCGCCGACCGCATTGGCGATCGGACTCCTGGCCTACCTGGTGAAGATTGCAGGGCTG
>JAUXQT010000095.1 GCA_030682135.1 Nitrospirota bacterium | reverse complement strand
GGCGAGATTAATGACAGCATCGGCCCCTTCGAGAGATTGCTCCCAGGCCCCCGTCTCTGTGCCATTCCACTCGATGGCCGCCACAGCGGAGCCGAACAACCGTTGCGCCTCTTCCTTCCTTCTCGTGAGGAGCGTGACCCGGTGCCCCTCCTGAACGAGGGAGGCGCATAAGGGACGACCGATGAAGCCCGTTCCGCCTGTGACAACAATGTGCATGGCTCATCTCCTTACGCGGTACCACCATTCGTTAGTCGCCTAGCTGCCTGTCGTTCTTAGGGCCGCTCCGATGTGGCTCACCGGACTCTCCACGATCGACCCGTTGCGCATATTTTCTCTGCTTCGTACCGTGCAAGAGATCCGGCGTCTGGTTTAGTCGGTTCCGAAGAATGACCGGATCGACGACCTCCCCACAACTGGTGCAACGCAATCCCGTGATGCCGATTTGACCGGTATCGTCCTGAAGGTCCAGATAATATTCTGTGACCAGCAAACCCCCGCAGCGCATACAGATGCGGTTGCCGGATGGCTGGGGGAAGGGCAGAGGATTGTTCGGTCTCCCATTCGATGCCACGGGAACCCTCGCTGGCGATCAGAAGAGTCAACAGCCTGCTCCTTACTTGATTCGAGGCCTACCCGATCCGGTCTGCCGCCGCACCGCGACAGCCGTTCTCCATGATGCGGCACTTGCCCAATAACGTAACGCCACCAGTGCGATTGCACACAGGATCATCTGGTCCATGCGATCCTCCTCATTCTGCAACAAGCCTCTTGTGTATACTGAGGAGACAGGTCCCTCCCGATGGAGGGAGCTGTCTGCCTCAGCGGGAGACGCCGTGCGGAGTCGCGGCGCCACCCTGATGGGAACGAGAAACCGGCCTCCGTGTTTCCGTTGTGCGCAGCATGTTTCATCGCGTCACCACTTCGACTGCTTACTTCTGCTGGACCTGGCCTTCTAGACCCCGGACACAGCGAAAGCCTGTCCCATGGGTCTGCAGCGCGAATCCGCCTCGCCCGCGGGCCGTCGTCGTAATGTCCGACATCGGGCTATGCCAGGATCCGCCGCGAATCGATCGCACGACACCCTTTTTGTCAGGACCCTGCGGATTTCGATCCGGTGCATGCTGGTAATATTCGGGGTCATACCAATCCTGCACCCACTCGCGTGCATTGCCGGACATGTCCTTCACGCCGTAGGGTGAATCGCCGCCGGGCAAGGACCCGACCGGATGTAATGTTTTCTCTTCCTCCCACTCACGATCGAAGTTCGCCCGCTTCGATGTGGTTGACTCGTTGCCCCAGGGAAACAGCCGGCCATCGGTGCCGCGAGCGGCCTTCTCCCATTCCGCTTCAGTCGGGAGCCGTTTCTTGGCCCAACTACAATAGGCCTTGGCGTCGTACCAGGTGGCCTGCACGACCGGAAGTTGTTCGATACCCTTCACGGATGAGAGCGGGCCAGTGCCATAGGGGTTCGGAGGGCTTCGATGGCCTGTGGTAGCCACGAACGCCAGATACCGTTCATTGGTCACTTCGACCTGATCGATCGCAAACTCGTCGAGGTACACCGATCGCTGCGGCCATTCATCTGCCCGGCCTTTGCCTTCCGGATTCCCCATTAGAAATGCGCCAGCCGGAATCGTCACCATAGGGACCTGGTCGAGCTCCTTGGCTGTCGGCGCAGCTGCTACGGCAGGTACAACGGCACAGGTTAGGGCCATCATTGCCACAATACTTCTCCAGCCGGTTTCTCTCCTCCTCAGACCTTGTGTCATTTCTTCTGCTCCTTGCTCCCCTCGATGGCCTTGGTGGTATGGACTTTCACTTGGCTGACGAGACGCTTCACCTGACGCTTGTCTCCCCGCTCGGCTGCCTCTTGCGCCTGGGTAATGAGGGTCCTGGCTACGTGCAGGTGTTCTTCGATGTCCGCCTGCAGGGCAGGGGACGCGACCGTTCCACCTAACGCGGCGCGGTGATAGACCTCCCACGCATGGTCTACATCATGCTCGGCCTCATGTACTGCCTTCGCACTCTCCGGGTGAGGATGCCGGGCAGGATCGATGGGACCTGCCTGTAGGGGTGAGGCCCCGAGTAGCGCGATGAGGACAATACCTGAAAGAAAAATCTTGTCGTGTGTCATAACTGCCCCTCCGTCACGATCAAACCATGAGCAAAAACCGTTTCAACATTTCCTCACGACCGCTTCATCGACTGTTCAATAAGCGAGTGAAGTTCCAGCAATTCGATATTCTTGGGATCGATGGCCAAACCCCGACCCACTGCCTCCTGTGCCTCCGCAAACCGTTCTCGTCCCATGTCCACTAAGGCCGCGATGTAGCTGTCCCTGATTTGCTGTTCGATTTCCGGCGGAGCGCTCTTGGCACAGCGGAAGCCTAGGCCAACGCCATAGCTGTTATTGAGTGGGTGATTCCAGAACCGGTGGGTCGCTCTGACGGTACCTTCTGGCGCGATCCACGAGCCGCCACGAATGACGCGTTTTTCACCGACCGTGAGTCGGTCCACGTAGGTGCCCGTACCGCCAATCCAGACGGGCTTGGCTGGACCGTTCGGATTCACCATGGTCTCAAGCTTTCCGTAGTAGCGGGGGTCATACCAGTCGGAGACCCACTCGAACACATTGCCGGCCATGTTATAGGCGCCATAGTAGCTGGCTCCCTCCGGATAGGAATCCACCGGCATGGTCGCGTCGTGATTTTTGCCATAGTTGACTTTTGCCGGATCGAAGTCATTGCCCCAGGGATAGAGGTTGGCCTTGGGGCCACGAGCTGCCTTTTCCCATTCCGCTTCCGTTGGAAGCCGCTTGCCGCGATATTCACAGAACGATTTCGCATCGTCCCAATTTACCCCGACCACTGGCTGCCCCGGCTTATTCAAGCGAGGATCGTCCCAGTAGGCCGGAGCCGGATGGCCTTTCGTCTTGACGAATTCGCCATAGTCCTTGTTCGAGACTTCGTAGGTATCCATGAGGTATGAATCCAAGAACACCATGTGCGACGGACCTTCGTCGTTCAACGCCTCAGCGGACCAGGGACCCTTCATCCTCCTGTCATAGGCTGTGGGCTTGTTGCCTGAGTCCACAGGCGCCTCCTTGTCGATCCCCATCACCGATGGCCCTTGTCCGATATAGACCATATCCTTGGGGAGGAAGGATTCTCCGGCATAGCTTGTTCCGGCCAGCACCGTTACGCCCGTCATCAAGACCGTCGCCATTAATGTTCTAGATCCATTCATGTCAGACCTCCTGTCACGACGAGTGCCCTCGGAGGGGGACGGCATTGCCGTCCCCCTCCCATCAGTCCTGCTACTATTTCTTCTTCATGCTCTTCTTGATCAGGTCGCGAGTCGTCAGGTATTCCTTGTTGCCCGGCTCCGAAGCCAAGGCCTTCTCAATGGAGGTCATCGCATCGGCGTTCTTCTCGGCACCCATCGCGACTAATGCCTGAATGAAGGCGTCACGGCCTGCTTGCATGGCTTCGTCGGACACCGTCTGTGCCGACTTCGCGCAACGGAACCCGAGCCCGACCCCATAAGAGTTATTGTCCGGTTGATTCCAGAACCGATGGCTCGTATGGAGGGAGCTTTCAGGCGCCAGCCAGGAACCGCCGCGCAGCACGCGGACCGGGCCTTGATTGGCGAAGTTGTAGCCCTTCTCGGCGCCATGTGGATTCAGGGCAGGGCTCTCCTTATAGAACTTCTGGTCATACCAGTCCTCCACCCATTCGAAGACGTTCCCCGCCATGTTATAGACCCCGAACCCGCTCACTCCTTCCGGGTAGGAATCCACCGGGGTGGTATGGCCGACATTCTGGCCATAGTTGGCCTTCTTCGGATCGAGTGTATGGCCCCAGGGATAATGGTTGTCGCCTTGCGGACCCTTGGCCGCCCGCTCCCATTCTGCTTCCGTCGGAAGCCGCTTCGCGTCCCACTTGCAGAAGGCGCTGGCGTCAGTCCAGCTCACACCGACCACCGGCTGATTGGCTTTGCTGAGCCGCGGATCGTCCCAATAGGCCGGAGCCGGGTGACCGGTGGATTTCATAAACTCTTTGTACCGGGCGTTCGACGCTTCGAACTTGTCGATCAGATAGGCATCGAGTACGACCTGGTGCCTTGCCTCATCTGAATGGTGGCTGCTCCCCATGGTAAACTCACCCTTTGGGATGAGCACCATGTCCTTGTCGCTACTTGGCATGTCCGCCGCACCGGCGACGGATATGGCCCCTGCCATCAATGCCACCCCCATTCCGACCTGAAGAACCGTTTGACTCCGCATGGGAAACCTCCTTGGTTGAAAACTACTACCGGACCACTCCTTGAGACGTAGAGGACTTACTTCGCACATGTTCCAGAGGCGCCAGGATCAGCTCATGCCTGGTTCCTCGATTCCGCAGGATGACCGGATCGACGACCTCGCCACATTGCACACAACGTTTGGCAGCAAACTCCAACTCACCGGTGCTGTTCAGCAAATCCATGCAGAAGTCGCTCACCATGAGCCCGCCGCATCTGCTGCATGTCGAGTGATGTTGGATGACCGAAGAGATGCTGTAATTTTCGGGCTGTTCAACTCTGGTTTTCTCCGCCATCGCTCTTGCCATGATCACCTCCACAGGATTGATGTCCAATGTTCGAAGCAAGTATGTCTAATGTATAAACCATGTTGTCCAATGTGTCAAGTGTTATATTGGAAAATATTTGACAAACATTGGACATTCTAATATAATGAAGCTGTAATAATGAATACTCATAGAATTCATAGAGTTGCAAAGCTCACCGGCCTCTCGAAGGATGTCATTCGCGTCTGGGAGAGGCGATATGGGCTTGTCAAACCTTCACGAAGCTCCAATCGCTATCGCGAATATAGCGATGAAGAGGTGGCGCTCCTTCGCTTTGTAAAGAATCAGATGGAACAAGGCGCAACGATCGGTTCACTCGCGGCGGAGGGACATGATTCGCTGGTCGCACGCATGCGTATCGCGACTCCTGTTTCTCCGGAGGATCAGAAACCTCATGATCGCCTGCTCGATGATTTGATGGGATCGCTTGACCCGCTGGATAAGGCAGGATTCGAGCGGAGACTGAACGGCGCAGTGGCCGTCATTCCGTTTGAAGAAGCCGTCCAGCGGATTCTGCTCCCGCTACAACGACGAATCGGCGAGTTGTGGCACGAAGGTCGATTGAGTATTGCCGTCGAACATTATGTGACGAAGATCATTCAACAGAAGTTGTTTTCGGTCATGAATCAACTTCCGGTGAATGAATTCGGTCCACGGATCCTCATCGCCTGTCCGGAGGGCGAAACACATGAGATTGGCGCCCAGGCCGTGGCCTACATCGCCGCAACCAAAGGGTGCCACGTCTACTACCTCGGCCCTAACCTCCCCTTTTCAGACCTCCTGACATTTTGCGAGAAGATCACGCCCGATCTCGTATTGCTCTCGCTAACTGAGGTAAAGCCGGAGGCTGCTGCATTGCAACAACTCCAGGAACTTGAGCAACTTGCCACCCGCTGGTCTGTTGCCGTGGGTGGCCAGGGTGCCAGGGCCATGGGAGACCGTCTTCGCGATACCAAGATCGAACTGCTCGATGATCTCACCGCGCTGCACAGCCGCCTGATGATGCTTCTTTCAACCCACAGGGCCGCCGCTCGCTCCTAATCAAGCGCTTGGGCAGCGGTCAAATACAGATTGTTCATCCAGCGAAAGAATGCGGATGGCGACAAGCACTCAGCCTGGCTGAGTTGTTCTTATGACGAGAAGTCTGAAATGGGAGTAGTTGGTGCCGAAGGCGGGATTCACCGGCACCTTATCCCTACATCACGAGAGTTTCGTATAACTGGCCCTTCTCGGTTTCATTCACAACATACGGCACGCAGACTTCGCGCGCTATTGCCGTTTTCGGTTAGTTGGGTTAGCGTTGAGTTAGCGCAATGCCAAAGCTCACCACCACTGAACTACTGCTTCCAAATCCGTCAGAATGTGACGAAGAATATTTTCTGAAGGCCGCGCTGAAGCGCGCGCGCGAACTCTGGCAGCAAAGAAATCCCAGCAAGGTCCGCCGGCCGGGCCAGCCATCCATGAAAAACCTGGTCTGGGCAGCAGGCGAACGCGTCAGATCTGCGCATCCCAGGACAGCCACGCTCACCCTCGGGCGCTGGATTCAATTGGTTACTGAAGATCTATCAAGTCGCGCTAAAAAACCTTCTAGGGATACGGTCCACCAACACCTTCGTGAATGGATGATCCACACTCTCCCCATCGATGCTCTGCCCATCGGGATCGGGAGTTATCTTCTGACTAGAAGCACAAAAAGCAAAGATTTCGCAGATGCGTGCCAAGTCCTTATTTGGTCTAGATTGATAACGGAGTTTTCATCGGTACATGTATGGGTAAAGTCCTATCAGGACAAACATGGAGCCCTTCCTCCTGGCGTGTTGAGCGATTCCCCCCAGGACATCCTTCCCAAAGAACTACTCGATCAAGTTGAAGCGCGTTATGGTCGATTGAGACCTGCGCTCATCTCCCAGTGGATTAGCACGGCCCTGCAGGCGGTAAAGACACCCTCCCCCAAAACACTATAGGAAGAATTCTCTTTTAATTCTTCCACCCCCTGCCCCTAGTACTCAGCGAATCATATCCTTCCACGCGAGACACATTATCTCTCGCGTAACAAGGAGGCTCTATGAACAATTCCTCTGTTCCACGGAATGACCGTGATGGTCAATCCCCTACCTACACCGAACTGCCAGATTGGGTCGAGCCAAAGCTAGCAGCTCTGTACCTAAGAAGCGGCCTCACCACGATCTACGATCTCTGCAATCAAGGAAAGATGCCCTGTAGACGGTTTGGGAGACTGGTCAGAATTCCCAAGACTGCTCTCGCCCCGCCAGTTAAGGAATTGACGGGCGCCTGATCCATGGCGATTCAGGTGATGTCTGCCGTATGGCAGCACAGCAAGGCGAAATCGGGAGATCTCTTAGTGGCATTGGCAATTGCAGATTTTAGTAACGACAAGGGGCTCGCCTTTCCGGCAATTCCAACCTTAGCCAGGAAAGCGCGTCTCTCCCCACGCCAGGTGAAGCGTGCTATCGATCGGCTACAGGGCCTTGGTGAGCTGGTCGTCCTTAAAAACAAGGGGCCGCATGCCGTCAATCTCTACAGGATTGTACTCGGTGACAAATTGTCACTAGGACAAGATGTCATGGTGACATCCGCGACAGTGGGGGGTGACATTTGCGACCAACAGGGGGTGACGCCCATGTCACCCAATCCGTCAGTAGAATCATCAAAGAACCGCCACTCTCTGAGTGCGAACGGTTTTGAGGCGTTCCGGAATGCCTACCCTCGGAAGCAAGGGATGAGTGAGGCTGAGAAGTGCTGGTGCAAGCTGAATCCCACTCACGACCTCGTTTCGAAGATCCACACCGCCATCGAGCAGTCAAAGATTTCCGACCAGTGGACTAGAGACGGAGGCCGCTTCATCCCATCCCCTGCGAAGTGGCTCTTGGAACGTCGCTGGGAAGACAACCTACCGGCACGCTCGATTATGAACGGCACATCAGCGTCGACGTGTTGCTGGAGCGTCCCCTACGGTAACACCATGCGGCCATGTGGAGAGCCAATCGCTCCGAATCAGGGCTCTAAGCCGCGTGCTGCCTGTGCAACACATCTGCCTCTTCGCCTTCGACTCGATAGGAAAATTGGGCTCTTGTCAGAAGAACCGTCACTGACACCCGGACAAATCGGACACCCTAAAAAAGACAACGTGCCCTCAACTCAACAAGGAGGTTCCCGTGATAACGAACGCGATTGTGAATCCTGTCAGTAGTCGAAAAGCGATGTTGCGTCAATGGCAGACGTTTATCGCCAAGGTCGAAGACGACGGCATCCGCGAGGGGTACGAAACCACGTTGCGCAAAGCAATCGAGATCCTGGACGGCATGGAGAAGGCGGTCGACGCCATCAGGACGAATGCCGCACTTTCAGAACAAGGGATAGGGGAAAAGATAAATGAGCTCGCGAAGGCCACGCTCAAGGACTTTACCTGGTTATTCTCCAAGGCTGACGAGGCGGAGGCCGCCTACACCAGACTGCACGCGGTGCTCTTCGCGCTGCCTGATGCACCGAAAGGCTTCACCGAGATCGAGCTCGCGCTCCGTGAACAAGAACTTCGGACCTGGCTACGAAGCCTGTCCGAGCCGGAATGTATGAAGGTCTACACCATGGCGATTCCGCAAGGCGAGACGGAAATCATCCGGGCGTTCAAGCGGGCTCCCGGCCGGCCACTGATTCTCCTGGAGATTGTCGAGCGAGTGGATCGGGAGCATATCGAGCAGACCAAGCCGAAGGAATCGCTGCGGCTCCAATCCCTCGATGTGCTGCGGCAAGAACTTCGAGCGATCGCCACCATGCTGCAAGGATGGCTGGGCAGCTACGGCCAGGATGTGAACAAATTCCCCACGCATGGCGTGATCAAAGACGGGCATCACTTGGTGGGCGGACGATGAGCGACGAACCGCGCATTTTGAGTGACAAGGAGCAGGAAGAACTTGTCGATCGAGCATTCATCAAGGTATTCGGCAAGACATTTAGGCCGGATGGCCAGGAGGCACCGGATTCACTGGCGCAAATCGAGCATGACTTTCCGTCCCTCTTTGGCGGAAGCGAGAAGGCCTGACCCACGATGAGACGAGGAACGTCACATAGCCGTGGCTCAGGCGCGGCGGAGAGGTCCGGGGGGCTTCTCCGCCCCAGTGCAGACGGCTGCAGACAAGGAAGGAGTTTGTAACGTGGCGAAAACACAACGCAGGGCCAGCACCCCCCGGGGGGTCGAGTTGTCAGAAGCCGCGACGATCGGCGACGTGAAACGGTTTCTCGTGCGGCTGATTCAGCGAGTCGATCGCGGCCGGATCAGCGTGAAGAAAGCGAACTGCATGGGTCAGCTGTGCAACACCTTGATCAATGCCATCGTTGATCACGAGCTTGAAGAACGCATGGCCCAGCTGGAGGCCGATCGTGAAGGGGGACGACTGAAGCCAACGGGTCCTATGACGATTCGAGCGGGAGGGTCACATGAGGCGCAGAAGCCTACTGGCACGGCTTAACCGGTTGAGTCCCCCACCCGTTGGCGGGGGCGTGCTCTTCATCGAGGATCTGGAGTCAGGAGCCGTGCGCTTCGAGGATCCGCCCATAGGGCGGATAGGGCGAGCGGGTTACTTGTTGTTGAATCGACCTAAGAAAATAGAAGCATGGATCCGCGCTCACGCTCCTGTCCAACTAGATGACTGGATCCGGGAAGGCCGGATAGGGGCAAATAAACAATGGCCATGAAACACAAATGTCTAGAACGCCGGATCGATCAGCTCGCTGACGCGTCACAGTGCCGCGAGGTGACGATTGAGCTGGGCCGCTGCGATACACAAGCGGCCTACGAACGGGCGTTCGCTGAGGCTTGGATGCAAGTCCCTGCCGGCGCGGTAGTCTCCTGCTTCATGGGCGACGGAGACGACCCAGATGAGCAATGGGAGGGTTTCATGACTGGACGGTCTCTCATGCCTCACAACATTATCGGCTTCTATCTCAAATCAGCGGTGGCCGAATGATCTGTTCGAACCCAGGCCAGGCAGGCCCCAACAACAAGGACTTATGAGTCGCGCTCACCGAAATCAAATCAAAAGAGGGCATAACCCATGGAAACTGTTCTAGGCGTCAAAATCGAACCGCGTGATGCGGAACGCGGGGCCGCGGTCGTGAAGAAGGCGATCGATGATATCCGAGGAAGTGCCCATGGTCTCAATACCGATTTCCTGGAAACCTTCAGTGCCCGGGCCATTCTCGCGGGCGGCATCGTGGGAGGCCTTGGTGTCGTGGGGAAGGCGCTGTTCGATACCGCCAATTCTGCCGCGAAGTACGTCAGCGAGATCAAGAACCTGTCTCAGCACTCCAGCCTCGCCACGCGCGAGGCCTCGGCATTCGCCTATGCGGCGAGATTGAATGACACCTCGGTGCAGGGTTTGAGCGGTGGGCTCTCGACCCTCAACAAGAACATGATCGAGATGGTCAGCGGGACCGGCGACGGCGCCCGGCTCTTCAAGGCGCTGGGAGTGTCGGTGACCGATACAGGCGGCCATCTCAGGGGCACGGGTGACGTGTTCCTGGACGTTGTCGACCGCTTGCAGATGTTCAACGACGACGGGGCCAAGAGCACGGTTATCAGCAAGCTCCTTGGCGATCAGATGCAGGACATGGCACGCGCCGGAAAAGATGCCTTGCTCTCGCAGACGAAGGAAGCTGAACGGCTCGGCATCACGCTCGACAGCAAGGTTGTGGCCCAAACGGACGCATGGAACAAAAGCACGACTCGCTTGAAAGAAACGCTCAGCGGGCTCGGTACCGACATTGGGACGGCCCTGATACCCAAACTCACGGCGACGAGCGACATTCTGCAGAAAATCATCGAAGACCTCGTGGCCGGCGGGAGAGCCGCTGCCAACTTCATGATGCCCAACAAACTCGATCCTCCACAGATCGGGGTGATCCGTCGAGAAGGGGAAAGCCGGAACCTCCGCATTCTGCCTCCCCCTCCCGGGATCGACAAGGCAGTCATCGACAAAGATCCGCGTTTCGATCCGAGTTTAGGGACTACCTTAGCGCCCGACTTCCGAGGCAAACAGCTGGACGCTCAACGGGAGCGACGTGAGAAGGGAATGCAGGCGGATCTCGACCAGACCAAGACGGGACTCGCTGCAGCCGGCCGGCTGTTCGAGTTCGATGCGCAACGGCAACTCGTCACCCAGGAAGATCTCGTCAGTATGAAGGGCACGCTCCGGCTGCGAGAACTGGCGGCTACCGGTCAGATGCTGAGTCGTGAAAAGGAGTTGGAAGACCAGTTTCACGCGCAGCGCGTCGAGATCGGCTTCAAATCGACAGAGGAACGGATCGAGGAAGAAGAGCGCTACAAGAGCAAGGTGTTCGACATCAATCAAGCCATCAAGAGCAACACTCAGGCGTTTGGAATTTCTTCAACGCAAAGCACCGAGGAGAATGCCATCGCCCGAGGTGCCGTACAAGAGCGGCTCGGTCAGCGCCTCGTGGCTCAATTCAAGTCTGACTACGAGATCAAAGAGTCGCTGCGGCAGCAGGATCTGGACGGGCTCCAGACCTACTACCAGGGCGAGGTCGATATGGGGGTCGCGCGGTATGCGAGTGACCAAGAAATGGCCGTGAAGGAACGCGTGCTGTTGCGTGATCAATTGGCCTTCAAGCTGCGACTGACTCATGATGAAGCGGATAGGATTCTCTTTCTCCGGAAGTCTGGTGACATTGAAGGCGCGCGTGACATTGCAGTCCGTGGTGACCCCACGCTGAACAGAAATTACGTCGAAGGCACCGTTGAATCGTTCAACGCCAAAGACATCCTTGCCGCCGAACGGGCAAACGGCAGCTTCTTCGACGGGTGGGCGAGAGGCATGCAAGGCTATGTGAAGAAATCTGAAACGGGGTTCGACATGGCGTCCGATATGGCCCGGCGAGCCGCGCAGGGGATGGAACAGGGGTTTCAGAAGTTTTTCTTCGACGGCATGGAAGGCAAGTTCAAAGGGTTCAAGGATGTATTGCAGGGGGTGCTCGACTTCACCAAACAGATCGTCTCGCAGATGATGGCGCAAATGATGACCGTCGGGATCATTAAGCCTGGGGCCTCGGCGCTATCAGGGTTCTTTGGAAGCGGGGGCGGCGGCGGGGAGTCTCCAGGGCTCATCCCCACTGATACGGTCAACGTGGTGCCTCAACGCTTCGGCGGCATCATGCCCATGGAGCGCTACGCCAGCGGAGGGGTCACGACACGGCCGCAAATGGCGATCTTCGGGGAAGGGGCGCAGTCGGAGGCATTCGTGCCATTACCGGACGGTCGCACGATCCCTGTCACGATGAAGTTTGCGGGAGCCATGGCCTCAGCTGGCTCAACGGGACAGGGTACCCAGGTGTCCGTCCCAATCGACATTCAGGTGATCAACCAGGTCCAGGGCGCGAAGGTGGAGGCGCAGCGCTCGACCGGCGCCGACGGTAAGCAACAGATCCGGATCATGATTCGTCAAGAGGTCAAGGCCGGGTTCGCCGACGGGTCGTTCGATAAAGACATGCAGCGCTTCGGCTCGAGGCCTCAACCGGTGGGACGCTAACGACATGGGAACAATCTTTGAGTTCGAGGGAGATCTCGACAAATTCGCCAAGCAAGTGGGGATCGATTTCGACACGGTGGTGAAGAAGGTCGCCTTCGATCTGTTCACCAGGATCGTGCAAAAAACCCCAGTGGATACCGGACGGGCGCGGGCGTCGTGGAATATCTCGATCGGCGAGCCCGTCTTCACCGTAGCACCGGACAACCAGCCGGCGATCACTGAGGCGGACATCAGCGCAAAAGCGTCTCGGGCACTCGCGGCCGGCCGCAAGCTCACGGAGCCGGTGTGGATCACCAACAACCTCCCCTACATCATCGTGCTGGAACACGGCGGCTATCCGATCAATCCGAAGAAGAAGACCGGCAAGACGAAGGGCGGGTTCAGCGTACAGGCACCACATGGCATGGTCGCCCTCTCGATCGAAGAAGTGAAGCTGAAGATGAGTGTCTTGACCAAGGTGCCATGAGGCGAAGACAGGGTTCGACACCAGCACCACGTAACCATTTGAAGACACACGAAAGAAGGTAGTCACTATGTCCGACGAGCACACCCCAGGCAAACCCCCTCTCGACGAGTTTGAACGCCAGAGGGCGATGATGCAGGACGATATGAAGGCGGTGATGAGCCTGTTGGCTCAGGTAATCGAAGACATCGACGCGGAGGGCCGAATCCTGAATAGGCAGGAGGCTGAATTTGAACAAGCGAAGCTCCGAGGCGAGACTCCTGACCCCAACGACGTCGATCGGCTGCAGAGAGCCCAGGCTTCACTCGTTCAGCGATGCGACAAGCTAGGCGTACACATGGCAAGGATGAGGCAGCAGCTGGAGGCTGTGGAGCAGGCAGCGAACGATTGCCTATTCGAGGAACTACGCCGCCAGTTCAACGCCCAGTTCAATACAAAGGAGGGCCTGTGATGGAGCCCGTGAACCCCGTTAACCAGAGTTTCCGAATGATTGCTTGCCCCCACATCTTATCGACGGAGAAGGATCGGATCGATCGGTATGTGCCGGAAGGCGGCACCGTCGCCGATCATCTTCGCGTATTAGGCTGGATACCGGACAATCTCAACGCCCGCGTCTTCATTGACGGCAAATACATCGAGCAGGCTCAGTGGGAATATGCCGTGCCATGCGCCGGGCAATCCGTCGTTATCCGCGCCGTCCCGATGGGCGGAGGGGGCGGCGGCGGACAAGGGAAGGACGCCCTGCGAATTGTGGCGATGCTGGCGGTGGTCGTCGCGTCGGTTGTGACGCAGCAGTATTGGGCGATAGGAGCTCTAGGGATGAGCGTGGCCATGACTGGGGCCATCGCAGGGGCCGCCGTCTCCATCGTCGGGACATTAGCCATTAATGGCTTGATTCCTGTGCCGCTCCCTCGTCGGCCCCTTTCTCAGCCGATGCCACAACGAGCTCTGCAGGAGGCCGCATGACACACCCTGCGCACCTCAGCCGTATTCAGTACATACACCAGCCAGACGGCCGGGTCACGCTCGACGGACTGCCGAACGTGACTGTTGCAATCATCCAAGAACAGGGCATCGTGGAGGGGCGCGACTGGCAGCATGAGCTTGGTTTACCGACCTACTTTGAGGAATACGAGGAAATGGCTCGTCCTCGCCGCTCAACAAGTGGGCGCAGATTCCGGTTTGTCCTCATGGACGAATCCGTGACGCGACTCCATGGCAACCCACGCCTCCAGCCCTCTCGCGTCTTGCTGCCCTATCCGACAAGAGTCCCGCTCACGCTCTCGCATACCGGCTTTATTGTCGGGAGCGTCTATAGCTTTCTCTTGGGTTCAGGGGCGGAGAAGGAGGCTTTCGAGAGGGTTGGCATGGAGCCGCCTGATTTTACGGAAGGACAGTGGATTCTTAGCGAGGCGGAACTCTTTGACTCGCCACTGGCCGACAAGGCGTGGCAGGGCCTTCAGCAACAGATCTTTACGCATACGTGCCCTGTCCTGTTCCGCAAGCCTGACGAGCCGATTGGCGGGGGCGAACTCGTTGAGGTGGCACTTACGCCGGGCGACTATCCCGGCTGTCCGGGGGCGAGGATCCTGAAGACGTGGACGGCGTGAAGACGAATATCCTATTCGGGCCCCATGGTTAGAAACGCGCGAATTGACAGGATAAGAGAAGGGCCGCGGCCTCCCCCGCTATACGAACTGCAAACGTCTTGCCTTATGACTTGGGCAGTAGCCCCTTTTTCTCCAAGTCTTGAATGCGCTCCTCAGCGAGGGCCAAGAGAAAGCCTTTGACGGTGCGCCGCTCCACCGCGGCTGCCAGTTTTACGCGATAGAGCAAGTCTTTCGGCACGTCACGAATATTGAGCGTCCCAACGTCTTTGGCAGGTGATTTTCGAGGCATGGGGCGGGAGTGTAGCAAGGACAGACCATCCAGGCAAACACCACTTGACGCACTGGTGTATCAATTGATACAGTTATGTATCATCTGTAGCATTGGAGGATGAGCAATGAAAACCATTCGGATGAATATCTCAGTACCCATCACGTTGAAAGCCAAGCTGGACGCACAGCGCAAGAGCGGCACGTCGGCTAGCGGGCTGATTCGGCATCTACTCGAACAGCATTTCAAGCAGGAGCGGCGGAACAAGGCCGCGTAGTTCAACCTGGTCGATTGACCCATACGAAAGGAGCCTTCCATGTCCAAGGCAGTCCCAATCAAGGAGTCCATCGATGACGCGCGCGCGCCGGCTGCGAGCGAGAGCTGGTTCAGGACCATTGTGATGGAGTCCGACGATCTGACCGCTGAGTTGCGGGACGTCAAAACGGTCGTCGACGTGGCCATTGAAACATTGACCGAAGCGGGTGAATCCTCTGTGGCTGTCGGGGCGCTCATGATGATTGAGCACAAGCTCACTCTGATCGGACGCTCGGCACAAAATATCTTTGAGAGCGCGAGAGTCCCAAAGCTCCCGAAGATCCCGAAGACAAGGAGGGCCTGACGATGCCAGCGACGCGACAGCCCGCACTCACCTTGTATCAGGTCTGCCACGATCCTCAGGGGAAAGATCCCTGTGAGCCACTGTCACCGATGCAATACGGCTGTAAACGAAAGGCCCTCACCGATCTTCGGGATTACCGGCAGCATCATCCCAACAGCTATCTCGCACAGATCACCTACACGCGCCTGCCTGACGCGCAGAAAGGACGGTGAGCGATGAAGACCTACCTGAGCACTGACACAGCAGCGCCTCTCCCCAAGGCCCACACAATCAGGCTGCACTTTAGCGATTCACCGGAGGATCAAGCCCTGTATGCCGCACTGAATGCCTCCAGCGAACGCGAGCATCGGACACCGTTGACGCGCCAGACGAAATGCATGCTCAGGATGGCGATGGGCTTGATGCGGCCCGACCTGTGCCTCCTCAAGCGAATGGGGATTACGGCGTTCGATGAATTTGACATCGGTAATGGTGCCGCGGCCCATGGTCCCACGGCCCGGCCAGCCCTGCGCTTGATTCAAGGAGGCCCCGATGGTCAACCCTCACTCTGAGCCACGGATGCGCCAGTGCACCGAATGCGGACAAGCGTGGCTTGCTGGCGAGCCGGCTGCCGACCGGGTCCCTCGGACCTGTCTAAACGACTGCAATGCGGCTGTGCTCGATAGATCCGTCTATCTCACCCAGAACCAACCAAAGGAGTCTTCCATGGACATGCTTGCCCTTGATGTACCGATTCAAGAAATGAGCGATGTGCTGAACGATCTCGATCACTCGTGCGGCGCACTTCGTCGGCTGCGCGACACGCTGACGGATGAGGAAGGGTGGGATCACTCCCGCGATAGGGTGATCAAGCGAGTGATCGATCAGGGCCTGCTCTTGGCAGCCGTCATTCGCCATATGGAGCAGCTGATTGCCCAAGGCCATCAGTACGAGTTTGCGCGGCGCCGCGCTGAACCCAGTGAAGTCACGGCAGCATAGGGAGGCGTCATGCGGGGGCATCTCTTTCAGCGGTACCCGGGCAGTTGGACGATCGTCCTAGACGTCGGCCGGATCGTGGATCCGCTCACCGGTCGCACGAAACGCGTGCAGAAGTGGAAGACCATCCGGGGTACCAAGAAAGAGGCACAGGCTGAGCTCGCCACGATGCTGCACAACTTGAACCGTGGCCAGGTCATCAGCCCCTCGAAGATGACCCTCGCCGAGTGGCTGGTCGAGTGGTTGAATTCGGCGATCAAGCCACACAAGCGAATCCGGACCTATGAAACCTACCTCAGCGTGATCACGCAACGCCTCACGCCAGCCTTGGGGCACTACCGGCTGTCAGATCTCCGGGCGAGCCATATCCAAGCCTACTATCAGAGTTCCACGCTCGCACCGGCGACGTTGCAGCAGCATCAGGCCATTCTCCACCACGCCTTGAAGTCGGCCGTCATGCAGGACCTCATCCCGCGTAACGCGGCCTCGTTGGTCATCGGCAAACCCCGTCAACGGGAGGGCCACGACACCCTCACACAGAACTGTTGGGAGGCCGAAGAGGCCAAGCGCTTTCTCGATACGGCCAAGGCTGGCACCATCCAGCAGGCGGCGTTCTACTCCCTGGCGATCGATGCTGGGGCTCGGAAGGCGGAGCTCTGCGGGTTGAAGTGGCCGGATCTCGATGTCGACAAGCGCACCCTGTCACTTGTCCGGCAACTCGTGAAAGTGGGGACGGTGGGCCAGCTCCCGCTCTTCGGACCACCGAAAAATGGGAAGTCCCGCATGATCGACCTGGACGAGCGGACGATCGAGCTGCTCCGCCGGCACAAGGCCCAGCAATCCGCTCAGCGGCTGTTACTCGGGACGTCCTACCAGGACCATGGATTGATCTTCGCCCGTGATTTCGGGCGACCGCTCACGATGAACAATCTGGGGGAGCGGGAATTCGCTCGGCTGGTCGAATCCGCCAAGGTCAGACGGATCACCTTCCATGGACTCCGCCATACGTGCGCCACGCTCTTGCTTCAAGCCGGTGTCCCCGTCAAAGTGGTGTCCGAACGGCTCGGCCATAAGCGGATCGAGATCACGCTCAACGTCTACGCGCACGCCTTGCCGAGCATGCAGCAGGAAGCGGCCGTCAAACTCGGCCGGCTGTTGCATGGGTGAAGAGCTACAACGTCAAACAAAGGTCATTAAGGGAGGACATGATGAAAACAGGTGTGACCCTGCTCGCCAGTCTCATGCTTTTTGTCTGGACAGCAATGTTGGGGGGCTGCGCCACGATGATGAGTGGCACGACGCAGGAAGTGAGCTTTCAGTCCAGTCCTGACGATGTCGTGGTGACGGTGACGCAACGGGTTCGCGATTCATCGACCGATTACATGTGGAAAGACGAGGTCAGAATCCTCGGCAAGACCCCGCTCACGCTGCAACTGGATAAAGTCGAACATCAAACCGTGACCTTTTCGAAGCAGGGCTATAAGCCCGTCACGATGAAGATGGCAACGACGTTAGACGCATGGTTTTGGGGCAATATCGCGTTCGGCGGGCTGATTGGAACGACGACGGACAGCATGTCCGGGGCCATCAATGAGTATTCGCTCAGTCAGTACTTCGTCACACTAACGCCCGATGGAGGCAGCGGGGTTGAAGACTCGACGCTGACGGGCCAGGGTGACAAAGCCAGAGCCTTCATTGTTCGGCGCTATACAACTATCATGACCGACCTCAGCAAGGGGAGTGGCGAAGACCTGAGTGCACTACTGAGCTTGCTCCACATCACCTCAGAGCAGGAAGCCGACGCGCGCCGCAAGATCCGGGCGCTCTCCGAGGTGTACCTGGACGTCGCGGTCTTTGCCAATCATGTCGCAGAACTCTATCTGAAGTGAAATGATCGAACGCTCTGAGGCCAATATAGACCCTCTCTGGCGCTGGCACGAGGGCCAGGTCGACCAAAGCCAGCCCCACCTGAAGATCCGCTATGTGTCAGATATCGAGGATCCGAAGACGTCGTACCTTGTCGCGTTCGTGTCGGCGCCGCACGATCATGTTTTTACGGTGGAGTTCCTGCCTCAGAACCTGCCTGCCACCATGGATCCCGGCCCAATCATCGACGGAGCGAAGGGGGAGCTCAACTACGTTCTGATCGAGCTCCGCGAAGAAGACCCCTGGAAATATGCGCGGTACCATTGCACCACGGCCAGTAATCTCTATAGCCACTTTCAATGGGCGGTTAGCCATCCGTGAGCGGTGGAGCACCGCGTGAGAGAGAAGTGATTGAAACTTCAGGAGAAGAGAAGAGTTGGTGCCGAAGGCGGGATTTGAACCCGCACACCCTTGCGGGCGCTAGACCCTGAATCTAGTGCGTCTGCCAGTTTCGCCACTTCGGCACATCGAGGTGGAGGGGGATTATCCTGAATTATTGAGGTCCCCGTCAAGCAAGGGGCTTGAATTACTTGGCTTGCGCCGCTCGTGAGGCCCAGAGGTCGGCCTTTGCGATGTCCCTGGTGTCTCCGCTGATCACGATCCGCTCCCGGACGAGTCCGGCTGCGCCGAGCAAGGGGGCCGCTGCGATCCAGGGCGCCTCATCGGCGATCAAGACATCGAACCGGACGCGGTTGAACAGGGGATCGCTCAGCACTCGAGATGCGGTGGTGACCACGAGCCGACGATTTTGGATGAAGGCCTGGCGGTTCGTGTCTTCTTCTGCCGCAAGCAATTCTCGGATCTTTTTCGTCCCGCCCAGGTGGACGATGTCTTCTTTGAGTTCGTCAAACTCCGGCCGCATGTCTTTCGGCACAGCGGCCTCCGGCACGAGTTCGTCGATGCGCACCTTGGCGACATCGAGCTCCCCCTTCAATTCGGCGCATTGGCTCTCGTACAGTTCGAGATATTGATGCAGCGATTCGACGTTTTTCCCGACGGCCTGCAGGCTGAGCCGTCGAAAGAGCGGGAGGTTCTCGTATTCAGCCAGCGTGGCAGTCACGTCTTTGATCTTGTTCTGTATGTCAGTGCGCTGCGTGAGCAAGCGCCATTCCAGAAGGCGCACTTCATCGAGATCCTTTTGTTTCTGCCCCTTGTAGGCCAACACAGGGGTCAACTCGCGAAACCGCTCGTATTTGCGACGGAGCGCGGCCTTGTCGGCGCGAGATTTGGCATAGAACTGGTGCATCTGGGCTTCGAACCCCAGTTCCTGAATCCCGATACCCTCGGCCTGGTGGGCCAAGGTCATTTCATAGCGACTGACCCAAGTTTTATACGTGAGCCCGACGGCTTTCATGGCCCGCGCGATGGTTCCGACGAGTGCATCCGCCGCCTGGTGATCGGGAGAGACCAGCAGGATGCGTTTATTCGCACGAATCAGTTCGATGACGAGGGCCGCCAATCGCTGTCGGCGTACTGAAAGTTCGTTTGACCAAATGGTCATGAGAATCGAGGAGCCAGGTCCTGCTCCGGACAGTTCTCCTGCTTCCGTCGTCGTCTCGAGGAGGGGAGCCAATCGGTCTGCTGGACCGAGCCGAAAGGCGTCTGGCTGCGCAAGCATGTCGCGCAATCGCTTGGCCGACGTAGCGAGAAGCCCGGCACGATCGGGAACCACGGTCGCGTTGGCGCAGGACTGTCCAATCGCATCGAAGGTCTGCACAAGGATCACGTTACCTTGCCCGCCAAGTACGATGCCTTCTGTTGGCTCCATGTCGTCCGGAGGGATAATGGAGAGGGGCGTGTCATGCTCAATGGACGAGCCATGCGGGAGCGTCAGCTCGTAGAGGTGTAGGGTGCCGATGGTATGCAGTAGCCGGCCTGCTACCTGAGCAATGGGCTGGTCAAGCGCTGAGGTGCCCACCCGTTTCTGCTCGGCTTCAAGCCGGAGTGCCCATGTCTCGATGAGGTCCCGCGCAGTCATGCGATCCTTGAGAAATTGTTTTTGTGCAGCGTTGGCCATCATACGGTTGGTCATTGCGCCTGTCTAGCAGGATGCTGAAAAAATACGCCAGCGTCCTTCCCTCCTTCGCCGAAGCGGCTTCGCGCAGACAGGTCTCTTCTTATTCCGGGGTGTAGGCCTTGGGGTTTTGCTGTGTCAACGTGGTTATTTCTTAGCCTGCTAGCCTGAGAATCGTGTGTCTGCTTGACCCCACCGAACAGTTCCATTAGCGTAGGCCTTTTGCAGCGCTTGCTCGATAGCCATTGGAGGACGTCGTACATGCATGTAGTTGGACTGATGTCTGGGACATCCGGTGACGGTGTCGATGCCGCACTTGTGGACATTACCGGGCGGGGTCGTGCCGTGAAGGCGAGAACCCTGGCCGCGCATACGCTGGCCTATCCACGTTCGTTACAGCAGCGTATCCTCTCCGCCTCTGTTTCCGGGACGGTCGCAGATATTTGCCATCTCAATGCGCTGCTCGGTGAATGGTTCGCCAATGCCGCGCTGCATGTGATTCGGCAGGCAAAACTTCAGCCAAGCGATGTGACGTTGATCGGTTCGCATGGGCAAACCGTGCACCACCTTCCGCACGGCGTTCATGCGCCGGGTGTCGGCTCGATCCGTTCAACCCTCCAAATTGCCGAGCCTGCCGTGATTGCCGAGCGAACGGGTATTACCACGGTTGCGAATTTTCGGCCGCGGGATATTGCTGCAGGAGGCCAAGGGGCTCCACTCACGCCAGCCGCGCATGCCTTGCTGTTGAAACATGCGCGCCGCGCACGATTGATCGTGAATCTCGGGGGCATCAGCAACGTGACCTATGTGCCGAAGGGGGGGCGTCTGAGCGGAGTGCAGGCCTTCGATACGGGGCCGGCTAATATGGTGCTGGACAGTCTGATGGTGCGCGTGACCGACGGGCGGCTGTTGATGGACCGCGATGGAAAGTTAGCGATGAAGGGGCAGGTCGATTCACGATTGCTGGGCAAGTTGCTCGCTCACCCGTTTCTGTCCAAACGACCACCGAAATCGACCGGACGGGAAGCGTTTGGCCCCGATCTCATCGAGGAGCTGGTCGCGATTCAACAGCAACGGAGGCTTTCGATCGAGGATTTGTTGGCGACCTGCAGTATGTGGACGGCCAAAGCGGTGGGGACGTCGCGGCGCTGGATCAACGGGGAGATCGATGAGGTGGTGGTGGGCGGCGGCGGCGTCCGCAATCGGGCGATCATGACGCATCTCGCGACGGTGTTCGCTCCGGTGCCGGTCACCACGTTCGAAGCCCTGGGGTGGGATAGTAAGTCGTTTGAAGCAGTGGCCTTCGCATTGTTGGCGTACCAAACCATGACCGGCCAATGGGGCAATCTTCCGTCAGTGACGGGAGCCACGCATCCCGTGATTCTTGGCACGATTGTGCCGAACGGACCACGCTGGCGTGAATCCTTTCCGGCGCGATAGTGACATGATGGAGAATATTGTTATCGGATTTGCCATCGCGTCTCTGGTGTTTTTGATTTGGCGCCTGATGATTTCATCAAGCAGTGAGCCGGCCAGGAAAGAGAGTATGGTGATTCCTCCCGGCGTGACGCTGCGGCCTCAGCCCTTGCTGACCGATACCGACCTCATGCTCTACAATCTCATACGTTTGGCTGTGGAAGACCATTATCTTGTTTTTGCGAGGGTTCCACTCTGGTCTGTTGTCAGCGTCGAGGCGGAGGGAAAGGTTCGGTCTCAGGTGTTGAGACAGATCGCGCTGAAGCAACTCGACTTTGTGTTGGTTCACCCAGGCACGAAGGCGGCCGAGCAGGTTGTGTTGCTCGAGGAAGGGTTCCCCCCTCAGCCACAGGAGGTCACTCGAACTCGCGAGATCCAGGCTGTTCTGCAGGCAGCGGGCATTACCTTGACTACCTTGAAGCCCAATACGTCCTATACCGTGCCTCAGCTGGCTCAGCTGCTTGGCGTCGGCGAAGTCGAGTGACCGCTAGGACGCAACTCTATTCGCCAGGGCCGGTGCCAACCAACTGTGTTGTTGGTTCCACATCTCGCATCGCAGCGACGTCAATGGCTTTTCTCGCCAGTTCGGCTTCTGCGCTCTCGGGATATTGATCGATGACTCGCTCGTACATCATGCGGGCCTTCTCATGATCCTTGATCTTGGCGTAGGTCTGGCCAAGTTTGAGCGTAGATGCTGCAAGTTTTTGGCTCATCGGATAGTCGGACACGACGTTGTAGAATGACTTCAGGGCTTCCTTATAGCGTCCGAGCCGGTATTGGCATTCTCCCACCCAATACTGCGCGTTGGCGGCCAAAGAGGATTGCCCGTGCAGTTCGAGAAAGAATCGAAATCCCGCCAGTGCGGCTTCGTAATCACGATGTTTAAACTCTTCCATCACTCGATCATAGAGGTGCCGAGATGAGTCTTGCATGTGGGACGGTGCAGCAACAGCGGGATTGAACGAGAGCAGCAACGCCATAATTCCTGGGAGCACAATTTTCAGTATTGTCATCATAATGCCTCCATACTGCTCAGCCTGGTCTCAGTACCCATATCCTCCTAATACCGCAATCGCCATGCCACCATACGAGCGATCCGGCATGGCTAAAACAGATGTGAATCCAGTAGGTTGGCATCGCTCCATGGCAGAAGTTGCCGAGTGCCAGTCCTGCCCGGATGACAGATTTGTACGATGTGTGTGTGATTCCTGGCTTGACAAAATTGAGACCGCGATTGAGTTGACGTGGCGGTCATCAACGGTTTGAGCTGAACTTGACTTGAGTGGATGTGCTCGAAATAATGCCGCTCCTGATTTTGAGCCAGTGGACGAGAGTAGAGAACCAATCCTGTGAGGGTGAAGAGATGTGGACATGAAAGCTGAGCCTCCGGTGAATCCACTCGGTGGAAAGACTTTGATCGTCGACGCGAATGACGTCGACGCTTATCCGCGACCGAGTGCGGCGCTTCTCGATGCTGGTGAGCAGGACCAGGTGTTTGTTCGTCCAGGGATCTATGAGGATAAAGTCTTTGTCACGGGGCGACCGATACATTTAGTTGGAGCCGGCCGAGACGACGTGCAGATTTTTTCCCGTCGCGGTGGGCCGCTCTATCTCCAGCAGGTCCCCAGTGGGCGCATTTCCGGCATCACGTTTCGATACGTCGGAAGTGACCAAAATTCTGCGATGAACTTGCTCGACTCCTCTTGTACGGTGACCCAGTGCCGTGCCACGGAGGGTATTCTCTCCGGCGTGGTGATTTATGGGCCGCAATCACGACTGACATTTGTCGGGAACGAAGTGTGTGGCAACCGGGAATCCGGGATATTTGTGTTTGCCGGAGCACAGCCGAGGATTGCCGACAATGTCTGCAGGGGTAACCACCATTTCGGTATTGCGGTTCGGGATTCAGGAAGCCATCCGGAGCTCGTCAGGAACCAGTGCCGTGAAAACATGCTAAGCGGGATTCTCCTCTTCCATCACGCGGAAGCGCTTCTCGTCGACAATACCTGCAGTGAGAATCAGCATTGGGGGATGGTGATGACTCCCGACTCTCATCCAACTCCTGGCCGGGAGGCGCTCGACACCTCAAACATGCTTGCCCCCAATCCGCGAGGAACCTTGATCGTGACAGACCAGCCGCTGGGTGACATCGGACGGTGACGGGGTAGGGCATTGAGGACACCTGCCATTGAGGCTGGTCGCGCGGAATGAAGACGAGAAAGTCGAGGAGGATAGGAGCCTGTACTGGCCTTCGGCGCTCTTGAGATCAGCAGCGTGCGGCTATGTTATGCGGGGAGGTTCGGAGCGTGCGTCTCAGCGGCTTCGTGCAGGTGAAAGCTGTTACCGCCTTGTTGTTTTGCTCGATACATTGCCGTGTCGGCATGTTTTAGTAATTCGTCGACGGGATGATCGTCGTGCGGATAAATCGTCACGCCAATGCTGACTCCGATGGAAATGTGATGGCCCTGTAGTTCGAACGGCGTAGCGATCGACTCCGTGATGCGTTTCGCCACCAGCAGGATATTCTGATCAGAGGAAACGCCTTCCAGAATAATGGTGAATTCGTCCCCGCCCATCCTGGCCACGGTATCGACTTCACGCACACAGGTCTTGAGACGCTCCGATACGGCCTTGAGCAGGTCGTCACCCATGTCGTGCCCGAAGGTGTCGTTCACGGCCTTGAACCGATCGAGATCGAGGAGCATGAGTCCAATCGGTTGTTGGAGTCGCTTGCTACGAGCCATGGCTTGAATCAGCCGATCGCGAAAGAGGCTTCGATTCACCAGCCCAGTTAAGTGATCGTATTGCGCGAGGTAGGTCAGGCGTTCTTCTGCGCGTTTCCGTTCAATCGCATAACGTACGGAGCGAGCTAACAGCTCGGGATGGCCTTGCCCTTTGACGAGGTAATCTTGTGCCCCCTGTTGAACGGCTTGAAGCGCCAAGCTTTGGTCGCTGACACCGCTTAGGACGACGACCGGAATCGTTGGACTTGTGGCGTGGACTTGTCTGACGGTCGGGAGACCGAAGGCATCCGGGAGAGACAGGTCCAAGAGCACGGCGTCGAACCGGTCACGACCGAGTAGCGCAAGCCCCTCTCCCAGCGTTTTCACGCGAGTGATCTTGAATTCCTCGATGCTCCATTCAGACAGGAGATCTTGCGTGAGTTGCGCGTCGACATCATTGTCTTCGACGAGGAGCACTTTGATCATCCAACTCCCCCGCTGCCGAGTGAATCCATCTCGTTCGGCGTCTCGTTCCTTGTCAGGTGCCTCTGAGGAACATGGCAGATTCGGCAGTGTGATTATAGCCAAGAGGAGAGGGCGGACAAAGCAAATGCGGAAAACCTGTGAGGTTTTCTTCCGGGTTTAGGACATAACTATCCCTCGCAACTAGACGCAACCCAACGCAACTCTTCCCATGGTCGCTCCATAGGAAGCGGTCATGAGGAGTTGCGTCAGACGATTCGGGATGCAGCGTTCTAGTTCTACGCTACATGAAGCGCTTCAGCTCGGCGCCGAACCTCCTCAGCTTTTTGCGACTGTCCGAGGTTGTCATAGAGCGAGGCGATATTGGCGTGCAAGTGCGACAGGAGCTGTCCCAACTGGGCTTCTTGTGCGATCACGTTGGCTTCAAGCGCCAGCTTCTTTTCTTCGCTCCGGCGAAAACGTTCCTCAAGTCGCTGCACGAGCTGGACCCAGCCTTTGACCTTGCCAGAGTCTAAGTCGGGAATGGTTGGCAAGGCTTCAGCACGATCGAGGGATTTTTCTGTTTGATTCATCCAATTGCTGAACACGAGAAAATCCCCAAGCGTAATTTTCAGTGCGGATGAGGCGCCTTCTTCTTCGATGACCAGGTCTTCCATGGCAACTCCTTCTACATAAAATTATTGCACATAGCGTGCGGCCGGCGAATCAAACACTTCTGCGAATTTACCGATGAACGTTACAGCTATCGGGTCCTGAAAAGTGAGTAGCGCGGCGAGCTCAACGTGAGCCACCTCCTTTCGTAGGTTTGGGCTTTTGGCTGGAAGCGAAGAGAGAGTACAAGAATGGACACATGGGCTACATCCAGTAGTGTTAGCCGAGTGATACTGCTCCAGCAGTGGTATTGTCAACAGCTCTCTTGGGGGATTGATAAGAAGAAATTTCTGTTGGGTTTTTAGAAATGTGGGTGAACCCAAAAAGAGTGGGAAGCGGGCGTTACTATCCTTGAGGTGAGAGGGGTGGAACGTTCGGATAGGGTCCGCGTGGGAGGCGTTCGGGGCCGATGGCCCCTTCGCACGCATACCCTGCCTCGAAGGGCCAGAGGAGGGACCGACCTTCCCAGGATCCTTTTACCTGAATGGTGCTTAGCGAAACCCCCATTCGGTCTGCTTCCTCTCGCATTGTGGAGAGGCAGCCTTCGTAGGAATAAGCTCGGCGACCGAGGATGATTGGGCTACCTGTCTGGTTATGGAACACAGTGTAGGGTTCTGCGCAACCGGTTAGGAGCAGCATTGCGGTGAGTAGAATGCTTCGCATCATGTGCCGTCATCCTTTACGAGGCTGTTGAGACGACTAGGAGTGCGCTTCTTGCCATGCATTTGACCGCGGTGGCAATACGAGCGGGACTTCTTTTTTGACGAGCTGTCCTAAGCGGACTTGGTCTTCACCGGGCATTTGGATAAATTCGACACCGAACTGTCGGCCCTCGCACCAGCGCACTTTGGCTAACCCGACTCGGAGCGGAGACGGGGCGTCAGGAACGAGTATTCTCATCTCAAGATAGGAGCCTGGCTGTACTCGCTCTCGACTGTGAATGGCGCAGCCTGGGACCGATACGTTGAGCACGGTCCCCTCCCCCACGTAGGCCTCACCGGCAAATATAACGGGGAAGCGCGTGTCGACTCGTTCACAGTACCGAAGCTTCGTCATGACAATCGATTCCTTCGCAGTGAGATAACCCGGAGAGCAGAGCGTAGCACAGTCTTTCTTGGGGAGGCGAGAGACCCCCTCATTTGTGGGGTCATAAATAGGAGAGGGGGCTCTCCCGCAGCATTTTCACCGAGCCGCAAAGTGCGGCAAGGGGAGCCAATAAAAGCTAGGTCGCACTCCTAATCTCCCCGAGAAAGTAGGGAGCGACTGGTCGCTGCAAGTTATTGAAATTATGCAAGAGGTAATAATTTATCCCTCCCCGCAAGACGGCATAGAACCTGCGCTTACAGCGACAGCTGGTCGAGTGAGCTTCCGAGTAACATGAAGGCCGAGCCATGGGCAGCAGAGGTTTCGGCATAGGGAGGAGGCAAGATGAACAGAGTTGAGGCGTACAACGAATCATCTGGAAACAGCTCCGGGATTATAACCTTCATCCCCTTAGGTTCTGCCAGGTTTCTTGCCTGCATAGTGATGATATTAATGGTGTCATCAGCGCCTTCTGTTCTCGCCGACGAGCCGGTATTTGGATACGCCGGTCCCGCGAATGTGTTGGACCTCGGGAATCGAGAGACAGATGATTCTGTTACAGCCGTTCGCCACAAGGCCCGCTATCACCATGGGCTGGCGGACCTGGAGCTTGAACAAGCGGTTAGTCGAGCGGCACAGCAGTACCAGATTCAACCGGCTTTGCTTCTTGCGGTCATGAAGGCTGAGTCTTCTTTTAATCCGACAGTGGTTTCAAGGGCAGGAGCGGTAGGCCTGATGCAATTGATTCCGGAAACCGCTATCCGTCATGGCGTGCGAAACCTGTACGATACGAACGACAATATTACCGGTAGAGCCAAACATTTGCGTTACCTTCTGGATCGGTTCCACGGAAATCTCCGGTTAGCCGTGGCTGCCTATAACGCGGGGGAACGCAAGGTGGATCGATATGGACAGATCCCGCCCTATAAGGAAACACAGGATTATGTGAAAAGGGTGCTCGTCTACTATCGTGGCTATAAGAAAGACGGTTGGGTTATGCCGGTCGTGATGACCGATCCGTCTCTGCGCGCAGGCCAACGGTACTAGAGTTCGAGTTCAAGCGTCTGGAGAGATTCATGAGCACAACGAAAGGTGCAATCAGAATGTTGACGGGGGAAGAGGCGTTAGACAGGTTTTTCAGCGACGTAATCCAAGTACTTCCACAATTCTTTGGCATCTTCTTCGGCGAAGACTAGCGGAGTATTGTTTGCGGATCCGGCGAAGTAGACCTTGAGCGACATCTCATCTTGCCAAATCTGTGCTTCGCAGTAGCTGACGCTATCGAGATTGAGGGCTTTTTTGCCGATGCGGACGAAGTGCATGGAACTCCTCACGTCTTGTGCCTGCAGGACGCAATATAGCATCGGAAGAGGATTCGTCCAATGCATACCACAATTTCGTACAAGGTCTTGGCAGCCGAATGGCGAGCGAAAGCCCGGCTTGGATTCAGGTCATGAGGCGTTGTAACGAAGTAGAAAGAACTGGTTGGTTGCGGGGAGAGGATTTGAACCTCTGACCTTTGGGTTATGAGCCCAACGAGCTACCGGGCTGCTCCACCCCGCAGGAGGATGCTAACAAAGCGTTGAACGGCAAGTCAAGCCACGCACTTCGCAACCAAGTTGCTTTCGCTCACCTGCAATGCTAAAGCGATAACATGCGTCTTGTATTTATGGGCACACCAGACTTTGCGGTTGCTTCTCTTGAGGCCTTGTTGCAGTCGGACGATTCTGTTGTTGGGGTGGTTACACAACCGGATCGCCCGAAAGGGCGCGGGCAAATCCTCACGCCGTCACCGGTAAAACTTCTGGCTCAGCGAGCGCACATTCCTCTGCTGCAACCACTTAAGATGAAGGATCCTGAATTTCTCCAGACTCTGGCTGGCTGGAAGCCGGACTTCATTGCGGTTACGGCGTTTGGGCGCATTTTACCTCCGGCTATCCTCTCGCTTCCTCCGCGCGGCTGCATCAATGTGCATGGTTCTCTCCTTCCAAAATATCGCGGCGCCGGTCCGATCCAATGGGCCATCATCAACGGTGAGACGGAAACAGGCATTACGACCATGCTGATGGATGAGGGGATGGATACCGGCGCGATGTTGCTTCAAGAAGCCATCCCTATTACCCCTGAGGATACGGCAGGCACTCTCTCTCCACGTTTGGCTGAACTCGGAGGCAGATTGCTGGTCGAAACGATTGCCCGACTCAAGTCAGGCACCCTCTTGCCGCGGCCGCAAGATTCTTCACAGGCGACCATGGCTCCCTTGCTGAAAAAGGAAGATGGGATCATCGATTGGACCATGTCAGCCGTGGCTCTGGCCAACCGGATTCGTGGCCTTGCTCCCTGGCCTGGAGCCTATACAGCTGTGCCGGGGGGCGACCGTTGGACGATCTGGCGAGCCCAAGCCCTCCCTGGCCCAATTACGAAGCTTCCAGGGGCAGTGGTGGCTGTCACCAACGAGGCGATTCATGTCGCCACGGGGGAGGGAGTACTTGCCCTGCTGGAGTTGCAGCCGGCCAACAGTCGCCGCATGGTTGTCTCTCAATATTTGGCAGGCCACCCGATTGCCGTTGGATTGCAGTTAGGGGGACCGGTTCCTTTCTAGTTTCCTGGTTATTCATTCAATAATCTGAGTATCCCCTGAGTCACCTATGGCATCTGGTCCTCGATCCATCTTTACTGCCCAGACCGCACCGTCAGCCCGTGCAATCGCCCTCTCGTTGCTGGTGGAGTCCGAGAAGAGCGAGGAGGGAGTCGATGTGTTGTTGGACCGAGCCCTCGCTCGCTGCTCCTTCGATGGTAGGGATCGGGCTCTTACAGTAGAGCTCACCTATGGAGTCTTGCGGCGGCTTGCGACCATCGATTGGCGGCTTGAACCGGTTTTGGATAAGCCGCTGCTTCGCCTGCCCGTCGCCGTGCAGATGGTGCTTCGTCTCGGGGCCTATCAACTATTGTTTCTCGATCGTATTCCGCAGTCTGCTGCCGTCAACGAATCAGTCAACCTTACCAGAGCTTTTGCCGGCACAGTCGGCAGGGACTGGAGCGGTCTCGTCAATGCGGTGCTGCGCTCGCTCTTGCGTCATCCTCCAGAGCCCTGGCCCAGCATGGACCAGGATCCGGCTCAGGCCCTCGCTGTGAAGTATTCGATTCCGACCTGGCTTAGCCGGCGCTGGGTAGAGCGGCTGGGGCCTGCCGCTGCGGAAGCTGCTTGCGAAGGGGTGAGCGTTGCGCCTCCGATGACGCTACGGGTGAACCAACTGGTCACGACCAGAGACACGCTCCTCGAAAAATTTGTCCAGGCTGGCATTACGGCCAAGCCGACCACTGTAAGCCCGTTCGGTATCGTGCTCGAAGACGGAGGCCCTGTGCCCTCGCTTCCCGGCTTCCAAGAGGGCGCCTTTTATGTCGAAGATGAAGCAGCCCAGTTGGTGCCGCTCCTCCTGGATCCTCAGCCTGGCGAGATCGTGCTCGATGCCTGCGCGGCGCCGGGAGGAAAATCGACCCATCTGGCTGAGCTGATGCAGAACAAGGGGACCATCTACGCCGTTGATCGGAGCGGGGCTCGGTTGGATTTAGTGAAAACCAATTGTCGCCGGCTCGGAGTTCAGAACGTCGTGCCGATCGCCGGCGATGTCCGAGAGCCCCGTGAATGGGTTCCCTCCGTGAAGAAATCAGCAGGGGGCCAGCCGCTGGTTGATCGGATTTTAGTGGATGCGCCCTGCAGCGGGCTCGGGGTGTTGCGGCGCCACCCCGAAGCGAAGTGGCGGAAGGACGAACAATTGCTCCCTCGACATCAGGCGCTCCAGTCTCAGATCCTCGAAGCGGTCGCCCCATGCTTGCGGCATGGAGGGGTGCTGGTCTATAGTACGTGCTCGACGGAACCGGAAGAAAACGAAGACGTGATCCAGCGATTCTGCCGTGCCCATGCGGAGTTCCAGCGTGAGTCCGTCGTGTCCTGGCTCCCGCCTGCGGCACAGGAATTTGTCACCGAGCCCGGCGCATTCTCGACCGTGGGGAACCGGTTCTCGATGGACGGATTTTATGCCGCACGACTGAGGAAGGTTTTGTGATGGCACGCTCCATTTATATCGCCCCCTCGATTTTAGCCTCCGACTTTGCCAGGCTGGCCGATGAAGTGGCAGCTGTTGAACGGGCTGGGGCCGACTTCCTCCATATCGATGTCATGGATGGACATTTCGTTCCGAATTTGACCATCGGTCCGCCAATTGTGGCGGCGTTGAGGAAAGTGACCAAGCTGCCGCTCGATGTCCACCTCATGATCACCAATGCCGACGCTTTCATCACGGAGTTTGCCGAGGCGGGAGCGGATTACCTCACGGTTCACGTAGAGGCTTGTCCGCACCTCCATCGCACGGTTCAAGCGATCAAGGAGCGAGGTGTCAAGGCAGGGGTGACGCTCAATCCGGCCACCTCACTCAGTACAATTGAGGAAATTCTCTCCGAGGTCGATTTGGTCCTGATCATGTCGGTCAATCCAGGTTTTGGCGGTCAAAAGTTTATTACCTCCTGCTTGAAGAAGATTGCCGCGGCTCGCGCCATGCTCGATCGGGCCGGGAGCCGTGCGTTGCTCGAAGTGGACGGTGGCGTCAAGATCGACAATGCGAACCAGGTGCTTGCTGCGGGAGCCGACGTGTTGGTCGCTGGGTCGGCCATTTTCTCCAGTCGGGATTACGCCGCGACGATCGCTGCGCTGCGCGCAGCCGGCCAACCTTCTTCCGCGACGCCTCAGCGCGTCGCTGCTCACCGATAGGCCTCGCGGGTGGACATTTCTTCTCTCATCGACAGTCTTCATCCTCTCGAAGTTAAAGTCCTCTCGACTTTTGCCTCGAATCCCTCTGCGGTGCTCCAAACGGAACAGTTGGCGCAGTCATCCGGATTGGAGCCCTCGCAGTTGAGCATGGCGGTCGAATGGTTGCTTGCCAAGTCGTTGCTGGCAGTCGATACCGAGATCGTGACGCCGATGGTCTCGCTCACCAAAGTCGGCGAGTCGTACGTTGAAAAGCATTCGCCGATTGAACGGGTGCTCGCTGCTGCTCGCGAGGCGGCGATAACGGGCAAACGTCTGACCATTCAGGATATCCAATCGCGGGAGGGGCTGGAACCGGCTGAAGTGAGCGGTGCGATTGGCCGGCTCAAGAAAGAAGGCGCGCTCCTGATCATTCAAGGCGGCTGTATCGAGTCGACCGGCCGGCCGAGCCCAACGGCAGAGGCCATACGGGGATTACTACAACAGGTTCATGAAACGCCTCGGGAGATGCAGTCATTTTCGGACGCCCAACGGCAAGTCATTCAAGACCATGCCGTCAAACGAGGAAATGCGAAAGAGCCATTCCGCATCGATGATCGGGTCGCCAGATCGCTGAAGCTTTCTACCGCCGGTATGGAGGCTGCACAGCAGCTCTCCAAGCAAGGGGTCTTGGAAGAGGTCTCCCAGCTGACTCCCGAGCTGTTAAAAGACGGGAGCTGGCGAACGAAGCGCTTCCGTAAATACACGATCAGTCTTCGTGCGCCACGGATTGCGCCGGGCAAGAAACATCCCTATCGCGAGTTTCTCGATACCGTGAAGACCAAACTCGTGAGTATGGGGTTCCAAGAAATGCGGGGCCCGTTGGTGGAGACCGAATTCTGGAACATGGACGCCCTCTTTATGCCGCAGTTCCATCCGGCACGGGACATCCATGACGTCTACTTCGTCAAAGAGCCGAAACAGGCTACGTCGATTGCAGAGCCGTTTTTGTCTCGGGTCGCGCAAGCGCATCAGGATGGCGGTGCAACCGGTTCGAGCGGCTGGAACTATCCCTTCGATGTGGCGCGTGCGCGCCGGCTGGTCTTGCGGAGCCAGGGGACAGCCGTTTCGGCTCATACGCTGGCAGCACAACCGGCGGTGCCGGGGAAATATTTTTCCATCGCCCGTTGTTTTCGCTACGACCAAGTCGATGCGACACATGCGACCGATTTTTTCCAGGTGGAAGGGATCGTCCTTGGCGAAGACATCAACTTCCGTACGTTGCTCGGTCTGCTGAATCTCTTTGCCCGTGAAGTGGCTCAGGCGAAGGAAGTTAAGTTTCTTCCGGCCTATTTTCCGTTCACCGAACCATCGGTCGAGATGCATGTGCGCCATCCGAAGCTTGGCTGGATGGAGCTTGGCGGAGCCGGGCTGTTCCGGTCGGAAGTCACTCTTCCGCTGGGTGTGACCGTTCCGGTGATCGCCTGGGGGCTTGGGCTCGACCGTATGGCGATGGTGGCGCTCGGGATTCACGACATCCGCGAGTTGTTTACGGACAATCTTGATCTCATCCGCTCCACCAAGGGGGCCCTCTAGGTTTCACATGCCCACGATTACGATTTTTAAACAGGATCTTGAGGGATTGCTGGCAGGGCCGGGAGAGGCTCGCCAACCGATGACTCTGGAACAAATCGAAGACTCGTTGATGCTCGTGAAGGGGGAGTTAAAGGGGCAGAATCCGGATACCGGCGAATTGCGCATTGAGTTGCAAGATAGCAACCGTCCCGATCTCTGGTGCTGCGAAGGGATTGCGCGGCAGATTAGGGTGAAGCGGCAGGGTTCTCTTCCAAAGTACGACTTTCTTGCACCCAAGTCGCAATCACTGAAGCGACTGAACGTGACTCCCGGCCTGGAGAAGGTTCGCCCATTTGTGGCGGCCTGCACGGCGACCGGTTATCGCGTCACGAAAGATGGTCTTGCGCAGCTGATCCAGACACAAGAAAAGCTGGCAGAAATGTTCGGCCGTAAACGCCGGACCGTGTCGATCGGGCTCTATCGGCTTGCGGCGATCGAGTTTCCTGTCACCTATGATTTGGTGAAGCCCGACGAAGCAGCCTTTACGCCGCTGGGTATGGATACGGCCATGACGTTGGGAGAGATGTTGCTCGTCCATCCCAAGGGCTTGGAGTTCGGTGGGATTCTGTCGGGACAGGATCGGTTGCCATTTTTGCGCGATGCGAAGGGTCAAGCCCTCTCCTTTCCGCCGATCATCAACAGCCGTGAAGTGGGGGAAGTGCGGGTGGGAGACGATGCCCTCTTCGTCGAAGTGACCGGCACTGACCTTTCGATGGTTGTCCTGACGCTCAATATTTTTGCAGCGAATTTGGCAGATCGTGGCGCAGTGATTGAGCCGATCGAAGTGCGCTATCCCTATAAGACCGATCTCGGCGAGACCGTCATGACTCCCCAAGATCTGGGAAGGTCGCGCACGCTTCCTGTCCAGACGATTGAGCGGGCCCTTGGGCAAGCCTTAGGTGTTCATGAAGTGGCCAAGGCCTTAGTGGCCTATGGCTATGAGGTGACGACGGCGGCTGAACAGGTGACGGTGACACTTCCGCTGTATCGGCAGGATCTGATGCATGCGATGGATGTCGTCGAAGATGTGGCGATCAGCCGAGGATACGCGGACTTTTTGCCGGTGATGCCTTCGCAGTTTACGGTCGGGGGGCTTTCACGGATCGAGGAATTCTCCGACAGGGCGCGAGCGCTTATGGTCGGTATGGGCTTTCAGGAAATTATTTCCAACATTCTCGGTTCACCCCAAGATTTGCGTGATGGGATGCGATTGGAAGGGACGGAGTGGGGGCAGTTGGTCGAAGTGGACAATGTGATGTCCTTGAACTTCTCTGCGCTTCGGCAATGGATGCTTCCGTCGCTGCTTCGCGTAGAAGCGGCATCGAACCGGGCCTTTTACCCCCATAGGATATTCGAAGCCGGCGAAGTGGCCAGGCCCGACCCTGCGCAGGCTCTCGGGTCACGCACGGTCATGGTGCTCGGCGGGATGATCGCTCATGCCGATGCGCATTTCTCCGAGATCCACTCCTGTCTGGACACATTGTTTTACTATGTGGGACAAGCATACAGCTTAGAGCCGGTTCAGCATCCGTCATTTCTTGCCGGACGTGCAGGTAGTATCCTGTCCGAAGGGAAACGGGTTGGTGTGATCGGGGAGTTGCACCCGGAAGTGCTCGAACGATGGCAAATCAGCGTCCCGGCCGTCGCATTTGAAATCGATCTGACACAACTAGCCGAACGGCCCTGAGGTATACGCCGGCTGGCGCATTCCTCAAGGCTCGCATCCTGTCCCGATCAATGGTTCGAAGAGTGTTCTTGCGAGGCGGCTGCGCTTAGGCAGCAGCCGGAGCAAGGTGTTGCTTGGCAAGACCGACCAACTGCTCGAATCCCGTGGCATCCTTGATCGCCATATCCGAGAGGACCTTGCGGTCCAAGAGGATATTCGCTTTCTTCAGGGCATTGATAAACCGGCCATAGGTGAGTCCATGTGCCCGAACTGCCGCGTTAATGCGCGCAATCCACAATACACGAAAGTCCCGTTTCCGATTTTTCCGTCCGGTATAGGCGTACGCCTGACCCTTATCGACTGATTCTGTTGCGGTGCGGAACAGACGGCTCTTCCCGCCGTACTGTCCTTTAGCCAGTTTCAGCCTTTTCTTCCGACGATGTCTTGTTTTGGGGCCACCTTTTGCGCGAGGCATGGGTCATTACTCCTTTTGGTTAACGCGAGTCGTGTCTTCTCATTTAGCTGTAGGGCAATAAGCGATCCAGCGCCTGAGTTTTGGTCTTATCCACGAGAACCGTGCCGCTCAACCGGCGCTTCCGATCCTGCGTCTTGCTGGTGAGGATATGGCGTTTTCCCGCTTTCCGCCTGACCAATTTTCCAGAGCCGGTGCGGCTAAACCGCTTTTTGGCTCCACTATGGGATTTCATCTTCCTATTCTTCATGTCCGTGCTTCCTTTTGTTAATAGCGTTCGGGCCGACCGTCTTACTTGGGCGCTACGATCATGATCAAGCTCCGCCCTTCCATCCGGGGGGCGTACTCGATGGTGCCCTTCTCTCCCACTTCGGCGATCACCGTATTCATGAGCGTTCGGCCCATTTCCTGGTTCGCCATTTCACGCCCGCGGTAGGTCAAGACGACTTTCGTCTTGTTGCCGTCGGCCAGAAATCCCTTGATCTGTCGAACCTTGATCTCCAGGTCGTGTTTATCCGTTCGAGGGCGCAGCTTGATTTCCTTGACCTGCGTCGACTTTTGGTGACGCCGGTTCTGGTGATCTTTCTTGCTCAGCTCAAACTTATATTTCCCGTAGTCCATAATGCGGCACACGGGAGGCACGGATGTCGGGGCGATCTCGACGAGGTCATACCCCTGATCTTGTGCTTGCTTGAAGGCATCCGCTGTCAGGAGAATGCCAAGCTGTTCGCTCTCTGGCCCAATCACCCGGACTTCGCGCACTCTGATTTCTCGGTTAACTCGTAGTTTGGGGACGATAAGACACCTCTTATTGTGTCAGTGAATGTTGCTGCCCTGCCGGCTTAAGGTCTGCACGGAGCAGGTCGAGCGCTCCCGCGACGGTCATGCTGCCAAGGTTGGCACCGCTCCGGCCCCGTATAGCCAGAGTCCCACTCTGCACTTCCCGGTCGCCGACCACAAACATAAATGGAACCTTCGCTTTTTCTGCTTCTCGAATTTTGAGCCCGATTTTTTCATTCCGAAGGTCTGCTTCAGCGCGGAACCCGGCAGCCTTGAGCTGGGCTACGACCTCGGCAACATAGGGCCGTTGGCTGTCCGTGATGGACATGACGGTTGCCTGAACCGGGGCGAGCCAGGTTGGGAAGGCACCGCCGAAATGCTCGATCAGAATGCCGAAGAACCGTTCGATCGATCCCATCAGGGCCCGATGGATCATGATGGGTTGGTGAACTTTGCCGTCTTCTCCGATATAACCCAATTCGAACCGCTCGGGATTATTGAAGTCGACTTGAATCGTCGAACATTGCCAGGAGCGGCCCAGCGCATCCTTGATTTTGATATCAATCTTTGGCCCGTAGAAGACACCTTCGCCAGGATCGATCTGGTAGGCGATGTTTCGTCCCTTCAACGCGGCTTCGAGCGCGCTGGTGGCCTGGGCCCATCGTTCTTCCGAACCGACGGACTTTTCCGGTTTCGTCGAGAGGTACACTTCAAAGTCGGTGAACCCGAAGGTGCCGAGAATAAAGAACGTGAAGTCCAGAACCTGACTGACTTCACTTTCAATCTGATCGGGCCGACAGAACAGATGGGCATCGTCCTGTGTGAAGCCACGGACTCGCAGTAAGCCGTGGAGAACGCCGGTCCGCTCATACCGGTAGACGGTCCCTAATTCGCCATAACGGATGGGGAGGTCCCGGTAGCTGCGCAGATGCGATTTATAGATCATGATATGGAACGGGCAATTCATCGGCTTGAGCTGGTACTCGCTATTCTCAAGCATCATGGGTGCGAACATATTGTCGCGGTAGTAATCGACGTGGCCGCTGGTTTTCCAGAGATCGAGCCGGGCAACATGAGGGGAATAGACCAGTTCGTACCCGTTCTGAATATGCTGGTCGCGCCAAAAGTTTTCGATCAACAGCCGTATCGTTGCGCCCTTCGGGTGCCAGAGGATCAGGCCAGGGCCAATTTCATCCTGGATCGAGATCAAGTCGAGCTCCTTGCCGACTTTGCGGTGGTCTCGCCGTTTGATCTCTTCGAGCCTGGCAAGATGCGCGTCGAGCTCCGTCTGGGACGGGAAGGAGGTTCCGTAGATCCGCTGCAGCATGGGATTGCGCTCGTCACCGCGCCAGTAGGCTCCGGCCGTGTTCAGCAGCTTGAATGCGCCGACATGACCTGTCGTCGGCAGATGGGGGCCGCGGCAGAGGTCGGTAAAATCACCCTGACTATAGGCAGAGATCGGTTCGTGATCCGGGAATCCCTGAATCAGTTCAACTTTATAGTTCTCGCCACGGGACTGAAAGAATTTCACGGCCTCTTGTTTTGAGAGTTCCGTCCGTTTCACGGGAAGGGCGCGCTTGATGATCTCTTTCGCGCGCACTTCAATTTTCTCAAGATCTTCCGGGGTAAAGGGGCGTTCATAGGCAAAGTCGTAGAAGAACCCATCCTCAAGCGCCGGGCCGACCGTCAGTTGTGCGGTGGGAAATATTTCTTTGACGGCCTGCGCCATGATGTGGGTGCTGCTATGGCGGTAGACCTCGCGGCCCTCCACGCTGTCGAATTGCAAGGGGGCCACTTCAGCATCTTCAGTCAGTGCATATGAGAGATCGACGGTTTGACCGTTCACCTTCGCAGCGAGGATGTTCGGGCCAAGCTTCAGGCCGAGCGCCGACAGGGCAGACCCAACGGTTTGTCCTGCCGGAATATCCCGACTACTGCCGTCTGTGAGCGTAATCTTCATGACATGCACGAACTTCAATCAAGCACTAGAAACAACAAAGGCACCCCGCCTACGAGAAGCAAGCGGATGCCCTCAGCTGGGTGGTAGGCGCGGACGGTCTTGAACCGTCGACCTCTACCGTGTCAAGGTAGCGCTCTCCCCCTGAGCTACGCGCCTGTCGATCCGAAGGCGCATGCTAATATAGCCCTGCCCAACCTGTCAAGAAACGCATAAAGAGGAGGGAGCGCACTTCTTGATAGAAATGGCTCCCCTCTCTCTCGTTTCCCGCCAGCAGGATCGGATAATCGTGAGAGATTACCGGACGGCTGACTTGAGGATTTTCCCTGCCGAGAACTTCGGGACTTTGGCGGCGGGAATTCGTAGCGCTTCACCGGTTCGGGGATTACGTCCAAGCCGGGCTTTCCGTTTGGCGACCGTAAAGGTCCCGAAATTCACCAGCGATACGCGTTGTCCCTTTTTCAGGGATGTGGTCACTGCGCCGGTAAAGGCCTGTAACGCAGTGCCTGCGGCAACCTTGGTGATACCGGCGGATGCCGCCATTTTTGCGATCAGCTCTTCTTTCGTCATCGTGCCCCTCCTGTTGTTGGGTTGAACTACGCGACTCCTTGCCATCGACGTCTTTTCTGCGCATCCGTGAGTCTGTGCCATTGGCGGCACTGGACCGGTTAGGTTTCTCGCGTCTGCGCAGTCCGATTCCGTTTTACGGGAATATGCAGGTCGTGGATCTTTTTTCTAAGGGTGTTCCGGTTCAAGCCTAATAGCTCTGCTGCCTGGATCTGGTTGCCGTTGGTTTCCTGAAGCGCTCTGGTGATCAGGGGCCGTTCGATGGCCGTGATCAACATGGGATGCAGGTTGCGTCCCGAACCGTTTCGCATCCCCTTCACGAAATCTCCCATCTTCCATTCGAGATAGTCCTCAAGCGACAGGGCGTCTTTTCCGTTCGCTCCCGTACTATTCTGCCGCGCGATCGCCTGCATGGATTTGGAGGCTCGTTTGAGCACGGTTCGAGAACCGGTGATGAGCAGGGTCTGCGTGAGATTCACATTGGTGGGGATGGCAGCGGTTCCATCGGACGATCCTGGTTTCGACTCGACGATGACGACATCAAAGGTGCGTCGCGCTGCCTCTTTCGGCAAAACGGCCGCGTCTTTTGCCATCGTCACAGAGGCATCTTTGAAGATGTGGCTGACCTGACTCTGGACGTCTGGGTCGCCGCAGAGGAGCAAAATACTGAAGACGGAAGATGTAGGCGACATGCAGGTTCCAGGAGAAGGGCGAAAAGTGGTGCGGATTATTGCCCAGAGCCCATTTGATGTCAACGAGGAAAATAGAGAACGTGCTGTTCTTGTTGGCTCGCGTGGAAGGAAATCGGCGAGGCTCACGTTGCCGGATGAAGGGCCTGCCTCCTGGTCCCACAGTCAAATTCTCAGGATCATGTGGCGAGAAAAATCATGGAGGGGTGACTTGACAGGAGAACCGTTCGGGTAGTATTAAAACGACCGGAATGCTTTAATTCCTACCGGAATACTCGTGTATGAAAGTGTCTTTGAGGGCAACGTACGGGATCATGGCGGCTGTCGACTTAGCGATGCATCTTGGGACGGCGCCTGTTCAGGCCAAATCGATTGCACGCCGGCAAGCCATCCCTGCTCGCTTTCTCGAACAGGTCCTCCATGGGATGAAGAAGGCCGGTCTTGTGTCGAGCCTTCGAGGCGCTCAAGGGGGCTATGTATTGTCGAGGAAACCGTCTGAAGTATCGGTCGTCGAGATCCTTGAGGCGCTCGATGGTCCGCTTTCAACCCCGAGCGGCGGCGCTGGGCGTGCACAGGTGAAACGGCTGAGCAAGCCGGAGTTGCTGCTTGGAAAGATGTGGGAGCAGGTTCATCAAGCGGAGCGCCATGTGCTCGAAGCGATCAGCGTGGAAGAATTAGCCGGGCAGCAGCGAGAGCTCGAGCAGGAGCGGTCGTTGATGTATCATATTTGAGGTCATGATGAGTCATACACCACTGAGTACTGTTCCGATCAAGACAGAGCCCATTTCTCCCGCCATTGCCGAGGAGATCGAGACCTTTGAAGCCGAGGCGATGCGCCTGGTTTCCGGTGATGTGTCGAGCGATCTGTTCAGGCCGTTTCGTCTCCAATACGGCATTTACGGACAGCGGCAAGCCGGTGTCCAGATGGTTCGTATCAAGATTCCGTTCGGAGGCATGACGGCCAATCAGCTTCGCCGTGTTGCAGAATTGACCGAGCGATATGCCACCGGGGTCGGGCATGTCACGACGCGTCAGGATATTCAGTTGCATTTCGTCGAACTCAAAGATGTGCCGACCATCATGCGCGGGCTGGCGGAGGTCGGGTTAACGACGAGAGAGGCCTGCGCCAATACCGTTCGTAACGTGACGGCCTGCCACCTTGCCGGGGTCTGTCAGGGAGAAGTGTTCGACGTGACGCCCTATGCGAAAACCGTGGCGCAGCACCTGTTGCGGAACCCGCTCAACCAGAGCCTTCCCCGAAAGTTCAAGATCGCGTTCTCCGGTTGCAAACAGGATTGCGCCCTTACACCGATTCACGATGTCGGTCTGCTCGCAGCGAAACGTGCCGATGGAGTCATCGGCTTTCGCATGGTGGCAGGCGGCGGACTCGGTTCGGCTCCTCGCCTGGCCCAGGTCCTCCGGGAGTTCACCCCGATGGATGAACTCATACCGAGTGTCGAAGCGGTGATTCGAGTGTTCGATACCTTGGGCAATCGAAAGAATCGGACGAAGGCCCGGATGAAGTTCGTGATCGAAAAGCTGGGCTTCGAGGAGTTCAAACGTCGTTGGGAAGAGGCCTATGTGTCGATGGGGCATGCCCGTCCGATCCATGAGCCCATCAAATTGCTGTCGTATCCGGATGAACCCGTTCCCCTCATCATGCCGACGTCGAGTCGGCCGAAGCAGGCGGCGGGGCAGACCAATGGCCATGCCAATGGCGCGCCAGCGGAGACACCGTTCGAGATGTGGCGCCGGACCAATGTGGTGCGACAGAAGCAAGAAGGTTATGTCGCCGCCGTGACCAAGCTCTTCATGGGCGATCTCACGACAGAGCAGATGCTGCTCATCGCCGATCTTGCCGATCGCTATTCCAATGGCAACATTCGGACGACGATCAATCAGAACATGATTATTCGCTGGATACCGGAGTCGCGTATCGCAGACCTCTATGCCGATTTGGCCTCACAGGGCTTGGCCGATCCCGGCGCCGAATTGGTTGAAGATATTATCGCCTGCCCCGGTACCGATACATGCGGTCTGGGGATCACGTCTTCCAAGGGGCTCGCGAGGGCCTTGGCCGAGGTGTTCCCTGCCGGGCGGGTTCCCGAAGATTTACATGACGTCACGGTCAAGATTAGCGGCTGCCACAACTCCTGCGCCCAACACCATATTGCCACGATTGGTTTGCATGGTGTCGGGAAGCGGATTGCCGATCATGTCGCGCCGTTCTATGAATTGCACTTGGGCGGGAAGGTCGACGGGACCGCGAAGATCGGGCAGATGGTGGTGAAGTTGCCGGCGAAGAGCGTGTCGGCGGCGATCACCCATTTGATTCGTGTCTATCGGCGAGATCGCCTTTCCGGTGAAGGGTTGCCGGCCTTCATCGATCGCGTCGGGAAGATCAAACTCAAAGACGAGCTGATTCCCTATACCATCGTTCCATCCTTTCAAGAGGACCCCACGTTTTACTACGACTGGGAAGGTGAGGCGGAGTTCGTGCTGGAAGATCTCGGACCAGGCGAATGCGCCGGTGGCGCGCTTGAAATGATCGAGAACGGCATTCTTGAAGCGGATCAAGAGCTTTATCAGGCGAAGCTGCTTGTCGATAACCATCAGTATTCCGTGTCGGTGAACAAGTCCTATCGGGCCGTGTTGTCCGCTGCGAAGGCGTTGCTCGTGACGGAAGGACTGGAGCCCTCGACCGATGCGGAAACTTTCTTCGAGTTCGATAGCCGCATTGCACAGAAGGGCATCGTTCCGGCGATGTATCGGGACTTGAGAAAGAGTGTTGGCGATTTAGGGCCCAAGGAGACGACCGGCGAATCGGCCCGCGAGAAGATGGTGTTTGCGAAGGGTTTCGTCGATGCCTGCCGTTCCGCCACGGAGCAGATGGGTAAAGATCTCAAGTTGGCTGCGGTGGGCCAGGCCACAGTGGTGACGGCCAACCCGACGCCGGAGGTGAAGCCAGCGTTGTCTTCTGTCACCGCGCCTGCTGCGTCCGGTGCACCGGTGTACGATCTGCGGGGGGTGGCCTGCCCTCTCAACTATGTGAAGACGAAGTTGAAACTTGAGATGATGGATGCGGGCGAGCAGTTGGAAGTTTGGCTGGATGCGGGCGAACCCATCAAGAACGTGCCGCTCAGCTTGAAGAACGACGGGCATAAGCTGTTGTTGCAGGAACCGCTCGAAGCCGAGGCGGCTCATTTTCGGATTCTGGTCGAAAAAGTAGAGTGAGTCAGGAGGGGCACCAGGTCGGTCTTTGCTCCCGGAGCGCGCACGATGAAACGGTGCTCGCTCGACGGGCGCAGTCGACCGACTCTGGTGCCCCTCCTGTGGATGATAGAGTGAAGAAGAGATGGAAATGAAACTCTCATCGGAAGAATTGAACGCCTGGGGTGACACGTTCGAGGCGAAGCAGCCACAGGAGCTGTTGACCGCGGTGATTGAGCGGTTTGCGCCAAAGATCGTGCTGGCTTGCAGTTTCGGAGCGGAGGATGTCGTGCTCTTGGACATGGTCCATCGCATCGATCCATCCCTGCCGCTCTTCTATCTCGATACGGAGTTCCTGTTTCCTGAGACCTACGCGACGCGCGAGCGTGTGATCGCGCAGTACGGGCTACAGCCGCAACAGGTCATTCAAGTGAAGTCGCTGCTGACGCCGGAGCAGCAGGCGGCTCAGCATGGCGAGACTCTATGGACGCGCCATCCCGATCAATGTTGCGAATTGCGCAAAGTGGAGCCGCTCACCCGTGTGTTGAAGGGATTCGACGCCTGGATTACCGGCATCAGGCGGGACCAGTCTCCCACGAGAGCCCATGCCAAGCTGATCGAGTGGGACCAGAAGTTTCAGCTGGCCAAAGTGAATCCCCTCGCGAAGTGGACGTGGGAGGATGTCTGGACCTACATTCGTGTCTACGAGGTTCCCTACAATGAATTGCACGACCGCGACTACCCCAGTATCGGCTGCACCCATTGTACGAGCCCAGTGATGCCAGGCGAAGACCCCCGCGCGGGCCGCTGGAAAAATTTTACCAAGACGGAGTGCGGGTTACACAAGGCCCCGTAATATTGATGCAGGAATTTATTGCAAAAATTGCCAAGGGGCCACGAGCTGCCAAGGATCTGACCTGGGACGAAGCGAAGCGGGCGATGAAGGCTCTCATTGAAGGAGAGGCCACACCGGCACAGATCGGGGCCTTTCTCATTGCCATGAGAATAAAGATGGAGTCCGTTACCGAACTGGCCTCGATGACCGCGACCGCACGTTCGTATGTCGCGCCTGTGCCGATCCCCCGAGAGCTCGGTGTCGTGGATTTGCCGAGTTACGCAGGGAAGCAGGAGACCTTTCATGCCCTTGCGGCTGCCGCCATCGTGGCAGCATCGGCAGGAGCGTCGGTGTTGATGCATGGGTATGACGGAATTCCCGGTCGCGCGGGGAATGCCGGGGTGCTCAAGGCCCTGGGCTTGCCAATCGACATGGAGCCGAAAGTCGCGGCAGAGGCGGTGAAGAAACATGGGTTCGCCTATCTCGACATTGCCTTGTACCATCCCCCGGTCTATCGCTTTTTGGAGATGCGACAGGAGTTGGGCGCGCGGAACGTCTTTCATCCGATTGCGAGACTCTTAAATCCGGCTCGCGCCGCGTCACAGGTCGTCGGTCTGTCTCATCCCCCTCACTTTGAAAAGACCGCTGAAGTGTTGCGGATGTTGGCCTGCCCGCGGGCGCTGGTGGTCAGCGGCGTGGAAGGCGACCCGGAGCTGTCGATCAGCGCACTCACCAGGGTGTTGGAATTGCGGGATGAGCGGATTACCCCTCTCTCGTTCGCGTCAAAAGATGCCGGATTGCCGCTGGGCACGCCGCGCGACATGGCCGGTTTTCCGTCGGACCAGCGAGACAAGGAAGCCGATCTGCTTCGGCGGATTCTCCATAATCAGGTACAGGGCGGGTCGCACAACTGGGTCGTGATGAATGCGGCCTTGATCCTGTACGCCGCAGGCAAAGGGGCGACGTGGGCGGCCTGCATTCCGCTGGCGCGTCGAGCGCTTGAAGAAGGAGCTGCGGCACGAAAGTTAGAAGAGCTGACACAGGAGCCGGTGGGCACAGGCGTCCCCGGACGAACCCATTGACACAGGAGAGGATCGAGTCCGTGCGACATCTTCGTCAATTAGAAGACCAGAGCGTCTACATTCTCCGTGAAGCCTACAAACATTTCGACAACCTGGCCATGTTGTGGTCGATGGGGAAGGACTCGACTGTTCTATTGTGGCTGGCCAGAAAAGCCTTTTTTGGCCATGTCCCGCTTCCGCTTCTCCACGTCGACACGAGTTTCAAAATCCCGGCCATGATCGAATATCGGGATCGAGTGGCCCGCGAGTGGGGCCTGAAATTGGTCGTGGGGCAAAACAAGGAAGCGCTCGCGGCCGGGATGAACCATACGCTGGGCCGCGTCAATTGCTGTACCGCCTTGAAAACCAATGGGCTCAAGCAATTGATCGAACAAAAGGGCTATACGGGCATCATTCTCGGTGTGCGGGCAGACGAGGAAGGGACCAGAGCCAAGGAGCGCTATTTCTCACCGCGCGACAAACATGGCGATTGGGATTTCCGCGATCAGCCACCGGAACTCTGGGATCAATTTAAGACGACCTTTCCTCCGGGGACCCATATCCGGATCCATCCGTTGCTGGATTGGACGGAAATCAACATTTGGGAATACATCAAATACGAGAACATTCCCTTCATCGATCTCTATCTCGACAAGGGGGACGGGACTCGTTATCGCAGTCTCGGCTGTGCCCCCTGTACCACGCCGATCAAATCGACGGCGAAGACCGTGGATGAGATTATTGACGAATTGCGGCATACCACAGTCGCGGAGCGATCGGGCCGCGCGCAGGATGAAGGGCGCGGGATGGAGTTGCTCCGCAAAGACGGCTACATGTAGGGGCAGAATGTTGAAACAGGCATCCAGCGGCGTTCTCGGGTCGGAGAAATCCTCAACGTACCGCAGAGGGTACGCCTGCGGTTTCTCCTCCCCTGCGGCCTTGCTGGGCTGCCTGTTTGAACATTCTGGAGTGTGAAAATGACGGAAATGATTTCGAAACCATCTGACAATTTAAATATCGTTATCGTCGGGCATGTGGACCATGGCAAGTCTACCTTGCTGGGGCGGCTCTATGCCGATACGGGATCGTTGCCGGACGGCAAGCTCGAAAAAGTTCAAGCCATCTGTCAGCAACAGGGGAAGGAATTCGAGTACGCGTTCCTGTTCGATGCCTTTCTGGAAGAGCAGGAGCAGGGCATCACGATCGATACGGCTCGGACCTTTTTCGGCTGGAAGGGCCGGCAATACATCATCATCGATGCGCCGGGGCATAAGGAATTTCTCAAGAACATGATTTCCGGGGCGGCCCGGGCTGAAGGGGCGTTGTTGTTGATCGATGCCTTGGAGGGCGTGAAGGAGCAGTCCAAGAAGCATGGCTATCTCTTGTCGCTCCTGGGCGTCCGCCAGTTTGCCGTGGTCGTGAACAAGATGGATCTGGTCGGCTACAAGCAGGATGTGTTCGACGCGATCGAAAAGGAATATCGCGAGTTCCTCGGGCAGTTCAAGGCGGTTCCGCAACAAATCATTCCTGTCAGCGCCAAGCTCGGCGATAACATCGCCAACCGGAGCGAGCAGATGCCCTGGTATAGCGGTCCGACCGTGCTGGATGCGCTTAGTGCGTTTAGGAAGGAGCCTGGGCGCTCCGAGCAACCGCTTCGCCTGCCGGTTCAGGACGTGTACAAGTTCGACGCCCGCCGCATCATCGCCGGACGCATTACGGCAGGGCAATTGAAAGTCGGCGATTCGGGGGTGTTCTCGCCCT
>JAUXQT010000097.1 GCA_030682135.1 Nitrospirota bacterium | reverse complement strand
CGACCAGAGTCGAACGCGATACGATGGGCGAACTGGCCGTACCGGCCACGGCATATTATGGTGTGCAGACCGCCCGCGCTATCGAGAACTTCCCGATCAGCTCGTTGCGATTCCCCCGCGCCATGATCCGAGCAATGGGGTTAATCAAACGCGCCGCGGCCACGGTCAATCAGTCGCTGGGCCTTCTTGACAAGAAATCAGCAGATGCGATCAACCACGCAGCGACCGAAGTGGTCGAGGGCAAGCTCGACGCGGAGTTTCCGGTCGACATTTTCCAAACCGGCTCAGGCACCTCGACGAACATGAACGCCAACGAAGTGATCTCAAACCGCGCGACCGAGCTGCTAGGCGGAGCGCGAGGCAGCAAACTGGTTCATCCAAACGACCATGTCAATCTAGGTCAATCCAGCAACGACGTCATTCCCACGGCCATTCATATTGCCGCCGGGGAGATGATGCAACAACAGCTCATTCCAGCACTCACCCGTTTGCAGAAATCGCTCGCGCGCAAAGCCAAGGAGTTCGACAAGATCGTCAAGATCGGACGCACTCATTTGCAGGATGCCACGCCGGTGCGGTTGGGCCAGGAGTTTGGCGGCTATGCACGCCAGATTGAATTGGGCATTCAACGAGTCCGGCGGGCACAAGAAGCGCTTAGCGAAGTCGCGCTCGGCGGCACGGCGGTCGGCACGGGGCTCAATTGCCATCCGAAATTCCCGGCCAAGGTCATGGCCATCGTATCGAAAGAAACCGGCTGCACATTTAAAGAAGCGAAGAACCACTTTGAAGCGCAGTCTGCTCAGGATTCGTTGGTCGAGGCGAGCGGGGAATTGAAGACCATCGCGGTCAGCCTGATGAAGATCGCCAACGACATTCGCTGGCTCGGTTCCGGTCCGCGTTGTGGGCTCGGCGAAATCAATCTGCCGGAGACACAGCCCGGTTCGTCCATCATGCCGGGCAAAGTCAATCCGGTGATTGCCGAATCCGTCACGATGGTCTGCGCCCAGGTGATTGGAAATGATGTGACGGTTACCGTTGGAGGGCAGGCGGCCAACTTCGAGCTGATCGTCATGTTGCCGGTGATGGCCTACAACGTATTACAGTCCATCGAACTCCTCTCGACCGCCTCCAATAATTTCTCCGTCAAGTGTATCGACGGCATCAAAGCGAACGAAGAACGCTGCAAGAGCTTGATCGAGGAAAGCCTGGCCATGTGTACGGCCCTGGCTCCTGAGATCGGGTACGAAGCTGCGGCAAAATTGGCCAAGGATGCCTATAAATCAGGCAAGACTGTGCGTGAGATGGCTAAGGAACAGAAAGTCCTCTCGGACAAACGCCTCACCGAACTCCTCGACCCCTGGCGCATGACGATGCCCGGCGGGCCAGTGGGGAGCGCAGGAGGATAGGCTTTCCTTTGACAGCTTAAAATACCCTGTGCTAAAGTCCGCGGAACTGTTGAGCTTCTAGACACTTATCTATCAAATTCATCTAGGAAATTACGCATGAGCGCAACGAACTCCCATGTGATTATTGTGGTCGGCGCAGGACCGGCAGGTATGGCGGCGGCCAGCTCTTTGGCAAAGGCCGGACATGAAGTGATTATTCTCAATCGGGACATCAAGTTCGGTGGATTGGCCGAATATGGCATCTTCCCGGCTAAGCTCAAGCTACGCGGCGGTCTAAAAAAACAATATTGGGAGCTACTTCAGCAGCCCAATGTCCATTACTTCGGCAATGTGTCGGTCGGCAAGGGGAAAGACCTTACCGTAGAGGGCGTTCGTGCCCTTGGCGCGAGCGCAGTCGTCTTTGCCATCGGCGCGCAGGGCACGAAAGCGATCGGCGTCGAAGGGGATTCGGCCCAGGGCGTGTTTCATGCGAAGGATGTGGTCTACCACTTCAATCGGCTCCCGGGCTTTGGCGATCGCCCATTTGAGATGGGCAAACATGTGGCGATCATCGGAGCCGGCGATGTCATGGTCGATATTGCACATTGGCTGACTCGGTACAAAAAAGTCGAGCGCGTGACGGCAATCGTGCGTCGAGGGCCTGCCGAGCGTAAGTACAATCCGAAAGAAATTCGTGCAGTCTGCTCCAATATGGATGTGGACGGCATCACCAAGGAAGTGGCGAGGATTAAGGATCGCCTCGCTGCGGTCGGCCAGAACGCGGACGAAATACTCAAGGCTTTGACAGACGAGTTCGTGAAGTGCGAGCCGAAAGTCAGCGACACAAAGATGGGCTTCAAGTTCTTGGCTTCTCCGAAACGCATCCTGGTTGACGGAAATAATCGGGTGCGTGGCTTAGAGATGGAAGACAACAAGTTGGAGCCGAAGGGGAGCGATACCGCGGCGGTGGGCTTGAAACAATATTATGAGTTTCCCTGCGACGCGGTGGTTTTTGCCGTCGGCGACAAAGTCGATGAGACTGTCGGGCTCCCCTATAAGAGTGGCTTATTTGTGACGAATCCCAACAAGACTACCAACGATCCAGACGATGCGCTCTTTCAGGCTTTCGATGAGACCACCGGCAAAGTTGTGGACGGTGTCTTCCTGACTGGTTGGGCCAGGAAGGCCAGCGAAGGGTTGGTGGGAATTGCCAAGCGGGATGGGGACTGGTGTGCTGAAGTTGTGACTCGCTACCTCTCGACCAACGCATCGCATAGCCACTCTGGTGCCAAGGTCGTCCTTGACAAGCTCGCCACAGCCCTCAAGAACCATAAGAGCCACCCGGTCGATGCCAAGGGCCTCCGCGCACTCGAATCGATCGAGCATAAGCACCAGGGTGTGACCGATTGTATCGGGGAGTTCAAATACGCAAGCAACCGGGAGATGATCGATCTGATCGAGAAGGGGAAATCGTAACGAGGCCGCGAGTCGTCAGCTTGCGCTAGCCGTCCCCCCACTTCAGTTTTTCACGCAAGACTTCATAATATCCGCTTTCCGGGAAACGAATCAGTCTCGTCCTGTGCTCGGACATCTTGATTTCAACCGTATCGCCCTGAACCATCGCCACGCCGACCTGACCGTCTAACGTCGCCATCGCGCCATCGTCTCTGCTCGTCAATGTGATTTCGATTTCTGCGGTTCCAGGAACGATCAGGGGACGATGCGTCAGGGTGTGAGGACAGATCGGGGTCATCATGAGAGATTGGACCGCCGGGTCGATGATTGGCCCTCCGGCCGAGAGAGAGTAGGCGGTCGATCCCGTTGGGGTGCTGACGATGACGCCATCGCCACGCAAATTCGTGACGAACTGGCCTTGAATCGAAATTTTGACCTCGATCATTCTGGCCAGGGTCCCCTTGCTGATCACGACATCGTTCAGCACGACTCCACGTGCGACGGTTTCTCCATGCCGATGAATATGCGTCTGGAGCATCAATCGTTCGTCGAGCACGAAGTCATTGGCAAACACTCGTTCAAGGGAGGGGTACAAGTTCTCCAGCCGGACTTCGGTTAAGAAACCCAGACCGCCCATATTGACGCCCAGGATCGGAATGCTTCGTTCTCCGGCAAGCCTGGCAGCATTGAGCATGGTTCCATCGCCGCCTAGGACTAGCAAGACATCTGCCTTGCTGGCTAGTTGAGTTTTCTGCACACCCCCTTGCTCACCGAGCAAGGCTGCCGATGTCGTATCCAAGATAACACCAATGCTTCGAGCCCTGAGCCAGGTCACCACATCGAGTAAGGTGTTCCTGATCTCAGGGAACTTGGGCTTGGTCAAGATCCCGATACTTTTGTTCTTCATATATAAGGCCCTGTCGTACCGCGATTTAAGATACTGATGAAAAAGTCCGAGATTGTATCGGGAGGGTTCTTTTGAAGTCAACGAACTGGAGCCACTCAAGCTGCCATCTCCAGGATGGGATCTCATCGAATTCCAGGCTTGTGTGATTGTCTCGTAGCCTTGACACCCAAAATCCTTCTAGTTAAGATTAGGTCAAGTTTTTCGATAGGTTTGCGCAGATGGAACTGGTCATAGGTTTCACCTAAAAGGAGGCAGGATGTTCGAACGATTCACGGACAAGGGTCGGAAGATCATCATCCTCGCACGGGAAGAGGCTGAGCGTCACCAAAACGATTACCTCGGAACCGAGCATCTCGTCCTTGCGATTCTCCGTGAGTCCGACGGGATTGCGCTGATGATCTTGAAAAAGATGGGGCTTTCGACCGAACAAATCCGTTTAGAAATTGAACGGAATTTGCCAGGTGGGGGAACCACGATGACTTTTGGGGAAATCCCATTCAGCCCCCGGGTCAAGAAAGTCATCGAATACGGGGTCGAAGAAGCCCGTCTCCTCGGACACAATCATATCGGCAGCGAACATCTTTTATTGGGTCTGCTCCGAGAAGAGGAAGGGATCGGCGGGAAAATCCTCCGCAGCTTAGGCGCCAATCTCCTGACCGCCCGACAATTGACCGTCACATTCTTGCGGAAGTCAGCCCCTCGTGAGCGCGACCGGAAGAGCAACACTCCGGCACTCGACGAGTTCGGTCGTGACCTGACCCAGCTGGCCCAGGAAGGACATCTGGATCCTGTCATCGGTCGCGCCGACGAAATCGAGCGTGTATTACAAATTTTGAGCCGCCGTTCAAAAAACAATCCTGTGCTCATTGGAGAAGCTGGCGTCGGTAAGACCGCTATTGTCGAAGGTCTTGCCCAGCGGATCGTTCAGTCTGAAGTGCCTGACAACCTTCTCTCACGCCGCGTCATTGCATTGGATCTCGGAGCGCTGGTCGCGGGCACGAAGTATCGCGGCCAATTCGAGGAACGGCTGAAGGTCGTCATGAAGGAGATCGTCCAGGCCGGAAACATCATTATTTTCATCGATGAACTTCATACCTTGGTGGGAGCTGGGGCGGCAGAGGGATCGATCGATGCGTCCAACATGCTCAAGCCAGCATTGTCGCGTGGAGAGATTCAGTGTATCGGTGCCACGACACTGGATGAATACCGAAAGCATATAGAAAAAGATGGGGCTCTCAAGCGGCGATTCCAGCCGATTCATGTTCAGCCCCCAAGCATCGATGAAACGGTATTGATCATCCAGGGACTTCGTGATCGGTACGAAGAACATCACGGCGTCGAAATATCCGAAGAGGCTATCCTTGAAGCGGTGAAGTTATCCGACCGTTACATCAGCGATCGTTTTCTCCCTGATAAGGCCATCGATTTGATCGACGAGACTGGTTCGCGGGCAAAACTGCAGACCTATGCATTGCCCTCGGAGCTGAAGGCCATGGAGCAAGAGCTGAAAAAGGTTTCTCGCGAAAAGGAACAGGCCATCTCCTTGCAGAACTTCGAGGAAGCCGTTCGTCATCGCGAGGAAGAAGAGCGGCTGCGCAAGCTGCTCGATGAATCCAAGCGCGAATGGAAGAAGAATCAGGAGAAAAACAAGCCGACGATCGGAAAGGAAGACGTAGCCTATGTCGTCTCCAAGATGACTGGTATTCCGCTCTTCAAGCTTGAAGAGGAAGAGTCCAACAAGCTGCTGCGCATGGAGGAGTTCCTCCATAAGCGCGTGATCGGTCAGAACGAAGCCATCTCTGCCGTGGCTCGAGCCATTCGTCGGTCACGTGCAGGACTCAAAGAGGCGCGGAAACCGATCGGCTCGTTTATTTTCCTGGGACCCACCGGGGTTGGAAAAACCGAGTTGGCAAGGACGTTGGCGGGGTTCCTCTTCAATAGTGAAGATGCACTCATTCGAATCGACATGTCGGAGTATCAGGAAAAGTTTACCAGTACGCGACTCTTCGGGGCGCCTCCTGGATACGTGGGATATGAAGAGGGTGGCCAGTTGACTGAACGGGTTCGCCGTCGGCCCTACTCAGTTGTGCTTTTCGACGAAATCGAAAAGGCTCACCCGGATGTATTCAATATTCTGCTACAAGTTTTGGATGACGGGGTGCTGACCGACAGCCTTGGACGCAAGGTCGACTTCAAGAATTGCGTCATCATCATGACCTCTAATATCGGGACGAAGATGATTCAGAAGGGCGTCTCGCTCGGATTTCAGAGCACGGAAGGCGATCAGGAGCGCCACAAGAAGGAAGAAGTCATGGGAGAGTTGCGACGCTCGTTCAGTCCGGAGTTCCTGAACCGGATCGACGAAATCGTAGTCTTCCATCAACTGGACAAGACCCATCTCACGAATATTCTCGACATCCTCTTGGGTGAACTCAACCTTCGTCTTCTTGAGAAGGGTGTGGAGCTCGAAGTTGAAGATGACGTCAAGCAATGGCTCATCAAGGAAGGGTATGAGCCGCTCTACGGGGCCAGGCCGATGCGCCGGACGATTCAGCGTGCGATCGGTGATCCGCTCTCTGAAGAGATGATCAAGGGACGGTTTAAGGAATGTCGTAAAATCCGTGTCGTGCTTCGTGATGGCGCTCCGGCATTTATTGCGCAGGAGGCCATGGCTGGAGTCTAGCAGCTCAGCGTTGACCTGTTCGATATTAGAACATTGATTACGACATGGCCCTTGTGGCGTCAGCGCCACAAGGGCCATGTTATTTGCCCTTCAACATGAGACCTTGTTCATCGTTTCGTTCATGTGATAGGCCATAATGTTATGAATGCAACTCTTGATCAGCCTCTCAACTCCTGGATACCGGGGCCTATTCTTGGTATCGAAACGTCCTGCGATGAAACCGCGGCATCGGTCCTTGCTGCAGACGGCACCGTCCTTTCAAATATTATTACCTCACAACATGCCGTTCACCAGCGATTCGGTGGTGTCGTGCCCGAACTCGCTTCCCGTGCCCACATTGAATCGATTGAAGTTGTTTCAGCTGAGGCACTACAACAAGCTGGATTAGCATGGACTGATCTCTCCGGAATCGCCGTCACGCAAGGGCCTGGTCTTGCAGGTGCGCTTCTCGTTGGGGTCAACTATGCAAAAGCATTGGCCTATGCCTTAAGTATTCCAGTGGTCGGCGTAAGCCATCTGGAAGGGCATATTGCTTCCGCCTGGTTGCAGAACCCCGCGTTTCCATTGCCCTGCGTGGTCCTGGTGGTCTCCGGCGGGCATACCCATCTCTATTTCCTGGAGCGTAACGGCCAGCATCGGCTCCTTGGCGCGACCAAGGACGATGCTGCAGGGGAGGCCTTTGACAAAGGCGCTCAAATGCTTGGACTGGACTATCCTGGAGGGCCAGCCATAGATCGCTTGGCGCGGCAGGGAAATCCTGACGCGATTGCCTTCCCAAGATCTTATCTGAAGAAGGGCAGCCTAGATTTTAGTTTCAGCGGCCTAAAGACATCGCTGCTTTACATAGTTCAAGCAATGCATGAGCAATCTAAGGCGGATAAATTGGCTGATCTCGCGGCAGGTTATCAGGAAGCCATCGTCGCGATCTTGATTGAGAAGGCCTTTGCTGCGGTTCAATCATCCGGCGCTCGTGCATTGGCCGTTGTCGGTGGGGTGTCTGCAAATTCTCGCTTGCGCCTGCTGCTCCAAGAGCGAGCCACATCCGAGGGTTTGCTGTTAAGCCTTCCTCCGCTAAGTTATTGCACCGACAACGCTGCGATGATCGCGGCGGCAGGGAGACAGGCACTGTGCGCTGGAACGCAGGCACCCCTAAATTTTGATGCTCAAGCTTCAATGGTTTCACCTTTGGCACATACGATCTAATCATTAGAGAAGGACACGACGCACATTCCTGAAATCTACGGACAAGTCCTGGGTCTCCGCGCCGGCCAGCTCGCCATGCTTGAACGGCTGTATCGCCGACGTATGCCTGTGGATGAGGTCCTCTCCTCTGAGGCGGCAAAAACCCTTGCGCAGTTCACGCACGAGATTCGCCGCCCGATCGGCCTGGTCATCACCAGGCGTGGTGCCGTGCAAGACGTCTTGGTCGGCGCTGGCACCGAACCCTCTCCAACGACGATAAGCACCTTTCGTGCGAGTCCTCGATCGCTGAGGGGGCTCCGCCTGATCCGCTCGAGCTTAAAAGATGAGCCAATCACGCAAGAAGATCTCACCATGCTGGGCCTCCTTCGACTCGACATGATCGGAACGTTGGCCGTCACGCCCAAGGGAGAACCGGGTTTGCTCTCCCTGGCCCATCTAAATCCACCGGGCAAAGAGAAATCGTTGTATACGCTTCTGAAGCCCACGTTGGTCCATCAATGCCCGGTGAGTTTTGAAACATTTATTCACGACCTGGAGTCGGATCTGCAACGTCAGAGCGCATCGCACACGATGGCCCAGGGGCAAACCGCCATCCTCGTGAGCGCCTCACCTAAGAGCAAAGCCGAGCAGGAAGAACGCCTCGCTGAGCTTGCGGAACTGGCGTCCTCTGCGGATCTCACGGTCATCGACCGTTTAGTGCAACGGACACAAGGTGGCCACCATCGGTTTCAATTGGGAAGCGGCAAACTCAAAGATGTGCTAACACAAGCGATGCAACAGGGCGCAGATCTCTTGATCTTCGATCAAGACTTAGCTCCAGGACAGTTACGTGCGATTGCGGAGATCAGCGACCTGCCGGTCATCGATCGGACCCAGCTGATTCTCGACATCTTTGCGCAACGGGCCCATAGCCGAGAAGGCAAGGTGCAAGTCGAGCTGGCGCAACTTCGCTATCTGCTCCCACGCCTCTCAGGTCAGGGCACAAGCCTCTCTCGATTAGGCGGAGGCATCGGCAGCAGAGGGCCGGGCGAAACAAAACTCGAAACGGACCGCCGTCGAATCCGAGAACGCATCGACTATTTGGAGCGAGAGATTGAGGGCTTTGCCCGCCACCAAGATCAGCGTCGCTCACGCCGCGTCCGGCAGGATTTCCCGGTCCTGTCCATCGTGGGGTATACGAACGCAGGCAAGTCGACTTTGCTCAACGCTCTCACGAACAGTCAGGTGAGCGCAGCCCCGCGTGTTTTTGAAACACTCGATACCACCAGCCGCCGTCTGCGTTTTCCGCAGGGCAGGGAAGTCATCATCACCGACACCGTGGGATTTATTCGCGACCTGCCCAAAGATCTTCTCGCCGCGTTCAGAACGACATTGGATGAATTACGCGATGCCGACCTCCTCCTCCATGTGGTGGATGCAGGAGCCAAAGATCTGGACGCCCATATCGCCGCCGTCGATACCGTGCTGAAAAGCCTCACCCTCGATGAGCTTCCGCGGATCCTAGTCTTCAATAAATGCGACCAGCTTCCGGCCGGGCAGGCAGAGGTGCTCTGTCAGCGCTACGGGGCGATCGGAGTTTCAGCTTTGCATTCGGAGACCCTGCGTCCGCTCATTCGGCTGCTTGAAGAACGGCTGGCCGTGCTTGTCCCGGAGGGCTGCTCTTCCAGGAAATCAATTTCACCTGGCCCGCTTGCATCTCAGTCCTAACTCACGGCACAATCGCGAGTCATCTACCAGCCATGACTACGAAATCCTTACTAGCCGTGGATCGACGAGAGCGCCTTAAGGCCATTGCCAAGGCACTCCAGCGCACGATGCCAGCTCCACAAATGGAACTCGACCACCGGTCGCCGTGGGAGCTGCTCGTGGCGACAATTCTCTCAGCCCAATGTACAGACCTGCGGGTGAATCAGGTGACTCCGCCACTCTTTGGCCGATATCAAGGACCAGCAGAACTTGCAGCTGCCAAGTTGCCTGAGCTCGAACAGCTCATTCGGTCGACGGGATTCTATAAGAATAAAGCCAAACATCTTCTTGCTTGCGGCAAGGCCGTGACCGAACAATTCAAGTCACAGGTTCCGCAGACAATGGAGGAATTGATTACCCTGCCTGGCGTCGGCAGAAAAACGGCGAATGTCATTCTGGCGAATGCTTTTGACCAGCCTGGTATTGCTGTCGATACTCATGTGAAACGCGTGGCCAAACGTCTTGCTTTGACCAAATCTGACAATCCGGAACGTGTAGAAGAAGACCTGCAGCAACTGATGCCGAAATCTCAGTGGACAGCCGTCTCGCAACGATTGCTGCTGCATGGCCGCTATACCTGTCTGGCGAGAAAGCCCCTGTGCGGTACCTGTCCGGTTTACCAACTGTGCTCCTGGAAAGAGAAAGGTCCTCAATGATTCATAGTATGACCGGCTTCGGCCGTCGGCAGGCTCCTTGGCAAGATGGGTCCGTCACGGTCGAAATGCGCTCCGTCAACCATCGCTTTCTTGAAATTGCCTGCCGCCTTCCCAGGCCCCTAAGCCATCTGGAAGATGCCTTCAAGAAATCCATCCAGCAACGCTGCACCCGTGGCCGCGTCGACATCACAGTGACGGTTCAGGCTGGAAAAGGCCGTGCAGGAGGGGTCAACCTTGACCTGCCCCTCGCGAAGCAGTACCATCAGGCCTTCCTCACTCTCAAGAAATCCCTGAAGCTGAGCGGATCGGTCGATCTGGCGCTCATGGCTGGGCTCCGTGACGTGGTATCGGTATCGGATCAGCCGACGGAAGACCCGAAACTGGCGAAGCTCGTGCAGCAACTGATGACCAAGGCACTGACGGACCTTGCGGAGATGCGAACGAGCGAAGGGAAGGCCCTGACCGAGGATATGCGCGCGCGGGTCCAGACCATTCGGAGCCATAAAGACCTGGTCGCAGCACGGACCCCGCTGCTGGCCCAAGAGGCCTTTGTTCGTATGAAGACCCGTGTGGAGAAGCTCCTGGGATCGGAAATCCCAGATCCCTCGCGGCTGTATCAGGAATTGGCAGTGTACGCGGATCGTGGCGACATTACGGAAGAAATAGTCAGATTAGACTCGCATATGATACAGTTTGAGCAGACGCTCACACGTGCAGAATCTGTTGGCAAGACCCTCGACTTCCTGCTCCAGGAAATCGGGCGGGAAGTCAACACGATCGGCTCCAAAGCCAACGATGCAGAAATTGCCGGTCATGTGGTGCAGATGAAGGCCGAGCTTGAACGTATTCGCGAACAGGTCCAAAACGTCGAATGAGTACTAGTACAACCACAAGTTCGACCGCGACTGTGTCAGGCCAACCGCGATCATCGACGGATCGCCGTGGGATTCTTTTCATTATCTCTGCCCCGTCCGGCACCGGAAAAACCACACTCTGCAAGCAGCTCACGACGAACCTTCCCGATCTGTGGCACTCAATTTCATATACGACAAGACAGCCACGGCTCGGCGAAGAGCATGGACGCGAATATTACTTCATCGACGAACAGCCGTTCCAAGAGATGATCAATCGGAATGAGTTTGTCGAGTGGGCCCGCGTATACGGGAACCTCTACGGCACACCATGGAAATCGCTGACCGAAAAGATCGATCAGGGGATCGATGTCTTGCTGGAGATCGACGTGCAAGGGGCGATGCAGGTCAGGAAGCGGTTTGAGGATTCAGTCTCGATTTTTATTCTTCCCCCCTCAATGGCCGTCTTGCGATCCCGGTTGCAAACTAGAGCCTCCGACACGGCAGAAGAAATCCAACGACGCTTGCATAAAGTCAAAGAAGAGGTCTGGAGCTATCGGGAATACGCCTACATCGTCCGGAACGACGACATCAACCGATCGATTCGCGACCTCGAAAGCATCTTTTGGTCGGAGCGTCTGAAGACGAAACGATTGAATATGACGTGGCTTGAAAATAACTTCATTCTCGACGACGAACAGAAATCCTGAACTCGCGACGATCGTTCATTACACAAAGGAGCACCGCAGCTATGATCGACATGTTGAGACTCTTGCCACAATACGCACTCGGTGAATTCGACTCACGCCACAGGCTCGCAATCATCGCGGGTCAGCGGGCGAAGCATATCTTACAAGGATCGCGTCATGCCGCCTCGCGCTTCAACAAGGAAACGACGATTGCCCTCGACGAAGTCCTTCGAGGACAAACGACATATCTCGTCGGCCAAGAGGCCCGGGATGCAATGAAGGAGTCGAAGCGCGGCAAGGAAGGTGAAATGGAGCGCATCGCCATGATGACCGGCGACGATGCGAAGGAAATCAAGAAAGAATTGAGCGTCTATGTCGACGATACCCCGAAGGCGGTAGTGGGGACGAGCGAGGAGTAATACATGGAGATCTCCGGCTCTACAGGGCCGACGTTGATCGGAAAACGGATCGTGCTCGGCGTGACGGGCAGCATTGCCGCCTATAAGGCGGTTTTGCTGCTCCGAACCTTGCTCCGCGAAGGAGCGGTCGTGCACGTCGTGATGACGAAATCGGCTACGAAATTCGTCACTCCGCTGACGTTTGAAGTGCTCTCAGGCCATCCCGTCTCGACGGAGGTGTTCGAGGCGCATCAGGAGATGAAACACTTATCGTTGCCTGAGCAGGCAGATGCCATTATCATTGCGCCGGCCACGGCCAATAGTCTGGCCAAGATAGCCCTGGGGCTGGGTGACGATTTACTCTCCACCATGCTCCTCACGGCGCAATGCCCCTTGATTGTGGCACCCGCTATGGATGGAGGGATGTGGACACATCCTTCTGTCACCGAGCACGTGCGGACATTGCGTGCCAGGGGAACCATGGTTCTGGATCCCGAAGAAGGCCCCCTTGCCTCAGGACGGATCGGTCACGGCCGCTTGGCAGAGGAAAGCAAGATTCTGGAGGCGCTTCAAACAGCCTTGGCGCCACTGCGCGATTGGCAAGGGCACCGCATCCTGGTTTCGGCCGGCCCAACGCAGGAGCCGATCGATCCCGTACGATTCATTTCAAACCGCTCATCCGGGAAAATGGGCTACGCTATCGCCGAGGCCGCCCAGGCCAGGGGAGCTCAGGTAGTCCTTGTGACTGGGCCGACGGCTCTTCCTCTTCCGAAAGGCGTCGAGGTTGTTTCGGTCGCCACGGCTGAAGAAATGACACAAGCCCTGTCGAGGCGTCTGGCATGGTCTTCCGCTGTGATCATGGCCGCCGCTGTCGCGGACTTTCGGCCCAAACATCCTGCTTCACAAAAAATGAAGAAACAAGGGCTGACCGACCAAACCCTTGCTCTTGAGCGAACCACGGACATCCTGGCCTCCTTATCCGCCCAACGGACCACGCAACTTATCGTTGGTTTTGCCGCTGAGACCTGTGACCTGATCGCTCACGCAAAAGACAAGCTGACGGCCAAAGGGCTCGACCTCATTGTGGCAAACGATGTCACGATCGCAGGCGCGGGGTTCGGCAGTGAACAGAATGCTGCCACGTTAATCGATCGGGAGGGGGCTGTAACAGAACTGCCGTTGATGCCAAAGCGTGCGCTTGCTGACGCGATTCTGAATCGGGCGCATGAACTGCTTCGCACCAGAGAGTCGCAACAGGCGCCAAAGCCGGTTGTGGGAGGACGCTAATACACCATGGCACAGAATCAACAATCAGCCGAGACGGCGATGGAAATTGACCGACTGGCCACCCAATTGGCCAAAGATCCGCAATCCAAAGTTTTCATGCCCTTGGCTGAAGAATATGGCAAAGTCGGCATGTGGCAGGAAGCGGCTGGTGTTCTCGAAGACGGGTTGAAATATTATCCCGGCTTCATTACGGCGATGGTCGCGCTCGGTCGTGCCTATGATCAGATGGGACAGCCCACCAAGGCGAAAGCGATTCTGGAAGAATCCATCAAATTAAGTCCTGAAAACCTGCGCGCGCACCGGACCTTGATCAAGATCTATGTGAGCCAGGAGCTACAGGCATTGGCCCTGCAATCCTGCGCTGTCATCTTGAGAGTCAATCCGCGGGATGAAGAGGCGCTCTCGGTCCAATCAGCACTGGCTAAACCTCTGACTCTGAAAAAAGAGCCAGAGAAACCAAAGTCGGCTGATCCCGTCACTCAGAGCAGCTCCGCGCAAGATGTGCTGGCAGCTCCAATTATTTCAGGCCCACTCACGGCCGCCATTCCAGAAGTTGATACGCAACATGAAGACCCGTCAGTTTCAACGTCAGTCAAATTAGAGGCCGTCGCGCCCGACCCGCTGATCGTGGCTTCGGAGCTGATGGAAACGGTGCTCCATACACAGGAGCACGCTGGCGAACAACTTGCGGTGCCCGAGGAGGATCCTCAGGCCAACGCCGTTGAGGCGATGCCTTCTCCTTCCCCTCATGCCAACGTCGTGCTTCAATTAGAAGCCTGGCTTCGCAACATTCAATCACGGCGGCGAGACCGTGACACGACGAATAGGCCCCTCTCCAAGACTTCCCAATAATTTTGCGAGTTTGACCGGTTTGAGGCGGACTGCTACAATGCGGCCCGGCTGGACTGTGGCAGGAGCAGTCGTTCTTCCCTATTGAGTAATTGAATAATAGAGTCATGCTACGCATACGAATATTGCACGGTCCAAATCTCAATCTCCTCGGGAGCAGAGAACAGTCGGTTTATGGCACCCTGTCACTTGATGCCATCAACTCAACCATTGCAAAGCTGGCAAAAGAGTTGGCCGTAACGGTGGATATACGCCAGTCGAATCACGAGGGAGAGTTGGTCACCTGGATTCAAGAGTCGCGAACAGGATACGACGGAATCATCATCAACCCGGCCGCCTATACGCACACGAGCATTGCGATCCGGGATGCAATTGCGGCGGTCAGCCTGCCAACGATTGAAGTGCATCTGTCCAATATTCATCAGCGGGAAGAGTTTCGCCATCGGTCCTACATCGCAGGAGTCGCCCTTGGGCAGATTACCGGCTTAGGTGCGACAGGTTATCTCCTTGCCCTTCGTGGGCTGCAGGACCATATAACCGCATCCAATCGCCAAAAGAAGACAGCCGTACCAGCGACAGCGCGACGGACGACAACAGGAACGAAATAACTACGGAGCGCGTCGAGTGGACGCATACAGTGTGAAGGGAGTATCGAGTGATTTCCACGACCGACTTTCGCGGTGGCGTACGGCTGATGGTCGATAACCAGCCGTTTTATATCATTGAGTTTCAGCATGTAAAACCAGGCAAGGGTGGAGCCTTCGTACGCACCAAGCTCAAGGGCTATCTCACGGGTAGTGTGATCGACCGTACCTTTCGGTCGGGGGAACGGTTCGAAGAGCCGAAGCTCGATGAACGGGACATGCAATTCCTTTACGCAACCGACGACGCCTATACCTTCATGGACACGGATTCCTACGAGCAACTGACGTTCGAAAAGGGCAAGCTCGGCGACAATGCGGATCTGCTAAAGGAAAACATGATCGTGAAGATTCTCGTGTACGAGCATCGCCCGATCGATGTTGAGCTGCCGAACTTTATTGAATTAAAAGTGACGGACACCGAGCCGGGTTTCCGTGGCGATACCGCGACGGGCGGCACGAAGCTCGCTACCCTTGAAACTGGCGCCACCCTGAAGGTGCCGCTCTATTTAGAAAGTGGGACCGTGATCAAGATTGATACGCGGACGCGGGCCTACGTGGAGCGTGTTCGGTGAGCGCACAGAAATCGAGCAAGTCAAAGAAACGAGGGAAGCCGATTATTCTTCCTCAGGCTTTTGCCCCCCCTCCAGGCGGCCAGGGCACACCTTTGTTATCTGGGCAGCAGAGTAAACACATCCAAGAGCTGATCGACCTGCTCAAGAAGAACAATCTGACCGAACTGGAGCTGGAGCGAGAAGGCCTCAGAATCCGTGTGCGCCATGAAGTCGAGGTCAGAACGATCACGACCAACGTTGCCGACCATGGTTCATCCGGAACGGTCTCCGCGTCTCAACCCTCTGGCGCGGCAGCGGTACAGACCGAAGATACGACCGGCATGATTACCATCGCATCACCGATCGTCGGCACGTTTTATCGGTCCCCCTCGCCGGATGCCGATCCCTACGTCGAAGAGGGCGATTTTGTGAAAAAGGGCCAGGTGCTCTGTATCGTCGAAGCGATGAAGCTCATGAACGAGATCGAATCCGAGGTAGAAGGACGCATCACGAAAATTCTGGCTGAAAGTACGAAACCGGTGGAGTATGGCCAGGCGCTCTTCCTCGTCGATCCGACAGCCACACCCTAATCCCTCTTCCCTCGACCCACATCGGAGTACTTGCGTGTTCAAGAAAGTATTGATAGCCAATCGCGGTGAGATCGCCCTCCGAGTGATTCGCGCCTGCAAAGAGCTCGGGATTAAGACCGTGGCAATTTTCTCCGAGGCCGATGCGGCGAGCCTCCATGTGCGCGCAGCCGATGAAAAAATCTGCGTCGGGCCTCCTGACGCAGCCCTTAGTTATCGAAATATCCCCAACGTCCTGAGCGCCGCCGAGATCACCGGGGCAGACGCCATCCATCCCGGTTACGGATTCCTCTCCGAGAATGCCCACTTCGCCGAAGTCTGCGAATCCATCGGTGTCAAATTTATCGGCCCTACGTCCGAGCACATCGCGCTCCTGGGCGATAAAGCCAAAGCGCGCGAAATCGTCGCCCGCCGAGGCCTACCAGTCACGCCTGGCAGCCCCGGCGAGCTCAAAAGCGAACAGGAAGCGCTCGAAGCCGCCACCAAGATCGGTTATCCCGTAATCATCAAAGCCTCCTCCGGTGGGGGCGGGCGCGGCATGCGTGTCGTGAATAAGGCCGAAGACCTCGCGCGTGCATTTCAAGCCGCGCAAGCGGAGGCAAAAACCACGTTCGGCAACGATGCCGTCTACCTCGAGCGCTATTTCCTCGAACCCCGCCATATCGAAGTGCAAATTGCCGCAGACCACCGCGGGCATGTCGTGCATCTTGGCGAGCGCGATTGCTCGATCCAACGCCGACATCAGAAGCTACTCGAAGAAACGCCGTCGCCCGCTGTCGACGAGAAGCTCCGCCGTGAAATCTGCCGCGTCGCCGTCGAAGCGGTCAAAGCCGTGCATTACCGGAATGTCGGGACTGTCGAGTTCCTCCTCGATAAGGACCGCAACTTCTTCTTCATGGAAGTGAATACCCGCATCCAGGTCGAACATGCGATCACGGAGATGGTGACCGGCATCGATCTCATCAAGGAGCAGATCACACTCGCGGATGGACAATCCCTCTCATTCAAGCAGCAAGACATCAAGCTCAATGGACATAGCCTCGAATGTCGCATCAACGCGGAAGACCCTGAAAAGTTTACACCCTGCCCGGGGATGATCACGAAATATCGTGTGCCAGGCGGATTCGGCGTTCGTGTCGATTCGGCCATGGAGTCGAACATGATGGTCGTTCCGTTCTACGACTCCATGATTGCCAAGGTCATTACCCACGGCCGAGACCGGCAGGAATGCATCGCCCGCATGCGCCGCGCCCTCGACGAATTCGTCATCGAAGGCATCAAGACGACCATTCCACTACACAAACGCATCCTCAACGACCCTGACTTTCAGAAGGGGCACGTCTCCACCACGTTCCTCGAACGATTCCTCGTCAGTTAATCCAGCCCGGTTTGACGGCATCAGGTCAACCGACTGGCAGTGCGTCGTGCATCCAGCTACAATTCTCCCAGAATGTCTGGACCAATCCACTCCATGCGTAACCGTCTCTACATCATTCTCGATCCGTCGGTCTGTCCTGACCGTCCCCTGGTGGAGGTACTGACGATTGCGGCTGAAGCCGGCGCCTCACTTTTTCAATATCGCAACAAGACCGCTTCGATGAAGGCAGCCTACGAGGAGGCCTTGGTCCTCAGACGAGTCGCAGCACAGGCGGGGGTTCTCTTTATCGTGAACGATCGATGCGACTTGGCAATGGCGGTGAATGCTGATGGCGTCCATTTGGGGCAGGGTGACTTGCCACTCGATATGGCCAGGAAGGTGATGGGACCGGATAAGTTGATCGGGATCTCTACGCATAATGTAGCCCAGGTCATGGAAGCCACCGTTGGAAAACCGGACTATCTTGGTTTTGGCCCAATTTTCAAGCCAGGCTCCAAACAAGACCACGACCCGCTTGTTGGGCTTGAGGGGTTACAGACGATGTGTTCATTCACCGCGTTACCCGTCTTTGCGATCGGGGGCATTCAGCTCGAGCAGGTCCAGGCAGTCATGCAGGCAGGAGCGGATGGAGTGGCCGTCATCTCAGCCATCTTGAAAGCCACAGATATTCAAGAGGCTGTCAGGAGTTTTCTCGACCGGATGCCGTCACCAGCTTCGCCAGCCTCATAATCTCTGCAGTCCAGGCGAGCGGGATCATGCCGTCGTTCCAATTCTGTTGTATGCGCGAGCTATAGGGGACAGGACCCACAACAGGAACCTTTGCAAGACGTTGAAGGAGGGTGAGGGTCGATTGCTCCTGCAAGCGCGCGATCTTCGTACGCACAGGAATAGGTTGATTCAAAACCAACGCGGCGACAGGAATCTTTCGCTGGCGGAGTGCGTGAAGCGTCAATAAGGCATGATTGATCCCGCCCAACCCTGATCGGCCCACCACGATGACAGGAAGTCCCATGCGCTGCATGAGATTTAATCCATCGATGCGGTCCGTTATCGGCACATGCACTCCACCGACTCCTTCCACCGCCACAAAATCGTGCTTCTGACAGAGGGCATGGAACGATCGCAGGATAGTGGCCAGCCGTATCGTCTGTTGTTCCGCGCGTGCAGCAGAGAGGGGCGCCATCGGGAGCCGAAAGACATAGGGACAGACTTCTGCCATCGGATCATGGCATGCAGCGGCTCGCCGCAAGCGCGCGCCATCGGACCGAGCCCTGGTCGATTGCGAGACCCCTGTCTCAACGGGCTTCATGACACCGACATCGATTCCTCGTTGCCTCAGATGCGACACCAGCGCAGCGGCGACGAGCGTTTTCCCGACACCGGTATCGGTCGCGGTGATAAAGACCCCGTACTTCATAAAAAAGAGCCGATGGCGAATAGCATATGGCACAGAGTATCTGAATAGAGATCCTTCATGTCGCTTCCCAATCCGTTCTTCGCCATAAGCTATTAGCCATATGCCATACGCTCCTCTCAGAGATTCCGGCTATCGCAATTCCACACCTGTCCCGACACATCGTTGAGTTGAGCCAGATACAAGACGGTCTTGGCCACTTCCTCGCGTGACGGTGGCCGGCCTAATAGATGGTCTTTCCAATCGTCGCCTTCCGGCATGATTCCTGTCGTCAATCCCGTCTTCTGCCAACCAGGCAAGAGGAGGTTTACACGGACGTTGCCGGTTCCCCATTCTTTCGCTGCCGTCTGCACCAGACCGATGAGACCGGCTTTTGATGCGGTGTAGGCAGCCTGCCCAATCGACCCCTGGAATCCCGCATGTGATCCAATCACAACGATCGACCCGCCACCGTGAGCGAGAAGGGGAGGGGCCATGGCGCGAAGGCAGTGAAATGTTCCTGTCAAATTCGTGGCCACCACGTCGGCCCACGCGTCTTCATCTTGTCGAAGCAGGAGTTGGCTCCCTCCGATTCCAGCATTGCAAATAAACACCGACGGCATCGGTGCCAGTTGGCAGGAGGTCTCTACCATCTGTTGCACCGACTGCGACTCGCGAATGTCGGCGGCGTATAATGCCCCTCTGCCCCCAGAGGCTTCCACGTGAGAGAGCGTCTCCTCAGCCGCCGATATATTGCGATGGTAATGCAACCCGACAGACCAGCCAGCGGCAGCAAAGGCCAGGCTGATCGCTCGACCAATTCCCCCGGATGCACCGGTCACCAGTACGGCACGTTGAGAGAGGCTTGCAACCGCGTGGCTTCGCATAGGGATGCGATTATGGGGAGGATATCAGATGAAGGCAAGCCTCCAGCTTGACCAGAACGGACATCGATTTTCTTGCTGCCTCCAGGATTCCTATGGTACGGTCACTGGATGCTTAACCAGTGGAGAACCTCACGCATGTCGATCAATACGCCTGGATCTCAACGAGCCATCATGTTCGGGGCAGTTCTGCTGCTTGCTTGCTCCACCTGGTCAGCCCCGCTTGCAGCAGAAGAGGCAGGTATTATTGCGCAGTCCTCCGACTATTTCCCCGATCAGATCGGGAACGAATGGCACTATCGTGGCCAGATCACTGAAGGTCCGCTGCAAACAATCGAACATAAGTTTTTCTCCAACGTCTCTTCGGTCACCGGTACGAAAACCATCAAAGGCATGACGGCCACCGTATTTCACGATACGAATCCAGGCAACCACGGCCCCTCGGACAGTTTCTACCGGCGTGATAGCGTGGGCATCGTCTATTACGGGTCTGAGCCTGGTACTCCTCTGGAAAAACAGCTCGTGCCCTATCAGATCGTGCGTTTCCCCATGAAGACTGCGACCTCGTTTCAGCAGTTCAACCGCAAAGGGCTGGACTTTGGCACCGATATGGATCGCGACGGCGAGAATGAAAAGGTCGACGCACAAGGCGACTCCACGGTGGTGGGGCAGGAGTCAGTGACCGTGCCGGCGGGCACCTTCAAAGACGCGGTGAAGGTGGAAGCGCGCATGTATATGCAAATTCATCTCTCCGGCTCGAACAAGACGGCGCAGGGGACCGATGTAATGACCGCCTGGTTTGTGAAGGGCGTCGGATTGGTCAAATACGTCGAACGGCAGGAACTCTCTCCGCTGGAAGACCGGGGCGTGATCACGGATATTAGCGAGGAGCTGGAGTCCTACGAGATCAAGCCATCGAAGGCCTCACTCGGCCGGCGCGAATCCCCGGCGGAGGGTTTGTTCGCTGATCACACGGGTCACGACGAATTGCGTCAAGTACTCTTCACCTCCGGCCTTCGCTCCGACTCCGGAGAGCCGATGGCCTCCAAACGGCTGGCGGCCGACTAACGCACCGGTGATCGGGCGATTCAGATAGAGATTTCCGACGTCGAAGCGTTGCCGTGCCATCTCCAGATTGACGGGGCTCCGTGAGTAGACGCCACCGGTGAGGGCATAGGCCGTCGAATTCGCCAGCGTGAGTGCATTCTCAAATGAGGCAGCCTTCATCACCGCGAGAATCGGCCCGAAGATTTCCTCCTGGGCGATTCGATCGGTCGGCGCCACATCCGCGAAAACCGTCGGCCCGATATACCAGCCGGGTCCCGTCACAGCCCCTTCCACCAGCAAGCGGGCTTCCTTCTTTCCAACCTCGATGTAGTCCTGCACCTTCGCCTGCGCTCGACGATCGATCATCGGCCCAACCTGGGTCCCGGGCTCTTCCGGGTTTCCGACCTTCAAGCTCAGCACGGCCTCTTTGAGGCGAACGAGAAAACTGTCGTAGATCGCCGCATGGACGATCGCCCGTGAGCAGGCGGAACATTTCTGTCCTGCATAGCCGGTGAAGGATGCGACCACTCCGGTAATCGCATCATCGAGATCCGCGGTCTCATCCACGATGATTGCGTTTTTCCCTCCCATTTCTGCCAGCACCCGCTTGACCATCTGTTGCCCTGGGATAAGAGTCCCGGCGTCTTTCAAAATACCGAGCCCGACGTCCTTCGACCCGGTAAAGGCAATTGTGGCGACCGCTGGGTGGCGGACTAATGCCTGTCCGACGTCCGGCCCACCCGGCAAACAACTGAGTATTTCCTCTGGCACACCGGCCTCGTGCAAAATCTCTGTGAGCCAGTGTCCCATCATGGGCGAACGTTCGGAGGGCTTGAAGATGACAGGATTTCCCGTCACGAGTGCCGCCGACACCATGCCGGAAGGAATTGCGAATGGAAAATTCCAGGGTGCGATGGCGGCTGTGACTCCACGAGGATGATAGATCCGCTGGTTGAATTCACCCGGCTCCTGCCCTAACTGTCTTGGGGAAGCGATCCTCAGCCAGTCCGCTGCATAAAACTCCAGAAAGTCGATGGCTTCGGCAAGGTCCGCATCTGCCTCACGCCAGGGCTTTCCGCATTCCAGAATTTCCCAGGCAGCCAACTCGTGACGCCGCGTTCGCATGAGTGCGGCGGCTGCACGCAAAATCTCCACCCGTCGTGCTGTTGTGGTGGCACGCCAGCCATCCCATGCCTGCATCGCCCGGCCTACAGCTCGTTCAACATCAACCATACTTGCGCTGCACAACCGACCCACGACTTCATCAGGGCGGCCCGGGTTACGAGATTCAACGAGAGGCCCCGTGAGGCTCAATCCCTGGAACGACGATGACCATTGCCGGCCCAGCTGTGATCGTACGATCGCCAGGGCCTGTTGCATGGCCGCTCGGTGGTCAGCCTGCGCAAAATCCCGCTGTGGTTCATTCCGAAACTCCAGCTTACCGGCTTGCTGAGATGAGAAAGATTGCGTCTGGCGTGGTCCTTCAAGAACAGGCGGTGACAACAGTGCGCGGAGCGACTGGGATTCCACATATTCCTTGCGGAGGAATGATTCATTCGACGTGTTCTCCAATAATCTTCTGACGAGATAGGCCATGCCCGGTAATAGATCGCCCACCGGGGTATAGAGTCGCAGCCGCCGCCCATGTTGTGCGATAGCCTGCTGAAAGGGCTCGGCCATGCCATAGATCATCTGATACTCCCAGGTCTCAGGAGAGAGTCCGAGCGACTCCGCAACCGCCTCGATATAGGCCAGCGTACGGAGATTGTGTGTGCCGAAGGCCGGTCGAATACACGATGATTGAGATAAGAGGAGTTGCGTCAGCGACTCATAATTCGCATCCGTCTCCGCCTTCTGTTCAAAGAGCGGAACAGGCCAGCCTCGTTGCCGATAGCGGATCGTATCCGAATCCCAGTAGGCCCCTTTCACCAGCCGTATGGTGATGGGCGCCCCACGCCGACGAACCCAAGACAGCAGACCCTCGATATCTCGCGTCGTGTCGCGATGGTAGGCTTGTACGGCCAGACCCGCATGAGGATAGTTCTTGTAGGACGGCTCGGCGAAAAGCCTGGTGAAGATGTCGAGCAGCAAGGTTTTGGTATCGGCTTGCTCCATATCGAAGATCAACGAAGCGGGAAGGCGCATTGCCAGATCGAGGATGGGTCGAAGCCGTGCCGCCACTGAACGGTAACTTCCTTCCGGGTCGATCGGGTCAAGATGCGGGGAGAGGGCGGAGATTTTGAGCGAGAGCTGTACTCGTGGGATGGGCCCGAGATGATCTCGCTCTAATAAGGAGATCGCTGGCCAGCCCTCCGCGACTCGTGCCAATAGGGTGAGGGCATTCAGGCAGCGGTCGCGATACCGATCAGCTTCGCCATCGCTGGTGGTGGCCTCACCCAACAAATCGACGGACCAGGCCCGGCCTTCCTGCCAGAGATCTGCCAATCGCGGCCTCGCATCCTCAACTGTCGCTCCGGCAATAAATGTTCTCGCCATCTGCTCGACCTGGCTTCTGATGGCCTTGCCACTGAGACGAGCCCCCAGGCTGGTGGAGGCAAGGGCATTGAGTCCCCATTGCGCGCCGAAGAGTTGTGTCTCTCCATGGCCTAGATATTCGCGAGCTAAGGTCACCACCTGTTCATCATCGGAGGCCGATGGCAGGACATCGATGAATCGAAATAACTGTGTCTTAAAGGCACTGTCATGCATGGCCAGGTTGAGGGCCTGGTGTGACCACCAGTGGCGCGTGAAGACGGTTGGCGTTCGACCGGCAGAGAGGCGAGCGAGCTGTTCACCGATACGATGAACAGTTGATTCAAGTGGAGATGAAGCGATCGACATCGATACCCCACTCTCTGTGAGATGAAGGGACACCGTCAGTATACACTCTGAGCATTCTGTTGAAACATTTGGGTAAATTAAGTATGATGTTTGAGTACTTCATCTCCCCTATGAGGAGATCAGATGACGCGATGGGTGAGCTCTCCAAGGAGATCAAATGGCTGCCACAACAACTGATACTGCATTGACCGAAGATGTGTTTGTCCCGCTGAATTTTGTGTTGTTTTGCGCGATCGTTGCCGCCACGGTGGTCGGCATTCCGCTCTATGGCTATTACTACGGATTCAGCCTCTTTGACTGGGTCCTCTCCTTTGTGATGTACATCGTCACAGGTATGGGTATCACCGTCGGTTATCACCGGCTGGTGTCGCATCAGAGTTTCGAATGTCCTGACTGGGTCAAGGCCTCTATCCTCGTCGCCGGTGGGTGGGCGCTTCAAAATTCTGCTCTGAAGTGGGGCGGCGACCATATCCGCCATCACGCCAAGACCGATCAAATAGAAGATCCCTACAACGTGACCAAGGGGTTCTGGCACAGCCACTGCGGCTGGCTCTTTTATAATACCCCCCATCGCACGGAGAAATACGAGATCCGTCTGCGCCGCGACCCCGTCGTGATGTGGCAACATCGCTATTATTGGCCCATCGTCGTCACAGGACTTCTGCTGCCTTTCGTCCTCGGTGTTTGGCAGGGCGGCTGGCAGGGCGGCATCGGCGCTTTCCTCTTGGGAGGCCTCTTCCGCATGTTCATGGTGCTGAACTCGACCTTCACCATCAATTCACTCTGCCACATGATCGGCACACAGCCCCACGGCACACAGGACAGCAGCCGCGATAGTTGGCTGATCTCCTTTGTCAGTTTTGGCGAGGGGTATCATAATTTTCATCACACCTATGCCCGCGATTTTCGCAATGGACCGAAGTGGTACAATTTCGATCCTTCGAAGTGGATCATTTACACCCTCTGGATGCTCGGATTGGCCCACAACCTGCGCCGCAACGACCCTACTGTCGGGTAGTCCGTTCACGAGACATTCGCTGACTGGGAATCCATCGTCCTCCGATGGATTCCCCCATTGAGCTACTCCCCTCCGCGCAATAGGCCCATTTTCTTTCACCCTACTATTCGCTTATGATGGCGGGACTGGCCCATGAGCCAGTGAAGTCGTCTGTGCCTCTAGAGAAGGAGTATTCTATGGCTGATGAACATTCTGCCGGACCACAGACTGGTCACGGAAAAGACAACCTGATTCCAGGCGTCAAATACGTTATCGCAGTCAGCAGCGGAAAGGGCGGGGTCGGCAAATCGACTGTCTCCGTCAATCTGGCCGTGGCTCTCGCCTTAACGGGCGCCAAGGTTGGGCTGCTCGATGCAGACATCTATGGTCCCAACATTCCCATGATGATGGGAGTGACTAAACCGCCGGAGCAAAAAGACGGCAAGATCGTTCCCGCCGAAAGTCACGGCGTCAAACTCATCTCCATGGGCTTCTTCGTCCCGGAAGACACGGCGGTCGTCTGGCGCGGACCCATGATCCACACGGCTATTCAGCAGCTTTTCCGCGACGTGTTGTGGGGCGAGCTCGATTATCTGCTCATCGATTTGCCGCCTGGCACCGGAGATGCGCAGCTCACCCTGACGCAGCTGGTTCCGCTGACTGGCGCCGTCACCGTGACGACGCCTCAGGAAGTGGCCCTGCACGATGTCCGCAAGGGCATGATGATGTTCAAAAAGGTGAATGTGCCGCTCCTCGGTATTGTAGAGAATATGAGCTACTTCCTCTGCGGCCATTGCGGCGAGCGGACAGAAATCTTTTCGCACGGAGGAGGGGAGCGGGCTGCCGCGACACTCGGTGTCCCGTTTCTCGGCCGCATACCGATCGATCCCGCGATCCGCGATGGCGGTGACTCCGGCAACCCGATCGTTGTGGCCGATCCAGCCTCTCCACAATCGGCTGCGTTTCGTGAGATTGCACAGAAAATTGTGGCAGGGATTACCGGGGCCACAACGGCGGTTCCCCCGATCGAAAGCCTTTTGAGTAAACTCAAGAAACCGTTTGCGAAAACATAATCGACGGACGAAAGGATGGGACAGGCGATGGGAGAGTTCGTACGGGTGGCCGGCACCACCGATGTGCAACCGGGCCATGGGATCGTCGCAGAAGTGAACGGAAAGACCCTTGCTGTGTTCAATGTGAACGGTACCTTTCACGCCATCGATAACACCTGCCTCCATCGGGGCGGCCCGCTAGGCGAGGGGGATGTCGAAGGATCCGTCGTGACCTGCCCTTGGCATGGCTGGAAATTCGACGTCACCACTGGTGTCTGCGTGGCCAATCCATCGGCAAAAGTAGAACGCTATGATGTACAGGTCGAAGGCAGCGACGTGAAAGTGCGGCTCTAACTCTCTTATGAAGAAAGGGGGCTCACCCAATATGGCGACCTCTACCAAAGAACTCATTGATGTGAGTGCCGCGCTTGTGCGGCTGTATGTGTTTCTGGCTCAATACCTCGACCGCTGTTTTGACGACGCAGCCCGTAAGAGTTATCCGGATGCAGAGCTGCAAGGACACTTGACCGAGACCAGACGTCAACTCATGGACATCCTGGCCGTCAATCCAGTCGTAAAAAACAAGCTCGCGCAGGATTGTGATCGTATCCTGGCGTTGGGTGCATCCTGCCTGAAGGGCGGCGCGGCAGATACCAAGACCCGCGACGCGATCCAGGCGGAGCGGGCCATTCTCAAAAATAAGACCGTCGCGTTAAGCGATCTTGTCGCCGTTTTCCGAGCCATGGACTAACGCTTGTCGATCGGAATTCGGTATGGAGGAGCACTTCGACAAACATCAGTTGGCTGGGCTCGATGTCCGAGAGCGAGGTTTCAGCCGGCCAGTCGTATTCGTCCAGGTGGGAGAAGGTTATCGAGCAATTCTGCGTTATGAAACGATCCTGCGAGAAACGGATCCCCATTCGACACAAGATGACGCGTTGTACAGGCTCATTCACCTCTTGCATTCCGACGGATATCGGCAACTTCGAACCCAGATGAGTTTTCGGAATGGAGTCTATCTCGGCTCACAGGAAGCCTGGGTGGAATATCCAGACCCGGTATCAGCGCCGGAGCCACTCGGATTCATCGCGAGACTCTTGAACCGGTTTCGTATCCGCACTACGCACGAATCGTCATAGCCATGAGCTTTATTCCTCTCGATCAGCTTCGATCATCATCCAAGGCCTTCAGCCTTCAGACTTCAGCCGTGAGCCCTTCCACTCGCCTTCCGTCTTGGTTCAAAGTCCAAGCAACAACCGGTCCGGACTACCTGGACATCAAGCAGACGATGGACCGGCTCAAGCTCCATACCATCTGTGAAGAAGCGCGTTGTCCGAACCGCTGGGAATGTTGGAATGCGCGCACCGCGACCTTCCTGATCCTGGGCGACATCTGCACCAGACGCTGTCACTACTGCTCCGTGGAGACCGGCCGGCCGATGGCAATCGATCATGGAGAACCACGACGCGTCGCAGAAGCGGTCCAGGTCTTGGGCCTGAGACATGCCGTCATTACGTCGGTGAATCGGGATGAATTGGAGGATGGCGGATCTGCGATCTTTGGCGAAACGATCCGGCTGACTAGACAGCTCAGTCCTGGCTGTACTATTGAAGTCTTGATTCCGGATTTCGAGGGAAATGAGGCGGCGCTTGCAACGGTCTGTGCCGAGAAGCCGGAGATTCTGAATCACAACATTGAAACTGTCAGACGGTTGTTCCCGTCCCTCAGACCACAGGGGAAATATCAACGGTCGATCGAGCTACTCGGTCAGGCGAAGCAATTGGGCATGCGCACCAAATCCGGGTTGATCCTCGGGATGGGAGAAACCATGGACGAGGCCCGCGAAGTTATGCGCGATATCCGATCCGTCGGCTGCGATATCATGACGATCGGTCAATACCTTCAGCCGACGAGAGAGCACCTGCCCGTTGCCCGTTACTACGACCCCAGCGACTTTGCGGTCTTGAAAGAGGAGGGGATCGCCCTCGGCTTCACCCATGTCGAATCAGGTCCGCTAGTCCGTAGCTCCTACCATGCGGAACAGCATCTCTCCACGGCGGGTCCCTCGGCATAGATCCAACAAGGTCTACGCCGCGTAGGAGCAGTCAGAGCGAGACATAACCCAGCCGGAACATTTCATGGGGGACTGTTCATGACGCCTGAGGCGATGCAGATCCTGATTGCCCGCTATTTTGCCGCGACGCGCGCGATGGATGTCGAGGCCTGGCTGGCCTGCTTTGCAGACGATGCCGTCAGCTACGACCCCTATGGGGCGCCGCCGATCCAGGGGAAGGATGAGCTTCGAGCGTTTTTTCTATCCGTCACGAACGCGTTCACGGAGATTGGGTTCACCGAAGACTTTCTTGCCGTCACAGGCAACCGCGCGGCCATGAAGTTTACGGCTCGGGGAGTCGCCGCCAACGGGAAAACGGCAACCTGTGAGGGCATCGATGTCTTCGAAGTCAACGACGGTGGCACCATTCAAACGATGTGGGGCTATTGGGATCCCGTTCGCATGATCGCGCAACTTGAGGCATGAGCTCACCTGAATCTCAGCCCAACTTCACGCCTTGACGAAATAGGGGATGGCAGTCAGTACGATGCCGAATCCGACTAGGACATAAAGATTCGCAATGAAATAAGGAACGTGACAGAGGGTCATCCCCGTGAGAAGTGGCGCGACAGCTCGCTGCTTTTTTCCGTAGAGAACGAAGCCGAATTCGATGGCTCCGAAAATCGTGCTCCCCATGAGCATGGCCGTGCTGCTCACTCTGGACTGCTCCTCTTACGTGGCAGATGCCAGTGCCTTGGCAATCAGCGCCTGGGCCTCATCCTGAATCTTCGTGAGATGTGCTTTCCCTCGAAAACTTTCAGCGTAGAGTTTGTAGACATCTTCGGTGCCGGATGGGCGAGCTGCAAACCAGCCTTGTTCGGTGACGACTTTCAGCCCACCAATTGCGGCACCATTACCAGGGGCTGTCGTCAGTTTGGCTACGATTTTGTCACCGGCCAATTCAACGGCCTGGACCTGGTCAGGCGAGAGTTTCGAGAGGATCGTTTTCTGCGCAGGCGTGGCGGCTGCATCGATTCGTTGGTACAGGGGCTCTCCGAGTTCTTTGGTCAGTTCTCGATACAGTTCACCAGGATCGCGGCCGGTTCTTGCCATCATTTCTGCAGCCAACAGGTTCATGATGATGCCGTCTTTGTCGGTGGACCAGACCGTGCCGTCGTGACGAAGGAATGACGCTCCCGCGCTTTCTTCACCGCCAAAGCCGAGCGAGCCCTCTAACAATCCCTTCACGAACCATTTGAAGCCGACCGGCACTTCAATGAGTGTGCGTCCGAGTTTGGCCGCAACACGATCGATCAGACTGCTGCTCACCAACGTCTTCCCGATCGCGGCACCGGACTTCCAGCCAGGACGGTTCGCGAAGAGATAGGCGATCGAGACGGCGAGATAATGGTTGGGATTCATCAGTCCGGCTGAGCGAGTGACGATGCCATGCCGGTCGTTGTCTGCATCGTTCCCGAACGCGACATCGAACCGATCCTTCAGCGCGATGAGGTTCGCCATCGCAAAGGGCGAGGAACAGTCCATCCGAATCTTGCCGTCCCAATCGAGCGGCATGAAACGGAAGGTCGGATCGACGGCAGGATTGACAATCTCAATATTCAAGCCATAGCGCTCGGCGATCGGCTGCCAGTAGGCTACGCCGGATCCGCCCAATGGGTCGATGCCAAGTTTCAAGCCGGATGATCGAAGCAGCTCCATGTCGATAATCTGTGCGAGGTTATCGATGAAAGTGCCGAGATAATTATGGGGCTTGGTTGTCGCCGCTCGTCTGGCTCGGGCATAGGGGAGGCGGGCCACTCCATGGAGGTCGACTTTCATCAGGGCGTTGGCCCGGTCCTCGATCCATTTCGTCACCGCGGTGTCGGCCGGGCCACCATGTGGCGGATTGTATTTGATCCCGCCATCCTCCGGCGGATTGTGCGAGGGGGTGATGACAATACCATCGGCCAATCCTGCGATTTTTCCTCGATTGTAGGTGAGGATGGCGTGGGAGATGACCGGGGTCGGTGTATAGCCGCCATCCTGGTCCACCATGACCTCGACCCCATTGGCTGCCAGCACCTCCAGGACGCTCGCAAAGGCCGGCTCCGACAAGGCATGTGTATCCATTCCCAGGTAGAGTGGGCCGCTGATGTTCTCCATCTTGCGATATTCGTAAATGGCCTGTGCGACTGCGACGATATGG
>JAUXQT010000085.1 GCA_030682135.1 Nitrospirota bacterium | reverse complement strand
TCGCGCAAAAATCGCATCGCCTTGGGGTAATCGGAGGTCACGATCGCCTCCGTATGGCGTGAGCCGTATTTGGCGATATGTTCCATCGCTTCATCGACGTTCTTGACCACTTTGACCGCCACGGTGAGATCGAGGAATTCTTTTCCGAAATCCTCGTCGCTTGCGGGTTTGGCCGACGATGACAACTGACAGGTCTTCTGACAGCCGCGAACCTCGACCTTGGCCTCTACCAACTTTTCAATAAATGGGGCGAGCCAGTTTCGCGCAATGCCCTGATGGACTAAGAGGGTCTCCACGGCATTGCAGGTCGACGGTCGTTGCACCTTCGCATTGAAACAGACCCGTTCCGCCATGGCCGGATCAGCGTCGGCATCGACATAGATGTGACAGACCCCGGCATCGTGCTTGATGACAGGGATCGTGGCATGCTCGGTCACGACGCGCATGAGTGATTCGCCGCCGCGCGGGATGATCAGGTCGACATAGCGATCTTGCTTCAGTAACAGAGGGACCAACTCACGTTCGGACCGCGCCACAAAGGTAATCGCTCCGGCCGGAACACCGGCTTTCTCTGCCGCTTCTGATAAGACGGTTGCAATCGCCGTATTCGAGTGGATGGCCTCGCTCCCGCCCCGCAACACGCAGGCGTTCCCGGATTTCAAACAGAGCGCGGCGGAATCGGCCGTGACGTTTGGGCGGGACTCATAAATAATGCCGATGACGCCGATGGGAACCCGTACTCGACCCACTTGCATTCCGTTCGGCCTGGTCCACATCTTGGGCATGTCCCCGAGAGGGTCGGGAAGCGCAGCCACTTCACGCAGACCCGCAGCCATCTCGGTGATCCTCTCGGCGGTCAAACGGAGCCGGTCCGCCATCGCCTGCTTCTCCGGCTCAGCTCCGAACGCCTCCAGATCCAGTTCGTTGGCAACAAGCAACGCATCCTTCTGTGTTTCCAGCGCCTCGGCCATCGCAAGAAGCGCACGGTTCTTCACGGCAGTCGACAGCGTCGCGAGCCGGCCAGCTGCCTGTTTGGCTCGCGTGACCAGTTCATTGACATATTCTGGAATCGGTACGGGAGTCGCAACGACTTCTACGTCGGTTGATTCTTCGATGGGTTCGAGCGAGGTGTCCGCCTGATTCGTTTGGTCAGATAACATAATAAAGACTGATCCCTTGTGACGTGAGAGCTGGGACAGGATACAGCGGGAGTTTCGACGCGGTCAAGGCAGCCATTGCAAGCTGTTTTCCCTTCGGAATAGACCAGGAAAAGCGGCCTATCGCGCCAGAGCCAACATTTAGATCACTTTCTTGAAGTATTCGATCGTCCGAAGGAGGGCCTCGTCGAGCTCTACGTGAGGCTCCCATTTCAGGAGACTGCGCGCTCGTGAAATATCGGGTCGTCTGACTTTTGGATCATCGGCAGGCAATGGGTTGTACGTGATGTGGCTTGATGAATGGGTCAGCTTCAAGACCAATTTTGCGATCTCCAAGACCGTCAGCTCCCGCGGATTTCCAATATTCACGGGGTCGTGCATACTGGAGTCATCCTCGCCTTCTCTCTGCCTGAGCAAAAACTTTCGGTCCGTCCGTTGCTCGACCGTCTTGTCTGAATCCAGCATCAGCAATGAGGTAATGCCGCGGACCAGGTCCTCGACATAGCAGAAGCTCCTGGTCTGGGACCCATCGCCGAATACACTGAGCGGCTTCCCCTGGAGCGCCTGAACGATAAAATTAGACACAACCCGCCCATCGTGCGGGCGCATGCGTGGGCCGAACGTATTAAAAATACGCACAATCCTCGTATCGACGCCGTGGTAGCGATGAAACGCCATGGTCATCGCCTCGGCAAACCGTTTTGCTTCATCATAGACCCCGCGTGGACTAATGGGGTTCACATTCCCCCAGTACGTTTCCGGTTGGGGGTTCACGAGAGGATCGCCGTAGACTTCCGATGTGCTGGCAAGGATAAATCGCGCGCCTTTTGCTCGCGCCAACCCCAACACTTTATGCGTCCCCATCGCCCCGACCTTCATCGTGGCAATCGGAAACTCCATATAGTCTTGCGGACTGGCCGGCGAGGCAAAATGCATGACGGCATCCAATGTCCCCTCGACATGAAGATAGTCGCACACGTCGTATTTAATGAAGGAAAACCGGTCGTGCCCAAGCAAATGGGCAATGTTCTCCATCCTCCCCGTCAGGAGATTGTCCATGCAGATGACGGAATGTCCGCCTTTCAGCAGTAAATCCGAGAGGTGACTCCCGAGAAACCCAGCTCCACCTGTAATCAGAATACGCATACGATGACGCCTCTTTTACACTTCTCTCAGTGCGAATACCATACACATTTTCAGGGATCGATAGGGGGACACTAGCGGGGATTATGGATTCACGCTTGGCTGCACCTGGGTTGACGGAAAAACTGACGTGCCACCGCCAGTTGTGCTCGGGGATCCCGTCGCTGATGGTACCCCCACACCAGGCGCAGTCCCTTGCTGCACGCCCTGAGCTGATGAGGGATTCGGATGTTGAAAAACCCAATCATGATAGGTGTTTCGTCCCTCAAAATGCCGGACAGCAAGGGGGAAATCATGCTGCCGGAATGGCTTGGCATAACTCTTACTCCGCACACCCATGATACCGCCTGTCGGGGCCCGGAGATATTCCCACTCTCCATGCCCCATGGGATCAAGATAGGCCTTGCGTAAAAATGGTTTGGGCAATCGCGTAAGGTCCGCCAATGTCTGGGGATAGATCTCTCCCGGCATTACACGACCCGCCTTGACCGTCGCGGAATAGAATGCGAGGGCATTCTGAATCTCAATCCCTTTGGCCAAGAGATCCGCCTCGAGTTCCCGCTGGACGATGACCTTCCATTGCTTCGCTGCAGCAGTCGTGACGATGCCGATCAGGACGATCGCGAACATGAGCATGAGGTAGGTGACGCCTTGCTCGCTGAGGACTCGTCGCTGTCGGCTGATGCGCATAGAACCGTTAGGGCTGTACCGGAGCTTCCTCGGAGAGCAATACCGTATGCTCCACTCGTGACGGACGATCTTGCAATGTCACACTCTCTTGCGTGATGGCCTTCACCAGAACATGATTCTCTACCGTTTCTCCGGTCCTGACCACATGGAGATCGTCATTCTTCCTCAGCACAGCCAGCTCGCCCGTTTTTCGCCACGCGTCCTCCATCCGCACAAACCCGAGATAGTGGAACTGTCCCAAGTCGTCGAGGACGGCCTGTTGGCGCAACGCCAGCTCCGACATAGCATCAGACTCAGACAGGTGTCCAGGAGCAGCCTCTGAATCGTTACGGCGAGGCGGAGCAAAGATATTGCGCGGCGTCGTGAACGTCATCTCTCGTTGCGTCCTTGTAGCGGCAAGGAGGTCGAGCTGCACATGCAAACGGTCGATTGCTCCACGCGGTACCCGAGGCGTGGAAGCAAGACCTCTCACATTAGACAGCGGCACACGCACGGGCGCTTCCACGGCCAGCCATTCCCAGACAACAATCCCACCCCATAGTAGGCCCAACACTGCCAACCCCATTATTTTCTTATGATTCGTTGTCATTCTATCTCGGCGTTACTGAACCGTAGCCTTGCTAGGCTCACCACGAAGGTACGTCGCGATCTTAACATTGAAGGTCAACGTCTGATCCTGCTGAGCGCCTGAGCGCACAAGCTCCAAGTCCTCAATGTAGACCAATTCCTCAGCCGTCTCGACATCATAGAGAAACCGGCGAAGATCTTCGTAGCGACCGGTCATCGTGCCCTGAAGCACGCCCTTACTCGTATGCGCGACCGCCGTCGGTTCAGTCTTATAGGAGAGCGCGGGAAGGATCACACGATCACGCTTGGCCTCCTCAGTAATGCCCAGTGCCAAAGGAGCGAAATCTCGTTCAACCGGCAAGATAGACCACACTTGCGCAAGATCCTTCCGTGCTTTCTGAGCTTGCTTATGGAGGATATACTCTTGATGGGCCTGGCTCCATTCGAATTCTAATTTCGCCAGACTCCGTTCGGCCCCATTCATCCCAACAATGCAAACGGCCCATAAACATCCGGCCAACAAGAATACCAACGCGAGCCACGGAATCAAAATCCCATAGGGTTTTCGCAGCTGCTGGAGAATGAAATCCATCATGTTGTTCTATGCGCCAGGTTGTCGATAATGCAACGTCAGGTCAAACTCAACCAAACCATCCTGTCCCACCCGATGTTGGCCCAGCACAGGGTCGCGAAACACGGCATGATCCTGCAAGGTCACCGTCAACGCCGTGACATCTTCAACCGTCACCGCCAACCCAGTCATGTGAACGACCGCGCTCCCGGGATCCAGTCGTATACTCTGAATCGACACATGCAGGGGAATAGCCGCTTCAAGAGCGGACAGAAATTGCGTCCAGGAAAAATGTCGTTTGGTGAGCAACTGGTTCACTAAACTGACTTCTAGCGGGAGCTGTTGCAATGACGGCCCTGAGAGATCAAGGCCTTCCCGCTGGGCCTCGGTAAGGAGCTGATGATCTTGCACACGAACTTGATCAAGTCGTGATTGCAAGTCCTGACGATCGTGCATCGCGATCACTGTCTGGCTCACACTCCACAGAATTGCTCCCCCCAAAATCCAGCTGAGCGCAACCAATACTACACGTGCCGGGGCGAGATACCAGCGGTATCGGCTGCTCAGCTCGATGTGAAAATACTGCGTGCCTCCCGGCTTCACCAGGACACTGTTCACCCTACCGGCAAACACCCGAAAGAATCTTCGTCCAGAGGCCATCGCCTATATCACCCCCGCCACGGCAGAGAGCGTCGCCCATGATAGGCTCCCCCCATCGTGAATCCAGCCCAACCGTTCGACCGCTTTCCAATCCAGACGCTCAGTCGGCAGACCGAGTTCGCGAGTCAACGCCTCTTCAAGCGTCGGAAACGGGCTATCGCTGGCAAGCACAACCTCCGCCACGTTCAGGCCTGGATGATGCTCACTACAGGCACGAAGTGACGCGGCACATTCCTCAACGATATTGTTGGCCACGTCAGAACCAGGATCTTCTTCACCTGCGGGACAGTCAACACTCAACCGCTTGGTCCGAACAAATACCAATCGGCCCTCCTGCATCACAAAGCAGGTCAACCCGCCATCCGATACACTGACCCAGAGCAAATCACGGCCCACCCGTTTCCGCCCCCCTGCAGCTTTCAGCCAGAGATTGAACAGACGAAAGCTGGCCACGCCGACCTCCTGCGGAAGCAAGCCAACCGACTCACAAAGAGACTCGTATTGCCTCAAGATGGTTTCTTGTATCGCCACGACAAGCACCACATGAGAGCCTTGGTCTCCCGCGCCATATGAAGGGAAGCTCTGCCAGACAACCTTGGCTCCGGCCAAAGACACCAACTGCTCCTGCCCTACGCGCCAACGAATCAGCGCCTCTTGCTCTTCCGCCTGAGCCGGGAATTGGTCCAATTGCAACACCGTCGTGCGCACCGATAGATCTGGCAACAGCAACACAATAGGACGTGGAACGTCTGGCAACCAAACCCGCCCTGCAAACCGAACATCTTGACTGGGTCCCGCCAACGACCGAAGGCGGGTTTCTACCGCAGCCATGTCTGTCAGATTCAGATCCATCGGGGATAGCTTGATGGCCCCGGTCGGCGTCGGCGAGAGAGCACAGCGGTAGCGATATCGCCCTCGCCAGGTGCGGACCGCCGCTCCCCAGACAAGCGCCTGCGCGCCTATTTTCAAGCAATGCCGCGGACGATGAGTGGCACCCCCCCCCATCACTTATCCTTCCTCACTGAACGTCACTCGATTGATCTCACGCAAGGTCGTAGAACCTTCCAGCACCTTTCTGAGGGCGGACTGCCGCAACGTAATCATCCCGCCGGTCACCGCACGATAGCGAATCTCGGAGAGTGGACGCTCGGCAAGAATCATTTCTTTGATTTCGTCGTTCAGATCCAAAAATTCCGTGATGCATTTTCGCCCACGATACCCAGTGCCATGGCATTCCTGGCACCCCTTGCCTTCATAAAATGGCACGTCTTTATATTCCTCAAAGTCGAGGCCGGATTCTTCCGCCAGAGTTTGATCGAGCTTGACCTCCACGCGGCAGGCGAGACACACCATGCGAACCAGCCGCTGTGCCAGCACACAGTTCAGCGCAGCTAAAAAGTTGTAGGCGTCGATTCCCATTGAAGCAAATCGCCCGATGACATCGAACACATTGTTGGCATGCACTGTCGTCAAGACCAAATGGCCGGTGAGCGACGATTGAATGGCGATTTGCGCGGTCTCTCCATCGCGGATCTCGCCGACCATGATTTTGTCAGGGTCATGACGCAAGATAGACCGAAGCCCGCGTGCGAAAGTCAGGCCTTTCTTCTCATTCACGGGAATTTGCACGACCCCAGACAGTTGATACTCGACCGGATCTTCGATCGTGATCAACTTGTCGTCCTTAATATTCATCTCCGTAATCGCAGCGTACAGCGTCGTCGTCTTACCGCTTCCGGTCGGACCGGTGACTAACACCATGCCGTAGGGCCGCGTGATCGCGCGCCGAAAACGCTTCAGGTCTTCCGCGTTAAATCCCAGCCGTTCCAATCGCAACGTCGACACACCCGTCGTAATCGCTTCGCGATCGAGAATACGAATGACGACCGATTCACCGAACACGCTGGGAAGGATTGAGACGCGGAAATCGACGGTCTTTCGTTCCAGCCGCATTCGAAAGCTTCCATCTTGCGGCACCCGCCGCTCGGCGATGTCCAGATCAGACATCACTTTTAGTCGAGAGACCAACGGCGCATGGAGTCGAACATCGAGCGGCTCCATCGCTGGAACGAGAATTCCATCTACCCGCAATTTCACCTTGGTGGCACGATCGGCGGCTTCAATGTGAATGTCGCTGGCCCGACGCTGCAACGCGCTTAGAAGAATCGAGTCCAGCAATTTGACGGCAGGACTTTGATCCTCTCCTTCGTGGTCCATCGTGAGGACTTCCTCGCCACGCTCGTCCTCCTTCACCAACACAGATCGATACTCGGCCTCGAGTTCCCGAAGGGCTTGGCTGGAGCCTTCACTGCGCTCCAGAGATGCCAGGATCGAGCTTCTCGGACTCACGACCAAGTCCAGGGGACGGCCCAAGAGCAACTCCAACTCATCCAATGCCAGGAGGTTCTGAGGATCGGGAATGGCAACAGCCAAGCGACCTTGATGTTCAGCAATCGGAATAAACGGATGCCGTTGCATGAGTTTCACCGACATGGAGTCGTAAAACGACTGGTCAACACGAAACTCTGTGAGCAGATTACAAGGCAAGTCAAACTGGGTAGCCAATGCGCGCGCCAACTGTTCCTCAGAGAGAAGCCCCTCGCTTACCAATGTCTGACCGAGAGCTGCCGTCACGCCACCCAAGCGGCTGAGCACCTGGTCGAGCGTCTGCTTCGGCAGAATCCCCTGCCGCATAAGCACATCCGTCAGCGTGGGTCGAGTCACAGTCCGCGCCATAAGCTCCTATTCACTTACGCACCGCTACACCGCCCCAGCCATCTGAAAGACCGGCAGGTACATGACAATGACGATCGCACCTACTAAAACTCCCATCACCAGAAGCAGCATCGGTTCAATCCATGTCGTCAATTGCGTAAGCTGGAGATCCAGATCTCCTTCATAGAACTCAGCCACATCATGCAACATCGTAGGTAATGATCCGGTTTCCTCCCCGACCGACAACATCTCCACCGCCAGCTTCGGAAATATTTTGGGGCGATCCAATGCCGCCGCCAGAGTTGTCCCCTCCCGAATTTCGTCCACGGCACCCGCCACTCCGACCGATACATATCGGTTCGAAATCGCACCCCGCGCAACGAATAACGCATCGACAAGCGGGGTACCACCGGCAAGGATGGTCGCAAGCGTGCGCGTCAACTGAACCGTATAATGCTTCACCAATATCGAACCCACTAACGGCAAACGCAATAACAACCGATCCACGACCACGCGTCCCGTCGGCGTCGTGTAGTATGTACGGCCTGTAAGCCCCAGAACAACCAGCCCTACCAATCCAGGCAATAGATACGCCTGGCCTCCTGTCACCAGATCAAGCAACAGTTGCGTGGCTGGCGGTAAAGATTTTGACGTCTCCGCATAAACCGATACGAACGTCGGGACGACGTACGTCAATAGAAACCCTATGACCGCAATCCCAACGAGCACAAGGAATCCTGGGTACGCGAGTGCTTTCGACACCTTTTGCCGCAGCCCGATCATCAGCTTCAGATAGGCAATGAACCGCTGCAGTACTTCGGCCAGATTTCCCGATTGCTCTCCGGCTTTAATCGTCGCAATATATAATTCGGAAAAATGGTTCGGATGTTTTGCGATGGCTTCCGACGCTGATGCCCCCCCTCGAATATCTTGCCTGACCGTTCGCAACGCCTGCTGAAACCCAGAATGGTTAGCCCGCTCAATCAAGAGGTCCCAGACACGCAATACAGGAAGACCGGCCTTCACAAGGGCAAGCAATTCTTGGTTGAACACGAGGAACTCCCGAAGAGGAAGTTTCCAGAAAACCGGCCACCCCAAGCTCAAACTGCTTGTCGCCACCCCCCTCCGGTGCAGACGAAACACGAGAAAACCCTGGCTCTCCAGCTTGGCCCTGACGAGATGTTCTTCCTCGCCCTCCATTTGTCCATCGAGGGTTGAACCATCAGAACGGGCCACTCTGTAGGTATATACAGGCATGGTAAGAGGTATGTATGAAGGTCCGCCGAAATACCGCGACTGCAAGCTTACTGTGCCGAAGAAACCAGATCTGTGCCGCTTCCAGGCAAAGGCGGATCATCCGGCAACCACAGGGCCTGGCCAGTGATAATTTTATTGTCGGTCAATTGATTAAGCGCCCGTAGCTGCTCCATATTCACGCGATACTTCTGCGCAATGCTCCAGAGGGTATCGCCGGGTTTCACAGAAACATGTCTCGATGGAGCCCTCTGGCCCTCAGACATTGACGAGGCATCGTGATTGAGAGGCATCTGCACCATGGCGGCTGGAGTAGCCGCCAACTGTTGCGTCTCCCGATATTCCGATGCTTGGCTTCGATGGACAGGAACCTGCGTGGCCTTCTGGCCCTTGGGCCTCACTCTACTGGAAGGGAGTGGAGCTGCCTCCTGCCCATCCTGACCCTGATCGGGATCAGACTTTTCTGCTTTTGAGAGCTGTTTGTGGAGCTGTTTCAGCTGACCCTGCAATTGAATACTACTTCGGGAAGCACGCCCCCGCTCCATCCGAGCAGCGGCCAGCTCTTCGCGCTGCAACTCAATGACCTGCCGTGCTTCGATAACCCGTCGCTCCGCTTCCCTGACCCGTCCTTCAAGCTGCGCTCGAGCGACTTGCGCTTCTGACAGATCCCGTCGACGGGCCTCAAGATCCGTCCGCAATTCAGCGACCAACCGTTGTGCATCTCGCACCGACGTTCTCAATGTGTCCGTGGTCAACTGTAGGTCGATCACCTCAGGTTCACGCATCGGCTCGAGTTCACCACATCCCGCGAACAAAGCTGCGGCGAAACCCACAGCACACAACGTTATGACTTGGGTCATCGGATAACGAGGGCACAATGCCGCCACCTGCATTTGCGGAAATTTGCCATGACGATTCCACATAGACATCCTTACCAACGATTATACGGAGTACCGTTCGTCCCCACAAACTCGGACCCTGAAAAGACGTCGACCACACCCCCCTCAACAGGATCAGAAATTTCCTGCCATGTAGCAGTTGAGCCGGTCAAGGGATCCTTTGGAATCGCCCGCAAATAGCCTGCACCGACCAATGCCGACAGCGATAGAGGATATTTCCCCTGATCGGCCTTGTGCTGATCCAATACATCACGAAGCGTTGAAAGATCCTGGCGCAAGGCAGCCTCTCTGGCCTTTACAACCGACGCTTGATACGAAGGCACGGCGAGGGTGGCGAGAATCCCAACGATCGATACGACGATCATCAGTTCGATCATGGTGAAACCGTCTGAGCCCCGCCCTCCCCACCTACCAATCTCGATACTTCGTTCCATCTAATGCCAGGTCCTGACTTTGCGTCATCACGTCGTAAATATCATCCCCACACCAACTCGAGGCGTTCGGCGCGTCCTTATAACAGCGGAAAAACCAATCAGCCTTGCCGGTCAAGGGATCCAATGGAAGACTTCTCAGATAGCGCCTCGTCGTCGTGCCCCTGATCGTCGCTTCCTCGCTCGTAAGCTTGACACCCAATAACATATCCAACGACTTCGGATACCCGTACACACTCGTCACGTCCTTGCACGCGAGCTTGTTCTTCATGCAGAGCGGCCCCAATAATACGTCGCCATCGCGGTTCCACTCTAACTTGAAGGTATCGATGGCCGCCCGCATGATCCTCAGATGCTGCCGCAATTCTATTTCGTGCGTCCGTTTCGCCGACAGTCGACTAAGCGGCATCGCGATTGAGGCGAGGATCATAACAATCGTCAGGGTAACCAGGAGCTCCAAGAGGGTCACGCCCGACTCTTTCACCGCACCCTCACGATACCCGCTCCTTCTTGTGACGATGCCGAGGATGCATCCACGGGAGAATTCACCAACGCCACACGCACAGGAGAAACGCCTGGTGTCTTGGCATAGAAGGTGACCATGACGGTCCGCACGCCGGCCTGACGTGCTGACGGAGCAATCCTGTAGGCAATCATTCCGGCTTGTGCCGCTGGGCTGCTGGACGTCTGCTCGCCTGGGTCACTTATGGGCACAACTTCACCATTCAGAATCGTTTTAAATTCCAGCACCTGTGGATCATACTGGAGATGAAACACCCCATCCACTGTTGGACGAAGACGTTCGTCGCTGATAGTCAGTTTCAATTCTTTTCCCATCTGAATCACCGATTCATCCGGTTTGATAGAGACAACGGCTCCGACTGAGGCCAATGGAGTGAGTGAGGCTATCGCAGCCTTCCCTGCCGCTCCATTTATTGCTCCTCCCCCCGACGATGAGAACCCTGCACCGGAAACCTTACCGACCGTAGTGGGAATTCTCTTCCCTTGAGGGGAAAACAGAGGGCTCGTGGCGTAGGTTGAATCAGTTCCTGACCAGAATACCTGCTTGCTGAGCCCCGGAGGAGTCATCCCCTGGATGATATGCGGAGTGATCGTCAGAATCACTTCGGTTGTGACTCGTTTGGTGGTAAACGAACTCAGGAGATTACCGATGAAAGGAAGATCGCCGATCCATGGGATAGTTGTGCGGGTTTTCCGGTCTTCCTCTTGGATCAGCCCTCCCAGGACAATGGTTTCACCATCCCTCACATTGAGTATGGTTTCTGCAGACCTATTGCCGAACTTAAACTGAGTAATGGGGGGATTGGCCTGGAGAGTCACTTGCTCGCCAAGGCGAATGACCTCAATTTTCATCTTCAAGGATAATTCATTGCCCAGATGGATGGACGGTTCAACCGTCAGCTTGACTCCGGTGTCACGGAATTCGATCGAGGTCACCGTCGAGGTTGTTGGAACGGCGCCTGTGGCAGCTTGCCCCGGCAAGACATTCGTCGTGGATAACAGAATCGGCTGCTTATCCCCGATGTTGATTTCTGCTTTCTTATTGTTGACCACCCGAACCTTCGGCGCAGCGAGAGTCTTGGCTTCGGTAACCTGTTTAAAAAAGTCCAACTGAATGTTGGTCGGAAGCTTAAAGAGGTAACTATTCCCTCCTAAGTCGGTGAGCTGGCCACGCGTAAATTGCTGCGCAATATCCCCGGCAATGGCGCCAGAAAACCCCGGAGGCACGATGGCGCCGGCCACTTGCTTGGGATAGGTCAAGCCATAGGTTTGATCGACTGTACGATCGACTTCCAAGACTTCTACGTCGAACAATACTTCAGAGTCGAGACGATCATTGGCCAGAATAATCTTTTCAGCCATCTCCAACTTTTCCGGCTGGTCCCGGATGACTATCGTATTCAACTGATCATTGGCATGCATCCGTTTGGAATCGAGCATGCTCTTCAATAACACCAGCATATCTTTCGCTTTGGCGTTCGACAGATAAAACGTCCGAATCATGAGATCTTGGTACTGCTCCTGCTTCTGCTTGGTATTCGGGCTGACAATCATGACGCCCGGAGAGACAGTATGCGCAAAAAGGCTATTGCTGTTGAGAATAAGATTGAACGCCTCTTCGAACGGCGTATCCTGAACGCCAATCGTGACAGGATCGTTCCGAACATCCTTATCGAAAATGAGATTGAGCCCTCCAGCCTTTCCAATCCCCTCCAACACCTCTTTCAGCCCGGCATTGCGGAAACGAAGTGTCACAGGCTGCTTCCGCCGATCGTCACGGTTCAATGCCTGTTGCTCTTCGGTGAGCCTGGAAATACTTTCGAGAGGCTCCTTGAACGAAGGATCCAGCTCAGCCGCTCTGGCGTATGCTTCCATGGCCTCGTCGGTCCGACCGAGTTGGGCAAGCCGATCTGCTTCTCGATTCTGGCCACGCGCATCTTTCAAGCGAAGCGCTTCAAGCAATCCCGATTGATGCTCCTGGCTGGACGGCTCAATGGTAAGCGCACGTTTGAACTGTTCCGAGGCAAGGTCGGGCTGATGCTCTTTGAGATAGGCCCGCCCTCGCTCCTCATAGAAAGCCGCGGCTCGCTCTCGAGCCATGATGTATTTGCTCTGCAAGGTGGGATTGAAGGGATCGTCTTTCAGCGCTTGTTTATAGGCGAGACTCGCTTCCTCCCATTTCCCTGCTGCGAGTTGTTGGTCGCCTCGCTTGATATCAGGAGAACTGAAATAAGCGCAGCCAGAAAGAACTACCATTGTTCCAATGGCACAGCACATTCCCACTACCGTATGTTTCACTATCGTATTGCCCTCGCTATTCATTGGATACCCAGTACAGCCAATGCGAAAAATCGATCCAGGTGAAACTACGTGGAGTCTTGATACCACAGGCCATCTATAGCAGCCTCTATAGAGTGGGGCAATGAGAATCAGAAACTCTGCTGACAATGAAATAATATGGGAGGTCGTGCCTGGCACGTATTAGAGTGAAGAGTTCTCAGCGAAGCCAAGCCAAGCCAACTTCCCCAACTATGAAGAAGCAGGGCTCCGGCGAAAGGCCCTGCTTCGTGGGTCGGCAGGCAGCCGACCGGCCTCTATTACGTTATAAGCGCCAGTACTTCAACGAAGATGAGAGCTTCGCCCGATCAAGTAGGCTCTTCACATCAATAACCACCCCTTCACGCTGATCCCGAAGAGGCTTGAGCAATTCTTGCAAGTTCATTTCAGCATATGCACGATGAGCCACAGCAACAATCACCCCATCGACGCTCTTCAGTTCGTCCCACTGCTGGAGATGGATGCCGTATTCTGCAACCGCTTCCTCTGGTTCGGCGATCGGGTCATGCACAAGTACTTGCACTCCATACTCGCGCAACTCCTGAATAATATCGGGAACCTTGCTATTGCGCAGATCCGGCACGTTCTCCTTAAATGTAAGCCCTAACACTGCCACCTTGAGATCGTTGACCGGCCGAGGAAGTTGACTGAGCAACTTCATCGTTTGTTCCGCGATAAATTTCCCCATTCCGTTATTGATACGCCGACCGGCTAGAATTACTTGCGGATGATAACCGACTGATTCAGCCTTGGAAGTCAGATAATACGGGTCTACACCAATACAATGGCCTCCAACGAGGCCTGGAGTAAACTTCAAGAAGTTCCACTTCGTTCCTGCCGCATCCAGCACCGACTTGGTATCAATTCCAAGTCGGTGAAAGATAAGTGCTAACTCATTCATCAGAGCAATATTCAAATCTCGCTGGGTATTTTCAATCACCTTCGCCGCTTCCGCAACCTTAATGCTCGAAGCCCGATGAATCCCCGCCTTGACCACAAGTTCATACGTGTTGGCGACAATCTCCAGCGAGGCATCATCTTGGGCCGACACAACCTTGATAATTCTCTCCAGCGTATGCTCTTTATCTCCCGGATTGATTCGTTCAGGAGAATACCCAATCTTAAAATCAACACCTGCTTTCAGCCCAGAGACTTTCTCTAAAATAGGAAGACACACTTCCTCGGTGGCGCCAGGATAGACCGTAGACTCATAGACCACGATCGAACCGGGCGAGAGATTGGCACCTATGAGTTCAGATGACTTTCGAAGAGCCGTCAGATCAGGCTGCAGAGCTTCATTAATCGGCGTAGGGACAGCCACAATGATAAAATCTGCGGCCTTGAGATCGCTAGGCTGAAATGTATAGTGAACATCCGTCGCTTTCAGATCAGCAGCAGACACCTCACCCGTACGGTCAAGGCCCTTCTGTAACTCTGCAATCTTTGCCTTATTGATATCAAAGCCAATTACATGTTGCCGTTTCCCGAATGCGACCGCAATAGGAAGGCCCACATAGCCGAGTCCTACAATTGCAATTTTTCGCGCTGTCTCTTTCTGTTGAGCCATGAGTCCTCTCCGATTAGTTTTTATCAGAATGGCAGAACCTCCGACTTCCGTCAACGAAATCGAGTGAATCTATGCCAGGAACCGGTTTGCTGTCGGAGCATGTTCAATCAATTTTACTTTTTCATTTTCACTTCCGCCGATAATCGTAGCAGCCCCTCAAACATACCCAAATAATATTGCGCTAACATCTCTGAACTGCATCCAGTCAACACTAAATCTAGCCGGCAACCACTTATCGGCTGGTGAAACATTGCAATAGCTGGCTGCTCTCCTCTGCTAACGACAGGGGAACACAAATCACAGCTATCATGAGCGGTAACTAACCAAACTTCCCTCCCGAGGCCTCAGGCCAAGACAGGATACATACACAGTCTTGTACCGTCAAAAAGTTACATACTCTCGCCTATTTCCAATAGCCAGACCCACACCAATATACTGCAATCTCATATAATATCAACATCTTACACGAAATATAAAATCCTATTAATTACATGTTCAAGTCTTTGAGGCAGGCACCTTCCCCACCTACACTCATCTTCGAAGCCCTCACCAAAAACCCTACCGTCCGGAGACCTCAAGCCTTTGTTTTACTGAATTGATTTGAAGCTGAAACGCCACCAGGCTCGCAGATGCAAACTAGGGCACTGCTCTTGCTCAACCTCCTTCACTTGGCAGTGCATACCCGAATCAGACCGACCATGGTCGGGACATCTGCCTCTTATTGGGCCTGCATAAAATCCGCTTCGATGGACACATGTAGTGGCGGATAGTGAAATACGGAGGATCTAGACCATGCGCCAAGCGATACACCAACCATTGCATTTGACGCTCATGATGCTATTTGGCGTTGTGGCCACACCGCTACTCTTTCAGCCTATGTCTTCTGCCTCTGCCCAGCAACTGGCAGGTCCAGCTAGCCAGGGAACCAGCAGGACCGGCATTCAAAGTCGGCACCTCGATAACATAGTCCCTGTCTCTCCATCCCCAATGAGATCCCTGGACAAGAAGGACGCGCAGCCCGCAACTCGCAAACCGCACCGACTGATTCGAAAGCCTGACAGCAATCCCGTTGCGTCCGTCGAGCCCTCCCCATCCGCCTCCTTACCCACAACTTCATCGACACCACAAAACGACAACCCAACTTCTCAACCAAAAGAACCCTCAACACTCAGCAGAAGCGTCGGGGCAGCCATGCCTCTTGCAGCCATGAGCGCCGCTCCGATGCCAAACATCGGATCCATGACAGCAGGCACAGCGTCGGCCGGATCCGTCCCACTGGCCGCTGCGAGCACGGCTAACCCGGGCAACTCAGGCCCCAGAGGTTCCGGTGGGCGAACGATGCGTAGGTTAGCCGCAGAGATGCCAAGGCTAGCCCAATTGATCGCACCTCCAGCGGCACCAGCAGTTTCAGTTACTCCCGCGATCGGAATAAGTCCGACCAGTCTGTCATTTACAGCCCAGCAAGGAAGCAGCAATCCCGCCGCACAGACCTTAACTATCAACAATATCGGCGGCGGAATCTTGAGCTGGACTGCGAGCGATAGCGCAGCCTGGATGTCGCTCAGTTCTTCCTCGGGAACCGGAGCTGGCTCCGTAACCGTGAGCGTAACGACCGGAGCTCTAACAGCAGGAAGTTATAGCGGCACCGTGATACTCAACGCCGCAGGAGCCTCTCCGGCCATTGTCCCCGTTTCATTTACCGTCACCACTGCTCCAGTGGCTCCGGCGATTGGCGCAAGTCCGGCAAGCTTCTCCTTCACAGCACAGGCTGGGTCCAATCCGGCAACCCAAACTCTGACAATCAGCAACACAGGTGGTGGAACCTTGAACTGGACCGCTAGCGACAATGCCCCTTGGCTGACGTTGTCGACAGCCTCCGGTACCGGAAACGGTCCGACGACCTTGACCGTGAATACCGCCGCTCTGACGGCAGGGAGCTACAATGCCCTCATCTCACTCTCTGCCACAGGGGCAACATCCGTCACCGTCCCAGTAGCGCTCACCGTCACGGCAGCGCCGGCACCTCCCGCGATCGGAGCAAGTCCAGTCAGTCTGTCGTTTACAGCCCAGCAAGGCGGCGCCAACCCCGCAACTCAGGCGCTAGCCATCAGTAACACCGGCGGTGGCACATTGACGTGGACTGCCAGCGATGATGCGGCATGGCTGTCAGTCTCACCTGCCTCAGGAACCGGCAACGTCTCGGCCACCGTTACTGCCATATTAGGAACGCTGGCCACCGGAACCCATACCGGAACGATTACACTCTCCGCCACTGGAGCCTCTACTGTTTCTATTCCTGTCAGCCTCACAGTTACAGCGGCCCCCGTACCGCCAGCGATTGGTGCGAGTCCGACCAGTCTGACTTTTGCAGCGACACAGGGCGGCGCCAATCCAGCAAACCAGACCCTGACCATTAGCAACACCGGCGGTGGCACATTGACGTGGTCAGTCAGCGACAGTGCCGCTTGGTTGACAATGTCACCGACCTCCGGCACGGGCAATGGCTCTGTAACCCTAACTGCAGCAACCGGCAGCCTGACTGCCGGCAGCTATAGTGGCACGGTCACGATCGCGGCCACTGGAGCCACTTCGGTTACCATTCCTGTGACCTTTGTAGTTGCGGCCCCACCGGCAATTGGCATGAGCCCGTCCAGCCTGTCCTTTACGGCTCAGCAAGGGGGAGGAAACCCCGTCGCGCAAACTCTGAATATCAGTAACAGCGGGGGCGGAACCTTGCGCTGGACCGCAACACCCGACACCACCTGGCTGGCAGCCTCACCTTCTTCCGCCACTGGAAATGGTGCGGTATCCGTAAGCGTAACGACGGGAATCCTAACCGCCGGCAGCCATACCGGAACTATCACCCTGAGCGCGCCTGGAGCCTCCAGTAGAACCGTTCCCGTAACATTCACCGTGACTGCGGCCCCCAGCATCAACTTGAGCCCAACAAGTCTGACCTATACAGCAACGCAGGGCGGATCAAATCCGGCTAATCAAACTATTACGCTGACAAACACCGGAGGAACCGCAAATTGGACCGTGAGCGATAACGCTTCCTGGCTAAGCGTCACGCCCCCATCTGGCAGTAGCAGTAGTACATTGACAGCAGCAGTAAATACCGCAGGGCTTACCGCCGGAACCTATAATGGAACCATTACGGTCAGTGCCACTGGGGCAACATCAAGAACAGTTGGCGTCACATTGACGGTCAGTGCTCCCACGACCTATTCTGTTACATTGACATGGGCCGCAAATACAGAGCCAGACTTGGCTGGATATAAGGTCTATCGGAGAACAGCATCAGGCGCATATGGCGCTGCCCTCGCCACAGTCTCTGCGGGAACGCTCTCCTATCAGGCGACAGGGCTCTCGGCGAGCACCACATACTTTTTTGCCGTCACGGCCTACGATTCGGCAGGCAATGAAAGCGGGCTTTCAACTGAAGCAAGAATTGATATTCCCTAGAATGCACCAGAGGGCTTTAGCCCCGTTGAAGTTTAGGCCACCTCTTTATGGACTCTATCAGAGAGGAAGATGGACATCCCTGCGAACATGAGGGGCCCTCTGAAGACTATCACGCAAACACCGAATGGCCCTGGTAGCATGGGAACTAAAAAGCAAGACTCTCGTGGTCGGTGCTATGTAGATGATTATCGATGTAGCAGCTGACAGGGGTCACGCTAAGTATTGCGCACCCACAAACTGCACTGGCTTTCAGTTAGTAAATCTGGTCGGAGCAAGAAGAGGTAGATGCACAACTAAATTGCAACGAACAACGATTATTAAATGGCCCTACGCGGCCAGATATACACGGTTCGATCTTCTAGATCATTTAAGGTGAAAGAAAGATACGTCCTAATCCAGAAAACAACTGCCCCATTGGGTGAGATTGATCCTTTGAAGGAATGTTCCTACAGTACGTTGAGATCATATGAATATTCGATATTGGTATTCTTTCCAACTAAATGGCAAAATAAATAGATTTTTTAGTTACGCTCATCCAATACCCATGCTGGCACCACTTTTGCTTATATGCCCTAGTCGAGAGATCGGAAAGACTTGTGCACAAGTGGCTTTCTTCTTATCTAATACCTACGGACTCTCAGTCTGCGCTCAATGCCGTGAAGGGAAAGCCCCCATGGAACTAACGACAGGTATAAAGTCAAGAACCACACAATCACTCCGGGCTCTACCCGATCCAGGAAGGGGATCGCTCTCAAATAAGACGCTGGATATCCTGAATAGATACTAGATCGATGGAGGTGAACTGATGCGACGACGACTACCCCTTATTATATGCCTGATTCTCGGTGTCTATACCTTGCCGGCAATGGCATTTGATCCGAGCGAATACCGACAAAACACCTATGGTCCGCCGAATCGTTATTGCGATCCAACCAGGACACTGAACAGCAATGGATCGGGCACCTTGAGTGATCCCTGGAATATGTCCCAATGCGCAACGCAACCTGTAGCTGGCAATGTCGTCGGAGTACTGCCAGGCGTCAGCGTTCGTCTACCAACCACAAATAGCTCGCGCACTCCCGCCTTCAACCCATCGAACTCAGGCACGATCGATCGCCGGATCGTTTATGTCACCAAACACGCGGCGGTGGCACTGGCAGGCGTGGAAACGAACCCGCTTCGGACGGAACTCCGGCATGACGGTGGCGCACCGTATATTTCAGGCGGTGCGGGAGCAGGCACTGGCGCTCCCATGTACGGAGCCAACAGCCGCAATTACATTACCTTTGACGGGTTTTATGTCGATATGGCACAAGCTTACATGAGTGAGGACTCCGGAGTGATCCGTTCGCAGGATGCCAGGGGCATTCACTTCAGGAATTTCGTCATTAAGGGGGCGACCCTCTCAGTGGCGAGCAATGCGGTTATCTATCGTCCACATAATGCTGTGGATACCGTACTCAGTAACTTCCGGGCGTACGACTTCATTAACATTCCCACCGGCTCGACAACTCCTCAAAATGCCCTCTTTAGCGATCAATATGGGGATCAAAATTTTCTAATTGAACATTTTGAAATCAGAAATACGCAGAGAGGAATCTTCCTCAAAGGCACCACCCCAGGACCAAGATTTAACTATGGCACTATCCGTTATGGCATCGTGTCGGATGTTTCCTCGTGCTACCAGTTCAACGACCTCGACACCGTAAACACGACGACACTCCAATACAGCCTTTGCTACAACACCACACGAGGTGGCGGAGTGGTAATGTCAAGCGAAACAAGCCCAGCACGCAATCTCGTCATTGACCATGTGACCGTAGCAAAGGTAGATGGAGAAAATATGGATACTGAGGGTGGAATCATCACGCGGAATAATGGGATCGCTTCAAACGTCATCATCACAAACAACATCATCGATAACAACAATGGGAGGTATGGACATCAGATATCGCTCAGAAACACTCTCCCCGCCACAATGAGTAACAACGCGTACTACAAGAACGGGGGAACTGAGACCTACGCATATAATGGCACTCAGTACAACTCTTTGAGCTCCTGGTTAGCGGCAATCAATGGACGAGATGCAACCAGCCAAGAGTTATCATCCAGCCCCTTTGTGGATCGTACAAACAATAATTTCAGAATTAGGGACGGGCACGCGTTGAAATCGGCTTCCTCGACGGGTGGAGAGCTCGGCGCCTATGGCGGAAACCAGACGGTCGGAGTCGATATCTCCGGCAGCACCGGCGGCACCTCTGACCTTACGCCGCCTGCGACACCAGTCGGAATTCAGTTGCTACTAACAGCACCGTAGGACGCTGCCTAACAAGAAAGTTTCAAGAGAAAACTTATGCCGCCAAGATTGGCGGCATAAGTGGAACGAAAGGGCCCCGCAATTCATCACGTAACGTCGCAGAACTGGAGAATGCGTAAAGAGACCGATGGCTTCTGGCACGCATGTACGGGCCGGTCGACATCGGCCTCCTTCAGAATGCTGACGATCTAGGGCCTGTTAACACTAACGCAAGCCCTCAACGATCAACGCGAAATTGATGAACGCGACGAACATGACATCGAGTTTTTCAAACCGCGAGAAGATGCGCCGAAATCCCTTAAGCCGACGGAACAGTCGTTCGATCTCAT
>JAUXQT010000079.1 GCA_030682135.1 Nitrospirota bacterium | reverse complement strand
ACGCGCCGATGCAACGGAGATACGCGGTTCCGCCGCCGGGGACGATCCCTTCTTCGACAGCTGCCTTGGTGGCGTGCAACGCGTCTTCAACGCGCGGCTTCTTTTCCTTCATTTCGGTTTCGGTCGCGGCCCCGACATTGATGACGGCCACACCGCCCACGATCTTCGCGAGTCGCTCCTGGAGCTTCTCCCGATCGTAGTCGGAGGTTGTCTCGTCGATCTGTGACTTGATCTGCTTGACGCGGCCTTCGATCTTCTTCGGATCGCCGTAGCCTTCCACGATCGTGGTGTTATCCTTGTCGATCGTGACGCGCTTGGCGCGGCCGAGGTCCGTGAGCTTCACGTTCTCCAGCTTGATGCCGATGTCTTCCGAGATCACCTGGCCGCCGGTGAGGATCGAGATGTCTTCCAGCATGGCCTTGCGGCGGTCGCCGAAGCCAGGGGCCTTGATGGCGGTTACGTTGAGCGTGCCGCGGAGCTTGTTCACCACCAGGGTGGCCAAGGCTTCGCCTTCCACGTCTTCCGCGAGGATGACGAGGGGCTTGCCCATCTTGGCAACCTGCTCGAGGACCGGGAGCAAGTCCTTCATGCTGCTGATCTTCTTTTCGGAGATGAGGATCAAGGGATCTTCCATGACCGCTTCCATGCGCTCGGCGTTGGTCACGAAGTAGGGGGAGATGTAGCCACGATCGAACTGCATGCCTTCGACCACGTCCAACGAGGTGGTCATGGACTTGGCTTCTTCGACGGTGATCACGCCATCCTTGCCGACCTTCTCCATCGCTTCCGCGATGAGGTCGCCAATGGTCTTGTCGTTGTTGGCTGAGATCGTTCCGACCTGGGAGATCTCGGTCTTGTTCTGGCAGGGCTTGCTGAGCTTCTTCAGCTCGTTGATGACCACTTCGACGGCCTTGTTGATCCCGCGTTGGATTTCCATCGGGTTCGCGCCGGCGGTGATGTTCTTCACGCCTTCACGATAGATCGCCTGGGCCAACACGGTTGCGGTCGTGGTGCCGTCGCCGGCGGTATCGCTGGTCTTGCTGGCCACTTCGCGCACGAGCTGGGCGCCCATGTTCTCGTAGGGGTTCTTGAGTTCGACTTCCTTCGCGACGGTCACGCCGTCCTTGGTGATCGTCGGGGCGCCGAACTTCTTGTCGAGAATCGCGTTACGGCCCTTGGGTCCGAGTGTTGCCTTGACGGCGTCGGCGAGCTGGTTCACTCCTCTGAGGATGGATGCGCGCGCGGCGTCACCGTACATAAGTTGCTTTGCCATTAGATATGCCTCCCTTAAAAAGTATCGTCGTAATGTGTCGTGGTGATTAGCTGTTGAAGACGCCGAGGATGTCTTCTTCCTTCAGGATGAGACATTCTTCGTCTTCGATGCGGAGCTTGCTGCCTGAGTACTTGTCGAAGAGGACCTGGTCGCCGACTTTGACGCTCTCCACCTTCTTGCCGATGCCCTGGATGATGCCCCGTTGTGGCTTCTCTTTCGCGCTGTCCGGGACGTAGATGCCGCCTGCGGTCCGGTCCAATTCCTCGGTGTAGGTGACGAATACCCGGTCACCCAAAGGCTGGAACCCCTTGGTCAGGTCTTTCTTCTCCGTCTTTTCCTTGGCTGCAGTGCTCATAACGATACCCTCCTCCTAAAGTTAACCCAGTGAAAATAAACGATGTAGAACAGGTGCGAACTCGATGGCGTAATCGTGGTACTCCCGACGAGCAGAAGCCCTGGTCTGCCGAACACGGGAGTAGAGATAGCCTCGGGTTCGTCCAAGTCAAGGGGGAGAAATGGGGAAATTCTTCCACGCCCTCAGAACAGGGACGGGGGCATCATAACCCATTGAGAACGGGGTATTCTAGACATTCTTTCGGTGGGGACTGCCTCCGATCAGATCCGCAAGCGGTCGAAATCTTTGATGTCTTTCTTAATGTAGTCACGCAGCCGTTTGATGATGCGGGCCTCCAGCTGCCTTGTTCGCTCTTTGGTGATGGAGTATTTTCCGCCGAGGTCTTCAAGCGTGAGAGGGGTTTCGGAGAGAATCCGGTTTCTCAAAATGTCTTCGTCCCGTTCGTCGAGCGTTTTAATGAATTCGGCGAGCTTGGTGCGAAAGAGTGTCTGTAGCTGGGTCTGTGCCAGTTGCTCGTCCGCCGGTACTTGTTGCGAGGGCAGCACATCGAGGAGGCTGCCTTCCTGGTCTTCGCCCAGCGGTTGGTCCAGCGACAGTTCCCAGTTGCCCAGCCGCTGACCCATTTCGATGACGTCTCGTTCCCGTACATTCAAACGGTCGGCGAGGAGTTTCGTGTCCGGGGCAAAGCCTTCGCGCTCAAGCTTCGCCTTCTCTTTTTTCAGGTTATAGAACAGCTTGCGTTGATCCTGGGTCGTCCCGATCTTGACCAGCCGATAGGTGTTCAGCAAATAGCGAAGGATATAGGCCCGAGACCACCAGGCGGCATAGGCGTAAAAACGCACGTTCTTCGAGGGGTCGAACTTCTTGATGGCATGCATCAAGCCGACGTTGCCCTCTTGAATGAGGTCCATATGGTCGGCGCCGGTGTGGAGATATTCAGCGGCAATCGAGAGCGAGACGCGTAAGTTAGCCATGATCAGCTTCACGGCGGCCTCGCGGTCCCCGTTGATCCGGTATTCATGGAACAGGCGCAGTTCTTCTTCTTTGGTGAGGTAGGGATAGCGCCGGACTTCGGCCAGGTATTGCTGGAGCGCCGTAACCGGCGCCACGGCCGTGATATCGGCGGCTTGCGCGTCGCCAGGGGTTGCGCCGTGAGAGGATTCGGGAGGCGGGGTGATCCCGGCGATCTCCTCCTCGGACGGCTCCAGGACCTCGGGTTCGAGCGGTTCTTCGTCTAGATCTTTATCGCGCGGACTCATAAGGGGCGAGATTATCATAAAGAACCGTCAGCGGAGTGCTGAAAAAGTCCGCCAGCCTCCTTCCCTTGCACGAACGAAACAGCGTCCCCTATAGTGCTGGATCCTATCGGAGCGTAGGTATGGTGACGGATATCCTGACCGCATTGGCGAAGGGCCATTGGCCCACATTGATTGGATCGTGGCTGCATCTCGCGGTCAGCTTCATGGTGTGGCTGCTGCTTGGCGCCCTGAGCATTGTGCTCGCGGACAGTCTGCAGTTGACCGGTACGCAGACGGCAGTGATCGTCGCGCTCCCGATGTTGGGCGGTGCGTTGCTCCGGGTGCTGGCCGGTTGGAGCAGCGATTGGTATGGGGCGAAACCGACGGGAATATTCATTCTGGTGGGTGAGTTGGCAGTCGTCCTATGGGGGTGGCTGGGCGTTCATAGTTATGCCGAGCTGCTCTGCGTCGCGTTTTTGCTCGGTATCGCGGGGGCGAGCTTTGCGGTGACCTTGCCGCTGGCTGGCCGGACCTATCCGCCCGCCCATCAAGGGTTGGTGCTGGGCATCGTGGCGTCGGGGAATGTTGGCACCGTGTTGATTCTCTTTTGTGCGCCACGGATTGCGGCGACGAGCGGATGGCATGCCGTATTTGGATGGATGGTGCTGCCGATTCTTCTCAGCCTGGCTGTATTCGTATTCTTCGTGCGTGACGATCGGCAGAGCCGGCGGGCCGAGCGCGATACCCATTGGTGGCACAATGTGGCCTTGATGGTCCGGCACCCGAAAGCCTATTGGCTATGCGGGCTATATGCCGTGACGTTCGGCGGGTTCGTCGGATTCTGCAGCATACTGCCGCTCTTCTTCCACGAGCAGTACCAGGTGGATGGCATTGTCGCCGGCTCCATTGCGGCCTTGTGTGGATTGGTGGGCAGTCTCATCCGTCCGTTGGGCGGTCATGCAGCTGACCGGATCGGAGGGTTGCGGACACTCGTATTCGCCTTGCCCTTCGTTGCAGGTCTAGTTGCGGTGCTGGGCCATGTCACGGATGTCACGATTGCTGTCGGGCTGATCGTCGCAGCCGTGGGAGCCATGGGGGTCGGCAACGGAGTGATTCTCCAGTTGGCCTCAGAATGGTTTCCCAAACAGATCGGTCTTGCCTCTGGGATCGTAGGGGCGGCGGGCGGGATTGGAGGGTTTCTCCTGCCTCTCTGGCTGGGAACGCTGAAAGAGGTTACTGGCTCCTATCGAGCCGGTTTGTGGCTCTTTGCCGCCGCCGCGGCTTGCGCCTGGGGTACCGTGCTGTTGGCAGAACGACGGGCACAGCGCTTGACTCAGCCTATGGATGCACAGGGCCGTTTTTCCCGTTGACGGTGAGGGGCCAAAAAAACCATGTCAAATGTGCAATGTGAAATGATAAATTGATCCTCCCGTACAACGTGCCCCCATTGGATAACGACCAGCAACATTATGGCCACTCCATTTCACAGTATCGAAGACGCGATTAAAGACATTAAGAAGGGGAAGTTCATCATCCTCGTCGATGACGAAGATCGAGAGAACGAAGGCGATCTTGTGATTGCCGCCGAGCATGTCACGCCTCAAGCCGTCAATTTCATGGCCAAACATGCCCGTGGGTTGATCTGCCTCGCGCTGACTCCCCAGCGGGTCGAAGAACTGCAGTTGCCGCAGCAGGCGGCCGAGAATACCGCCACGTTCGGGACGGCCTTTACCGTGTCCATTGATGCGCGGAAAGATATTACGACGGGGATTTCCGCGGCGGATCGGGCGACGACGATACATGTCGCCATCGACCCGAAGGCGAAGCCGAGCGACCTGGCGCGGCCCGGTCATATTTTCCCGTTGAAAGCGCAGCAAGGCGGCGTGCTGCGGCGCGCGGGGCAGACCGAAGGCTCCGTGGATCTGGCGCGGTTGGCCGGGCTGAGTCCTGCCGGTGTGATCTGCGAAATCATGAACGAGGACGGCACCATGGCGCGGGTGCCGGAGCTGACGAAGTTTGCCAAGGCGCACAAGCTGAAGATGGTCACGATCAAGGCGCTCATCGAATACCGCATGCAGCGCGAGACCTTTGTGCGGCGGATGGCCAGTGCGCGGTTACCGACGACGTTTGGCGATTTCGAGGCGGTGGCCTTCGAAAACGAAGTGGACGGCATTACACATATTGCGCTGGTCAAAGGGCGCGTCGATAGCGGGGAGCCGACGTTGGTCCGGGTACATTCCGGTTGTTTAACGGCCGATGCGTTGGGGTCCATCCGTTGCGACTGTCGAGACCAGCTCCATAAGGCGATGGACGTGATCCAAAAGGAAGGACGCGGAGTCCTGCTCTATCTCAATCAAGAGGGCCGCGGGATCGGTCTGCTCAATAAGATCAGAGCCTACGGGTTGCAGGATCAGGGGTGCGATACCGTCGAGGCGAATTTGCAGTTGGGATTTAAGGCGGACCTGCGCGATTACGGTGTGGGGGCGCAGATCCTCGTGAATCTCGGGCTGCACCAGATCCGGCTCATCACGAACAATCCTCGCAAGATCGTCGGCATCGAGGGGTATGGATTGAAAGTGGTTGAGCGGGTGTCGATCGAGATCCAGCCCGGCGCGCAGAATGTGAAGTATTTGCGGACGAAAAAAAATAAGATGGGGCACATTCTGAAAAAGGTGTGAGCGGGGGACGGCCAGCCCGCCCTTCTTTGCTCGCGGAGCCCCCACGATGAAACGGTGGTCGCTCGACGCGCGCAGTTGAAGGGCAAACTGGCCGTCCCCTAGTTTGTGGTGAATGTGCTGAAGGGGAAGAAACGAAGAGATGAAACTGCGCAAAGGTTCACAGGATGCGACGGGGTTGCGGTTCGGGATTGTCGTCGCGAAGTTCAATAAGTTCGTCACGAGTAAGTTGCTGAGTTCCTGCGTGGAGGGGCTGACCTCGCATGGGGTCAAGGCTGACGACATCGAGGTGGTGCGGGTGCCGGGGGCCTTCGAGATTCCCTTGGTGGCGAGGGCCATGGCGCGGACGAAGCAGTTCAATGCGGTGATTTGTCTCGGGGCGGTCATTCGCGGCGATACGCCGCATTTCGACTACATCAGCGCAGAGGCCAGCCGCGGGATCGGGCAGGCGGCGCTGGATGCCGACGTGCCGATGATCTTCGGCGTCCTGACGACACATACGATCGCGCAGGCGATAGAGCGGGCTGAGCCGACGAAGTTTAACCGTGGGGGTGAAGCGGCCAAGTCTGCGATTGAGATGGCGACGGTGATGCGTCTGTTACGGGTGGACGAGGAGACTCCGGTGAGCGTGAAGCGTACAACGTCAGCCAAGAAGCGGGCACCGCGGAAGCCCAAGGCGTAGCCATGGGAACACGCCATCAAGCCAGGGAGCGCGCGCTCCAGATTTTGTTTCAATACGATATTCACGGCAAGTCAGGTCTGTGGCTGGATGTATTTTGGAAAGAGAACGAGGCTTCTGGCGAGGCGCGGGCCTTTGCGGAACGGCTCGTGGCCGGGGTCTTGGAGCAGAAGCCGGAGCTGGACGCCCTCATCACGAAATACGCGACCAATTGGAAGATCAGTCGCATGCCGATCGTCGACCGCAATATTCTGCGTGCCGGCGTCTATGAACTTCTGTGGATGGATGATGTGCCTGCCAGGGTGACGATGAATGAAGCCGTCGAGTTGGCGAAAAGCTTTGGCGATGACGAAGCGTCGAAGTTCGTGAACGGCGTGCTCGACCAGGTGTTGAACAAAGAATTGACGCTGGCCACCAAGCGAGCCGAAGCGGCTGGCGAGAGTCACGGGGCAAGGGGCTAGAGGGGAACTTCATGCGGTTTTTCCGTTCGATTTATCAGCGCCTTTTGCCGATAGCCGCTCGCCACGAGCCCACACCGTGAGGTCTAGATGATTGAGCGCTATACCCGTCCCAAGATGAAAGCCATCTGGGAGTTGAAACGAAAATATGAGATTTGGCTCGAAGTCGAGCTGGCTGCCTGTGCGGCGTTCGAACGGGCCGGACAGGTCCCGCGTGGCACGTCGGCTCGTATTGCGAAGAAGGCTACGATCGATGTGAAGCGGATCGAACGAATCGAGAAGGTGACGAAGCACGATGTGATCGCCTTTCTCGAATCGCTTGTGAATTCGGTCGGTCCCGAGCATCGGTTTCTCCATATGGGGCTGACCTCCTCGGATATCGTGGACACCTCCTTGGCCGTGCAGATGACCGAGGCGCTCGATCTCATCCTTGAGGACCTCGACGAGTTGATCTCGGTGCTGAAGAAGCAGGCGTTGAAGTATAAGAACACGGTCATGGTCGGCCGTTCGCACGGCATCCATGGGGAACCGATCTCGTTCGGCTTCAAGCTGGCCATTTGGTACGAAGAAGCCCGCCGGCATCGGGAGCGGTTGACGCATGTGAGGCAGGACATCGCCGTGGGCAAGCTCTCCGGCGCGATGGGCACCTTCGCGCATCAAGGGCCAGAAGTGGAAGAGTATGTCTGCGCCAAGCTGGGGCTCACGCCGGACCCTGTCTCCAATCAAGTCGTGCAGCGCGATCGGCATGCGGCCTATGCCTCGGCCTTGGCCCTGTTGGCGGCCAGTATTGAAAAGTTTGCAACGGAGATTCGCCATCTGCAACGGACCGAGGTGCTGGAAGCGGAAGAGTATTTCTCTGCAGGGCAGAAGGGGTCTTCGGCGATGCCGCATAAGCGGAATCCGATCGCCTCGGAGAATCTCTGTGGCTTGGCGCGCGTCGTGAGGGGCAATAGTCTCGCGGCAATGGAGAACGTCGCCCTCTGGCATGAGCGCGATATCAGCCATTCGTCCGTCGAGCGCGTGATCATGCCGGACAGCACGATTCTGATCGATTACATGTTGGGGCGGATCACCGACGTGATCAAGAACCTGGTGGTCTATCCCGAGAATATGCAACGTAACTTGGATCTCACCGGGGGGCTGGTCTATTCCCAACGATTGCTGTTGTTGCTGATCGACAAGGGCGCGCAGCGGAAGGAATCGTATGAAGCGGTCCAGCGCAATGCTATGGCTTCATGGAAAGGGGCCGGGGGATTACAAGGGTTAGTCGGCAAGGACCCCTTCGTGTCGAAACATCTCACGGCAAAAGAGATTCAATCCTGTTTTGACCCGAAGTACTATCTGCGCCATCTCGACCAGATTTTCAGGCGCGTGTTCGGCCCGGTCACGCGTAAACAAGTGAAAGGCAGAAAACGATGAGTTCTTCTCTTTCTCTCTTTGTGCGTTGTGCGGTGCTGGCCGTCGTCGGTCTGATTATGGCACCGGCCGTTGAGGCTGCGGATCGAGACAAGCTGCTCAGTGAACCTGGTGTCTACGGCACCTTTGCCGCATTCACGTTGGATGAGGACTGGGCGAAAGAAGACCAAGCGACGCGTATCGCGCATCTGACCGTCTTGCGGGGTGTGGTCGAACAGCATCGCGAGAAGATTGCGATCGATCTTTATCTGACGCGCGGCCTGTCGGATCACGCCGACATCATGTTTCGCATGCATGCCGTTGAATTGCGCGAGACGCAAAAGTTTCTGCTCGATCTTCAGAGCAGCCTCTTCGGCAAACATTTGAAGACGGCCGGCATCATGCACGGACTGACCAAAAAGGCGAATTATGTGCCGGGGTTTCCGGACCAGTTGAAGGCTGACCTCAAGACTGCCAGCGAGTCGGGGCCTAAGCCCTATGCGATCGTCATCCCGATCAGGAAGAGCCCCGACTGGTGGGCCCTCGATCAAGACAAGCGGGCGGCGATGATGAAGGAACATACGGAAGCCACGCTGCCCTACATCAAGACCGTCAAGCGGAAGCTCTATCACTCCAGCGGACTCGATGATTTGGATTTCATTACCTATTTTGAAACTTCCAAACTGGAGGATTTTCACAGCCTGATTCTCTCGCTGGAGAAGGTGAAAGAGTTTCAGTACACCAGACGGTTCGGGCATCCGACGTTGATCGGGACGGCGATGTCCTTGCCGGACATCATGGAAGCATTGGCGCAATAGTCTGCGTGACCGAGGGGATGAAGGGCAGATCATGACCATAGGCAGCATGCTTTACGAAGGCAAGGCGAAGAAAGTGTTCGCCACGGACAAGCCGGATCAGGTCGTTCAGTACTTCAAGGACGATGCGACGGCGTTCAATGCTCAGAAGCGCGGGACCATCGTCGAAAAAGGCGTCGTCAACAATAAGATATCCGAGCGGCTCTTCCGGTTGCTGGAGCAGGCCGGTGTGCCGACGCATTTTGTCGAGCGACTGAGCGATCGGGAATTACTCACGAAGAAGGTGGCCATCGTACCGGTCGAAGTGGTGGTCCGCAACGTCGTGGCCGGTAGTTTGGCGAAGCGGTTGGGGTTAAAAGAGGGTGATCCCATCGAGCCGGCCATCGTGGAGTGGTATTACAAGAACGATGCGCTGGGTGACCCCCTTATTGCCGATGAACATATTCGATTGATGAAGCTGGCGACACCGGAGCAGATGACGGAGATCAAGCGGCTCGCATTAAACGTAAACAGTGTGTTGCAGCCGTTCTTCCGTGAACGTCAGATGATCCTCGTCGATTTCAAATTAGAGTTCGGGCTGCACAACGGCCAGCTGATCCTGGCCGATGAGATTTCTCCGGATACCTGCCGCTTCTGGGACCAGACGACGAAGGAGTCGATGGACAAGGATCGGTTTCGGAAGGATTTGGGGAAGATTGAAGAGGCGTATCAAGAGGTGTTGAAGCGAGTCTGTGGGTGAGGGACCGTAGGGGACGGTGAGGCCGTCCTCTTTGCTCGCGCAACGCGCGGCCTCAGAAGGCCCTCGTTGGACGCGCGCAGTCGAGGACAACCTCACCATCCCCTTGCAAGTTTCCCAATCCTTCCTTTAGGGGAAGGGAAGAAGGAAGGAAAAGCGTGAAGGGTTTTTTGCGGTTGTTCATGAATTACGGATTGGTGGCGTCCATCGTAGTGTGGGCGGCGGTGGTGGGCATGATGGCCTATCGCTTGAACGAGTCACCCTGGCGCTGGGCCTTCGTGGCGCTTGTGTTCGGTGGATTCGGGACGATCGCAGGGATTTTCTGGATCAGGAGATACGTGGACAGACAGACTAAAGCTTCTGAGCAGGAGAGTGAGGGGTGAAGGGCGACATGAACGCTCTCTGTGCTCGCGGAACGCGCACGATCAGAATGTGCTCGTTCGACGCGCGCACCTGAGAGCATCCATGCCGCCATTCGTCGAGGGGTGAGGGTGGGGCGAATAGCTGGCGGGAAAATCATTTCCACAGGATGCTCAAAAAGGCCGTCCAGCAAGGCCGCAAGCGAGTCGAAACCGGAGGCGTACCCTCAGGGGTACGTTGAGGATTTCGATAAGCCGAGAACGACGCTGGCGGGTTTTTTCAGCATCCTGGTAAGGGGGGAATCGTGAAAGCAAAGATTCATGTGACATTGAAGCAAGGCATCCTAGACCCTCAGGGGAAGGCGATCGAGCATGCGCTTGGTTCGCTGGGGTTCAAGAATGCGGGCAATGTGCGAGTCGGCAAGTATATGGAAGTGGATGTGAATGAAACGGATAGGGCGAAGGCCGATGCCGCGGTGAAAGCCATGTGTGAAAAGTTGCTGGCGAATACGATCGTTGAAGAATATCGGTACGAATTGGGATAGGAGCTGATGGCCGATTGCAGATTGCTTATGGCAGAAGCTATCTTCGATTGGCCTGTATGACCGGCTCTTGCCATCAGCTATCTGCCATAGGCTATAGGCTCTTAGAATTATGAAGATCGGCGTCGTAGTGTTTCCAGGCAGTAATTGCGATCACGACTGTGAGCATATCTTTAAAGATGTGCTGGGGCAGTCTGTGGAGATGATCTGGCACAAGGAGACCTCGCTGGCGGGGTTGGATGCGATTGTCCTGCCGGGCGGGTTTTCTTACGGCGACTATTTACGGACTGGGGCCATTGCCCGATTTTCGCCGGTGATGGGGCTGGTGAAGGAATTCGCCAAGGGTGGCGGGATGGTGCTCGGTATCTGCAACGGGTTTCAGATTCTGCTCGAAGCCGGGTTGCTTCCCGGTGCCATGCTCCGGAACAAGTCGCTGCATTTCATCTGTAAGGATGTGTCGGTGAAGGTTGAAAATGCGGCGACGGCGTTCACCGGCGCCTGCCAGCCAGGCCAGGTACTCAAGATTCCGATCGCTCATGCGGACGGAAACTACTACACCGATCCGGTCACACTCGCGGCCATGCAGGCGAACGCGCAGATCGTGCTTCGTTATTGCACCCCGGAGGGCAAGTCGACGCCGGAGGCGAACCCGAACGGGTCGTTGGATAATATTGCCGGGATCATCAATGCCGCGGGGAACGTGTTGGGCATGATGCCGCATCCGGAGCGTTGTGCGGAAGCCATCTTGGGCAACGACGACGGGAAGCTGATATTCCTCTCAATGCTGGAGTCGCTGAAGCAAAGCAAGAAGCCACTGAAAATGATGCCTGTCTAATGCTTCAATCTAATCTGACGGATGACGAGTGCGGTACCATCTGAGGGATAGCTTCTGAGGAGGTGGGATATGGAGCCCAAGGTTATTGAGTGGGATGGGAGTCACGTTCCAGAAGCGTTGCGAAATCTTCCGCCGGGGCGGTATGCCATCGAATCCGTCGATCGGGTTGGGGTCCTCACGGAGGAGGAAGAAGCAGGCCTTCTGGCCGGACTGACTGAACTTGATGCCGGGAGAGGCATTCCTCTCGCCGATGTCGTGCGTGAGATTATTCGGGGTGGCACAGCCAAGCGATGACAATCGTTGTCTCGCCTCAAGCAGGAAGGGACTTGCGGGAGGCATATGAATACATCCTCAAGGATAATCCCATTGCTGCAGATCGAGTCCTTGCCCACATTGTTGAAGTGATTGGGATGCTGGCGTCGGAAGCCGTGATGGAAAGAAAGGTGCTGCTCTGGGATGGCAGAAAAGTTAAGGCGTGGCTGGTTCCTCCTTATCGAATTTACTATCGAGTCAGGGGGCAAAACTGCAAGTGATTCGTGTGTATCACCAGGCCAGACACCCGATTGAGCGGTGAAGGAAAAGTGGATGGGGAAGGTGTATAAGCGTAAACGCCGAGCCTGTGCGTTGTGCAAGCCTCATAAGAGGGGTTGGGTCAAGCGACGGAAGGTGAAGGAGGCAAGTCGTGTACAAGCTATGGATCAACAGAGAAGGAAGTTCAGCGAATGAAGTCTGGCGGACAGAGTATGACCAAAGAACTCATCGCGCAGCATAACCTGACGGACGACGAGTATCAGAAGATCGTCGGGATTTTGGGGCGGGAGCCGAATATCACCGAGTTGGGCATGTTCTCGGTGATGTGGTCGGAACATTGCTCCTATAAGAGTTCGCGCGTGCATTTGCGGAAGTTGCCGACGACGGGGCCTCGGGTGGTTCAGGGACCGGGCGAAAATGCCGGCGCTGTGGATATCGGCGACGGGCTTTGCGCCGTCTTTAAGATGGAGTCACACAACCATCCTTCGTTCATCGAGCCCTATCAGGGTGCGGCGACGGGGGTGGGAGGGATTCTGCGCGATATCTTTACGATGGGCGCGCGGCCGATTGCCCTGCTCGATGCCCTGCGGTTCGGTGGGTTGGACCATGCGAAGAACCGGCATCTGGTCAAGGGTGTCGTGGCGGGCATTGCCGGCTATGGCAACTGCATGGGTGTGCCGACGGTCGGAGGCGAAATCGTCTTCAACGATATCTACTCGCAGAATCCGCTCGTGAATGTGTTTTGTCTCGGCATCGCGCACAAGGACAAGATCTTCCTGGGAACGGCAGCAGGGGTCGGCAATCCGGTGATCTATTTCGGCTCGAAGACTGGCCGCGACGGGATTCACGGGGCCACGATGGCGTCCGATTCCTTCGACGACCAGTCTGAACAGAAGCGGCCCACGGTGCAGGTCGGCGATCCCTTTACCGAGAAGTTGTTGCTGGAAGCCTGCCTCGAATTGATGGCGGGGGATCTGCTGGTCGGTATTCAGGACATGGGAGCAGCCGGGTTGACCAGTTCGTCCTGCGAAATGGCGTCGCGCGCTGGCAATGGAATGGATCTGGACCTGACCGATGTGCCGAGGCGCGAGCCGGGCATGACGCCCTATGAATTAATGTTATCGGAATCCCAGGAGCGCATGCTCATGGTGGCGCAGGCGGGCAAAGAAGACGAATGTATCAGGATCTGCAAGAAGTGGGATTTAGATGTGGCAGTGGTGGGGCGGGTCACGGGCGACGGCATCCTCCGCGTCAGGGATCAGGGCAAGGTCGTGGCGGAGATTCCCGCGAAGTCGCTGGCCGATGACGGGCCGCGCTACGAGCGCCCCTATTCCCCGCCGGCCTATCAGGACATGCTCACGAACCTGAACTACGATGCGCTGCCCGATCTGAAGGATGCGAATGCGGCGCTGTTGTCGTTGCTGGAGTCGCCGACGATTGCGAGTAAGCGTTGGGTCTATGAACAGTACGATCACATGGTGCGGACGAACACGATGATTCGTCCCGGCTCAGATGCTGCGGTGGTCAGGATCAAGGGCACGAATAAAGCCCTTGCCATGACGGTGGACTGCAATAGCCGCTATTGCCTGTTGCATCCCTACGAAGGCGCTCGCCTTGCGGTGGCTGAGGCGGCGAGGAATCTGGTCTGTTCTGGTGCGGAGCCGATCGGGCTGACAGATTGTTTGAATTTCGGGAACCCGGAACGGCCGGACATCATGTGGCAGTTCGTGTTGGCCATCGAGGGGCTGAAGGATGCCTGCGAACATTTCAAGGTGCCGATCGTCAGCGGGAATGTGAGTTTCTACAATGAGACGAACGGTCTTTCGATCTATCCCACGCCGATGTTGGGGATGGTGGGTCTGATCGAGTCGGTCGAGCAGACGATGACGCAGTGGTTCAAGCAGGATGGAGATGCGATTATTCTCCTCGGCAAGACGAAGGAGGACCTGGGCGGCAGTGAGTATCTGAAAGTCCTCCATCATCGGGAGCAGGGGTCGCCGCCGTTCCTCAGTCTGGAGACGGAACAATCGCTTCATGACTTCCTGTTGAAGGTGATCCGTGAAGGAGTCGTGCAATCGGCTCATGATTGCTCGGATGGCGGATTGGCGGTTGCCTTGGTCGAATCCTGCATCTCTGGCCCAGCCGAGAGGCGAGGGGCTGTGGTAAGATTGTCCCTCGATGCCTTGCGGCGGGATGCGTTGCTGTTCGGTGAGAGCCAGTCACGGGTGGTGCTTTCCGTGAAGCCGGAGTTGGCCGATCAGGTCTTGAAGCTCGCAGAGGCTGCGGCGGTTCCGGCGATGAAGATCGGAACGGTGGGTGGCGATCGTTTCGTCGTCGAGGTCGAGAAGGGCCAGTGGAGCGAAGGCTGCCGCATCGATCTCACGGTCGATCAACTGTACGACCGGTGGGCCTTTTCAATTGAACGTTGCCTGGAAGGGCTAGAGGCTAAAGGCTAGAGGCGAGAGGGCAGAAACGAGTTCAGTATTCGTTTCCTCTAGCCCATCGCCACTTGCCCCGCGCCAAGAATATTATGCAACTTATCACACCAGATAAATTCCACGATGAATGTGCCGTCTTCGGTATCTATGGCCACAAGGAAGCGGCGAACCTCACCTATCTTGGCCTGTATGCCTTGCAGCATCGCGGGCAGGAAGCCTCCGGCATCGTGTCGGGCGACGGTGAGCAGTTCCATGTGCATAAGGGCAAGGGGCTCGTCGCGGATATCTATAATCCGAAGGCACTGGATCAATTAACCGGATCGAGGGCAATCGGTCATAATCGCTATTCGACAGCCGGCGGAAACGATCTCAAAAACGTGCAGCCGCTCTCGGTGAATTTTGCGCTCGGGAATCTCGCGCTCGCCCATAACGGGAACCTCATCAATGCGCAGGTGTTGCGTCACGAGCTCGAAGCTTACGGCGCTATTTTCCAATCCAGCTCGGACAGCGAAGTCATCATCCACCTGGTCGCCCATTCGCGGGCCGATACCTTGCTGGCCCGTATCATCGATGCCTTGAGCCAGGTGCGTGGAGCCTTCTCGGTTGTCATGCAGACGGACGACGCGGTGATTGCGGTGCGCGACCCCCACGGGTTCCGTCCGCTCTGTCTCGGTCGGCTGGGCGATACCTATCTCGTGGCATCGGAGACCTGTGCGTTCGATCTGCTCGGCGCTGAGCTCGTTCGTGAGATCGAGCCGGGAGAACTCGTCGTATTGGACGACAAGGGTGTCACAAGTTATCAGCCCTTTCCGCCGGTCAATCCCGCCATGTGTGTCTTCGAATATGTGTACTTTGCCAGGCCGGACAGCAAAATTTTTGGCGCCAACGCAGTCTATGCGACGCGCAAGGCCTTGGGCAGACAGTTGGCGAAGGAATCGGCGGTGCCGGCGGATATCGTCGTGCCCGTGCCAGACTCTGGGGTTCCTGCCGCGCTCGGGTATGCCGAGGGAGCAGGGATTCAGTTCGAACTCGGGCTGATCAGGAATCACTATGTCGGGCGTACGTTTATTGAGCCGGAGCAATCGATCCGCCATTTCGGCGTGAAGGTGAAGCTGAACGCCGTGCCGGAGGTCTTAGCGGGGAAACGGGTCGTTGTGGTCGATGACTCTCTCGTGCGGGGCACGACGAGCCGTAAGATCGTGAAGATGCTCCGTAACGCCGGGGCCAAAGAAGTGCATATGCGCATCAGTTCACCGCCGATCGTCTCCCCCTGTTTCTACGGCATCGACACGCCCACCAGGAAGGAACTCATCGCTTCCAGCCACTCGACTGAAGAGATTCGGAAGTACATCACGGCGGATAGCCTCGCCTATTTGAGTCTCGATGGCATGCTGAACGCCGCCCCTGGTAGACCTGACCAGTACTGTAACGCCTGCTTCACCGAACGTTACCCCATTCCATTGACCCGTGCTGAGGAATTGCAGCTTGGCCTCTTCGAACCCTCCGTCTAGCAGGCTGCCCCAAAAGTCCGCCAGCTTCGTTCTCAGTCGTTCGTCTCCTTGCGACGTACCCCGAGGGTACGCCTCAGTCACCGAACTCCCTGCGGCCTCGCTGGACGAACTTTTTGAGCAGCCTGCTTCCGTTCTCGCTATCTAAGTGAGACTCACTCGGATACTCTGGCCGCTGTGCGAGGCTCTGCGCCATTGCCCATGAAAAAATCTGCGTGGTAGGATAGCGCGCTAAGACGTGCTGAGTTCTGAGTGCTGAGACGAAGCGAAGAAATGGAGGCTGCGATGAAACGGATGGTTCTCGTCCTGGGCGCGTTGCTGGTTCCCATTCTTGCAGCCCATCTGGTTCTTGCCGCAGGGTTGTTCAAGGTGGGTGAGAAGGCGCCTTCGTTTGCGTTGACGGCCATCACCGGTGAGACCTTGGGGCTGGATGCCTATAAGGGGAAGGTCGTGGTACTCGGACTGTTTCATATCTGCGAGCCCTGTATGCTGCAGGGAACGGCGCTCCAAAAAGTGTCTGAGATGACGAAAGGGAAAGACGTGGCCGTGCTCGGGGTCAACTCTTCCGGCGACTCCAAGAAGAGTGTCGGCGAGTTCT
>JAUXQT010000068.1 GCA_030682135.1 Nitrospirota bacterium | reverse complement strand
TCCATCAAGCGATCTCGCGTAACTTTCGCCACGATGGACGCGGCAGCAATCGAGATCGACAACGTATCGCCCTTAATGATCGAGCGTGAGGGAATGGCGAGATTCGATAGAGTGACAGCGTCGATCAAGAGGCAGTCCGCCGGAGATATCAGCGACTCCACTGCACGGCGCATGGCGAGACGAGTCGCTTCTAGAATATTGAGTCGGTCGATCTCCTGCTCCGTCGCGATCCCCACACCGATACCGCGAGCCCGCTCGACAATCACCTCGTAGAGCCGCTCGCGATCAGAGGCAGAGACTTGTTTGGAGTCGTTGACGCCGGCCAGGCGGCAACGAGAGGGCAGGATCACCGCCGCCGCGACGACAGGGCCCGCAAGAGGGCCCCGTCCGGCTTCATCCAGACCGGCGATGCGGCGATAGCCGCGCCGCCTGGCTTCCAATTCAAATTCGTCGGTAGGTCCCACGATGTGGCCCCGCGATGCGTCCGTTGAAAGGGCACCCGACATTCGTGGTCGATAGAACCAGGGAATGAGACTAGGCCTTCGGAGCCGCAGCAGCCGTGGCCGGCTCTTCAGTCTTACGAGCGACCCCAGGCTTCGCCTTCGCACTCGCGACGAACTCCCGATCTTCAACCTTGGCAAACTTGCCCTTCTTCCCACGAAGATAATACAGCTTGGCCCGGCGGACCTTACCCTGGCGCATAACCTCGACGCGCGTCACGATCGGCGAATGGATCGGGAAAATGCGTTCCACACCGACGCCGTAGGAAACCTTGCGCACCGTGAAGGTCTCCGTGTTCAGCAACCCTTTACGGGCGATCACGGCGCCTTCGAACACCTGGATACGCTCCTTTTCCCCTTCGACGACTTTCACATGCACGCGGACAGTATCGCCAATTTCAAAGCTAGGCGCCGATGGCTTCACGAAAGACTGTTGTATCCGTTCTAACCGATTCATGAGACTACCCCTTCCTCCCCACATCGAACAGGCGTGCCAACCACGCCTTCACGAGTAAGTTCGTCTAGCAATTGTTGATCTTCGAGACTCAAGACCCGATCTTGCAACAGATCCGGCCGTCTCTGATACGTGCTTCGCAGGGATTCCTTCCGACGCCACAGACGAATGGCCTCGTGATGTCCTGAAAGCAACACCTCTGGCACGGGTATCCCTCGAACGTCCGCCGGTCTGGTGTAGTGCGGATATTCGAGCAATGCATCCGTAAAAGATTCTTCCTCAATCGACTCCGGATCACCCAACACACCGGGGACCAACCGGGCTGCAGCATCGATGAGCACCAGCGCCGGCAACTCGCCTCCGGTCAACACATAATCCCCGACCGAAATCTCTTCCGGGTGCAAGGCGAGACGCACCCGCTCATCGACCCCTTCGTAGTGGCCACAGAGAATGACTAGCCGACGGGTGTCGGCCGCCAGGTTTTTTGCATAGGCCTGCGTGAATGGTCGACCATGTGGAGACGGAAACAACAACCGAATCTGTTCCCCGGCCAGCGCATAGTCGGCCTGAATCTGTTCCACTGCACGCAAAATCGGTTCGGCCTTCATCACCATCCCGGCCCCTCCGCCGTAGGGGACATCGTCCGCCACCCGATGGCGATCGAGCGTATAGTCGCGCAAGTTACGCACCGTAACATGCAAGAGACCTTTTTCCTGTGCTCGCTTCAGAATACTCTGGCTCAGCACCGGCGCCACCATGTCGGGGAACAGGGTCAGAATGTCACACCGCATGGCGATCCTCAAGCAAGTCGTCAATCCCGCGAACCATCATCTTGCGATGCACGAGATCCACCGAAGTCACAAAGCTCTTCGCAGCCGGAATGAGGACTTCCTCCGTCCCCTTGCGAACGACGAAGACGTGGTTGTCCGGTATCTCCAAAATTGTCTCTACCACTCCAATCTCGTCGCCCCGCTCGTTCTCAACCGCCATCCCGATGAGGTCGCACTCAAAATACACGTCCGCAGCCAACATCGCCGCTGAACAACGCGGCACTTGGATCAACCCTCCGCGCAACGCGACGGCGCCTTCGGGCGTCGTCACCCCAACAAGACTCATGATATAGGTCGACCCGGCACGCCGAACATGAGCCACCGTCTTCTCGACGACCTGCCCCGTCGGCTCCAACACCTGAACCTGCTTGAGGTGCTCCAACCGGCCTGGCACATCGCTCAACGATCGCACCTTGAACTCGCCGCGCACACCGAAGTGGCGCTCGATCCTACCGATCGTGATCAGATCTGCCTGAGCCGTGGTCACAGACTACGCGACCTTCTTCTTCGCGGCTTTCTCTGCGGCTTTCTCTGCCTCAAACGTCTTCCAGACGCCAGAACGGCGGAGAAGGGTCTTGACCGTGACGGTCGGCTGAGCTCCCTGGCGTAACCAGCTCAATACCCGATCCTGCTTCAGCTCCGGCAGACCGGCCTCTTTCAAGGGATCGAAAATCCCAAGAATTTCCAGAAACCGCCCGTCGCGCGGCTTCCGGGAATCCGCTGCCACGACGCGGTAGAGTGGTCGCTTATGTCGTCCTGTCCTCGTCAATCTCAAATGAACAGCCACTAGAATCCTC
>JAUXQT010000064.1 GCA_030682135.1 Nitrospirota bacterium | reverse complement strand
CGCTGAAGAGCAGCGGCCAGGCCTTTCCGGGTGCCGTCCCGGAGGGCCCCTCCCGTTTCAGGCCTGCCCCCCGCGAGAGTGCCATCCCGCCTTCTTCTTCGACGCCCCACCCCCTGTGTTGTGAAGGGTGGGGCTACACATCTTGATGAAGAAGAAGGAGGCGGATATGGCCATTCACGGTTTACAGGGCATTCTGAACATTCAGCGGCAGCCGAAGCCGGGCAACCCCTATGCGGTCCCCCGCTATCGTGTCACGCTGGTGCGTGACGGTCGGGCTGCCAGGCCGACGGCCCCGCTGCTGACCTCGGTCGGCGCGGCGGATCTGCTCAGACCGCTCTTTGAGGGTCTGGATCGCGAACAATTCCTCGTCTGCGGGCTGGATGCGAAGCATTGCATCATCGGCGTTAATATCGTCTCCATGGGCTCCCTCACGATGTCGATCGTGCATCCGCGGGAGGTCTTCAAGCCACTGATCCTGATGAACGCCGGCGCCTGGATTTGTGCGCACAATCACCCGTCCGGTGATACGACCCCGAGCCAGGAGGATCGCGTGCTCACCAGCCGGCTTCGGCAGGGCGCGGACCTGCTCGGCATCACACTCTTGGACCATCTCATCCTCACGGACGCACGCTGCTACAGCTTCGCCGACCAAGGCTGGCCTGGCGCCTAAGGGCTCAGGCCCGCATGAGGCGGAGCACCCAAATCACAGCCGACGCGGTCAGCGCGATCCCAATGACCGCGGCGCCCCATCCAATGATATCCGCTGCGAGCGCTTGCCCTAATTGCTGTAAATCCGTTGCCACTGTCGCGAGTACCATCGGCCACTCCTCCCACCAGGACAGACGGCAGCCCGTGCACAGACTGCCGCCCACCGACCCGATTAGTGGACCAACGACTTCACGCGCTTGTACGCGAAAATCGTAAGCGCCACCCCAATGAACACCACGCCCCACGCCACAATGTCACTCTTGACGCTCGTGATCGTGGTGGTCGTCGCGGCATCCACCGGGAACACCTGCGCCATGGCCTCGTGAGCCATCAGCGCGAGCCCCAGCACGGCCACACTTACTTTCTTCCACATCTGTCCTCACCCCCTCTCACTCCGTACTCCCGAGCAACAACTTCACGATCACACCGACCGTAAAGCCTCCCAGGAAAAACGCACCCGCCCAATACACCAAGGCATCGATGGCTGCCTGATCCATGACTCCACCTAACGCAGGTCCGATGATGTCGCCAGCAAGCCTGGCGGGGTCGCGAACACCTCCGCACCCGGTGAGCCAGACGGCATTGCCTGGACCTCTCCAACCGGCGTCCGCTCTTCCGTGCCTTATTTCAAGATTTCCAACGCGACGAGATCGAAGAAGATCTTGCCGGTGAGCTCAAACTTCCGAATCTCCACCGACGCGCGCGCCTGCTTGCCTTCGGCCTGCTTACAGATCTCGATGAGGGCAGGCTGCTCCTCCGGGATGCTCAGGCGCAGGTTCCCCGGATCTTTGCCCTTCACGTACAGATCCATCGACCGATAGATCCGGTTCTCCTTCCCCTTCCGTTCGACATAGCCCTGTACGCTGCCTTCGGCTTTCACCATCATGATGCGGACCTCCTGGTTGAGATAACGGGTCAGCACTCTGTCTGACCCAGTGGCCCCGGCCTATGGACCGGGTTTTTGGGATAAACCTAAATTCCGAATCACACTCCTGACAGGTGAGCACCAACGCCCCGTGCTCCCATCGGCACCCACAGCCTCTCGCGCCACAACCTGGGCACATCCGCTTCCACTCCTTAGATGGGACGGAGGACATACGGTCGCATGTTCCTTCCCTCATGCAGCATGGCCAGGTGCCGAGTTTTCCATTTCTTGGAACCGGCATAGATCAACTCCTGGAGAAACTGTTCGCCCCGACGGAAATACGCCAGAGCGAGCATGGCGCTGATCGACTGGCCCAGCCACTGACAGATCTCATCGAAGGTCTGCTGGACCTTCTCGACGACGAGCCGGCAGCGTTTGAAGCCTTCAGTGAGGGTCTCCCACCAGGAGAGCAGCGGCGCCCGGTACTTCTCCCAGGGCTCGGCGTCTCGGGTCGTCTCGCGAAAGTCCACGTACGAGCGCAGAATCCCGACGAGAAATTCCCGCCAATCCTCTGGCGGCAAGGTGAGCAAGGCTTTGGCGCAGGCTTGCGCGCGGTCCTTTTTCAGTTCGAGTTCCCACCGGACGCCATAGTCCTTGGCCTCGTCACGGCCTTTCTGTTCGAGCTCCAGGCGTTTGTCATAGACGCGCAACATGGTTTGACTCTCCCGACTGCCGAAGTAGAGGGTGCCTCCTGTCGAGGTGCCGGACCGCAACGAGGACCCGGCAATGACCTGGAACTTCTGGGACCTCGTGACGGCCTGTCCGGCCTCGACGGCTTGCTTGATCTGTGCGATAGAGACCCCCGCAGCCCGATCATCCAGGGCCACATCCATCCGGGTAATGTGTCCTCCACGGGCAAAGACCCAGGTCAGAACGGAGCGGATCTTGTCTTCGGCCCAGGTGGAAACAATGCCCGCAGAGAGATCCACGTGGACTTCTTGGGCATTGCGAGGGGCTCCCGTCCCGAGTTTGCCCACGCCGTGACGGCCTTGATTGGTCAGCCAGCAGGTGGGATAGCCACGAAAGCCCGTCGTCGTCTCAAACCAGTCCCCACCGATGACAGGACCCAACTCCTGGACGGTGGCCTGAGGGACGGTAAACGCGAGCCAATCGATGGTTGCTGTAAAGATACGATCATCCATAAACGGTCCTTTCACTCCTCTGCTATACAAGCCCCCGTTTTACCGTCCGGGGGCTTTGGGCTGTGCGCGCCGCCGGCTCATGCCGGCGGTCGCGCGCCGCTTACTCAGGACAATCACTCTGAGGCTTGGGCGTACACTCTCCTGTTGCATCACCCGCCGTACTTCCTCCAAGTCGAACCGCACCATCCGGCGAAACCGCACGATTGGAATCTCCCCATTCCGGCAGGCACGCCGAATGGTTTTGATACTGACCTGCAGAAGGGCCGCGAGTTCATTCGTCGTAAGCCACGTTTTCTTCATTCGACTCCTCTTCAGCACAACAGGCAGCATGGCCGAGACCATACCGATGTCATGATTAGGTGGAAAGAGACCCTGCAGGGGACAGGAGAGGTCATGAGAGGTCACTAAGGGACATCATTTGGTGAGTTGTCTTGCAGCGAGGATGGCGGGCTACAAGCAGCAGCTTCGTCCAGCAGATTAGTATTGCGAATCTTCTTTAATCAGAAACACCAGGCCTGATGCAAGGATTCGCGCGTGAGCTGATATGCAGTTGTGAGAAGAGAGGAAGAGGAACAAAAACTAAGGAGTAACAATTGAGAGAAACAAGCTGAATTGAAGAGCAGTTTTCAGAAATTTTATGTTAATAGAGCCAAAATATCTGTTGCGTGGAGCCAATTGGGTCCTACGTGAATAAATGAAATTACTCTTACAGGACAGCGGGAATCGATGGAAGAGGAGGAAGGGAGCCTGGGGATATCATGGAACGTTTGGCTTTTTGAAATGACTGAACGCCTAACCATTTCTCCAAGCTATCATGCGCGCAAAGTGGCAGACATGCTGCCAACTATGGCACTCCCCATGCCGGTTCTCCATGAGGACATGGCCCAGGAAGAACAGCTTAGCTTCCTGCACCGCTACCTTCTTGTACAGCCAGACCTCGGATCGGTCGTCGAGGCGTGTGTGGCATTCGTCCGACGCTCGCCTTGGAAGTCCACACAGGGATTGCCAGGATCCTCCGGCGGCGGCGGTCTTCGGCGTGAAGCTCTTCTGGCCCCCCAGGCTTCGATCAGCGCACCGACGACTGTGAAGTGATCGTCGAACAACAGGAGATTGGCCTTGGCTTGCACCAGGACCTGCTCAAAAAAACTCAGTGGTTACCTTGCCTGCCAACAAGCGGTCACGGCTCTTCGTGAAGACAGTCACCTCCCGCACCGGTGCATCCAGATCGAAGCCGACGAACCAGTGGAACAGCAGGTTGTACTGCAACGCCCCACCAAGAGCCGTTCACTGCGGACGATATAAAGCAGGTGCGCGCAGCAGTTTCTCCGGAGCAATCGAGGGTCGGCCCCTGTGGACATACCCCTTCGTCAACTGAGACAATAACGCAGTCCAACCTCCCATCTCTCGCCTCCGAGGAGGCGTATCATGCCCCACCTATTGATGTGTCCGTCAAACCCTGGCTAGCTCATATCGACCCCCTTTTAATCCCACCCACGAGCTTTTAGATGTTTCGTTTATTTGCTAATCAGCCCATACCCGTTTGAAAAACCTGGTTCTTATTTTTCAGGGGTAGCGGGCAGTTGTAAACGTCCAGAGGAATCACATTGTGCATCGGAAAGAGCAGCTATAGCCTTTTGTTCAGGAACACCGCTTTTCACTCGATTTAAATCTCCGACGGCTCTGTTTGTATCACTAACGAGACTCTCCCCCACTATTTTCCTCATTCCTAGAAAGCCAAGCCCAGTATCCAAAGTACTAGCCAGATATCCATTCATAGGCTCTTTCTTTGAGGTCTTTTCCATTTCTGAGGCTTCTTTCATGGCTGCCTCTCTTTCTTCATTGGTACAAGCATGAAAACCTTGTTTTTCCCCTGATAGATTATCTCTGCTTGCCACGGCTCCATTGGAGGATTGCACTTGACCGGCAACCCCTCCTCCTGGAGGCACAGGCCTGGAGCTACTGTCACGACCGCTGCTACAGCCGACGACCATCGCCACCATACATAGAGAGATGGCCGCTCGCATGGCCATTGTCGTTATAACGTTGCACTTACCTGACATCATCGAAGTCATTGTGTTTCTCCTACAAGATAAGTGGTGGCCCAACGGTGGGACGGAAATCCGCAGTGCAAACCCACTGCGGAAACGCCGACCCCATTTACTGAAAGATGGACGGCAGCGGAATGCCGGCCGATCAACGTGCACACACCCGCGTTCAATTTCACATTCATTAGCCTCCCATAAGACTTTGAAATCGCTCCGTATGTAGTCCAACGCCATCAAGATGTCCACTGAAATGTTCCGAGTGGCTCCCTATAGTTGCCTCACGCCACCTCCCGCCTCAGAGCGGATTATTGATCCCCGTACTTGGCCTTATTGATCGCAATAACCTGCGCAATTCCCTCACACTATTTCGCGAGACTAAGCTGCTACTCCGCAGTGGACCAACACCTTACCCGGCCAACACTGGAGTGGACTCTTCCGAAAAGCCACAAGCTGTAGTGAACAACGACAGCGCGCACAACATAAGAAGCGTGGACATAGATCTGGCCATCAATAAATCTCTCCACTCAGAATAGGCTGCCAAAAAATTATTCACTCTGAAACGCGACTACCCATTACTGTTGTGTTTTCCTGATCTGTCCTGCTTGCTCCCAGTCCAGACCGGCACGCACTAACCGCACATGGAAGCGCTTCTCTTCAGATTCCGAGCCACCTGAAAGGCCGTCGTAGAACTCAACATACCCATAGCTACGCGTATCACGATGAAGAGTGGAAGACCAAAACTCGCGTGTCGGGGTATTGGGAAATATCGTGAGGTCAATTGCCGCCAGCTTGACGCCATTGACCAGATCCAGATGGATGTCCATATCGACAATGCTACGAAGCTCCTCTCGACTCGGGAGGCGCCACACAACGCCCGCGCTACCGGCCAACTGCAACGCATCTGCATGAGTATAGATCCCAGCCTCACCGGTGCAGGTGGCCCCATCCCAATACATACCCTCACTGCAACGTCGCCATACCAAATCAGTGTTCTGATCAGCGACCTCGGCGCCATCAGCGGAAATTACATAATGATGGCGCAGCCTCAGTCTTTCGAGATTCTTCCGCACGAGAATTGTCGAAGGATGGTCAGGCCCCAGGACTTTCGCGTTGATCGCCAGAGCCCGTTCGCACAGCAACAAGGCTTGCGTGTACGCCCCCTGCTCTTGGTGCAACATCGCAAGGTTGTTGAGGCTCTTGGCCGTGTCCGGATGGTCAGAACCGAGTGCCTTTTCTCGAATCGCCAGCACCCGCTCATGGAGTGGCAACGCCTGGGCAAACGCGCCCTGCTTCTGATAGACCTCCGCCAGATTGTTCAACGCGGTGGCAAGGCTCGGATGTTCGGAGTCATAGGCCTTCGCTTCGATCGCCAGCACCCGCTCATATAAGGGCAGCGCCCGCGCATACGCCCCCTCGAGATAGTAGAGCGACGCCAGATTATTCAGACTCGTGGCGGTATCTAGGTGCTCAGGGCCGCTGGCTTGTTCTCGAATTGTCAGAGCCCGTTCCAACAACGGCCGCGCCTGCGTATAGGCCTCCTGATCCAAATACAGTACACCCAGGTTATTGAGACTTGAGCCGGTGTCCGGATGCTCAAGGCCGAGGACCTTCTCTCGGATCTCCAGTGCCCGTTGAAAAATCGGTACTGCCTTGGGATAAACACCCTGCTTCTGATACAGCAGGGCAAGATCATTCAGGATGATGGCGGTGCTCGGGTGCACGTAGCCCACCGTCTGCTCCATGATCGCCAACGCCCGCTCATACAAAGGCACCGCCTGGGCAAACGCGCTCTGTTCCCGATATAGTCCAGCCAGGTGATGCAAGCTATAGGCATAGTTGAGATGCCCCTCCCCCCACACCCGTCCGAGAAGATCAAGGCTCGTGCGTGCAGAGACGAGCGCCTCCTCATACTTCCGTGCACGATCGAGTACGGAAACTTGATTGCTCAACCTCGTAGCTTGTGCAAGCTCGGCCCGTTGTCCGGGGGTGAGAGCGAGCCACCCGCGGAGTTCTGCCAACCGTTGCCGCGCATCAATCGTCTCCCACCATAAGTCGCCTTGAATCTGGCTCCTGGCTTGGACAAGAGCTTCCGCCGTTGTAATGAGGGCCTGCGCTTTTGTCGCATCCACCGCGTCACTCTCTATCAGCAACCTGTCAATTTCCTGCTCATCCTGCTCAATCTGCTGAGCCAGCGCCTCCGGAAGATGCGGGAGCGCTGGCTCAGACAGCCTCTCGGCAGCCCGCATGTCCGGGGAAGCCCCCACTTCGGCAGCTGCCAATCCAGTATTCCCAAACACCAAACAACTGAGCACCACGCAGAGGGCTCGACGATAATCTCCGCCTATTGATTCACTCGCCATCCTACTGAGCCGTTGCGTCCAATCATGCTTCCTCATCAGCGGAGTCTCCTGGTAGCCTGTACAGTCTGTGTCTTCCTATGGAAGGAGAAGTTAATCTCCCCCCTGTGTTCTCTTAAAACGCTGCTGACGCCGTCCTCTGTCCTCTCTCATCAGATCGAATCGGCCATCACTCCGTACCGAAGAGAATGGAGTAAAAGGCGTAGTCGTATTGCGCAGACAATTCCTTGAGCAAGCGCTTTTGCTCGGGTTTATATTTCTCATTGAGAGTCCGGAAGACCGGACTCCACCGAGCATCATAATCGGCTTGTGTCGTCCGGCTGATTCCGGCGCCCACTAACGTTCGGAAAAATTGATCGAGGTCATCCTCTACCAGGCCATCCATCACACTACCGGTGAACCGTAATGCCTGGTTGAGTGTGGCCGCCTCTTGCTGAGCCTGACGCGCATACGACAAGGTTTCCGTGAATTCTTTCACGGCATAGTGGAAGAACTTCACCAGGGCGGGATCAATCCCGCGCACATCAATGCGTTGCATCTGTGAAATTCTCCGCTCCAGGTACGTAGGCTGATCGATTTCGTCACGATCCCATGCACGTCGGGCTTTCTCTCTGAAATCCAGATATTCTTTGAACGCGAGAATAGTAGCAGCACGCATCTGTTCATTCGAGGAGGTCTCAGGAGTCGGGCCGGCAATCATCCGGCTCACGAGCCTCCCCATCCGCAGAGTCTCAGCATCTCTCTGCCTGAAAGAATCCTCGTTGGCATAGGCCAAAGACTGGCTGGCGACAACTGCAATCACCACCCCTTGAATGAGTCTTCTCATGGCATTTCTCCTTGAATGAATAATATGAATGGTTCGTACCTTAAAACATGATCGCCAGTCGTATCGTATTGGATTCCGTGACGCTCATGTCCTATCTGTCTTCCTGCCCCCTGAAGACTTAAGTACCGAAGCCTATTTTTCTGGAAAAATAATCCTGGCATTCTCGGTGTGAGGCGGAATGAACAGTACACATGGGAGTGGCCAATGTGGTTAACACCGCCCATGGCTGGGCTTCCGCACATGCAAGAGCCGGAGAAACTGATGGCTTGAGAGGGCGGTTCGACCCAGTGACTTGCACCCTGTTCAACTTGGGAAACCAGGTCAGGATGAGCTGCCCCCAATTTCAGGGACACCGCCCGAGGAAAGGGCAGCAAATGAACATGATGCTACAGGGTAAAACGAGACGACTGGTTTTGGACTGAGAGGAAACCCCACCTAATACGGCTCTCCGGCATAGCAGTCAGAAACTTCAACGTAAAAAACGGGAGGGGGCCAGCCTTTCTCCGCCCCCTCCCTCGATCAGTTATTTCCCATGGACGATCGTGCACCAATCCGCAGTGATCCCCAAAATGTTCAATGTGGAATGGTCCACCGAGGCAACTTCCGTAATCCCCCCGGCTTTCTTTGCAGCATCAACACTCGCATCTCCACCGGCGAACAAACCCATCACAGTATAGGCGCAGGCCTTTCCTTCTTTGGCTGCATTACTGTTCGTTGTTGCGACATCCCCATACTTGGTCTGATTATAAATAACGCCGGCCAAGGGTGATGCAACTGGCTGACAGCCGGTCACAAGGAAACCAGCGAGCAAGACACAGAGTGTCAGTGGTGTTCTCATACCTACGTACTCCTTCATGGTTGGTAAGGTGGACAAACGCGAATACTGATGCGATTCGGTTCCTTGTTGAATCCTCTGAGAAGCCCAAAGCCCTATAACCCAGCTGTCAACTTGTATTCATGTCCCTATCCTCCTCCTGACTACTCACGACGAACCGCTAAGAAGGCCGCAGGTTGTGAGGCGGGGGGGCGTGAACCCACACGCCTCACAACCTGAAATGTCACGTCTGATTATCAGAACGGCGTAAAGAACAAGGTCCCGTTCAGCGTAATCGGTTGCTCTGCGCTGGTGGAACCCTGGATCGCCGTATTCACGAACGTGGCCGTCCCTGCCACCCGGTCGATTGTCAGCCCAACACAGGGCGAGTCAGACTGGAATGGAGGAGGAACCGTAAAACACCCCCAGCTGCTTGAAGTTCCTGATTCGAAGAGCAGGAAGCCCGCGCCCACCACACCAGTACGCGGATCAGACGTCACAGACAGGATTTCGCTATGATTCGACACCACATCCTCAATCCATCCAATCCCGATACTAGTGTTATTCACCGTCTCGTTCGTGAATTGCGGGTTCGTCACGAACGTCCCCCCGACACTAGCCGGAGCATTTATCAGCGTCAGCGTGCCGCCGCCGGTCGTGAGTGCGTTAATCGTAAGCGTGAAGGGCTGCTCCGCTAACTGTTGCGGAGATCCGCTATCCTGCACACGGATCGTGAAGGTCGAAGTCCCCCGCGTGGTCGGCGTCCCACTCAGCAGACCCGTGGTTGGACTCAAGATCATCCCGGCAGGCAAGGCCCCTGAGCTGATACTCCACGATAGCGAAGACACCCCGTCCACAGCTTCCAACGTCGTGCTGTACGCTTCGCCAACCACACCGGTGCGCAACGGTGAAAGACTGGTGATCCGAAGCGCGCCCACTCGGCTGACCGTCACACTCAGGGATTGAGTCGCGGTCTCCCCTGCCGAATCGGACACCCTCACCGTAATCGTCGTGGTCCCAACCGTCGTCGGAGTCCCGGAAATCACGCCTGAAGGATTGAGCGACAGGCCCCCGGGCAAGGGATTGGAACCAGGATTGAGACTCCACACGTAACCAGGAATCCCTCCGGTCGCAGCAAGCGTATGGCTATACGTCTGCCCCACGTTGCCGCCAGGCAGAACCGACATCGTCACCATCAAAGGCGCAGCCGCCTTCACCAAACAATTGGGCAAGGTGAAATCGATCGTCGAAGGACCGACCGTCACCACATTCGTCACGGTCGAGTACACAAACGTCTGCAAGCTGAACTCCACCACACTCACCGTGGCCTGCCCCCCCTGACGAACCGCCACTCGAAACGTCCCATCGGGACCGGTGATGTCAAAGTCAGATCCGGAGTAGGTACGTCCATCAGCCTGCACCATGAGATTGGGCACCGGCTGATTCTGACTGTCCCGCACGCAGCCGGACACAAAGACCGGAGTCCACCCTTGGTCGGCATTCCAATAACTAAAGTGCGACACGGTCCCTTCGTAGTAGCGGTTCGGCGCCGTACCTTGGAGCGTCGCCGTACCTTCCTCCTGCCAGAGTCCCGTGCGTTCGTCGAAGTAGTAGAGCGGGATCGTCGCCGGTGGGTTCGTCGAGAGCGTCCCAAGCGGAATGCGAATCGTCGCCGTCCTTCCCAGAGCAACGGTATAGCGCGCTCCGCTGTTGTCTCGGGCATCGACTAAGAGCGCCCCGAAGCTCTCAATGGGCTTCACCCCCCCAGCCGAGACACCCCTATAGTTACCCGGCATCACCCTGGGATCGTCAGCCGGATTGATCGGCGTGAGCGACACATTCACCGTCCCAGCCACGGCACCACCGTTCTTTGGAACCAACCCATCAGCTGGCAGCGTAACCTGAGCCGTGGAGTTCGGTACGGTCACCGTGCCACCGCTCGACACCGTGATGACACTGCTTGCCCCAGTCGCCAGCAAGCGCACCCCAAGACCCGTCGTCTGTCCGGTCGTCACACGGACCACCGGAAACGCTTCGGCATAGCCAGCCGCCTCGACATGAATAACCGCACGATCGCCAACAGGGGCAGGGACGGCAAATCTCCCATCTCCTCCCGAAGTGGTAGACCCGACCGAGGTACTCACCGTCGCACCCGCCACTGGGGTCGCCACACCACTCACCAAAGTCGTGACCTGACCCGATACCGACCCGGTCTGTGAGGCAACTGGCGAACTTCCTCCTCCACTCCCACCTGAGCCGCAGCCCCCTACCCCCAGCAGCACTCCAGTGAGCCCACAAGCCGCGACACCCAAGAGAGCCCGAGTCAGTCGCTCCATCGTCAACCATCGAATCCCATCTCCCAACGCGCGCATCATGTCTCCTCCAAATAAAATGAATCGCGATACTCGCCGCTGTCCCTCATCCAACTCGCCCACTAGAATCTCGCCGTTCCGACCAGGCAGTGTGCCTATTCGATGTCTGATTCTTGGTCCTTTCAGAGAATCTGTCTTGCCAGCGAGCAGAGAGTTAACCTCTCTCCTCAAAGTTTTTCTTGTGCGAACGAGACAGAGGAAGATAGGCCGACTAACAACAGGATCCCTGATGTCGATGACTCGACCCAATAAATGGAATGGCTAGGGCATGTGGTGCGGCGCACGAAGGCCAGCAATGCGGGATGAGTCGGGTAGCTTTTCTTTGTTAGATGAATCTGGGACAAAACGAAAACGAACAGGCAGGCTTTTTAAGCCGCGGCGAGAAGAAGAAACGATGAAACGGTCATCGTCACCGAAGAGGAGATGCGGATACAATTCCAGCCGAGACTAGCACCACGCCTGAAATTGCTGCCGACAGTTGGAAGTAAGTTCGGCCTTGCGCGATGCCAGGAGAATGCAGTGTACGCAGCAAAACATCAGCGCACTAGCGCCATTTCAATAATAGAGAGAATCCCTCGCTAGGCGAGGAGAAAAACAGACCAGCCTCACTCGCCGAAACTAAACCCAGACTTACCATTAGCGCAGATCCACGATTTCTGAATGCGGTGGATTAAGAATATTTGAACTAACTTTGTAACGGAGCGCACCCAGAGTTTCAATTTTAAACTGATCTAAATACGGCATATTCTTGGCAAAGTTTTCAGTCATAGAGGCGATGAGCCCTTTTACGGCCTTCTCGCCAGCATTACTCTCCAGAGTGATGTCGCCATTTGCGTGGGTAACCTCAAAATAGTCCGGGACGGACGAAGCATCGGCGCTGGGATCGATTCGCTTTCCCGCAACACGGCAGACAAAGGGCTTATCCAAAGACACTACCTCAGCGGCCATAGACCGAATCAGTACAATCCTCCCTGAGTTGACCCGAATACCAGTGACGCCTTTGACCAGCCCCTCCACGTTGGCCACCTTCCCTTGTTCTGCCCTTACGACCGCCATGAGCGCGACATATGCCTGCTTTGAAGTACAGGCCTCGTTGGCAGCCTGATAGGTTTCGGTAGCTAGCTGCCGCCATCGCTGTGCTTCCGCTGGATTCTTGGCTGTGCCAACCCCCTCTGCATACATACGGCTAAGCGCCACTTGTGCCCGCGCATCGCCATGCTTGTCGGCAGCAGTCTGATAGTAGCCGAGCGCACGCGCATAATTATCTGGCGCACTAGCCCCCCGCTGTTCATAGAGTTGGCCAAGAGGAAAGAGGGCGTCGTCATCACCTTGCTTCAAAGCCACCGTGAGCCAATAGATCCGAGAGCCGGTACTGGGCGTGATATTCCGGTCTGGCGTGGCTCGACGCATGGCAGCCTGCGCGGTAATCGGAGGCAATTGCACGGTCACACGGCCTCGGTCACTGGCAAGCACAATATCATCACAGTCGCCAAAGCCTTGCCCTTGAAAACTGCCGGCCCATCCCTTGCCCTCCAGATCTCGGGCGACGTCAAGCTGTAAGGGAATGAGTGCCGCCTTCGCGGCGGCAGCCGCAGCATCAGCCTCCTCCTTTTGCTTCTGTAGCCGCTGCGCTTGCTGCGTACGAAGCTGTTCTATTTCCGCCGTCAATTCTCGGAGCTTCTCGGAAGACTCTTTCATGAGCCGTTCTCGCTGCTCCGGTGCGGCCTTTGCCACCTCCATAACGTGCTTCATCCACTCCGCATCGTACTTACTTTGCAACGCGCGATACTTGGCACTCTCTCCCCCCCTGGTCCAGCCTTCCGCAATCGCCGCCGTCCCCGTCAGTGGATCAGAAGGCTTAGGAATCGACTGCATCACCAAGAAGCCGCCATTGAGATGGAACAGGCCTTTTAGCTGTGTATCCACGACCGGGACGGCCGAACCCTTCGCGCGATCCACGGATCGAAACGAACCGAGCACTTCGAGAAAAGAGCCCTTCACCCCATACACGGATGGTTCAGTGAGCGTCACCTCAACACTCACCCGCCCCTTGCACGCGCTCCCTTTCAACGTACCTTGAAGGAGCTGGTGCGCCACTGGAAAAGGAATCGTTTCACCCTCCCTAATCGGTCGTTGCAACTCCCGTTTTTTTTCCTCGTTTTTCCGCTCGATCTCTTCCAGGTCAGCTACGGCCTGTTTGTACGCAGCCGAAAATCCACAGGCTGTAGTGAGCAACGTCAGCATGCACAACATGAGTATCGCGCGTATAGATCTGATCATCGATAAATCTCTCTACTCATAATATAGGTTGTCAAAAGATTGTTCGCTCTAAACCCTATCACCGTATGATTACTCGGTTTTCCTGAGCTCGTCGTGCCTGTTCCAGCCCCGACCGACGCACACCAACCGCACCTGAAAGCGGTTCGCTTCGGCTTCCAGCCCACCGAAAATCCATCGTATAACTAAACCTACCCGCATCAACATGAAGAGCCGACGACTGAAACTCGATTGTCAGGGTAATGGGCAACACTAAGGATTGCGAGCAGTACCGATCTCATGCCATCTCCTATCATCTTATGCGGCGACCGTCTAGTAGGCGGTCGCTCAACTAGCAGTGTGTTGACAAACGAGCTATTCGAACCGGTTCTCTTGGGTGGCCTGGTCTGACTCCGTTCTTTGTTGAATGGACGGCCTATCTATGATGGACGCTGAGCCCTTTCTTTTCTGGGCTCCCCCTTTATCCCCG
>JAUXQT010000063.1 GCA_030682135.1 Nitrospirota bacterium | reverse complement strand
CGCTGAGGGGTGGCCGACGAAAGGAGCGAGGCAATGAAGCGAACGAGACGGAATCACGGAGCGACCTTCAAGGCGCAGGTCGCGTTGGCCGCGGTCAAAGGCGACCAGACGCTGGCCGAATTGGCCGAGCAGTTTCAGGTCCACCCCACGCAGATCACCGAATGGAAGCAGCAATTGCTGGCGCGGGCCGCGGAGGTGTTTGGCGGGACACCGCCGACGGCCGACATGCCAGATCTCAAGACGCTGCATGCGAAGATCGGCCAACTGGCCCTGGAGAATGATTTTTTAGTCGGGGCGCTCACCAAGGCGGGCTTGCGGAGCGCAAAGCCATGATTGATCGGACGCATCCACTCCCGGTGCGGCGGCAATGCCAACTCCTGAAGTTGGCCCGCTCGACCGCCTACTACCAGCCGACGCCGATCTCCGAGACGACGCGGGCGTTGATGCGGCGGATCGACGAGTTGCATCTGCAGTATCCCTTTGCTGGGGCGCGCATGCTGCGCGATCTCTTGCGGCAGGAGGGCCGCGCCATTGGGCGGCGCCAGGTGGCCACCCTGATGCGCCGCATGGGGATTGAGGCCCTGTATCGCAAGCCATCTCTGAGCCGCCGCCAATCCGGCCATCAGATCTACCCCTATCTCTTGCGCGACCTGGCGATCTCACGTCCCAATCATGTCTGGGCCGCCGATATTACCTATATTCCGATGCGCCGGGGCTTTGTGTACCTCTTCGCGGTGCTCGACTGGGCGAGTCGCCGAGTGCTGGCCTGGCGGCTCTCCAATACGTTGACCACGGACTTCTGTCTTGACGCCGTGCGGGAGGCGATCACGCAGTATGGCTGCCCCGAGATCTTCAACACCGACCAAGGGTGTCAGTTCACCAGCCAGGAGTTCACGGGACTCCTGAAAGACCAGGGGATTCAGATCAGCATGGACGGCAAAGGCTGCTGGCGGGACAACGTGTTTGTCGAGCGGCTGTGGAGAAGTATCAAATACGAGGAGGTGTATTTGCACGCGTACGACACCATCAGTGCGACCCAGCAGGGGCTGGAGCGCTACCTGACGTTTTACAACCAGACCCGGCCGCATCAGGCGCTTGACGGCCAGACGCCCGACCAGGTGTACTATGACCATCTGACAACACGGCAGACCGCCGCGTAGTCAGTAATTCGCCAGGCACCACTTAAGAAATGGCCTAGGCTGTCCAACCACCCGGAGCCACCTCTGTCTTTCGTATCTGTAGCAGGGCATTCTTTGGCAGATTTACCAGTGAGGACTATTGATCATGGCACTCTCTATCCAACTGACGGCTTTGCGGGACATGCTACAGGCTGAGACTGGCCAGGCGGTGTTCATTGGCCGCCCGGAGAACCATGTGATGGGGCTGTATCTCTGGCCTTGGAAGCTGGACGTGCAAGCGAATCTTCGTACGATGTCTCCTGTTCCACAGCGGGAGTTTTTGAAGGCTAAGAAACCTGAACTTCCGCTACGGATTCGGGTACTCGTGCTCCCCATGGCGGCATCGGGAATCGAGAGCTGTGATGCTCTGGCTGCGGCACTCAGGGCTATCAATGACCATCCTGTTCTTGTCGCAGCCGACATGCGTGGGCAGGTGCGCATCGACGCCATGCCAGCCGAAGAGCTTGCTGCCTTGTTCACGGCCGCCGAGTTGCCGCTGACATTGTGTCTCGCCTGTACGCTCGAAATCACCGCCTCATAACCTGTCACGTCTCCCGCGTGATGTTTTTCGGCTGAGAGCCCTTCCAAAGGTAGGGGATCGCTCACCTTCTGTGCCTCGGCACAATCGACCATCACTAAAAAACGAATTATCGCAAATGCTCTGTCAAAACAGCAGTTCTCCGAAGTAAGGAGACTATGGCCTATCGTCAATAGCCCATAGTCTTGAATGAAGCGAGTTGTTGTTGCTCCTACTATGGGCCATTAGCCATGCGTTCATATTCCCGATGAGATATGCCACTCGGATATCGAGCGCAATAGGGGGGGAGTGCTTCGGCCTATTCTGAGTCTTGAAGGACTATCTGGCGGTGAGGTGGGGATTGGTTATTGTTTTTGTTGCGCAGGCTGAGAAGCGTCGTCCACCTCTGCGGCTTCTGCATTCGCATCGAGCGCATCGCTGGCCAGGCCGCGCTGATCTTTGACGTAGACGCTGCCCTTTAACGCCTTGGCGCGCTTCTTCAGTTCGGAGGCAATCTTACTCACATCTCCCGGATGGGTGATGGGGCAGCGTTCGTTGGTCACGACGGCGATCGAGAGACTCATCATCGGAAATTGCTCTTTGTTGCCTCGCCGATCGACGGAATCGATATAGCCCTTGAGGCGATCGTCACGGTCGTAGAAGTCCGGGATTACCAAATCGAAGCGCTTGATGACGGTCTGGCAGATGGCGTCGATGCGGTCCGGCCGGCTCATGAACACAAAGTCGTCTCCTCCGACATGCCCGACAAATCCTTCTGCGCCGGCGAGTTCTCCCACCACCGTCGTGAGGATGCGGCAGGCGACGATGAGGACTTCGTCTCCACGGCCATAGCCGTAGCGATCGTTGAAGGATTTAAAATTATCGATATCGACATAGGCCAAAGCGAAGGGCTGACCGCTCTGAATTCTGGCGGTGGTTTCGAACAGGATGGTGGTGTTGCCTGGAAGCCGGGTGAGCGGGTTGGCATCGAGCGAACGGGTCAGACGGCTGAGGCAGAGGCGCACACGGTGGACCACGTCTTCAGGACGATAGGGGATCGTGATGAAATCGTCGACGCCCAATTCTCCCCAGTCGATATCGTTGAGCCGGCTGTCCCGGACGAAGAGGATCAACGGCAGTCGCCCGAGGAAGGCATCGTGCTTGAGATTTCGCGTGAGTGTTTCCGCCGAATGGCCACCGGCTCCTTCTGTCGCCAGGATGAGACAGGGGGGATCGTGAACGAGTTCGTGCAGCGCAAGGTCCGGGAGGTTGCCTTCCACGACTTGGAAACCGGCTTTCTCCAAGGCCGAGGTCAAGGTAACAATAGGGGCGAGTTCATTGTGCAGGAGGAGAATGCGCCGTCCTGGTAGAGAGGGGTTCATAGGTAATCGTCGATGGTGGCAAACTCGCTCGAAGCCTTGGCGATATAGTCCGCCAACGTCTGCTCGTCGAGCCCTACCATGTCCCAGGCTGTTTTCGAGAGCGGCGGGATCATGTCGTCCCCTGCGTTTCCACAAGCCAGGCCTTTGACCAGGATATCGGCGACATGGACGATGGCCGTTTGCACCGTGGCTTCTTTGGCAAGCGTCGGCGCATGGTGGTAGAGGATCGGCTCGCGGAGCGTGACCGGTAAATGCCAGGCATTGGCCAGGTAACCGCCGATCTCTGCATGTGAGAGGCCCGTGAGTTCCTGCTCCACGGCGAAGAGTGACCGATCGCCGCCTGTTTTATAGGCCTCTTTAATCTGGTCTCCGACATCGGCCCATTTGACGTAGAGGACGACTTTCCCGATATCGTGCAGCAGGCCTGCGACGAACAGTTCTTCGGGGTTTTTGATCTCCAGTCTGGCTGCCAGGAGGTTGGCCGTGATGGCCACGCCCAGAGAATGGCGCCATAACTGATCCATGCCGGCGTCTTTCATGATATTGAGCGCCGAGGCGCAGAGAGTGAGGCCCTTCACGACGTTGAATCCCAATACGATGACTGCATGGGCCACCGAACTGATGCGGGAGGGGAATCCGTAAAATGGTGAATTGGCAAGCCGGAGGACTTTGGCCGCAAGGACTTGATCTTTTTCGATGATCGAGCCGATCTCCTCGGTCGAAACCGTCGGGCTGCCGATCATGGCGGCGAGCCGCTGCACGACATGGGGGAGCGTCGGCAGGTCTCCGAGTTTCTCGATCCGGTTGCGGAGGTCTGTCGGATTGAATGTGGTCATGCTGTCGCAGGCCCCTCTGTCGCCGGCGCGGTGCTATGCGTGGCATGTAAATGTGTCCGGAGAGTTTTGAGGATGAGTTGTTGGATAGGGTCTTGTGTGACATGCCGGAACCGATGATCGAGTTCAGCCTCGAGCTCCGTCAGCGTTTTTCCGCCGGCGCCCCCTGCATCGCCCTCCACATAGACTGAAGTCGTTCCCATCCGTTGGAGGCGCTCGATCATGGGCGCGTCGAGGATGGTCCCGACTGCCACGATGGGAAGTCCGTTGGCATTGGTCACTGGTTTGACCAGGATCATATCCGGCAAGAGTTCCTCGATCACCACTCGTTTCATCTATGTGAATTCCTGAGATGTATCTGTTTGTGCCCAACTGCCGAGCCATCTGAATAGACGCATTAGGCAGAGGGAGTCTGTCGCTCGTCCTTCTCTTATCGGACGACCGGCATCATTTCTAAAGGTTTCTTCCCCTTCTTCTCCGTTGATGACTTCTTAAGGAGAGACGGGGGGCTTGTCTGTTGGACAGTTAAGATGTGCCAGGGGCAAAGTTTTTACCGGGAGGATGATCGGTTCGGAACGGAGCGGCCCTCTTCTAGATCTTGAAGATCGGACCAGGATGTGAGGTCGGTGCGGGAAGGATCGACGGCGTCTCTAAGCTGGTTGAAATACTGTTGTTTCTCCGGGCTGCTCGGCCCGCGGGTCAGCATCAAGTCGTTCCAGAGCTCGAGCTCAGAGTCTTTGTGTGGCTGTGCAGTTTTCCTGAACCACTCGGCCACACCCTCATCGGTGGGGTTGGCTGTGACGGCTGCGGTGAACTGATCGGCCGTGATCCCGGCGAATTCCATCAGTCGGTCGTCCATCGGACAGGGATAGATGTATTCGCCTTCCGTGCCGGCCAGCACGGCGCGGCACTTATCGATCATGCGTGCTAGATGGACGTAGCCCTCCAGCGTGAATTTCATGCTCCGGGGGAATGATTTTCGTAGGTCCATGACAGGATGTTGAAAAAGCCCGCCAGCTTCGTTCTCAGCTCATCGAAATCCTCAACGTACCCCTGAGGGTACGCCTCCGGTTTCGACTCGCCTGCGGCCTCGCTGGACGGACTTTTTGACCATCCTGCGGGCCGCGCTATCATCGGATGGGCGTTCGCCGCTCCTTTGTTAGGGCCTGTTAACACTAACGCAAGCCCTCAACGATCAACGCGAAATTGATGAACGCGACGAACATGACATCGAGTTTTTCAAACCGCGAGAAGATGCGCCGAAATCCCTTAAGCCGACGGAACAGTCGTTCGATCTCATTGCGTCGCTTATACAGGGCTCGATCGTACTCCCATGGCGTGAGTCGATTGTGCTCGCCACCCTTGAGGCGAGACACCATAAACCATTTGCTCGATCGTACTCCCATGGCGTGAGTCGATTGTGCTTGGGCGGCACCACAGGAACAAACCCTAACTCTACGGCCCGTTGCCGCGTCTCATCACCTTCATACGCCCGATCCATCAACAGGTGGATCGGGCGCGGCATTCTCCCTAAGCGTTGCAGCAGTTTTCGTCCCTCGGGCGCATCGTGGGCCTGGCCCGGGGACAGGGCAAACGTTATTGCCGTTCGAGCATCCGCGGCAACCAGATGAATCTTGGTCGTCCATCCGCCGCGGGACTGGCCAATGGCTTGCGGGCCGTTTTTTTTAACGCCCCCGTGCCATCCGGATGGACCTTGACGATGGTACTGTCCAAGGCCATGGCTTCGATCTTCACGCGGATGATCCGAGTGTGTTGCAACTGTGCAAAGACACGATCCAGCACCCCGCTCTTCGACCAACGATTCATGCGAGTATAGATGGTGTGCCAGTTGCCGAACCGCTTGGGCAGACCGCGCCATTTGCAGCCCTGCTCGGCGACGTACAAGATGGCGTTGAGCACGTGCAGATTGTCGAGCGTCACGTTGCCGCGTTGCGTCGGCAACCACGGCTCGATTTGGCGATACTGTGCGTCGGTGATTTCCATGCCCGCAGTATCTCATAAAATGGCCATTAGTGTTAACAGGCCCTAATTCACGTTTACACGAAGAATCTGTTTCTGCTTGGATCAACACGGACAATCAGCTGTGAATCCGCTGGTCCGAGCATGTCGTTATCGGGGTTCGCCCGCCATCTAGCCGCCCGCTAGGCCTCTGCCAGCAGACACTGTCGCGCCACATACAGATTTGCCACGCCGCAGCTGATGAACAGCCAGTGGGTATTCTTCGCCAGCCCGCGGTACCGGACTTTAGACCACCCAAAGATCCGCTTGATCACCAAGAACACATGCCGACTTTTGCTCGAACCTTCGACTTGGTGCGATTACGGGTGCACTCCACCTCGCGCAGGGGCCGATGTCGATTGGTTTTAGTCTGGACGAAGCTCGTGGCACCGGGAGCGTGTTGCCGGATCACGTGACGTTGCCCACTATAGGCCGCGTCGCCCCACTCGCGGGTCTCCTGTCCATGCAGCAGGTCCGGCAACACCTGGCTGTCATGTACATTTGCCGCCGTGGCCGCGACCGAATGAATCAGCTTGGTCCGGCTGTCTACTCCAATATGGGCCTTCATGCCGAAGTACCACCGGTTGCTCTTCTTCGTCCGATGCATCTCGGGATCCTGTTCCTTTGTGCGATTCTTCATCAAACTGGGCGCACTGATGATGGTGGCATCCACGATGGTCCCGCGGCTCACCTTGAGGCCCTGCTTCGCCAGATACTCTCGAATTCTCGCAAAGAGTCGCTCGCCTAGCTTGTGGGCTTCCAGTAGGTGGCGAAACTTGCAGATCGTCGTCTCATCTGGCACGGGCTCGCAGCCCAGATCAATGCCCACGAACTGCCGTAGGGCGCGCGAGTCATACAATGCCTCCTCCACGGCGGGGTCTGACAGGTTGAACCACTGTTGCAGACAATGGAGACGCAGCATGCGTTTCGCCGCCCACCGGCGGACGTCCGGGGCCTTCGGCTTTGGGATAGACCGGCCCGATTGCCGCCATAAGGTCCGCCCAGGGCACCACGCGGTTCATCTCGTCGAAAAACCGCTCCCGGCGGGTGGACTTGCGATACCGTTCAAACGTGACCTCGGCGAATGTCTGCTGCTCCATGGGCGCGCTTCCTTATCTCTGGACCGCGATTCCCTTTAGCACATCGTGTGCGGAGAAATCAGACCTTCCCTAGGAACGGTTTGCTTGCTTTGTTCACTGTAAACAGCAAAGAAAGTCTTGCCTGAGTTCCAGAATGGTCCATTCTGAAATGGTCGCGTCCTCCCATGAGACAGATACTCCTTGTCAGTGCAGCAGGATAGTGATCCTCAAGATAATTACTTCGGGCACTGTACTGTGAGCACTGTCTGGTAGGACTGTGCGGCGATTTCCTACATCGTTCTCGACCAAAGGTTAAGCATATAGACGCTCCTGAGCTTTCCGTATTTTCTCATTTTCAATGAAGAAATCGTATTATTGCCTCGCTCTTGCGTTCATTTTTGGACGTCTGATGAGCCTGGTTCATTCCTGACATGAGCCTGCTTCTCACTCCCCCCTAAATAGGGGTATCGAAAGCTTGGATGGATAGTGCAAAATGCGCGCGTTCGTCGTTTGTACAGAGAATCATAGCCGACCAAATCTAACAGTTGTGGAGCATTTTCCGCTCACCACGTCCGAAAGGAAGTTACCATGAAGGCACCCGCGTCTTATTCCATGATGCGTCACTCTTGCACCGTGCATGGGCGTGTGTGGCACAGCATCGCATCTTGTGTTGGGTTTGTAGCCTTGGGCCTCGCCAGTCTCACTGTCGCAGGTTGTGGAAGCGGGGGCGATGGTGGGGCATCCACACCAGTGGCATCGGTCACAACTGGAGGGAGTCTTGGGTCTGGCACGCCAACTGGCACTGACGCGCCGCGGTTCGCGTATGTGACGAACACGGATGAGAACACCATCTCGATGTATGCGGTGAACGCCACCAGTGGGCAATTGCGCTCGCTCGGTTACGTGATCTCCGGGCGGTATCCCTT
>JAUXQT010000062.1 GCA_030682135.1 Nitrospirota bacterium | reverse complement strand
AATACGCCACAATCGACGTTCGTTCAATGAGTCGCGCCCGATCGACCATGTATCACGAGTCCAGATGAGGATCGGAATAACACCCTTTCATGAATGCGAGCGTCGAACGAGATCTGGTTTGTCTGGTTGATCGGACAGGGGGAGGTCTGTCTTGTCTGTTTCAATTGTCTGGTTGGTCGGACAAGCGGATGTCTTTCTGGTCTATCTCGTCTATCTAGTTGATCTGGTGGTTCTGCAAATAAGAAGGATGGGCTGGCAGGTGGTGGGTCAGTTTCACCCTATTGATGCTGGTCGACCCACTTCTTGGCTTTCCCAAGCGCAATCACATTCGCCTTACTTTCCGTATTGCTGACCTCATGCGACTCACCCTGGAGGGTCTTCATTGGGGCCCGCCCGCCCATCGAAAGCCATGCAAGCGCCTTGGGCATCCATCGGTCATCTCCGAGATCTTGGGAGCATGTCTTAATCTGATGATTTTTATACGTCACCCACTCAGCCAATTTCTCCTCCTTTTCATCTCATCCTATGGTGTCTTCGAGGATAGCAGAACGGAGGTTGGTTCATCTGGTCTATCTGGTTTGTCTCGTTTGTCTAGTTGGCCGGACAGGGGGAGGTCCGTCTGGTCTATCTGGTTTGTCTCGTTTGTCTGGTTGGCCGGACCGAAAACCTCACCAGAAGAACCAGATAGACCATCTAACCAGACAGACGAGCCCCCGCGCGTTGCGCGAGCACATCATCCCCTTTCCTCCCCCAAGGGCCTGGCAGAGAGCGGAGCAACTTCACCGGAGGAGCGAGGCCCCACACTTCCTCAGCCGAGGCCCACCCCATCCAAGCTCGCTCGGTCTCTTGCCTATCTCCTCGGGGGGTGGCCTGGTCGATCCTCTAGTGCGCGCGTCGAACGAGCACATTCTGATCGTGCGCGTTCCGCGAGCAGGAGGACGACCAGGCTGCCCCCCTCTTCTTTCTTGAGGGGCCATCCCCGCACGCAATGCCGGTCCGAGCTTCCCCGCATCAAGCGACCACCTCCCCCTTCTTCCCAACCCTTCAATTTCATTCATTTCTCTTCAAACTTTTCCCCTCCCAAAATTCGGCATTCCGGTTGCTCAAGCATCTGGCAACGGGCGAGTCGATCGCGGATGAGAAAGGAGGTGAATTCAGCGCGATGCGAAATCCCGAAAGACTCGAAGCCCAATAACCATTGACCCATGACCGATAACCGTTACCCAAGAAGGAGTGCCATCATGCAAAAGCCCTCGTCCATCTCGTCAGGCAATATCTCCCCCGCCATCGTGGGACCCAATAAAGACATGAAAGAGGTCTATGTGCTCGGCGGGCTGGTCTTCAGCCTGGCCATCGTCCTCGCCGCCTTCTGGTTCTACTCCCAGGACCTGGCCGTCTCCTCGACCGGCCAGAACGACTCCCTGACCGATAACCAGGTCACCAGCCTGCTCAAGAACCAGAACCCACCCAACCCCCTCAGCGAACCGATCACCAAAACGGTCACAGCCGGAACCGGCGACACCGTCCATACAGATCTCTACTTTGAAGTCGGGCGGAAGGGCCTGACGGACGAGGCCAAGTCGATCCTCGCGGCACAGGCAGACATCCTCAAGAAGAATGGGGACTGGGGCCTGCTGATCCAGGGCTATACGGATCAACAGGGTTCCGCCAGTTACAACAAGAAGCTGGGTATGAAGCGGGCTGAGACAGTGAAAACGGAACTCGTGAACGCGGGCGTTGCCGAGAACCAGATCAAGACGGTGAGCCTGGGTGAAGAAGGCGTGCTCTGCGTCGATACGAGCGACGTCTGCCGGAATATGAATCGGCGGGTGCACTTGGAGATGCGGAAGATCGGGCAGGCACACATGATCCTGCCGACCCTGGCCACCCAGACCCAGGAGAGCCTCCTTCCCTCTACTGGCGATCCTAACGGCACCGACCCATCCATCCCCCTCATCGACCAAGCCTCCGGCAGCTAACCGGAGCAGCCTGTGCCCCTGGCGGAGACGACAGTCTCCGCCAGGGCCGGTCGGCGACGAGCATCACCACCATTCCTGACGAATCACGAGGCACCTATCATGACCTGGATTGCGAGTGACAAGCCCCGCACAGCCAACTACGTGCTGAGCATCTGGATCACGCTGTTCTTCACCTTCTTCTCCTGGGCCGGCGGGCTCCCGATCCTGCATGCCTGCGCTGAGGAACCGACCCCGCTTGAAGGGACCGTCGGCCTGAGCGATGTGAAGCAGGGCCGGCTGCTCTTTCGCAGCGGTCAGGCCGGACGTTTTATCCCGGCGCCCACCTTGAAGACCGACGTACAGATCATTGTGACCGGCGTGATCGCGCGAGCCGTCGTCACACAGGAATTTACGAACCCCGGCAAGGACTGGGCGGAAGGTATCTATGTCTTTCCCTTGCCGGAAACCGCCGCCGTCGATCACCTCCGCATGAAGGTCGGCGAGCGCCTCATCGAAGGCCAGATCAAGGAACGGGGCGAAGCCAAGAAGGTCTATGAGCAGGCCAAACAGGAAGGGAAACGGGCGAGCCTGGTCGAACAGGAACGGTCCAACATCTTTACGACATCCATCGCGAACATCGCGCCGCGCGACATCATCACGATTGAAATCGAATATCAGGAAACGGTTCGATTCGACCAGGGCGCCTTTTCACTCCGCTTCCCCATGGTCGTCGGTCCCCGCTACATCCCTGGCACCGCAGTCCTTGTCGAGGATCAACCGCAGGCCGGTCAGGGTATGGCGCTCGATACGGACCGCGTGCCGGACGCCTCGCGCGTGACGCCGCCGTTCGAACAGCCGGCCTATGGGTCGATCAACCCCGTCAGTCTCTCGGTGGATCTGGCACCGGGGTTTCCGCTCGGCAAACTGGAATCGGCATCGCATCCGATTCTCATCATTCCTGAATCCGATGGTCGGCGGCACATCTCGCTCCGCCATGATGCGGTCCCGGCCGACCGGGACTTTCAACTGACCTGGCAACCGGCTCCCGGGCAGAATCCCACCGTTACCCTCTTTACTCAGCAACAGCAGGGAGCCACCTATGCCTTCATGATGGTGATGCCACCGGCCACGGTGGGAAAGGAACCGGTCGGCCTGCCGCGTGAAACGATCTTCATCATCGACACGTCCGGCTCGATGTCCGGCACCTCGATCGAGCAGGCCCGCGCCGCCTTGCTGATGGCACTCCCGCGTCTGACTGCACGCGATACCTTCAACGTGATCGAATTCAACAGCATCGTCCATGCCCTCTTCGCCGCGCCGCAACCGGTGACGACTGCGACCATGCGGAAGGCCATGAAGTTCGTCGACCGCCTCGCAGCCAACGGTGGGACGGAAATGTTACCGGCGCTGACGCAGGCGCTGAAGGCCCCGGCCGATGCGCAACGAATTCAGCAAGTGATCTTTCTCACCGACGGGCAAGTGGGCAACGAGACCGAGCTCTTCGAGTTGATCCGGCAACGGCTGGGTCCACGCCGGCTCTTTACGGTCGGTATCGGTTCCGCCCCGAACAGCCACTTCATGCGGAAGGCCTCCGAGTTCGGACGCGGAACCTTTACCCACATCGGCAATGTGAACGAGGTGAAGGAGAAGATGGACGCCCTCTTCCGCAAGCTGGAACATCCGGTCCTGACAGAGATTCGGCTAGAAGGCACCGGCCTGGATAGCGCCGAACTATTTCCCTCCCGCATTCCGGACCTCTATGACGGTGAACCCATCGTCGTCGCCATCAAACACCAATCGCTGCCCGACGAGGTGACGATCCAGGGCAAGGAGGGATCGACGCCCTGGAAGGTGACGCTCTCACTGACACAGAGCCCCTCGCGGGACGGGCTGTCGGTCTATTGGGCGAGGCAGAAGATCGCCGCGCTGATGGATCACGAACGCTCCGGTCAGGATGACGCAACCCTGCGCCAGGCGGTGCTGGATGTGGCGCTGCCGCATCATCTCGTGAGCCAATACAGCAGCCTGGTGGCGGTCGATGTCACGCCGGTTCGTCCCCTCGACAAGAGCCTGATCGGCCATACGATGAAGACCAACCTGCCGGACGGACAGGATTCCCATGCGATGCTCGGTCTTCCGAAGACCGGCACGAGCGGGCAGATCCAATTACTGTTCGGGCTGTTGCTGCTGGCGATAGCGGGCCTGCTCTGGCAAAGACAGAGAGTGGTCGCGTGATTGGCTCATGCATCAAGACCAAGGCGATGACTCTCCTGGTTCTCGCCTTGGTCCTGGTTGGTCTGTGGCAATGCGGAAGCGGCGCTTGGATCTACCTCAAGGCTGAACTGGCCCAAGCCCTGTTACAACGGGCTTGGGCCGGCACAGTGGCAGGCCAAGAACATGTGACGCCCTGGCCCTGGGCCGATACCTGGCCTCTGGCCAGGCTCACGGTTCCCGCGAAGGATATCGATCTCATTGTGTTGAACGGGGCCTATGGCCGCACGCTGGCCTTTGGGCCTGGCTATCTGGAATCGAGCGCCCCTCCCGGTTCGAGAGGAACGACGATCCTCACCGGACACCGGGATACGCATTTTCGATTTCTCCAGCGGTTGAAGGCAGGCGACGAGCTTCTGCTCACGACTAAGAATGAGCAGATCCATCGGTATCGCGTAAGCAGCGCCACGGTGGTGGATGTGGCCAGCGCATCGATCAGGCAGGATGCCGCGACACCGCAACTCGCGCTGGTGACCTGTTATCCCTTCGACGCGATCAGTCCCGGTGGACCGCTCCGGTATGTGGTGATGGCAGAGGAAGAAACGCGCTGAATGGGTATTTCGGCGTTCCCGTTCTGTGGCAGGAACCAGCCGGGAGCCCTCTGAGATCAGCCGAGGCTGTTGCGCGAAGTGGCGACGACGTTATTTCGCAATGGTGATACTGGGCACGCCGACGCGCGGCACCTCGGTGACGGTCATCTGGAACAACAGGTATAACAATTGGAAGGCTTCGCGGTTCCAGCGTGCCATGGGTCCGGTGGCGTTGACCGCGTAATATTTTCCATGGGACTGAATCGATAGGTCGGCTTCCGATGGCGCGCCATCCGTCAACAGAAGTTCCATGGTATGGACGGGATTTTCGTGGACCACCGGGGTCCGAGGATCTTTGTCGACGGGATATTCGGGGTCTTCTCCCAGCGATCGGCCAAGAAAGTTGAGGATGGCATTGAAGCTTCGCAGCCGAAAATCTCCCTTAAGCGGGTATTCCCCTCCGACGTGCCCCGGGCGGATGTCGAAGGAGACATCGTTGAGGTGCCCTTCTTCCGTTTCGTCGATCAACCTGGCCCGTTCGTCGGGTGAGAGCGTATCGGGGTCATAGTTGGTGATATGAATTCGTCCCGTGATTTGTTTCCGTAGGGTGTAGGTGTTGTCTTTCTGGCTGTAGGTCACGAGATACTCATTCTGTAAAGACTGGAAGCCCTCTGCCGTGACCGAGTTGGCCGGAATCGTCCAGGTCCGAATGTAGACGAGCGGTTCCGCATAAAGCTGGTTCTGGTCCTGAATAGCCGAGAGGTGCGTCACCACGCGACGGAACATCTCGTAGTCTATCCGATCTGCAGGCTTATTGCGGTAGGCGATCTTCTGGCCATTCTCCGTGATCCGCAGCTCCTGCGCCATCAGCCTGAGCAACAAATCGATATCGTACCGCTGCCGGAGCAGGAGCGTGAACTTGGTTTCCGGAAAGGGAGTCAAGAGCCGTTTGGTGAACTCTTCCCCTTCGACAGGCACGATACTGATGGTGGGGTTCTCCGCCACGCTGCCTCCGAAGATCGGCATGAGCGCTTTGCTGGCGTCTCCCGTGAGCGCCGGCGTGGCGCCGGCACTGACACGGAAATCGAACGTCGCGGCGATATTCGAGACGCCGGTGAAGTGAATCGGTTGATGCTGGTGGGCACGAGCAATGTTGATGAGCAACTGCTTGGAGATGGCATCCGTGACCGCCTGATCATAGGCCGTCATGGCTCGATTCAGCGTAATGGGGGAGAGGCAGCCTGACAGCAGCAGACCGCAGAGCAACGTGAGGGTCTGAATTCCTGTTCTCATAGGGAGAGATAGCGGATCACGCGAGGTGTGGAGCCGGCGATCCGGATTGAACGGACGACCTGCTGTTTACGAAACAGCTGCTCTACCAACTGAGCTACGCCGGCCCTCGCGAGAGAAGCCACAACTTACACGGGTTTTTTCTCAGCCTCAAGGGGTTTTTTGTTCAACGACAGACGATAGGTAAGAAATCCGGCCTTCCCATGTCCGTTATTTGAACCGGGCCAGAGGCTGCAGCCTGACCATGGCCCCCTGGCCTGGCCCTGGAAGACAGAGGGGCTCCTGCTCCTTGCCGTACTGCTCTTGAGAAATCTTGAGGACCTGCCCCTTGGTATAGGCGCAGAGCTCACCAGCCAGGATCGTCCCGTCCTTATCGAGATCTGCGGCCCCGCCCAAGCCCTTGAGCCATTGATAGGCAAAGAGCCCATGCTGGCCCGGGTCATAACTATGGGATTCTTGAAGCCCCCGGTTGCCGATCATCCACATGATCTTGTCTTTAACCGCCCCCTCCTGCCCCCAGAGGGGAACGGCCATGGCTGCCGACTCCGTGCCGGACGCCGACTCCAGCGAGAGGTCGAGCATCACGACGGCCTGCTGAATCGGCAACTTCTCCAAGGATTCCTGCAGCCGGCGCAGCGAGTAGAGGCGTGTCCCGGTCGCGGGCATGCTGTCGAACAACAACATCGATACGGCGCCGGTAATCGGATCGACCACGCCCCGGCCCGTGACCGAAATATAGACCACGGTAGTGGGGTCGACCAGTTTAGGCAGCCATTCTTCCAGGGCCTCGGCCAGGTCGCTCTTGAGGGCATGACCATCGAGCAGCGTACGCACCCGCGCGTGAGGAATCCCACCGATCGATCTCAGATAGGTGGCGGTCTGCTCCGCATCCCGCGTCGCATACTTCACCCGGGCGATGCTGCTCTCACGGAACTGACCCACGCCGACGACGAGACCGATGGCCTTCGGTTGCTTGAGCAAACCTGTCCGTTTCGGCAGCTGATCGACATCGACCGGCAGAGACTGGGCCCCCGGCGCAGAAGCAGGCTTCATCGCCACGAGAAACTTTTTGGGAGAGGGCAGCTGAACCGTTGGAGATCCGGCCCGCAAGATCAGCGTGAGCTCCGCTTGCACGGCGGCTGTGACCTCGCCGACTTTGCCGTCCAACGTCAGGCGTTTGACTTCGCCTGGCTGCAGATCCCCGACGGAGACCAGCGCGGGAATCTGCTCGACTAATGGTGGTGTCGAGGACACCGACAGTTCCATGGCCCTTGCCATCCCCGGCCCTTCGTTTTTCACCTCGATTTCGATCGCGATGGCTTCGCCGGCATGCAGCACCTGATTGCGATTTTCATCGCGAACAATCGCACGAAATATGATCGTGGCGGGCTCGTCCGTTTGAACCGGCATCGGCACCGCTGCCGACGATTGCGGCGCGACGGGCTGCGTCACCGCAGCGGATGCTCCCCCGGTTGCAATCGGAGAGGGGGGAGGGACGGCCGCCTCCGGCGCCTTGGCGCCACCGGCCTTCCTGGTTTCGGCAGCCACGATGATCTTCGTCGAGGTCCCGAGTTGCTTAGCCATCCCGTCTGTGACGAGGCTCAAGGCCTCCTGGGCAATCTTCTCGATCCCCTTCACATCACAGGAAGAGGCGCTGACTTCCACCTCCCCACGTCCGATGCTTTGAATCTTCTTGCTGTACAGGACCGTGCCGTCTGCAGCCGTATAGGCAAAGTCCAATCCCACAGAGACCATCGCCGGATAACTCTTGTTGGCCTTTCGCACGATCGCCAGATCGACCTGAGCCAGACCGATCGATGCATCGACATACCCGTCTGGGATCGCGGAGGATGCGGCCGCACCCGTCAGCACCTTTTCAAAGACGCGGCCTGTTTTTCGTGTGAGCTGCTCTTGCAAGGGACCGCCCAGCGGCAAGGATTGCTGCTGGCCACAGGCATCCTGATAGGTGAGCTGCGACGCAGCGATACTGGGATCGGAACGAAGCTGGACGGTCAAGGGAAGGTAATAGCCAATCGTGTCGCCGTTCCGGCTGGAGAAGAGCCCGCAGCTCGTTAACGCCCCGACACAGAGTCCTGCGACAACCCATGAGGCTGTGCGAAACAGAAAGGAGGAATGCGCGGAATCAATGACATGCACCATCATTCTTATACAGAAAAGCATCCGATCAGCACAACCAGCGAGCAAGACTAGTCCATCTGGTCTATCTGGTCTGTCTCGTCTATCTGGTCCAACCAGACAGACCAAACGAACGAGATAGACAATCCCCGACTATTACTCTCAGCGTTGACAGCCCCACCACCCTCGGCTAAGTTCTCCCGCATGACCGAACCTTCTTCATCGACGCCGGAATCGTCCGTTATAACGCCACGGCTCTCCTGGTCTGCCATCACCAGACTCATTCGCCTCCAAAACCAGACCGGGACCTGGCTGCTCATGTTCCCCACGCTCTGGTCGCTGGTCTTGGCGGCTCGCGGCCTGCCTCCACTCCGGTTATTCGCGATTTTTGTCGCCGGCTCCTTCGTGATGCGCAGTGCCGGAGTGGTGCTGAACGATCTGGCCGATCGGTCCTTCGACCAGCACGTAGCGCGCACGTTAGTACGGCCCCTCGCGTCCGGTGAACTGAGCATCGCCCATGCCCTGCTGGTCCTCGGCCTCTTTCTCTCCATGGCCGGCATGCTCGTGTTGCTGCTCGACCCCTTCACGATCCTCTTAAGCCCTATTGCCGTCCTCTTAGCCGCCCTCTATCCATTTGCGAAACGTGTCATCCATGTGCCGCAAGCCATGTTGGGAATCGCCTTCGGCTGGGGCACCGTCATGGCCTGGTCCGCTTCGCGAGGAACGATCGAAGAGCCTGCCTGGTGCCTCTTTGCGGCGACGGCCTGCTGGGCGATCGGGTACGACACGATCTACGCATTGCAAGATGTCGTGGACGATCGCCGAATCGGGGTGAAATCCTCGGCTCTGTTGTTCGGTTCGTCCACGTGGATCGCCGTCGGCTCGGCCTTCGGCGCGATGCTGCTGCTATTGGGACTCGCAGGCTGGCTGGCCCAGATCGGCTGGGTCTACTATGCCCTGCTCATGTTTATTGGAATGTGGTGTGGGAGGCAAGCCCTGCAGCTCAGAGGGGCCATACCGGCCCCCACCGCTTTCCGCATGTTTCAACAACATGTGTGGGTAGGAGCCGCTATATTAATTAGTATGGTCGCGGGATTTCTGCTCTGATCAGCCTGCCTGCTTTTCGATCGGAGCATCCGGCTTTGGCGCACGCAAGGTCCCGAGGTACAGAGTCACGGCTTTGGCATCGGCATCGCTCAACCCGAGTGCCGGCATCCTGGTTTCGGCTTTCATGGCCTGCGGGTTCTTGACCCAGCGATAGATCCAGGTTCCATTCAATCTGAATCCTGCACGGTCGAGCGCCGGCCCCACTTTGCCACCCTCTTCTCCGAGACTATGGCACCCGTTGCAGCCATACTTATTGGAGTAGAGCCGCTTGCCCAGTTCTACCAATTCGGCAACCTGCTCGGGTTTCGTCGTGAGATCGGGGCGGGCAATATTCAAACCTTTGCCCGGTCTCGTGGAGAAGTTATTCAGCGCAACCTGGGCTGCGTCGAGTTCTTTCTTGGCCTGCACCATGGCAGCCAATTCCTTGGCATAGGAGGATTCGTCGGCATCGACGTCCTTCTTCAATTCCGCGCTCTTCTTTTCCGCTTCGTCGCTCGCCTTCTTCTCCGCGGCTTCATAGGCCTGCTTGGTCTGATCGGCCTTGCCTTGGGCCGTTTGGAGCTGCGCAGTGAGCTCTTTCTTCCGTTCCTCGACTTTAAACTCCAGCTTCATGCCATGGAGGCCTCGGACATAACCCACGATGGCCCAGATCTCATCCTCGGAGAGGGTGTACTTGAAGGTCGGCATGGTCGGCACGGCGAAATCGTCGTCGCCGATCTTGTCGCCGCCTGGACTCGTATCTTTCATATCGCGTGAGACGGTATTGAAAATGTCTTCGTCCTTGAAGGTTCCCATCTCCGACTTGTTCGACAGATCTTTCGGCTTCGGATCCGGCATCGAGGACCAATTGAAGCCCTCGTTCTGGCGGCCGTTTTCTCCGTGACAATGCATGCAGTAGTGGCTGTAGAGTTCCTTGCCCTTCTGCTGCTGCTCGTTGGCACAGCCCACGACCACCATGGCCCAGACGCCAACCAGTCCCCCCACCATTCCTAATACTTGCAGGCGAGCCGCCTTCATGCTGATTGCCCTTTCTTTAGCTTGCGGATCAGTACGAACTGAAATCCGAGAGCCAAGCCCACGGCGAGGAGCGCATAGTAATAACCGGAGTAATCCGGGGGTGCTTCTGCACGGAAATACCACCAGGAGGAGACCGCCTTCTGCGATCCCTTTTCTTTCAGTTCGCCGCTTGCGTCCTTTTTGCCGTCCCAGACGGCGAAGGCGATATTGACGAATCCACCTTGGGCAATTTGCGTATCCTCGTCCGCATGTTCGGTGGAGAGAGGGCGCGTGAAGACGACCTTCCATGTGCCATTGGCATAGGCGCCTTTGGCCTTCACGTCCTGATGCGTCTGAACTTTCAGCGTGCCAAAACCCTTGGCATTCATGTCCAGCGCTTTGCCGTCTTTGTTCTTCCAGAACCAGATATTGACCGGGCCGCCCTCTACCTGCGCCATCGGCTGGCCATGCGCAAAGTGCGCTTTCTTGTCGCCCACCATGAATTGAATCGCCGCGGCATCGTCCGGATCTTCCGTCGGGTCCGTATACTCCAAGAGAATGGCGACGTTCGTTCCGTCATGCAAGGCGCGCACGTTCAGGTCTCTGACCGTCGCTTCCAAAATTCGATTCGGCCAATGGACTTGCGGCGACATCGGGAATCGCGCCAGCGTGGCGCTGCTCCACACCGCCGCATTCGGGTCATCGACCGGCAGGGCGCCCTTCACCATCGGTGCGCTGACCGACACACTTTGCAAGGTTGATTCAGCCTGAACGGTGGCCGCCGACTTTTCCTCGGCAGAGCCAGGCTGCACAGCCAGCATCCCCATGGCCAGCCATGCACCGACCGCAACCGTCGGAACGATGTAGTTCAGTCTCTGTGTCATAAGTTCCGTCCTCTCTCTACTCACGTCTCAGAGGGTGCGGCGGTGGGCCTTCCACTGCGCGCATTCACCGGTCACCTTCTCAACGTGCGCGGTGTGCGAGCACAGAAGGCAGGCACGCCTACTCCCGTCTACTCCCAGGTCCTCGGCGCTTGATGCGCGCCATCGTACTCGCCCATGATAATTTTCCAGATCCATTCGTCGGGAAGCTCGACTTCCCAGCGAGGCATCGCGGACTTCCAGGGCATGCCTTCGATCGGGAGGCCGACGCCGCCCTTCTTAATCCGCCAGAAGAGATAACTTTCTTGAAGCATGGCGATCGTCGTCGGATCGGAGAAATTGGCAGGGGGAGGATTGAATCCTCTGGCTGCCGGCCCCTTCCCATCGAAATTGCCTCCGTGGCAGGGAGAACAGAACGCGGCATAGAAGCCCTTCCCCTGCTGGATCGTGTCCGGTGTCTTGGGAACGGGATTCGATAAGCCGGTATATTCCCCTGGCGGAGCCGGGTGAATCGTTCGGTTTTCCGATGGCGGTGCATCGCTGGTCGCGGTGCTGCTATAGGTTTGCCAGCCGACCATCAAGGGAAACAGCAACAGCACGCCGTACCGCAATACTTGCAATCCACCGATGTTCTCTCCCGTCAAGAACCGTTGAATCGGGTTCCAGAACGCATCCTTCGACTCTCCGCTCAACGTGGCGAAAATCACAATGCCCGATGTCGTCAACATCAGATACAGAAAGATGAGACTGGCCGGCAGCGGCGCCGAACCAGGGATATTGGGCACCACAAACTTCAAGATCGCATAGACGACCCCAATCAATATGACCGGCTTAAGCAACGAGCCCCCCATACGTTCCTCCTCAGTGCGCTTGCGCCACGGCCACTGGACCGGATTGAGCGACCTTCACCGGAGCGGCAGGCGCCTGTCCCGGCACTTCGAGTTCAGCAACAGAGACAGAAATTGGTTCTCCGCTCATCTGCTGCAGGAATGCGATGACCGAGAGAATTTCATTCTTCGACAGCCCGATCGGATTCTTGTTGATGTAGGGCATCCTGGCCGGATATTCCTTCGGCTGTCCTTCATGACGATAGTCAAGATAGATATAGGCTTGTGGCTGCGTCAGACTTTCAAAGAGAAACTCACGGCTCAACTTGGCCCCGATACCCTTGAGGTCCGGGCATCGGGCGGACTCGCTGGGGCCGATAGTATGGCAGAGCGCACATTGGCCCTTGCTGAAGAAAATCTTCTGCCCGATGGTGGCCATGTCGGTCGGCGTTTTCACCGTCGCGATATCGAACTTCTCTTCAACCGGCGGCAAGGACGCCATCTGCGGCACCGATAACGCGGTGAGCGTAAAGAGCCCAAGAACAATCGCGACAAATCCGATGACCCGCACGAATTGGGCGCGAACCAGGAGGAGGATTAGGGCCCCGCTTCCGACTACCGCCAGCCCGATCAACTGCAACTTAACAACTTCGCTCATAAGACTCCTCTTGCGAAATCGATCGCCTGACTTAACTGTGCGATGCCTTCGCCTTATCGCTCATCGTGGCTACCCAGAAGATGAACGCGACAATCATACAGAACAAGAAGGTGTTCAAAGCCATAATCCCGGCTGCATAACCCAGCGCCGGTGAAAATGCATATTGCGAGGAATCGCGAAGCACACCATACACATGCCAATGCACGCGCGATGACGACCGAGCGTATCCCATCAATGTCATCAGGAGGATGACCATGATCGCGTTGAGGACCAGGGCATACCCGGCCCGCGGAGGCATCTTGCCCCAAACCATTTCCGTCGTGGTCTTCGCGCTCTTCAGCAGCAGCGCGGTCAATGGCGTGATCGTCAACATGACGAAGAGCACGATCATGACCTGAGACGTTGAGAAGTAATTGATCCGAATGATGGCTGGCACAAAGTAGCCCCAGACGCCCAAGACGACGACTGCGATACCAGCGAGGACCAACAACGCACTCATCAGCGCTTTCGCAGCCTTTGCCCATCCGGCGGTCTCTTCCTTGCCCGCGCGCCAATACATGATGAAGCTCATGAACGTCACGAGGATCATCAGATTCGAGACTGTCATCTTCGCCGACATCACGCCGAACACGCCAAGCAGCGGATGGTGGGTCCCCCCCATCTTTCTCGCTTCTTCCAAACTCGCCACGAGCGAGTGGGGCGTCATCCAGACGCCGAGGCAGAGCAGCAGGATGATCAGCATCGACAACATCGACTTCCGATACTTCAACTCAGAGCCTGGAATACGATAGGTGATTCCCAGCCAGAAATAATAGTTCGATCCGAGGAAAAGCACTCCGATGAGCATGGCTTGCAGGATGAACAGCCAGGAGAGAAAGCCTCCCATCAACGTGATGCCCATCTGCTGGTTGTACTGATAAATTTCGCGCATGAGCCAGTAGCCGGCAAAGGGGAGCGGCAAAAGACCGAACACCCCGATGAAGTTTCCGACGTAACCCATCCAATCGTAATGGTCGCGCTCTTCCGCGTTTCTGGCGGACAGATAACGAATCCCGGCGTAGGCGCCGCAGATATAACCACCGAGCACTACGTTCGCGATCAACCGGTGAATGTTCACCGGCCACCAGGTTGGATTCCAGGTCGCAGCCCAGGCCCTGGCGATATCGGAGCCTTCGGCGAGCACGACCGGACTGGCCTGGAAGGTCGCCCAGGAGTTCGGGACAATCATGATGAAGAACGCGAAAAAGTTCAGCATGAAACCGAGGAAAATGTGGAACGTCTTCTTGTGGCCGTCCTGCATCGCATCCCAGCCATACCAATAGAGATACAGCGTGGCGGTTTCGACCAGGAAGAGGAGGCAATAGACGATGAAAGACGGGAAGAAAATATCCGTGAGATAGTTCATCAACTTGGGATAGAACGAGATCAGCAGGAACAGGAGAATGCCGCCGAAAAGCGCCGTCGTGGCATAGGCGGAGGTCAGAAGCTTGGTGAACTCTTTCGCAAGTTTGTCATAGCGCTTTTCGCCCGTCTTCCAGGCCACGACTTCGCACAACCAGGCGAAGATCGGCACACCCAAGACGAACCCTGCGAGCAGCAAATGCAACTGCGCGACAACCCAGACGAGGTTGCGGCTGCCGATGTAGGGAATGTCGCGATACTCGGTCGCCGCGGCCGGTGCGACATCTGCACCGAAGGCCAGCGCGGGAAGGCTGAGCAGGCCCACGGCCCACAACAGCGCTGAGAACATCCCCCCATGACCGCGGCCGGCCTGGAGAAGTCTCTGAAACCATCCACCCTGTTGTTGCATGCCCCTCACCTCATCATCTCCCACGTTACGGTTTCTTGGCGGCCGGCGGAGCCGGTGCGGTTGCCGCCGGCGCTTTCACTGCATCTTTGCCTGCCTTGCCCTTACTCTTGTCTTTTTCCAGTTCGGCTTCCGCCTGCTGTTTTTCCAGCAGCTCAACCTGTGCGGTCAGCTGCGCCAGCATCTTCTCATCTTTATTGAGCGTCTCAAGCGGTTTAAATACAGGGACGGCTTTGACTTCTGGCTTTTTACAACAGTCGTGCGGGTGTGGCGTGAACACCGGGAGGGAAGACCAGAAGAGGAGCGACAAAATCACGGCCCCACCGGTCAAGGCCGTCAGCATCAATCCTTGATCAGACGGCACCCGCATCAGGTCCCAGCGAGTAATCAATCCTTGATAGTTTTCCGACGCATGTTGAGCCGACTCCACCGTGCCACGAATCATCCGTCCCATCAGCGAAAGGCCGACGACTAACAATGCGAGCAAAACCCCTAAGGCCACCCCGCCCCACAGAGTCAGTTCTATACTGATTTTCTCCGCGACGGGAACGCCCTTCAGCATCTCCATTTCGAATAACGAATGGCTGATCGCAATGGCGTGTTCGGTGGTCGCACTCACTGCGATCCAGAGGATCGGCAAGAAGATCCCCCCGACCAATGCGCATTTCCACCAGAGCGTCAGACCCAATCCATCCGGCGGTTCACGCCGCAGCCGTTCGAGGAAAAATGTCCGACCCACAACCCCGAGCGCCCAGATGTCTATCGGGATCGACAACAAGAACAACAATGCGATGCCGACACCTTCACCAAGATGGGACTCCAATCCCAGCGTGATCGTCGGAAGCGCAAAGACGGTGACCGGGCTCGTCAGCAGCATTAGGAACGCGAGACCTATTCTCGTTTCAAAATGCACCATCCCCAGCGCCAGAAAGAGCAGGACGAAGGCAAGCTTGATGGGCAAGCCGGTCCAGAAGGCAGGCCAAAGAATGCCGAGCCCGAGCTTCGTAGGAGACATCGATTCGCGTTCGTCGCTCATAACAAACAGAGTCCGTTCTGCGAGAGGCCGCTAGTCCAAAAACTCTCGGTTGATAATGGCAGAGATCGTGAAGATCAAGATCGCAGCCATGACCACCACCCATCCGATCAGGGCGATGGGGCGCTTGAAAATATTCCGTTCAGGATCGCGGTCGAAGAAGGGCAATGCGGCCAACAGCGCCATAAACGCGCCGGGCAACACCATGGCGCCGAGCATCTGGCCCATCTCGCCGGAGAACATCTTGAGCCGCAGCAACTGGAACAGGAACAGGAAGTACCATTCCGGCTCCGGATGATAATCGCCCGGATCAGGCGTCGCCTCTTCCAACAAGACCACCGGCTCCCAGAAGGCCAAAGCGCAAATACAGGCAAAGACCGCCGCCATGCCGACGATATCTTTCCAAATCTGCCGCGGGAAGAAGTAATCGGTCTTCGCCTTCAGTTCTTCCGGAGTGCCCCGGAACGGACCAGCCGGTCCGGCAGACCTAAAGAGAAACAGGTGCAGCCCGGCCAACCCCATTAAAGCTGCGGGGAGCACCATCACGTGAATGACGAAGAATCGGCTCAAGGTCATTTGGCCTGGAGTCGCGCCCCCCTTAAGGAATCGCGCCATGAAGTCGCCGAGCAGCGGTGTCTTATCCAGAATTTCTACACCGACCGTCGTGGCCCAATAGGCTCGCTGATCCCACGGGAGCAAATAACCAGTGAAACCGAATCCCATGACGATACCGAAGAGACCGAGACCGACCAGCCAGACCAGTTCACGGGGCTTCTTATAGGCACCCCAGAGAAAGACCTGGGAGATATGCGCAAAAACACAGACCACCATGGCCGTGGAGCCCCAGAAATGGTAGCTCAGCAGGAACCAGCCGTAGTCCACATCATGCAGAATGTATTGGGTGCTGGCGTAGGCATGGTCGGCGGTGGGCACGTAGTAAAACATCAGCAGCACGCCCGTGACCGCCTGCATGATGAAGATAAACAACAGCACCGACCCGAAGACATAGGCCCAACGAGAGCCACCAGGGACCGGCTCATTGAGCATCTTGGCGGCCAGGAGCTTCAGGCCGACCCGTTCATCGACAAAATCGATCACTTTTTCAAGGATCGTGGTTGGTGCGCTAGGAGAAGGGGTGTGGCTCATCTAGACAATCCGCGTTTGGGACTTCGTCCCGGCTTTGAATTCCATATCGATAATTTGCACCTCACCGCTCGCGGACACCTGGATAGGCAATGGGTCGAGGGGACGGGGAGCAGGACCGTCCAAGACCGTACCGGCCGCATCATAGATGCTTAAATGGCAGGGGCACAAGAAGACTTGCCCCAGGACTTTATGCTGCCGCCATTTAAATCCGCACCCCAGGTGAGGACATTTACCTGAAAAGGCGATGTAGGGCACGTCCTTCTTATTGGTCCAGATCGTTTTTCCGGTGCCGTCCCGGAACTCCATATCTTTTCCCTGGTATACCTTCTCGAGGACTGCGGGTGTCGCTTTTAAGATCCACACGTTCTTCTCGATCTCGGCTTCAGGCAAATAGGCTTCCTTGACCTTGCGCTTGAACTTGAACTGCGTGCCAGCATCGTCCGCCTTGATCTTCCCGATGTTACCGATCTTGAGCCATCCGTTGTCGAACGGGGCATACATCGGCTTCATCAAGTACTTCAACACGGGGAAGGCCAGTGGCAATCCGATAAACAATCCGATCACGTGGGTCAGGTTTGCAAAGAAGGTCCGCCGCTTGACGCTCTTCTCCAACTCGGGAAACGGCACCAAGACTTCGCCTGGCGAAACATGAAGATGGTCTTCAATGTGCGGAATCTCCACCTCGTGCAGCGTGACATACTCGTCACGCTTGAACGGAGGCAACGCACTCACTTCAGAGGCAGACGACCGCAGCTGCACCACCTCGTCCGTGACGGCCTGCACCAGGCCTATCGCGACTTGCCGCTCGCCCGCGCCGTTCAACGACACCACGAGGTGGCTGATCTCACGGGTCAACGGATCCATGATGATCTTCGTCACGTCACCGACTTCTTGATCCGCACAGCGGACTTTGGATTTCAGTTTAGGCTGCATGCTACTTCTTCTTAATCGGCTTTGGCGTATTCACCGATGTATTCTTGAATGTCCCGAGCCAGGAGGCGAGCGCCACGACGTCCTTCTCCTCCATCAGATCCTTATACTTGTCCGGCATCTTGCCCTTCTCGTACTCTTTCTCGAATCCTTCCGCCATGAAACTCTTGGGATCGAGGATCTTCTGCTTGATGTCGTCGACCGAGAGATAGCTGGCGATGTTATCGAGTTCAGGGCCGCGCTTCTTCCCGCCCTCGCCCTTCAACTTGTGGCAGTTATAACATTCTTGTAGTTGCCACTGCTCCTCGCCCAGCTTCATGAAATCTCCGGTTGCCGCACCGGATGATGCCGGGGATGCGCCAGCGCCACCTGCCGCCTGGTCTTTTCCAGCCTGATCTCCGCCCAATGCCTTGAGACGCGCCGCCAAGGCCTTTGTCTGCTCATCGAGCGCCTTCGCCCGCGCGATCAACTCCTCGGCTTTCCCCTGTTGAGTCGCCGCATACTTAGGCCCCAAGATCTTGGCGATCTTTCCCTTCTCATCTTCCGGATCGTACTGCGGCCACATCGAGGCACCGGAGATATACACCGTGCAGAGCACGACATAGAACACCACCAATACAATGACGGACTTCAGTCCGCTCATCGGGGTGAGTGCCGGCGCATCCAGGATCATGAACACGACCGCTCCCAGCATCGCGTAAGCAAAGAACATCATCTGGAAGATGACAGGAAACTCGAACGCTCGCGTCGCACCGACCAGTGCGCCGCCCACCACCAAACCGATCATCAGCTTCTTAATCACATTCCCCATACAGATCCTCTTTCCTTCAGTAGGCGTTCCGCACCCTGGCTACTTACTCCCGGCAGGGACTGGACTACCCTCAGGTGCATGCCCCTTCGAATCGGAAGGCCGAAGGGTCACGATAATCGCGAAACTGACGACGGCGTAAAAGACGACAGTAATCCCGGTAATCCACCAGGCGGAATAGGACAACGTCGGTGTGAAGGATTCCGCGGTGAAGTCCGGCAACAGATTGTAGGTGTGGTAGTACTTCCGCAGCAACGAGCGAACCGCACCCATCAGACCCATCGTCCAAATTGCGCTGAAGGCCAGGAAGATCAGGACAAACTGGGAGGCGAAATCGATCTTGCCCCAGACAATCGTGCCCTGACTGATGGCCCGGTTATAAATGACGTAATTCACGACCGTGACGAAGACCAACGTAAATGCGGCTGAGTTTTTCGCCGGCATCAACGCCAGAAAGTTCCAATCTGACGGCAACTCCAGCTCCGCCACCAGCTTGGCCCCTGTCGGCACGAAGCCGTGGGGCGTGAGCCAGATGGCATCGCCGACGACGACCATCAAGAATCCGACCTTGATTACGGTCCGCGCAGATACCGTCAGCGGGATGAACCGGCCTACGGTGAAGGGGGCCAACAATAATGGAAGCAGGAACGCCAGCGAGGTCGGATCAGGAACCGGATAGTCCGTCATCACCTTGGTCATCACCAAGGGCAGCAAGACCATCACGACAGGAGCCAGGATCGTCATCCGAACTTTTTCGACTCCCTCGATCCGCTTCATACTGAGCCAGATATAGTAATTACTGGCCAGAAAGATGAGACCGATCATCGCCCCCTGCATTTCGAAGAACATCGACAGCTGGTCCGCCATCATGTACGGACAGATCGACGCATCGTAATCGCAGAGCTCGTAGGCCAGCAGATAACCCATGAACGGCAGGAAGAGCAACGCGCCCACACCGATCAGGTTGCCGACAAATCCCATCCAATCGTAGTAGGCTCGCTCCTCGTCCTTCTTCGCCCCCATGAACATGTAGGCGGCGATCAGACCGGCGACAAACCCGCCGAACGTCACGTTGCCGACGAGGCGATGGAGATTGAGCGGCATCCAGCTATAGTTGAAGATTTTGTCCCACAAACTCGCGGTCGCGAGGAACTCTTGCGGCGAAATCCCCTCGGCCTTCACCGGCGTATTCATAAACGAGGTCGGACCGTCGATGACGAACAGCGTGATCGTACCGATCAGATTCAAGAGCACCCCGAGGGCGATATGCCGAGCCTTCTTCTCACCCTTCCAGGAGTCCCAGGTGTAGAAATACATGTACAGCAAGATGGTCTCGCTGATGAACAGCAGGGGATAGATCACCGCGAACAGCAGATAGAAGTGATTGATGAGCCACGTCGTGAACTGCGGATAGGTCGCGAGCAGCACGAATATGAAGAGCCCCCCCGTGAGGGCAGTCATGCTGTAGAGAATGACCGTGACCTTCGTCACCTCTTTGGCCAAACGATCGTACCGGGGATCCTGCTTCCGGTACCCCAACCATTCCGAGATCACGACAAAGATCGGGGCACCGAGAATGAATCCCGCAAACAGGATGTGAAGCTGGGCGACGATCCATACCGCGGTCCGATTCCCCGTATAAGGGAACTCCACG
>JAUXQT010000057.1 GCA_030682135.1 Nitrospirota bacterium | reverse complement strand
AGAACATTCTCCATGCCGCGTTGTTTTATGAAATTTGGGACGCGATGAAGGTGACGTTCAAGCACATGTTCCACAAGCCCATCACGTTCCAGTACCCGCGGGAGCAACGCGTTCTTCCCGATACACATCGGGGGGCACTGGCCCTGTTGCGTTACGACGATCATCAGGAACGGTGTGTCGGCTGTGATCTCTGTGAAGCCGCCTGTCCATCCCGCTGTATCAAGGTCATCAGTTCGGAAGATGCGGCGCGTCCGCTGCAGCGATTCGCCAGCGAGTTTTACATCGATATTACGAAATGTGTCTTTTGCGGTTACTGTGTCGAGGCCTGTCCCGTCAACGCCTTAGCCATGACCAAGATGTACGAGTTTTCGACCCACGATAAACGCACTCTCCTATTCGACAAGAAACGGCTGTATGAAATCGGCGAACGGCATCTCGACGATGCAAAAAAATACTTGTACGCGCATAATCAGGAACAGAACGTTGAGGAAAGCCGGGAGTATCGGTATTACTTCCCGCAATCGGTATTGAAGCCGACTCAATCGCAACCTAAGCATCTGGGCTGAATCGATCGATGGTTTTGGTATTTTTCACTTATTTCGCATTGGTCAGTATTGTCGCGGGCGTCATGACGGTCGCGCTCAAGCACCCGGTGCATTGCGGCCTCGCTCTCCTGGCCCTGCTGCTTCACGTCTCCGGGCTCTTCATCCTGCTCAACGCCGAATTCCTCTGGGCGGTACAAGTCATCGTCTACGCCGGTGCGATCCTCGTCTTGTATCTCTTCGTGTTGATGCTGATGAATTTGAAAACCGACGATCGGTATCTTCATTCCTCGTACCGGTACTTTCTCGTTCCAGCAGCTCTTGGATCGGTCTACGTCCTGAGCCTCCTGCTCCGCTCACCCTTCGCAGGCGCAAGGGGCGATGCCCCCACCGTGGCGGTACTCCAGGACGGCGATACCTACGCGGTCGGAATCAAGATGTTCAGTGAGTATCTGTTGCAGTTCGAAATCGTCGGGGTGTTCCTGTTGGGCGCGGTCATCGGAGCGATCGTGCTGGCAAAAACGCCAAAGCCGATCGTTGACAAACGTGGAAGGTAAGGGACTCGGTCTATGGTTCCTTTAAGCGCATATGTCGCCGTCAGCGCCGTGCTGTTTATTACCGGCCTGCTCGGCGTCTTGATCAGACGGAACTTCATCATCGTGTTGATGTCCGTCGAGATCATGTTGAACGCGGCAAACATTAACCTTGTCGCCTTTTCCTATTACTTGGAATCCATGGCTGGCCAATTGGTGGCGCTCTTCATCATTGCCATTGCGGCCGGAGAAGCGGCAATCGGGCTCGCCATCATTATTGTCGTGTTCCGTGGAAAGATTTCCACGAACGTGGACGAGATGAATCTCTTGAAGTGGTAATGTGACGGATCTACTCATAAAACTCATTCCGGTATTTCCTTTGCTGGCCGCTATCGTGAACGGCCTCGCTGGCAGGAAATACTCCCACGAGATCGCACACCGGTTGGCCTGGGGCTCAGTCGGGTTGTCATTTCTCTGCACGCTCGGTGTGTTCATCGATGTCTTGCGGACCGGTACCGTACATGAAGTCGTCGCCTATCAATGGATCTTCGGCGGCGATCTCAATATCAATCTGGCCTATCTGGTCGATCCGCTCACCTGCATCATGCTGCTGGTGGTCACGGGCGTTGGTTTGTTGATTCACGTCTACTCCGTCGGCTACATGCATGGGGAAGCGGGATTCACCAGATTCTTCACCTACATGAACCTCTTCATGGTGTCCATGTTGCTCCTCGTCATGGGGAACAATTATGTCGTCCTCTTTATTGGCTGGGAAGGGGTCGGGCTCTGCTCCTATCTCTTGATCGGCTACTACTACGACAAGGTCTCCGCCGCCAAGGCCGCCTCGAAAGCGTTCGTGGTGAACCGCATCGGGGATGCCGGATTCCTGCTGGCGATCTTCCTGGTCTTCATCAATTTCAAGACGCTGGATTATACGAAGGTCTTTGCCCAGGTCGGACAACTGTCTCCCGACATGGCCACGGCGATTGCGCTCTGCCTGCTCGTCGGCGCCATCGGCAAATCAGCCCAGCTTCCCCTCTACACCTGGCTCCCGGATGCGATGGAAGGTCCGACACCGGTCAGCGCCCTCATCCATGCAGCGACGATGGTGACGGCAGGGGTTTACATGATCGTGCGAAACCATGTCATTTTCGACATGTCACCCACAGCCATGTTTTGGGTCGGAACGATTGGCGGCATCACGGCACTCTTTGCCGCCACCATTGGTCTTGTGCAAACAGACATTAAGCGGGTCTTGGCCTATTCGACAGTGAGCCAGCTCGGGTACATGTTTCTCGGATGCGGCATCGGGGCATACTCAGCTGCCGTGTTCCATCTCATGACCCATGCCTTTTTCAAAGCCCTCTTGTTCCTCTCTGCCGGGTCGGTGATACACGCGCTCTCGGGCGAACAAGACATTCGAAAGATGGGCGGCCTCAGCACCAAGATTCCCTGGACCTATCGGCTGTTTCTGATCGGCACCGTTGCGATCGCGGGTATTCCGCCGTTGGCCGGCTTCTGGAGTAAAGATGAAATCCTGGCCCATGCCTTTACGCACGAACATTATCTCCTCTATGGCATGGCGGCCATTGGCGCATTATTGACCTCCTTCTACATGTTCCGCCTGACCTATCTGACCTTTTACGGCACCTCGCGGATGGACCACCATACCGAGGAACATGTCCATGAGTCCCCGACCGTGATGGTCGGTCCGCTCATGGCATTAGGAGTGTTATCCGTTTTTGGGGGATTCCTGGGCTTTCCCCCTGAGCATGGCTGGCTCCACCAATTTCTGGCACCGGTCGCGGGTATGGGAGGGGAGCATGAGGCCAGCACCGGACTTGTCCTCACACTTATGATGATTGCCACAGGAATTGCGTTGTTGGGCTGGGGCGTTGCGCATTATTTCTATAGCGTGAATCTCTTGGCGCCGGAGCGGCTGGCGGCAAAATTCCAGGCGGTCTATACGACTCTGCTCAACAAGTACTATGTCGATGAATTGTACGATCTCGTCTGGGTGGAGCCCACCAAGAAACTGGGGCAGTTGCTCGATTGGTTCGACCGGACCGTCATTGATGGCCTCGTGCGAGGAGTCGCGCAGATGGCAGAGTTGGGTGCCGCGGGCTCGACCTGGATGGAAAAATACATGGTCTATGCCGGTCTCAATGTCATCGGTTATGGCAACCATCTCATCGCCCGTCAATGGCGGCAACTCCAGAGCGGACTGGTCCATCACTATGCAGCAATAATTGTGGCAGGACTGTTCCTTTTGGCGGTGATTATTCAGCTCATCATGCAACGATAAAGCACTGTAATGTTAGAAGAACTGGCGTCCACATTTCCCATTCTCACCTGTATTTTATTTCTCCCCCTCGTCGGAGCCGTCGTGTTGTGGCTGTTCGACGATGAGGATATGGTCCGGACTTCCGCCTTGACGATTGCGTTGGTGGAGTTGGCTCTTTCCGTATTCGTCCTTTTACGCTTCATTCCCGAATCGGCCGCCATGCAGTTCGCAGAACATGTGGAATGGATTCCCGCCCTCGGGATCAGTTACCACCTCGCGGTCGATGGCATCAGCGTCCTCTTCGTTGGGCTCACGGCATTCCTCACGGTTCTGATCGTCATCTATTCTTGGGATACCGTCCGTCACCAAGTGAAGCTCTACATGATGGCGCTCCTTGCGCTTGAAACGACGACGATGGGGGTCTTCCTCTCCATCGACTTGATCCTCTTTTTCGTTTTCTGGGAGCTGATGCTGATCCCCAGTTATTTCCTGATTAAACTCTGGGGCGGAGGCGCGGAGCGGCATTACGCCGCGTTGAAATATGTGCTCTACACCTTGCTGGGCAGCGTCTTCATGCTGGTCGGCATCGCGTTGTTAGACCTCAACTATCATCAGTGGGCGATGTTACGCCATATCGAACCGGCCTATTCGTTCGACTTGCTGGCTCTGCTCTCCGTGCCGATCCCGTTCAGCCAACAGGTTCTTATCTTCTGGCTCCTCTTTCTTGGCTTCGCCTTTAAGGCCCCGCTATTCCCGTTCCATACCTGGCTCCCGAACGCGCTTCTCGAAGGACCGATCGGGATGGCGGTGGTGTTGGCAGGATTGAAGCTCGGGACGTTCGGGTTTATCCGCTTTAGTATTCCCCTGTTGCCGGATGCGTCGAAGAGTCAGACCGTCGTCATGGTGACCATGGTGCTTGGGTTAGCGGCCATTCTCTATGGCGCGATCATGGCGCTGATCCAGTCTGATTTCCGCCGACTCCTGGCATTCAGCAGCATCAGCCATCTCGGATTTGTGGTGATCGGTCTGTTTGCCCTGAACTATCAGGGGCTCCAAGGCAGCCTGCTGACCATGATCAATTTGGGGTTCAGCACGGCAGGTTTGTTTTTTATCGCCGGTTTTCTCTACTCACGGCAGCAGACGACCGAACTGAGTTCATTCGGCGGTATGGCGAAATTGACCCCGTTACTCGCAAGCTTTTTCCTGCTCATCGGATTGGCGTCGATCGGCTTGCCCGGCACCAATGGATTTGTCGGGGAGTTCCTCATTCTCCTGGGAGCCTTCGCGTCCAATTGGCTCTATGGTGGAATCGCGGTCACCGGGGTCATCTTTGGCGCAGCGTATTTCCTTTGGTACTACGAGCGGGCTATGTTGGGACCAGTCGGCAAAGCGGTGAAAGATTCCATCAGTGATTTGCATCCCCGCGAGCTGGTGATCGCATCGGCCTTATCGATCATGATTCTGTGGATTGGCCTCTATCCCGCTCCGTTTTTACGCACGATGAACGGGTCGGTACAGGCGCTGGTCGATCGACTGGAGCGGGGGACCCTGGCGACGACCGAGTCCAAACAGCCGGTAAAGGTGGATTAATTCGTATGGGTGACTACGCGCTCCTCTACATCCTATTCGCTCCCTTTGTAGGAGCCATCGCGCTGATTTTCGTCTCAAACCGGCAGGCGATGCTCGTGCGGGGGATTGCGGCGGGATCGGCCTTTATCTGTCTACTCGCTTCGCTGTACCTCTTCTATGCCTACGACCATGTGAAGGGCGGGTTCCAATTCGTTCAGAAGTTCGAATGGTCGCGTCAGCTGGGCATCTCGCTCCACCTCGGGGTAGACGGCATCGGCACCCCCCTGGTTCTGGCTTCGGGTATTTTGCTGTTCGCAGGAATTTTCGTTTCCTGGCACGTGAAGGACCGGGCGAAAGAATTTTACATCTGGCTGCTGATCCTCGCCGCGGCCACCATCGGCGTGTTTATGTCGCTGGACCTGTTCTTTCTCTACTTCTTCTACGAGATGTCCGTCATCCCCATGTATCTCCTCTTGGGCATGTGGGGAAGCCACACGAAGAAATACAATGAGATGACGGATCCGGAAGGCCTCAAACAGCGCGATTCAGTCGGGTTTATCTTCAACTTCGGGTCCAACAGCAAAGAATATGCTGCGATGAAGTTGGTGCTCTTCCTCTCGGCCTTTGCCGTCGCGGCGTTCATGGGCATCCTGTTGATCTACAAATATTCGGGGCTGAATACCTTCGACATCCTGATTCTGCGAGAACATGCCAACTTGATGAACATCCCGGTCCTGGGCACGACGCTGGACAAGATAATTTGGCTGCTCATCTTCTTCGGCTTCGCCTCCATCGCCCCGCTCTGGCCGCTTCACTCCTGGTCGCCTGTGGGGCATGCCGCAGCGCCGGCCGCCACAAGCATGCTGCATGCGGGTGTGCTGATGAAGCTCGGCCATTTCTCCATCATCCGGGTCGCCTTTGAAATCTTGCCAGAAACGACCAGAGAGTTGATGCCCATCGCGGCCGTGCTCTGTATGTTCAGCATCGTGTACGGCGGGTTCGTGGCCTATTATGCCAAAGACACCAAGTACGTCATCGGATATTCCAGCTCGAGTCACATGGGGTATGTGTTCTTAGGCATGGCGGCCCTGGACTACATCAGCTTGACCGGCGCGGTGATGTACATGTTCGCCCATGCCATGGCTACGGGGATGCTCTTCGCGATGGCTGGATGGGTCTACGATCAGACGCACACCAGGGACATCCCCTCGCTCGGCGGACTCTCGAATCGCATGCCCTTCATCTCCGGCTGTTTCGTGATCGGGTGCATGGCCTCGATCGGCGTCCCCGGCACCATTAACTTCATCGCGGAAGTCATGATCATCGTGGGCAGTTGGAATAAGTATCCGTTTCAAGTCATCGTGGCTGTAGTCGGCATCGTGTTGACCTTGGCCTACTTATTCAAGATGATGCGCGGGCTTTTCTACGGACCCATGGACCAGAAGTACAGCCACGCACGTGATGCGGTGTCCGCAGTCGATCGTCTGCCGCTTTTGATCATGATCACCGTCAGTATCGGATTCTTTTTCTTCCCCATGCATCTGTATAACGTGGTGCGATCGGGGGTCGACCCGCTAATTGCCAAGATCACCAGAGTCGTGCCGGTCGCTTCCGAGACGACTGGCTTGAGGCTAGAGGCCAGAGGCGATAACAATACCGCTCTCGCCGATCGTTCAGTGCCCTTCGACAGCGCCCCCGTGAGCGGAGGCCGGCCATGAACTTTTCGCTGACGATGTCTCCCTCCGATCTGTTGTTGCTGTTGCCTGAAATCCTGCTCACGGTCTGGTTGTGCGGCATCTTGATCGTCGATTTCTCGTTTCCCCGGCTGCCGAACGAACAGTTGGCGTATCTGAGCATCGCAGGCCTCGCTGCCACGCTCGGCTGCCTGGTCTGGTTCGATGTGACCGGCATTACCGGGACCCTCTTTGCCAATATGTTTGTCCTCGACCGGATGGCCCTGTACTTCAAAATGTTCATCGTCGGGTCGACGATCCTCGTCATCCTGGCCTCCGTCGATTACATCCATCGATTCAGGTTTTTCCGCGGAGAGTATTACTTCCTGATTGTGATGTCGGCACTCGGCATGATGTTTATGGCTTCCGCCAACGACTTGTTGTCGGTGTTCGTCACGTTGGAGTTTTCCACCTTCGGCTTCTACGTCTTGGTTGCCTACCTTCGCGAGGACATGGCCTCGAACGAAGCGGGTATCAAATTTTTCATCCTGGGCGTCTTTGCCGCAGGCCTCCTCGCCTATGGCATCAGCTTGGTCTATGGAGAAACCGGCAAGCTGGTATTTTCCGATATGAAATCGGCACAGGCGACACCGGGGCTGGCTATCGGCTTCCTGCTGATTTTCGGCGCATTAGGGTTCAAAATCGGCGCGGTGCCGTTTCACTCGTGGATTCCTGACACCTATCATGGGTCGCCAACGCCGGTGACGGCGTATCTCTCGATTGCCCCGAAGGGGGCGGCCTTTGCCATCCTCCTCAGGATGTTCTTTGTCGCCTTGGCGACGTTTAAGCCGATCTGGGTTTTGCTGCTCGTTGCCGCATCCATCATGTCCATGACCTATGGGAACATCGTGGCGATCGCCCAGAAGAATATGAAGCGGCTCTTGGCCTATTCCGGTATCGCGCAGATTGGCAATGTGCTGATCGGTCTGGCGGCCGGCACCAAGATGGGGAACGACGCGATTCTGTTCTATCTGTTAACCTATCTCTTTGCCAATCTCGGGGCGTTCGCCATTATCATCGCCGTGAGTGAAGCGATCGGGAGCGAGGAGATCGACGATTACAGCGGGCTCGGGCGGCGTTCGCCCTTTCTTGCCTTTTCGATGCTGGTTTTCCTCTTGTCTCTGGCTGGTGTGCCTCCGTTGGCCGGCTTCATCGGCAAGATCTACATTTTTGTGGCGGCCATGAAAGAAGGGCTCTACGTGCTCATCACCGTGGGCCTGGTCAACATCGTGATCTCGATGTATTACTATCTGATCGTGGTGAAGAAGATGTACATCAGCGAGCCCCACGACCCTTCCCCCATTACGGTGTCCGGTCCGATCAAAGCTGTGCTGTATGTCTGTCTTGCCGGCACCCTGGTGATCGGTATTTATCCGCAACCCTTCGCCGATTGGGTCGTCTCGGCCACGATGATGTTTTCCGGCTTAGCGGATCCAGCCGTCTCCCTTCCCATTCCCCCTGCCGCCACTCCTATCGGTGGGTAAAACCATACAAGCCGGTTCTTCACAGCGTTCGTCAAGAAGTCTGCTACAATATTTTTTGCAGGGTCACCCGGCTCAGAGTATAGTGGCCGCAGGATTTTCTCGTATGTTCATGTCCGCAGACGCTTGAGCCATGGCTTTCGTCGCTCCACAACATCCGGCCACGCCCATCACACCTGAACCGGCTCCCGGCACTAGCCAGGCGCCGATTCCCAAGAGCGGCAGACTCATGAAATGGTTGACCCATTGGTCGATCGAGCGGCGCGTCCTCGCAGGCTTTGGGCTTGTCTTTGCCGGCATTGTGGTGATCAGCGCCATTTCCTATCGCAACACCTCCGTGTTGATTGAGAATAGCCGACTCGATAGCAAGAGCCATGAGTTGGTGCAGTTGCTCGAATCGGTGAGCGAAGCCCTCGACGCGACTGAACGCGGGCATCGGCGCTACCTGGTGACCGGGGAAGAATCCTATTTGAAGTTCTACCGGAGCACCGTCGAACAGATGCCGGAATACCTTCGGTATCTCAGAGGGCTGACGAACGAGTGGCCTGAACAGCAGTCCCGGGTGGCGACACTCGAAGCCCTCATCGACCGGCAATTGGATGCGGAGTCGCGCGCCATCACCAGACGAGAGAAAGATGGCTATGAGGCGGTCCGCCACCTCGCACTCTCCGGAGCGGCAAAGAACGAGCTTGAGCGGATTCACGCGGTGATGACTGAGCTCGACGGGGCCGAGCAGCGAGCCCTTCAGGCTCGAGTCAGTCAGTCTGCCGGGAGCACGAGAAATACGATTGCCTTGCTAGGACTGGGCGCGCTCTTGCAGTTGGTTCTCCTGGCTTCCGTCTATGTGCTCATCCATCACGATGTCACCGAGCGACGCCGCGTCGCCGCAGAGCTGGAAAACAGAGGTGAATTGCTGCAGGCCGCCAATAAAGAATTGGAAGCGTTCAGCTATTCCGTGTCGCATGACCTCCGTGCCCCACTCCGTCATATCGACGGGTATGCAGCCCTCTTGTCGAAAGCGGCAGGTGAGGCGCTCAACGATAAAGCGCGCCGGTATCTCCAAACAATTTCAGACTCCGCCAAACAGATGGGACAGCTCATTGACGACCTGCTGGTGTTTTCCCGTATGGGCCGGCAGGACATGCTGCGCACCACGGTCAATTTAGACCAGCTCGTCAAGACGGTCCTCCACGATTTGCATCTTGACTTGCAAGGCCGGACAATCTCCTGGACAATGAGCCCATTGCCGCTCGTGTTAGGCGATCCGGCGATGCTTCGCCAAGTGTTCGTGAATCTCATCACCAATGCCTTGAAATTCACCGCCACCAGGCCTGAGACGAAGATCGAGATCGGCGCCACGAAACGAAACACGAGCGAGGTCGAGATCTTTGTGCGAGACAATGGGGTGGGATTCGACATGCAGTATGTGAATAAGCTGTTCGGGGTGTTTCAGCGTCTCCATCGGAGCGATGAGTTTGAAGGGACCGGCATCGGGCTCGCAAACGTGCGTCGGATTATCCATCGGCATGGTGGGCGGACTTGGGCCGAAGGGGCGCTCGATCAAGGAGCGACCTTCTACTTTTCCCTTCCAGTCGCGAGGTCTCTCAAATGACCACGGTCAAACCAATCTTGCTAGCGGAAGATAACCCTCGTGACGCCGAGTTGGCGCTCGCCGCCATGGAGGAACATCACATCGCCGATAAGGTGGTGGTCTGCCATGACGGGGCTGAAGTCCTCGACTACCTCTATTGCCGCGGGGCCTTTGCCTCCAGACAGCAGGGCAATCCCGTGGTCGTGTTCCTCGACCTCAAGATGCCGAAAGTCGACGGACTCGAAGTGTTACGGACGATCAAGAGTGATGTGAATCTCAAACCGATTCCGGTCGTCATGCTCACGTCCTCACGAGAGGAATGCGACTTGGCGCAAAGTTATGCGCTGGGCGCCAATGCCTATGTAGTGAAGCCGGTTGAGTTTCACCAGTTCATCACGGCCGTGAAAGAACTCAGTGTGTTTTGGGGCATTATCAACGAACCGCCCCCGGACAGCTCAGAATCGACCAACTAGCCGTCCAGCAAAGGATTTGTGAAAACCCCTCTCCGTTTGCTCCAACTCGAAGACAATCCGGTTGACGCCGAATTGATTATGGCCACCTTGAGCGAGGGCGGAATTCCCTGTCAGTCGCAACTCGTCGACACGCGTCAGGCCTTTCTGGAGGCCCTGAAGGCCGGCCGGATCGACCTCATCCTCGCGGATTATTCGATTCCAGGTTTCGATGGCATGGCAGCCCTTGCGTTAGCCCGTCAGCATTGTCCCGACGTGCCGTTTCTCTTCGTGTCGGCCACCATTGGAGAGGAGCTGGCGATCGACGCCATGCATCAAGGCGCGACAGACTATGTCCTCAAGCAACGGCTTGGACGATTGGTGCCATCGATTCAGCGCGCCTTGCGCGAACTCGACGATCGAGCCGAACGGAAACGGGCTGAAGAGGCCCTTCGACAGAGTGAGAAGCAGTTTCGGCAGTCCCAGAAGATGGAAGCGGTGGGACGGTTGGCCGGAGGGATCGCGCATGACTTCAATAATCTCCTGACCGTTATTTTGGGCTACAGCCAAGTCATCTCGACAGAACTTGGCCCTCAGCATCCTCTTCGGGGAAAGGTCGATGAAACCTTAAAGGCCGGCGAACGGGCAGCGACGTTGATCCGTCAGCTTCTCGCGTTCAGCCGCAAACAATCGCTGGATCCCAAAGTGCTGTCGCTCAACACCGCCGTCACCAGTTTGGTCAGTTTGCTGGGTCGCCTGATCGGCACGAATATCAAACTGGTGACCACGCTCGACCCAACGAATGGGCGGCTGTGCGCCGACCAGGCGCAGCTTGAGCAGGTCCTGGTCAATCTCGTCGTCAACGCGAGAGACGCCATGCCGAATGGCGGGACGCTAACGATTGAAACAGCCCAGGTTGAGCTCACGCGCAGTCCGGTCTATCACCTGACCCCGTTACCTCCAGGGCCCTACGTCCGATTGGCCGTCACGGATACTGGCTGCGGTATGGACCGCAAGACACAATCCCATATCTTTGAGCCCTTCTTCACGACGAAGGGGGAGGGGAAGGGCAGCGGTCTGGGTCTCTCCACGGTATTTGGCATTGTCACCCAATGCGGCGGTGCCATCGATGTTACCAGCCGAGTGGGGCATGGCACGCGCTTCGATCTCTACTTCCCGAACGTCGAGTCCGATCTCTTCATCCCCCCGGCGATCCAATCATCGGGGCAGCCTCAGCGAGGCACGGAAACGATTCTTGTAGTGGAAGATGAGCCGAGCGTCCGTACACTCGTGCGAGACGAACTGCGTAAACTGGGGTACCGCGTCATAGAAGCCAAGAGCGGGATTGAGGCCTGCCTACTGGCGACTCAACAAGCAGGATCGCTACAACTGCTGTTGACCGATGTCGTCATGCCCGGCATGGGTGGACGGGAGTTGGCACAGCATCTCTCCGCCATCAAGCCGGATTTGCGAACGCTGTTTATGTCCGGGTATATGGATGACGTCGGTATTATGGCAGGGCAAGAAGAAGGCACGAGCAGTTTCTTGCAAAAACCCTTCACGCCGGAGGTTCTCGCCCGCGCAGTCCGTGACTTGCTGGATCTTCAGACCTCATCCGAGAAGACCGGCACCCCCTCCTCAACATCTCAGCCGACCCCGCGCTGACGATGCGAGGGCCGCGTGACAGCCGGTATCTCGTTCCCTCGACGGAATTGACGCTCGATAGATGCGCTCTCTATACTCGATTCTGAGACATGATGGCACAGGACTCTCGCATCTATTTGCCTCTCCCTCGCACCCGTATCACCCAGTTTCTCCTGGGGCTCCTCTTTCTTATGTTCAGCGGCCAGTCGATCGCCATGGCGCAAGACCTCTCGGGGGATCGATTGGGAGACGGTTTATCCATCTCTGTCTGGAATCCGCAGGCGCAATGCCCAGACGTGGCCCCGTTGATCGCCGTGGATATCGACCCCGATCGTTATCGCTTTACCGTCCATTACTATCAGCAAGAGGGATTTTCAGTTCCACCCGATATTCGCCAATGGCAAGAACGTACCGGCCACGACCTGGTCTTCAATGCGGGGCTGTTCCGTGAGAATTATGCGTACCTTGGTCTCCTCTATGGGAACGGGCGCTCGATGGGGAGCAAGCGGCATGCAACCTGGTTGGGATTGTTTGCGGCAGAACCGACAGAGGCCGGTTCACGACGCGCGCGGGTCTTGGACTTAATCTTTGACGCGTTCGACGAACAACAACCAGCCTATCGAGAAGTGGCGCAATCGCTAATGTTGTTGGACCGGACAGGTAAAGTCCGTGTGCGGCAAACCGGAAAACGCGCCCATCAAACTCTCGTTGCAGAACAAGGCAATGGACATCTGCTCATCCTCAAGACCACGGAAGTGGCGTCGCTCCATGCCCTTGGAGAATGTCTGCGCGATGCCTTTCCTTCCCTGCGCCAGGTCATGGCCATGGATGGAGGGTCTTCCTCCGATGTCGCCGTCAGTCCTTCGCTTCGACAGGCCACGATGGCGATGGCAGGCTTTCACAGTTGGATACCGTTGTTAGAAGGCAGCAACCCTATCCACATTGGGCTTCCGTCCGTGATCGGGATCAGTCCGCGCCGCGACCAGCCAGCCGCCAAGACTCGGTAGAGCGAAGGAGATTGTGAAGAAATATATCGGACTGACAGGCTGCGGAAAAACCATTTAGGCACTGAGGCGATTCGACGATCTGCACCTCTTGGACATGAGCAGTATGTCCTTAAGGACGCTTAATAATACCGTCCAGCAAGGCCGCAGCAAACAAAGCAACCGAACGCTGACGTGATCATGGCTATTCGTGCACCGCTCATCACTCATCACTCATCACTCATCGCTCAGCGCTTCCTAGCGGTGTCCCGATTCGACCGGATAGCCCGCCTCAAGCCAGGCGTTCATGCTGCCGGTGACGTTATAGACATGACGGTAGCCCAAGTCCGCCAACGTTTCTGCGGCAATATTGCTGCGATGGCCAGATTGGCAATAGACTACCAGATGGTCCTCAAGCTGAGCCCCAAGGTCCCGATGCCGAGCTTTAATTTCTTTGAAGTCGATGTTCACATCGGTTCCGGGAATGAATCCGGCCGCATGTTCTTCCGTGGACCGGACATCGATCAAGACAAACCCCTTCTGGTTCATTGAGGGGCCCTTTGCCAATCCGGCGCGTAATTGCTGCACGGTGAGCAAATAGGAATGATAGGCCGACACGCCACTGATCGTGACGGTAGTTAGGAGCAACAGACAGGCGAGAGTGATGAGTATGCGCATGGTCATGGCCGGCCTCCTTGTAGTAGACAGAATAGGCAATTGTTCCACTGAGATCATTCCCATAAATATGATAGGGACCGTATGAAGATTTGGTCAAGTCTTGTACTGCTCATGGGCGTCCTTCTGCTCGGCTGCGCCGAAGGCGCCAAACTGGTTCAGGAACGGGAAGACGGTGGGGTTGTCTCTTATCCCTTCAAAGGAGAGCAGGGATCGATGCTCTCATCGTTTCGCAAAGATGCGCTGACCCTGATGAAAGAAAAATGCGGCGGCCTCTATACCATTGTGCGTGAGGGAGAAACGAAGGGCCGATCTCGTATGGCCAGCCCGGTTGAAGGCGCGCAGGAACTAATACGGGAGCGCCGGTGGGGTATGGAGTTTCAGTGTAAGTAAGAAGCGTTTCGTTACGAGGGGGTCGGTCGCGCACTCGTCAAGTCGTCAATGGTTAAGAGACTCAGGAGGGTCAGCCCTTCAGCTTCCACCTTCTGTTTTCCTCCCTGTTCCTTCCGATCGACGATCACCAAGGCATGCGTCACAACCAGGCCTGCGCCTCTGGCAGCCGCAACCGCTTTGAGAAGCGATCCCCCGCTTGTCAGCACATCGTCCACCATCACGGCTCGATCCCCCGGTTGAAACGACCCTTCAATGAGTTTTCCGAGCCCATGATCCTTCGCTTGCTTTCGCACCACGAAGGTCCGCCACGTCCGTGCGGGCTGGGCCGAAAAGGCAAAATCCGAGATGCTGGTCGCAATGGAGATCGCTCCAATCTCCAGGCCACCAAGGCAATCAAGCTCGACCGGCCTCAATGCCTCATAGGCCAGGCTCGCTACGAGACGGCGAGACCCTGGATGGGCCATGAGAGACCGGCAATCGACGTAAAAAGGACTCTTCAAGCCGGACGCGAGGGTGAATCCAATCCCCGGATCCCATTTAAACGACTGCGTCTGATAAAATGCTTTCGCAAGGTCCGCTTTCTGCGTTGTCATGCTCGTTCATCTCTCCTTATGCCATGTAGCCCGACATCTAGACTGGCCCACAATCCTGTGGAACCACTCTTTTCATTGACCTCTGCACGCGATGCACGTTACGTTCAGCCTGCAAGGAGCAGCGCCTGTTCTCACAACATTTAGCAGGAGCCCTTCATTGAAGGCGGGCAGGTTGTCGAGGGGCGCTTGGGTGAGGGAATCCGTTCTACCTCGGGGGGAGGCTGCGCTTCTCCCTGTTCTCCGTTGACGCGAGGCTCCGACGCGGGATCAGGATACAAGACGCAGCCATGGCACAGACAGGCCATACTAGCTACGAGCAACCATTTCAACACAACCGAGCCCTCTCTTCTTGCGGCCGACTCATCATGGACAGATTCCCTTCAGCCATCGTATCTTGGCATAGCTCATCTGCAATGTGAAGAGGTGTATCTGACGTCGACTCCGGACAACCCCATACACAGCACCGCTCCCTCGCGAGGAGATGCGGGGCCTCCCGGCCCATGCTACTGGAAGCTCGTGCTCATGTTCTCGCTGATCCTCTCGTTCGTCTCCAGCCTCAGTTATGCGCAGCAAGCGCCCCTCCCCCAGAGCATTCTCGTGAAGGGCTTCGCCTTTTCCGGCAACACCGTCATCGGGCGTGACGAACTCGAAGTGGCCACTCAGCCTTATGTCGGGCAATCGCTCGACATGGGCGCCCTCGAACAAGTGGCCTCGCTCGTCACGGAACTGTACAAACACCGGGGGTACACCCTCGCGACCGCCTATATTCCCCAGCAGGATATCCGGTTTGGCGTCGTCGAAGTGGCGATCCTGGAAGGGCGGGTCGGCGAGATTACCGTGTCCGGCAACCGGCACTATTCAACCGAGTTCATTCGCGGCAGCTTTGCTCAGGCCATGGAAGAACATGTCATCCGTAACCTGTCGCTTGAACGGGCCCTGTTGCTCTTGAACGACTACCCCGACTTGAAAGTCTCCGCGTTGTTGGAGCCAGGCGCCTCTACGGGCTCGACGAACGTGCGGGTCAAGGCCGAGGATGCGTTCCCGATCCATGTATCGTTCGATTACAACAACTATGGCTTCAACACGATTTCACGCAACCGCTTCGGTGGAGGTGTGGAAGTCGGTAACGTGCTGTTCGATGGCGCGACGTTGAACGTCAACGGGATCATCGGCGACCATCCCGAACAATTGCAGTTCCAAACCCTGAGTTACGCGGTCCCGCTGGGTGTCCATGGAACCAAGCTGGTCCTCTCCGGATCGAACGGCAGGTTCGACGTAGGGGCAGAACTCGCCGCCTTGCAGATTCGTGGCAAGATCAAGACCTATGACATCTCGCTCACCCATCCATTGATCAAGACCAGGTTTCAAACGCTCCTCGCTGAGGCCGGGTTCGCCTCCAAGGATAATCAACTCTTCACTCTTGGCACGCTCACCGGAGATGACCATGTCCGCATGGCCAAGCTGGGCGTGAGCTACGACCGATTGGACCTTTCGGGCCGTACCTATGCCACGCTGTACGGATTCCAAGGTCTTGGAGAATTGCTGGGGGGAATGGACAACGACTCGGCGTCCAGCACCAGACAGGGCACCGATAGCCGGTTTACGAAAGTCACCGCCACGGCCGGCCGCATCCAAAGCCTCGGACACGATGTCCTGCTTGTCGTCAAAGGAACCGGTCAGATCACCGCCGGACCGGTGGTCGTAATCGAGCAGATGTTGCTCGGGGGGCCAGATTCCGTACGCGGCTATCAGCTCGGCGAGCGATTCGTCGACGAAGGGTACGCCGTCACTGCCGAGACCAGGATTCCGTTTGTGCCGTCGATCCTGCCCTCGACGCAAGCGGCTATCTTCCTCGACCATGGGGCCGGCCGATTGCGAAACCCTCAACCGGGAGAGAAGGCCTACACCAGCTTGACGGGAACCGGGGTGGGCCTGCAGACGGAATTGCCCTACTACAGCATGAGGCTGCGCGCCGACGTCGGGTTTCCCATTGGCCCGAAACCCAGCGGCGGGACTATCGCCGGGGACCGATCGCCAACATTTTACCTACAGGCCATGACGCGCTTTTAGGCCAGGCAGATTCTCAGAGGCCAGACACCTGTCACGGACGACTATGTCTTGGAATAATCGACATATCACCAGGACTGCTTCGCCGGCTGGCCACTCAGGCCGGTGTCTCCTCCTTTTTGGGGGCCCCTTTTGGGGCATGCGGTCTTCGGGGTCTGGTGCCACACTTCTTATGGGAGGGCGCGGGACATGACTCGTTTCAGGCTGCATGTAGAAGGCGCTCAGAGGGGAGCCGGTTATCGCCTGCTCTGCGCGTTCCTGGCCTCTATCCAGATTCTGCTACCGACACTGGCCGCCGCCCTTCCGACCGACGGCCACGTAGTCGGCGGACAGGCCACCATTCAACAGCCGAACCCCAAGACGCTCACGATCCAGCAAGGCACCGATAGGGCGATTCTCAACTGGAGAAGCTTTTCCATTGCCGCGGACGAAGCCGTGCACTTCGTGCAGCCCTCGATTCGTTCGATCGCCCTCAATCGGGTCACTGGCGTAGACCCGTCAGTCATTCTTGGCCGGCTCCAATCGAACGGCCGCGTGTTCCTCATCAATCCCAATGGCATCTTGTTTGGTGCAGGAGCCCAGGTGAACGTGGGTGGTCTCCTTGCCACCACCTTGCAAATCCGTGACGACGATTTCATGGCTGGCCGCTACCTTTTTTCGCAGGATCCACTCAAGAGTCTCAAGTCTGTGGTGAACCAGGGCACGATTCAGGTGTCCGATCATGGCTTCGTAGTCCTTGCCGCGCCCGGAGTATCAAACGAAGGCATGATCGTGGCCAACCTCGGCAGCGCCGTGTTAGCGTCGGGCAAGACGTTGACGGTCGATTTGATGGGAGACGGCCTCATCAACTATGCCATCAGCGGCAAGGTCCTCGATCAGGTCACAGGCCCGGACGGCACACCGCTCAGCGCGGCGGCCAGCAACAGCGGGATCATTCAGGCGGACGGCGGCCAGGTCATCATGGCCGCCAAGGCCTCCAGCGACATCTTCTCCTCCGTGGTCAATCAGAGCGGTATCGTGCGCGCCCGCAGCCTGGTGAACCATAGTGGCATCGTCAAACTCATCGGGGGGGATGACGGCCTGGCGGTTGCGACGGCAGCAGGTGCCATGCGCCCGGCCGGGGAGGTGAGCGGAGCGGTCATCAACGCAGGGACGATCGACGTATCTGCCGGAGTGCCGAATGCCTCGCAGGGGTCCGTAGCGATGGTCGGGGAACGAGTCGGACAGCTCGGTACGATTCTGGCCGCTGGCGCAGATGGTGCGAACGGCGGTGAGGTGGTGATCGCGTCGACGACACGCACGGTGTTGGCAAGCGGCAGCCGCATCGATGTCAGCGGCATCGGTCAATCATCCGGAGGCGTTCTCCGCGTCTGGTCGGATCGCGATACCTTCTTCGGCAGTGGCTCGGCCATTCTTGCCCGTGGCGGTGAACTCGGAGGCCATGGCGGGTTTATCGAACTCTCCGGAAGAGAGAACCTCGGTTACGCAGGAACCGTCGACGCACTGGCACCCTTCGGTCCAGCCGGAACGTTGCTTTTGGATCCACGCAATATCACGATCGCCACGGCCGGTGGCGGGGCCTATAACTCGGGCAGCAATAATCTCTTTGCGAATACCCCGGCAGCGGACGTCATCATTTCGCCGGCGAGCATCAATGCCGCGGCGGCCAATGTCATTCTACAGGCGAACAATGACATCACAGTGACCAACGCCGTCGCCATGACCAACAACGGCGTCGGTCTCACTATGCAGGCGGGTCGCGATATCAACGTCAATGCGTCGATCGCGACCAACAATGGAAATATTTCTTTGAGCGCGAACGACTCGGCGGCGATTGGGGCGAACCGCTTGGCCGGAACCGGTGACATGGTATTCGGTGCCGGAGCCAATCTCAGCGCGGGGACCGGGAACATCAACCTTTCGATCGGATCTTCGGCTGCCGCGCCCTTCAACCCCGGAAGCATCACCACCGTCCGTAACCTGACCACGACGACGGGAAACATCTCAGTCAACTCTCGAAACACCGTATCGCTGTCCGGCACAGTCAACGCCGGCTCTGGTGCCGTGAGTATGAACGCCAATAGTGACGGGGCGGGGGCTCAAGGCTTCACGATGAATGCCGGGAGTTCAATTGCCACGACAAACACGGGGGCTAGCGCGGTGCAGATCGTCGTCAACAGCCCGACGGGAGGCACAGGCGCAGCCTCGCTGCGAGGCTCGATCACGACGGGCAACGGCGGCGCAGCCACGGTATCGACTCGCGGGCAGGCGGCGGCGGGAGGCAATGTGACTGGCGGCGCGATCACGCAGGGAGCCGTCTTGACCATGAATAGCGGCGCAACCGGGACCATCGCGCTGGCAACTGGCGCGGCCGCATCCAGCATCACGCTCAACACGGCGGGCAATGACTTAATCGGGGCGGTTGGGGTCAGCCGCGCATTCAACGTGGCGCTGCGTGACGCGAACGCATTGACCCTTGGTGCTTTGACGATCTCGGGCACACTGGGGGTCACGACTGCCGGCGCGTTGACTCAAACCGGTGCGCTGACCGTGACCGGCACAACGACCCTGGCCTCGGGGGCGGCCAACAACATCACCTTGACGAACGCAGCCAACGACTTCAGCACGGTTGCGATCACCAACGGCAACAACGTGGCGATCAGGGACAGTAACGCCCTGGTGCTGGGTACCTCGACCGTCTCCGGCACGTTAGGCGTGACGACCAACGGAGCGGTGACACAGAGCGGCATCCTGGCCGTAACCGGGGCGACCACCCTCGCAGCCGGGGCGGCCAACAATATCAATTTGGCCACATCGGCGAACAACTTCAGCACGGTCTCGGTCACGAGCGGCAACAACGTCAGTCTGCGCGATACGAATGCGTTGATCCTGGGAGCCTCGACAGTCGGAGGGGCTCTGGCCTTGACGACAGGCGGAGCCCTCACGCAGTCGGGTGCGCTCACCGTCACGGGTACAACGGCCTTCACGGCGACGGCGGCGAATACAGATATCCTCCTGGGCACTCAAGCCAATAATTTCGGCGGGGCCCTTTCCTTCGCCGGTACGCTGACGAATTTCCGCGATCTGTCGCTGCGGAACGTGAACGCCGGTGCGACCGTGCCGGCCCTGGCCGGGCTCACGGCGCTCCGCAATCTGACCCTCACCTACAATAACGCTTCGGTGGCCCTCCCGGCCCTCACCCTGGGGGCAGGCGGGAACCTCACGGTGACCGCAGGGGGCGCGATCACGGATAACGGCAATCTGATCATCCCTGGTACGACGACTCTGACGGCCGGCGCCAACAACATCACGCTCGACAATG
>JAUXQT010000054.1 GCA_030682135.1 Nitrospirota bacterium | reverse complement strand
GGTGACGGCCTGCTCCAGCTCTTCCAAATTATTGAAGGCGACATGGTGAAAGCCCGGGAGTAACGGCTCGTAGCCCTTTTGAACCTTTTCCTGCCCCGTTGCGGTAATCGTCGCCATCGTCCGTCCATGAAACGAGTTCTTCATCGTGACGATTTCGTACCGTCCGGCTCCATACTTGTCATGCGAATAGCGGCGAGCCAGTTTAATCGCAGCCTCGTTCGCCTCTGCTCCGCTGTTGCAGAAAAACACCTTGTCGGCAAACGAGTGATCGACCAGCACTTGGGCGAGTTTGACTTGAGGCTCAGTGTAGTAGAGATTCGACGTGTGGATCAGCTGCGCGGCCTGGCGCTGGATGGCCTGAATCAAGTCCGGGTGACCATGCCCCAGGATATTGACCGCAATCCCGCCGACGAAATCGAGGTACTCTCGTCCCTCAAAATCGTAGACCTTCGTCCCCCGCCCCCGCGCAATCGCGAGCGGTTGACGCGTATAGGTCTGCATCAAGTACCGCGCGGCGTCCTGCTTCAGCTCTTCTGTCGGCATGACAGACGTATCCCCTTGTAAAGAAAGGGAAGGTAGCATAGCCCTGTCGGCGGAAGCAACCTGAATTGGGCGGGATAAGCCATCGAAGAGTATGGCACTGCTTCTTTACCCAGATGACGCCTCGTTGTGATAGTCTCTGGCGGATGAAGTCCTGTGCGCAATGTCAGCAGCAGAATCAAGAAGATGCCAAATTCTGCTACCAGTGCGGAAGCACACTGGCCATTGAGCCTGCGCCACCCATCCCCGCCGCCGCGCCACATACCGATGAAGACCTCTGGCGGCAACTCATCGGCCCCCATGCCGACCGCTATCTGGAACATTTTAAGAAATTCGGGTTAGGAGACGAGCCGAAGTTCGCGCTGACGTGGAATTGGCCGGCATTTCTGTATATTTCCTTCCTCTGGTTCCTCTACCGGAAAATGTACGTCTATGCGCTGGTCTACGCCCTCGGTCCGATGATTTCGACTTACGTGACCGGCGATCTCACCGTGGGTCTCGTCTGGAGCATCATGGCAGGCGCCACTGCAAACTATGTCTACTATTGGTACTGCCGTGAGCAGATTAGCGAGATCAAAAAGAGCTCCTGGACAGACCCGGCGAAACAAGACGAGGCCTTGAAAGAGGCGGGGGGCGTTCAGCCCTACGTGATCTGGGTCGGAGTTGCCCTCTACATCTTCTTTGCGATGACGATGTTCAAGCTGCTTCAAGATGGACTGCCGGATTCAGACAAGATCCCGCCCAAACCAACGAGACCAGCCGCCACGAGTACCACGTAAACGTGGGCGCAATACGATAACCCGTGATGCTCCAGCGATAACTTACTCTGGCATGCGCTGCCGGCTCCGCTGCCACCCGATCCAGGCCTGAAACCACCCGAAATCCTGTTCATACGCGGCTCCGCCTGTGTCAGAAGTGTCCTGCTTCTGCTCCATCTGCGTATAGGTGCGCGGCCAGTTTTTCTGCCACCAGGATTTGAGTTCGTCCGGTGCATGGGCTTGGCCGTTCGGCTGGAGAATGCCTGCTGCCCCGCAGACCGGCGCAATGAGCGGCCAATAGCGATCTTTGCCGAGGCCGAGGCTGCGAAAATGTTCGCGTAAGAGAAAGACCACCCAGAGCTCGGCACTGTGTTTCTTGTTATGTTTGAACGGTTGCGTCTGCCGGAGCGGAACCGGATCGAATTGCTTGATGACCGAGGTATAATCCGGGCCGCCGTAACTGCCGGCTACCTCGGCAATGCCCTCCAGCATCTTTCCCAACTCAACTTCAGCAACGGGCGAAGAACCAGTCCCCCTGCCTGCGGCCAACTCTGCCAGCGGGTTCGGCGTGGTCAGCAACTCGATGAGCGGCTTCAGTTCCCGGAGGCGGGCGGTGGCCGCTTTGAGAATCTGTTCCGACTCCAGCCAATAGTCCGGATCGTTCTTCGTGAGTCGCTCTCGCCCGGGGGGTGGAAGCACCGTCGGCACCCAGTAGCGCATCAGCACAAAGAGAATGTAATCGGCCTGCCCGCCGACTTGTGCGATCCGATCGAACATGCCGCCCGTACGCATGCCCGCAAAAAAATCGTGCGCTCGGTCAGCCACATGCAGCCGCTCGCCGATCCCGTTCCACCAGGTCTCAAACGCTGTCCAGTTGATATCGGAAGGAGATGAGGTGGTCATACCGGTAGCCTAATCCTAGGTCGGGAGATCAAGCGGAATGGTACTGCCCGCCCCAGGCGAAAGCAACCGCTTGACATAGGCGGCTGTTCCAGTATGCTTTGCCCCGTGGCTATATCCTTTCATCCTCAAGGGGCACGTACAATGGCTCGATTAGTCCTGCTTCGTCATGGCGAATCACAATGGAACCTGGAAAATCGTTTTACCGGCTGGGTCGATGTGCCCCTCACGCCGCGAGGGATACAGGAAGCCAAAAACGCGGGAGACAAACTCCGTGGCTTCACGTTCGATCGTGCCTTTACCTCCGTGCTCGCACGCGCGAATGAAACCCTGAGGCTGGCCCTCGAGGCGATCGGGCAGTCGAACCTCCCCGTCGTGAAGGACAAGGCGCTCAACGAACGGATGTACGGCGAGTTACAGGGGTTGAACAAGGCCGAAACTGCCAAAAAATACGGTGAGGCACAGGTGAAGATCTGGCGGCGGAGTTACGATATCCCTCCGCCGGGCGGGGAAAGTTTGAAGGACACAGCCGAACGTGTGTTGCCCTACTATGAACAGACGATCAAGCCGTATCTCCTGAAAGGAGAAACGATCCTCATCGCAGCGCATGGGAACAGCCTACGCGCCCTGACGATGGAACTGGAACAGCTCTCCCGTGAGCAGGTGCTGGAGTTGAATATCCCGACTGGGGCGCCGGTACTCTACGAGTTGGATGGGGCAGGGAAAGTTGTCAGCCACCGCTACCTCTGACAATTGAGGCGGACCAGGAGATTATCCGATATCTTGCAGTAACCGCCCGTAGGTCTCGACCGGCACAAAATCGATCAACAGGGTGAGAAGATTTCGCCGCTCCCCTTCCGTGACCAAGTGCTTCTCCTCCATCAACTCGGCAGCTTCGGCACTCACGGCAAGCGGACTCACACCTTCTTCCACCAAACGGGTATAGAGACGACGCCGCTCCTGCCATTCGTTGAGGTACGCGGTCCAGGCAGCCGTACCGATGGGAACGGTCGTCCCCCATCCTGCCTCGATGGTATCCAGAATGAGTTCCGACAATGCCGCCTGGTACTTCAGAGGGATATGGGCCTCAATGGCGGCAAAGATCCAAAATAAATTCAGCGAGAGCACTTCTTGGGTAATCGCCTGGGCCTGCCCCGTCGTCGCCTCGATGCCATATTCTTCCAGTTGCTGGACTGACAGGCCGGCAGGCATTGCTGCGACCAACGCTGCGCCGGCTTGCTTCGGGGTCATCGCATTAGTCGACATGCCTGAGTTCTCCCATTGTTCGCGGTGCCAGAGAATACCTGACTGCGCCGGCCTGCTCAAGCAACTTGTCCAAGCCTACCCTCTATGCTACAGTCCGCCGTCATGATTTCACGGATCGCTGCCATATCGTTACGAGCAACCTGTGCTGCAGGCCTGTTGGCTCTGTTGGTGATGGGGATCCCCGTAGGCGTACCGCAGGCCCAAGCTGACGACAACCGTTGGGGGTTCGGCAGCGACCTGGGGCTCACCTCCGGAACGGTCAATGGCACGGTGTTCACCATGGCATTTAGTGGTGACTACTACATCGATCGAAACTTTTCCATCGGACCGATGATGCAGGTCACCCCAATGGGAGATCTCTTTCAGATCTCCTTTGCAGGAGTCGCGCGTTATCACTTTCGCCTTACGAACGGTATCAATCTGGTCCCCTTCTCAGGCATCGGATTGATCCACGCAGACCTGGACCGCGGAACCGGCCCCGGACGCATCGACCGCAACGATACGAGTTGGTATATTCCGATCGGCCTCTCCGTCGAATATCAGGCCGTCCACAACATCGCGCTCTCCTCAACACTCATCGTTAATCTCCACGACATCAACCTCGCACCATCACTCCCCGAAAAAGACCGCACGAGTGTGGCCCTGCTGTTCGGCTTCCGCTTCGGTCCCTAGTTCACACGTCGCGCGTCAATGAGGCGCAGGCTCTGCAACAGAATCCTGTTCTCAGACGGAATGGTAATGTGGCCAGAGATGTGGGGGGAGGCGGTCGCTACGCCGCCTTGGCGGGCTGCCAGCGAAGACCGATGTTAATCAGCTCTTGCAGCAGATCTTTATACGTATAGCTGGCTTTCTCTGCTGAATCCGCAAAGTCTTCGTCGTGCGCGATTTGTGGATTCGGGTTGGCTTCAAGCACGTAGACATTCCCCTCCGCGTCCATTCTCACATCGATACGCGCATAACCGCTGAGTCCAAGTGCGCGATAGACGCGCTTGGCGAGATGTTGAATCTCCTCCGCTTTCCCTTCAGAAAGATTCTTAGCTCCGCCTGACCGAATGCCATATTTCTCCTGATAGGCCCGGCTCCATTTGACTCGTTCGGTCGCAATTCGGCGGGCGTCATCGGGCAGCTTGTCCATGAGCAACTCCCACACCGGCAAGACGTGGACATGCCCATTCCCCATCACCCCGACATAGAGTTCGCGCCCCTCGATATACTGTTCGATGAGCGCGCCGGTCCCCACGCTCGTGTGGATAAAGGCCACGCGTTCCTTGAGTTTCTCGTCGTCCTGAACAATGGATGCCTGGGAGATGCCCAGCGAAGCCTCCTCGGTCACGGACTTCACAATCAATGGGAATGACAGCCACTTCGGCCGCTTCACCGCCCGGCCCTGTGGCACCACCATAAAATCGGGGAAGGGAATGCGATGGAAGGAAAACAACTTTTTAGACAGCACCTTATCGCGTGCAAGCATCAACCCGCGCGGGTTACATCCGGTATAGGGCACATGCAGCAATTCAAGATACGAGACGACATTCTGGTCGTACACGGCCACCCCATCGAACTCTTCGAGCAGGTTGAAGGCGATGTGCGGCTTCCAATCTTCGATCGCCGAACGAAGCACCCCGAGATCACTCTTAACCCCTAATGGCTTGACGTCATGTCCAAGCTTGCGAAGCGTGGAAACCACATCGTATTCTGTCTTCCACGCGGCGCCCGTGATCTCCTGCCCATGAAGGGGATCTGGGGGAACCAGGTCTTCGTGCATCAGGACAAGGATTCGAAGCCGTCTCATACCGCCACCTTATGCCGCCCGCTGCGCAAGTAGTTCATCGTGTGGACGGTCAACAGAATCGTGAAGTCCAGCTTCGCCTGCTCTTCCGCAAGTGGAAGCCGCAAATGAAGCTGCCGGCAGCGCTGGATCATGTCCTCGAGCACCTGATCGATCGTGTATTGATACTCGCCGGTCCAGGCTGCGACTTTGCGGCGCACCTCTTTTCGGAAACGGTTCAAAAAAGTCGCGGCGCTCATCTTGTCGGCATGGGCAGGTGCATCGGAAAACAGCCGCTTCAAGTCCGGATCGTAAAACGATTTCCGTTCGATCCCATAATGCTTCCGCTTCCGCTCGTAATGCTCGCCCAGGGTCTTCCTCAAGACCGGCAACGGATCGATCTCCTCGTTCGTCACCACCTTGGGAGGGGCACCAGCCAACCCTTGCATAAGCCCGTTCACATACTGAAGCTTCTTGAGAACCGGCCATCCCTTATAGCGGTCGGCCCATGTCGAATCGGGCGTGAGCCAGACCGCGAAGGTCTCAGCAAAGTCTTCATCCGGATGGCTTTGCGCGTACCACACGTCGAGGTGACGCACGAAGCTCCGACTATAGGGCCTTGGGCTGTAATATCTGGGGTAGGGATCGGACGAGCGGCCAAAGACTTGTTGCCGGCTGCGAAGCCGGCGAAGGCGATAGGCATTCTCGATCGCATGACCTGCCTCATGCCGTAAGATACGCATGCACCATTCAGCGGTCCCTCCCTCGACTTCGAGCATTTGTCCCATTTCAAGTTTTGCGAGGCGGGGATGGGCCAGATAAAACGGGATCGCAATCCCCGGCACACCATCAGGGGTAAACCATTCGTTTGAGAGCCAAAAGTGAGGTCGGAATGTGAGCTGCCTGGCTTCGAGTTCGGCGTAGAGTTGCGTGATCTGTTCTGACAGGAAGGCCCCGTCAAGGGTGACTCCTAGGCGGCACATGGGAAGGGCCAGAATCTTCTCATCCGACCACGAGACCCATTCCGGCTCGTGATGGAGACCGTCAGAAGTTGTCAGAGCCTGAAGCTGTGATCGATGCATCGATGCTGTATCCCGCGCGGTCAAATCGAAAGAGGTGCTGTAAGGAATATAGCACGTGCTTTGATATTACCCGGTTCAGAAAGCCGAGCCCTTCGCTCCCGCCCAGAAGTGGAGAAAAATTGTCCGACTAAGTCCAAGAATGAACCGGGACAAGCACAATTAAGTGTTTTACGAGGAACTACCGCAGGCGAGGGAGCAGGGCCGGTGCCGTGGCCCAAATCATATCGATCACTGACCACACATAGGCGCGCGCCCGTTCAGGATCACGCTCCCACTCCGGCATGACTTCGTGCAGATCAAGAACCGGCTCGTCGTGCCCGAGACAGACCTGATTAAAGAGCGGAACATCGCGCCCGAACTGTTCCCGAATATAGGCCTGGTGGTCTCGCCCCATCGCGAGAACGAGGTCGGCAGCCTCGACCAGTTCCTGAGTAAGCTGTCGCTGCACATGTGTCGTGGGATCAGCCCCCTTCTCTCGTAACCGGCCCTGAACCCACGCATGCATAGGCTGCGGCTTGGCATCGATCCCGGCTGAGCTGACGATGCAGGACCTCTGTGCCCCAAGTTTGAATTTGAGCGAATACTCGGCAGTCACACTGCGGAATATATTCGCAGTACAGACAAATAGAACCGATTGAAGTTTCTCGTCGGAACCTCTCTCACCCTGTCCCATACATATCCTCTATGAAGATCGACAGCCGCACGGCTGACCGCGTAAAATACCTGCCTATGTCTCAGTCGGCAAACCCTTCCCGGACATATCTCAAGCTCGATGAGGCCACCGAGCAGTTGCAAACCAAACTGCTGCACCTCGTCGGAGAGACCATTGGCGCCTATGGTTTAATTGAAGACAGCGACAAAATCATGGTCTGCCTATCGGGAGGGAAAGACAGTTATGCCCTGCTCGACCTATTGCTGGCCTTACAACGGCGCGCACCGATTCACTTCGATATTGTCGCGGTCAATCTGGATCAAAAGCAACCGGGTTTCCCAGCCCATGTGCTCCCCGACTATCTCAGAAACGTGGGAGTCCCCTTCCATATCGAGGAACAAGACACCTACGCAATCGTCAAGCGACTCATCCCTGAAGGGCGGACGACTTGTTCTCTCTGCTCACGACTCCGCCGTGGCATCCTCTACCGTGTCGCCACAGAATTAGGCGCGACCAAGATCGCGCTCGGGCATCATCGTGATGACATTCTGGAAACCTTGTTCCTAAATCTACTCTATACCGGAAAGCTCAGGACGATGCCGCCGAAACTCCGTGCGAAAAACGGCCGGCATGTGGTCATTCGCCCGCTGGCCGCCGTGCGGGAAGCAGATTTGGTTCGCTATGCAGAACTACGCGCATTCCCCATTATTCCCTGCAATCTCTGCGGATCACAGGAGGATCTCAAACGGCAAGATGTCAAAGAATTGTTGCGTGAATGGGAGCAGCGGTCACCTGGCTGCACCGATAGCATGTTTGCCGCGCTCTCGAACGTGGCGCCGCCTCTTCTCCTGGACCAACGACTATTCGACTTCAAGTCTTTGCGCGCATCGGACCGGACAGAGGGGCACGAGGATGCATGGCTGGACGAACACCACGCGTGACCTGAATCCACGGTCTCGATCACGTCTCAACACAAACCCCTCCCCTATATTCATTCTACTGATAACGTCTGGCGTTGGGGTCATTCAATCCCGCGAGTCCGAGCATGCGGCCGCTTGCTCGACAGAGAGGAGGAAAAGGAATCGGAACCTGTTACGTCTTGAGTTTTGAGGTGAACAACTTGCGGAACTTGACGACCTTGGGAGCAACAATCGCAGTACAGTATCCCTGATAGGGATTTCTTGCAAAATACTCCTGATGGTAGGGTTCGGCCTCATACCACATCCCCGCTGGCTCGACCTGCGTCACAATTGGCCCTGGATAGATTTTCTCTTTCGTCATCGCCGCAATGACATCCTCCGCGATCTGCTTCTGCTCGGGCGTATGACAGAAAATCGCCGATCGATATTGCGAGCCGACATCATGCCCCTGGCGATTGAGTGTCGTAGGATCGTGGATGACAAAAAACACTTCGAGCAACTCGCGATAACTGACAACGGTGGGATCGAACGTGATACGAACGGCTTCCGCATGTCCAGTCCTGCCGCTACAAACCGCTTCATACGTCGGATGATCCATCTGGCCACCGAGGTAACCGGACTCGACAGACACCACGCCCCTCATCTGGTCATACACCGCTTCGAGGCACCAAAAGCAACCGCCGGCGACGGTGGCAATGTCGTATCCAGTCTCTGTCGATGATGATTGTCCCATCGTATAGATCTCTCACTCCCTGACCTGAAAATGTATTGCACGAGGGCATCTCTGTTTCTGATTCCCCCGAGGCCTTATACCATAGGAGGCGACGAGGTCGCGAACAGACCAGGGAACGCAGGCAGGAAGCCTCGTTCTTACGATCAAAGGATCACGATTAACCTGTCCGGGTATCACGCTGAGAGAGAGAGGGAGAACAGTTATGCCGCACACTCCGCGTTGAGGTTGGCAATGACTTGCTTGAGCTTTGCCTCCTCATCGGGCTGAATCTTCGTAAACTGAATTCCAAATGTCTTGGCCTTGACCCAACGTACCTTGGCCTCATCGATCCGCAAGGGCCAATCGAGCCCAGGGATATAAATACGGCACTCAAACGACGCCCCCACGACAACGGGCAAATCCGTTTCGATCATACAACCGCCTGAGGAGAGGTCCAACGTCCGGCCCTGGCCTTCTCGTTGTCCGCCAGAAAATGTGCTTCTGAACTGCGAGGTAAAACGTGGCTGTTGTCGTTTTTCCATATCAGGCTCCTCTTTGATCATACGAGGCTGAGGAGGCCTCGGACGTGAATCAGGCTGAATCGTAACAGTGCCATGCCTGCTTCATCCAATCACAAACACGAAACCCCGGGCTCACCTACAGGGGCGCCGGGGTTCCGTGGAGATCGTGAACCGCTTGGTTACTTCACTTTCAAGAGTACATGCCCACGACGGTTCTGCTGATAACAAGATTCTGCCGGGTCCGAGCAAAAGGGCCGCTCCTTGCCGTACGACACAATCGCCACCTGCTTGGGGCTCACACCCGATTCGACCAGATAGCTACGCGCAGACTTGGCTCGTTTATCTCCCAACACCACGTTGTAATCAGCCGTTCCCCGTTCGTCGCAATGTCCCTCGACCTTCATCACCGCACCAGGATGGGCCTTCAACCACTCTGCGTCGCGGCTCAATGCTTCCATTCCAGCATCCGACAACATCCATTGGTCATACCCAAAGAATACGTCCTGCAAACCGGCTTCAATAGCCGCTTTTTCTTCTCTGGTTAATTCCGCACGCTGACGGGCACTCATCCCATTAGAGGACAGCGAGGCAATATCGCCACCCTTTCCCAATCGTTCTTCTGAAGGATTTCGAGAAAAACCGCTGAGTCCTCCGCCTGAACCACCCTGAGACATACCGGGGAAACCCTGATTCGAACCGTTTTGCGATGCCCCTGCTCCCGTCTCTCCATCGGACTGCAACCATTTCATGCTACAGCCTTGACTGACAAACAGGGCAAGCCCCAAAGCAGCCACCGTACTCATTTTCATTGAACTTCCGACCATGATTCTTCCCCCATCGTTGGAATGACACGAAAACACAACTCAGCCTGTTCACATCAAATATAGCACCTGAATGAAAAAGTGAGATTGAGGGGCAACCGAGAAGTATTTCCCCTGAAATGTCAGCCTGTTGGGGGAGAGAGAAGAACGCTTGAGGATTAGGGCGGTAAATTAGGCGGCCCGCCATTCCGCACATGAACGGAGAGGCCAGAGAAAAGTCGCTTATAGTTGTGACGACTTACGATCCGCCCACCGAGCCGGACGCATCACCGTGCTCAACGCCGCCACGGCACAAATAAACGCCAGCATCGCCAAACCCACCATCAGAAAAAAACTAGCCCGGACGTCATGGAGGACTACATGGTTCATAATACGCCTCTCCTCTCGGTGACGATGCGCTATCCACTCCACCATCCGCACGAACAGGCCCATGGCGCTGCAGGCTCTTGCTTCGTCAGCCAACGTCCGCAACAAGGACAATGCCTCGTCCAAGCCTGTCGGTACTTATGGCCTGCGAGGCTCCCGCGAAAGGACCCAGCACAACCACGCCTATAGCATAGCACCATATTCAACTCCCCATGGATCCTGCTTCCTGATACGAGGATACTGCTGAGGAGCAGAGAAATCTATGCAGCTTTGGTGGGGGATAACCTACTAAAAAAGACCGGGAAGGCACTTACAAGCCTGTGATACGTCAACGATTACACACTGAGGATTCACTGGAAGATATGGTGCGCCCGGAGGGAATTGAACCCCCAACCCCCGGATCCGAAGTCCGATGCTCTATCCAATTGAGCTACGGGCGCATGTGCTATTTCAAACACTTCGAAGGAGATCTTGTCAAGGACAGGAGTCTAGCCTGCTCACACCAATGTGAGAAGCGTCTCCACCAGTTGATCGATCGATCGATCATCCGTCGCAACGACATGATCGGCGGCCGCTTGATACTTCGGCGTTCGCTCTCGCAACACATCCGCTACTTCATCAACAAACGACTTGGTCCCCGTCAATGAGGGACGCTGATTATCGCCGCCGATTCGTGTTGCAATCGTCTCGACGGAGGCCGTCAGCCAAAACAACCTGCCGTTCTTCTTCAATGCCTCTACATTCTGCGGGCGAAGGATGGCCCCGCCGCCGGTATCGATAACCAACTGGTCACGGCCGGCCAATTCCCTACAGATATCGGACTCCAGATCGCGAAAATAATCCCATCCCTCTTGGGCAACGATCTCCGGAATCGCGCGTTTCGCACGAGCGACGATCTCCGCATCGGTTGACACGAGCGTTCGTCCCAACCGCGCCGCCAACAGTCGGCCCACCGTGCTCTTGCCGGTCCCTCGATAGCCAATCAGCACGATGTTCATGAGAAACGGGACTCCAGGACGGCGCGCATCACGTCAGTTGGGGCAGTGTGATTGGTCCAGAGCTCAAACTGAGCCGCGGCTTGATGAAGAAACATCTCGAGTCCGGGAATCGTACGACAACCTATCGCCTTTGCATCCTTCAGCAATTGGGTATCCCGCGGATTATAGACGATATCCATGACCGTCAATCCTGCATGCAGCAACGTCGCCGGCACAGCAGTTCCCTGTACGTTGGGCGACATGCCCATCGGGGTGCAATGGATCAGCACATGCGTGCCCGGTAGAAGCTCTCGCAACGTCCCTTCATCCAGAGGCAATGCCTGCACGGTCATCCCGGTCTTCGACTGGAGGTCTCCGGCCAAGACAGTGCGTTCCCGTTCATCGATTCCTAGTAGGCTCAAGCGATCGATCCCGGCTTCCGTCCCAAGCGCGAAGGCAATCGCGCGAGCTGCGCCTCCTGATCCAAGCATGACGACCTGACGCCCTTTCAAGGCAACCCCGCCCTCACGAAGCGCGCGCAACGCGCCGGTCGCATCGGTGTTATACCCTGTAAGGGTCCCGCCTTCAGCCACAATGGTATTGATCGCACCAATATGACGCGCAGTCGGCTCAACCGCGTCAAGAAATGGAACGGCTGCCACCTTGTGAGGGATGGTCACGCTGGCGCCGCGGAAATTACCCAACGCGCGCAGCCCACGAATCGCATCGCCGATCGCTTCCACGCGGAAGGCCAGATACACGAAGTTCAGCCCGAGCTTCTGAAACGCGGCATTATGAATCGCCGGCGAAAGCGAATGCTCGACGGGATTACCGATGACACCGCAGAACTGAGTTTGTGCATTGATGTCCATAGGTCGAAAACTCACGACTGCTGTTGATTTAGAAGAACAGATAGGCACCCATCGCGACGGCGGTAGGGTTGACCACTCGCAAGGGACGCCGACTCACGAGATCGTCATCCCTCCATCGATCGGAAAGGTCCCGCCCGTAACCCAGGCTGCCTCGTCGGAAACCAGATAGAGAACCAAACTGGCCACTTCTTCCGGCTTACCAGCTCGACGGATAGGATAGTGCGCGAGAATCGGGGCCAGTTGCTCGGGGTTGCTCATCAGCGGAGCGGCCATCGGCGTATCGATAAGGCCGGGGTTCACCACGTTACAGCGGATGCCTTCCTTGGCGTAGTCAACCGCGATGGCTCTGGTCATGGCATCGAGCGCCCCCTTGGACGCAGCATAGGCCGGCAATGTAGGAAGTCCGACAAGGCTTGCGATGGAGGAGATATTAACGATGGCGCCCTTCCCCTGCTTCAACATCTGCGGCAGTGCCGCGCGCGTCATCCGGAACACCCCGGTGAGATTAACGTCGAGGACTTGCGACCAGGTTGTATCATCGATCTCATGCAGACGCTTCCCGAAATCTCCAACTCCGGCATTGTTGACGAGAATATCGAGCCGTCCGAACTGCTGCACCGTCGCCAGCACGGCTTCCTGGACATGGCGTTCATCTGTGACCGACCCGGCAACGGCAACGGCTTTGCCATGCGCCTTCACAATATCGATCACAACTCGGTCCAGCTCTCCTTGCCGTCTTCCCGTAATCACGACCGATGCTCCTTCGCGCGCAAAGGCTTTCGCGATCGCTTCACCGATACCCGCGTTGCCTCCCGTGACGACCGCGACCTTTCCTTGCAATCGATTCATCGCGCGTCGTCCTCTCGCTCTTCATGGGCATCACGAGTCTCGTCCATAGCTTCAGCCGCTTGAGCCGTCGGCCACAAACCAGACTCGATTTTCCTCGCCACCGTAATAAAGCCTGAATGGGCGACCATCCGGTGATCCGGCCTCACGCTACGCCCCTGAATCGACCAAGTCCTCAACAGCGACTCAAACGTTTCAATCATGCCAAAGACCATCGCTTTCTCAAGGGCCTCGACCGTCTGCACCACTTGAGGAACGGTGGGAACAAAACTCAAATACATGCCGCCGGAACGAAGGACCTGCGCGGCATGCGGGACCACCTGCCAGGGCTCAGGAAGATCGAGGACGAGACGATCAAATGGCAAACCATCGTCGAGTAAGCTAATTCCCTCATACACGTTCCGACGAAGCGAGATGAGGTTTGGCATCGGGCCCATATACCGTTCGATGTTCGTCATCGCCGTTTTCGCGAAATCCTCGCGGGCTTCGTACGTCACGACGATGCCCCGCGGACCCACGGCGCGCAAGAGGGCCATCGTCAAGGCTCCTGAGCCAGTCCCTGCTTCGAAGACCCGCGCGCCAGGATAGACATCCGCCCACATAGGAATAAGCGCCAAATCCTTCGGATACAACACCTGCGCGCCCCGTGGCATCTTCAGCACATAGTCACCGAACGTCGGCTTCAGCGCCAACATCGTCTTGTTGCCGGAGAGCGTGACGAGAGAACCATCGGGCTTCCCGATGAGATCGTCGTGCGCAATTTTATGACCGCTCAGTTGGTAGCGATCTCCAGCCTTGAGGGTCAGGGCATACTGCCGCCCTTTTTTATCGACCAAATGAATACGTTCGCCTGATTGAAGTTGTGACATGGGGGCTCATTCTAGAAGCGCTGTGCCAGGTTTTCAACCAAACAAACGGCCAACAGGAGGGATTTCTCGACCTCCACCATGAGTCTTCTTGAAAAACCGATTGCACGTATGGCAAGAGTCGCGAGACTCAGACGCTCGTTGAGCGCATAGCGGCGAACAATCTCACCATAACTATCTTATCTCCCATCGCACAACCTCCCATTTCCCAAAATAACTGAGCTTATGGAAAATGTGGCAATTCAGTCTGTTGCTCGAGTGCCACCACCACACACCTGTAGCAAGGTTGCCTCACACCCTCTCCAAGATCCTCATTAAGCCACTCTAATAGAGCAGCCTTTTCCGTAAGATTGCGATCCATCATTCTCATGAACAATCCAGCACAGGATTTGCTCCGTAGTGAGACAAGAGAACAGCCCGTCCGCACAGACTCAGCATGAATCGTTTGACGGAACGCTGTCTCTCATAGAATAGGACACAAGAACCGGAACCAGTTGAGGTCACGACCATGCGGAGCAACAGATCGGACAATCAGAGGAGGGGCGACGACATGAAAAAGAATCTATTCCCAACCCCTGAGCCGGAAGAGCTTGTCACGATGGCAAAGGACGTTGATGCGGACGATCCTGAAGCGAGCGACTTGTTGGATGTGATCGGCAAAGAGACCTCTGAAGAGGAACAACCAGAGGAACCGGTGAAGTCAACGACTCGGGCTTCAGTGAGCGGCGGCCCGTTCATGTTGGAGTCACTGTACTTTCGCTCCTTCGGCGAACGAGCCCTCTTGACCAGAGAAGAAGAGGTCGAACTGGCGAAGAAGATCGATTCCGGAACGAGCACGATTCGAAAGGCCTTACGCCAGACCCTCCGAGTCTTCCCTAAACTTACACGCACCGCCTCGGTACTTGAGACGCAACACACACTCCAGATGGTCAAAGATTTGAGCGGACTCTCGGCCAGCGCGATCGATAAGGCCGAACAGAAGCTCGCTGACATGATCAGCCTGGAAGCTGGGAAGCAGAAGCTTCCGGTGACCATCGCCAAACAACTCAAAGAAGGGTTAGACACCCTCCGTTCCGCGCGGGTCCTGCTCGAACAGGCCAAAGACGAATTGGTGCGCTGCAATCTGCGGCTCGTCGTGGATGTCGCAAAACATTACACCGGCCGAGGACTGACGCTGCTGGACCTCGTGCAAGAGGGCAATATCGGGTTGATGAAAGCGGCCGAGCGGTATCAATACCGGAAGGGGTTCAAATTCAGCACCTATGCGACCTGGTTGATCCGCCAAGGCATCACCCGTGCGCTCGCAGATCAATCGCGGACCATTCGCATTCCGGTGCACCAGACTGAAGCCTCGCACCGAATCCTCCGCGTGACCAGACGGCTCGGGCAACAGTTGGGTCGGCCGGCCCGAATCGAAGAAGTGGCGGACGTGCTGCGGATGAGACCGGAACGGCTCCACGAAACCGTGCAGGCCTTTCAAGAGCCGGTCGCACTCGAAAAACTGGTGGGCGATGGTAGCACGGAACTCGGGGAACTCCTTCCCGACCTGCAAGCCGTCCCTCCGGATGCCAATGTGCACCAGACGGAAATGGCGCAGCAGCTTGAACGTATTCTCGGCACACTCACGCCCCGAGAGCAAACCGTCATCCGACTGCGCTTCGGGATCGGCCACGATCAGTCCTGCACATTGGAGCAGGTCGGGCAGAGCCTGTCGGTCACAAGGGAGCGGATTCGCCAGATCGAGGCGAAAGCGCTCAAGAAACTGAAGACCCCCCAGATTAAGGAAATGTTTGCTGCCATCCAGTAAACCGCAGATGCAGGAAGCAGAAAGGGGCGAGGGTTATCCTCGCCCCTTTTCTGTTACGCAGCTTTCACACTGAAGACACTTATGCCACAATGAGGCCGACTTAGTATGTGAGGCCCCATGACCACAGTCCGCACAGCAGAGACAAAGTCCAGCCCCTTTCACTCCTTCACAATTTCGCTCTTACTCCCTCTTGTCATCGCCATGGTCCCAGACGGACGAACGGCCAACGCTGAGCCCCTGATTGGATCGGTCCCCGTCCACGAAAAATCCCTGTCAGTCCCTGCGGTCGTGGCGAAGGTACGCCCCTCGGTTGTCACCATTCTCACTCGCGGCATGCCGGCCACTCCCGCGCAGGCACAATCGGGGTCAGGGTCCGGCGTGATTATCGATGAAAGCGGCTATATCCTGACGAACAATCACCTGGTAGCGGGTATCAAGAGCCTGGTTGTCGGACTCTCAACGGGTCGGCTCACCCCAGGCCGTGTCGTTGCGCGGGATTTCCTGCTGGACCTGGCCCTCGTCAAGATCACAGCAACGGACTTGGTGCCCGCGACACTCAGTCCTGTGCCGGTGCTTGAGATTGGCGAGTCGGTCGTTGCCATCGGCAATCCTCTCGCGCTCAAAGGGGGCTCGACCGTCACCGTCGGTGTCGTCAGCGCCGTCGATCGCTCAGTGCTGACTCCGGATGGCGAAACACTCTACGATCTGATCCAAACCGATGCGGCCATCAATCCTGGCAATAGCGGAGGTCCACTCGCGGATCTGGCCGGTCATGTGATCGGCATTAATGTGGCCATCGCGCCATCCGCCCAAGCCATTAGTTATGCGATTTCGATGGAGGCCATCTATCCCCACATTCAATCGATGATCGTCCGTGGATCGGTCCTTCGTCCGGACATCGGATTTACCCCTGTGACTATCACCGCAAGCATCATGGCGAGTTTCGGACTGGACGGTGACCGTGGAGTATTGGCGCTGAATGTCGAACCGGGAGGAGCAGCCGTCACAGGAGGCCTCCAGAGCGGCGACATCATTACTGCCGTCGATCAACATCAAATCTATAATCTCGGAGATTTCTGGCACTCCATCCGACGTTCGGGAGACCTCCCCAGCCTGCAACTGACCCTGCAGAGAAAAAACGTCCAGTCCACCATCTCGATTCAGAATCCTGCGCTGCAGAAGGCTCTCCCATGAATCACGCCGACGGATCCCGGCACAGTCACGACTTTACAGGGCACGACTGCAAGCCCCATCCGCAAGAAGGCAGGCTCGTCCAGTTTCCCAAGCCGGTCCCCTATGACGAAGCCTGGATACTCCAGCAACAATTACGGGAAGAACGGATTGCGGAGAAACAAGAGGATACGTTGTTACTCCTTGAGCATCAGCCAGTCTATACCCTGGGTCGAAGTACCAAACCCACACATTGGGCTTGCGGAGAAGAGATCCTCCGCCAAACAGGCGCCGACTTCCAATCCGTCGATCGTGGCGGCTCCATTACCTATCATGGACCGGGACAGATCGTGGGCTATCCGATCCTCAAGCTGTCGCGTTATTGTTCAGGCCCGAAACAGTATGTGCAGAAGTTGGAAGAGGTCTTGATCCATACACTCGCACGATGGGGCATTGAGGGCTATCGTGTCGAAAAGACACCTGGCGTCTGGGTCCGCTGGCATGATGCGGATGCAAAGATTGCGGCAATCGGAGTCAGGATCGATCATGGCGTGACTCTTCACGGATTCGCGCTCAACGTCGATCTGGACCTCTCCCCTTTTTCCCATATCGTGCCCTGTGGCTTGACCGCGTGCCCGATCACCTCCATGGCTGAGATTCGACAGTCTCCCTTGTCTATTTCGACCGTCGCGCAACAGGTGGCGCAGGAATTTGCGCGAACGTTCAACGTACGATGGATGAACCTCCCGCCCGAGATCATGGGACAGGAAGACCATCACAATACCCTCGCCGCAACGACGCTCACGCACGGCTGACAAGAGGAACCGCCTATGCACGAACTCGACACACCGACCTTCCGACTGGCGATGGCGCAATTTGACCAAGCAGCCGAGGCCATGGAACTCGATCCCAATTTACGCGAGCGGCTGAAACTTCCACAGCGGTCTCTGATCGTCAGCGTACCCATTCGAATGGATGACGGCCGGGTCGAAGTCTATACCGGCTATCGTGTGCAGCATGATTCCTCTCGCGGCCCCACCAAGGGCGGCATTCGTTATCACCCGGACGTGAATCTTGGGGAAGTCGCGGCACTCGCCATGTGGATGACCTGGAAGTGCGCATTGGCCGACCTGCCCTATGGCGGAGCGAAGGGTGGGGTCGCGGTCGATCCGAAACAATTGTCGCGGGCAGAATTACAACGATTGACCAGACGTTATGCAGCGGAAATCTTCCCCTTGATCGGCCCGGAGAAAGACGTGCCGGCGCCGGACGTCGGTACAGATGCTCAGGTGATGGCCTGGATCATGGACACCTACAGTCAGCAAGTGGGGTATTCGGTGCCAGGCGTCGTGACCGGCAAGCCCCTTTCGATTGGAGGCAGCCTTGGGCGTGAAGAAGCCACCGGCCGCGGAGTGGTCTATGTCACCATCGAGGCGCTTCGTCACCTCAAGCTCGATATCCGGAACAGCACTGTGGTGATCCAGGGATTCGGCAACGTGGGGGCCCATACTGCCCGCATCATGCAGGAATGTGGTGCTCGCGTCATCGCCGTGAGCGACGTGAACGGAGGCATTCACAACGCAAACGGTCTGGATATTCCTGAACTCCTCACACGCTGTAAAACTCACGGGCAATCCCTCCGTGACACCAAGCTGGGCGACTGGCTCTCCAACGACGAACTACTGCAGCTTGACTGCACCGTGCTGGTCCCCGCCGCGTTATCTGAACAGATCACCGGGCGGAATGCCGGGAAGCTCCATTGTCGAATTCTCGCTGAAGGAGCAAACGGTCCGACGACTCTGGAGGCCGATCGCATCCTGCAAGATCAGGGGGTCTTTATCATCCCGGACATCCTGGCCAACTCCGGTGGCGTCATCGTGTCCTACTTCGAATGGGTGCAGGATGGGCAGCGCTTTTTCTGGAAGGCCAAGGACATTCAGGAGCGGCTGCAAGATATTCTGATCAACGCCTTCCATCGGACCTTACAGTTTTCCTTATCCAAGAATACGTCCATGCGTATGGCCGCATTGATGAGCGGAATCGACAAAGTGGCGCAAGCCCATCTCCATCGTGGGCTCTATCCGTGAACGGCACAAGACACAAGAGCAAGAGCCGCCAGCAGTCAGAGACTATCGATTGAAGGACTATGCGTTGGCCGCACTTGCCGGAATTTGGCTGGCCGATGGGATCCTGCTGTTGATGGCTCCACGCTACATCATCGCGCAGGTCCGAGAAGTACTGCAGCAATCTCCGGGAATGTTGCGATGGGAATTTCTTGCGATATTCGGAGGCGTCCTCTTGCTCGTTGCCGCGAACGACCTGCCCTACCCATGGCTCTGGGTGGTCACGGCAGGAGGCATGATCGCAAAAGGCACCTTCCTGTCGATCGGACCACCTTCGTGGCGTAAGCCAGTCATTGCATGGTGCCTTGAACGAGAAGACATCGACTACCGGTTCTGGGGTCTGGGTCTCTGTATGCTTGCGGTCCTGTTATTCCATGCGCTAGGGTGGATCGGTCGAAACTGAGTCCGGTGAATGGTTGGAGCCCCGTAGAATGGATCGGGATGCCCTGTTATCCCTCTGGGAAGCCCACAAGGAGGCACAATGGCCTCACGTAGAGCGCCAACATGAGGGGCCGTTGATGACATTAGATACGGTGATCAGTGGATGTGTGGTGTATTTCCTCGATAGTCCGGAAGGCCTTGATGCCCAGCGCCTCGTGATCCTCGAAGATTGTGTTGCCGATCTCGATGGCCTGACCAACGAACTTGAGGAAGATTGCCGGCCCTATTTCCAACGACTCCGGCGCCTCGGTGCCGTCCTCATGAGCACTCATCACCGCAACTAATTTCTCACGTCGAGATGCGAGCAGGGATGGTTCAGCGCTCTCATTGCTCCGTAGCCGTTATCGCGCCTCAATAATATCCTTCTTCATTGACCCCAGAAGATCTAAGAGTTCTCCCTTTTCTTGCGCTGGGACCTTCGCCAGCTCCATCGCTTTCACCAGGTCCTCCACGAATGCCCCAGCGTCTCCCGTGGAAATCCTCATCCCGGCATGAGCCGTCTTCATGGCGCGACCGCTGTAGGTACAGGGACCTCCTGTCGCCATACAGAGGTGATCGACGAGGTAGCCTTTTAGTTTCCGGATATCGGCAGTCGCAAACCGGCCATTGATCCTGGTATCAGCAAGCACATTGGCCATACCTTGTTCGACGACCACGGAAATGACAGGTTTCCCCCCAATCCGCTCATAGAGTGACTTGCCGGTTGGCATCTGCTCCGTTGCCACACAGCCTGCAAACATCGTCAACAGACCGAGCCCGGCAACCGTTCGCCACAACACACATTTCTCCGGCATCTGCCACCTCGCATGCAGCCATTCCTTGCAAGTTCTCAGGCTGTTCGATAAAATGCACCAATACTGCATGGTCCCACCAATTTCGCTATTGAATTTTCAACGCCCTACATCTCCAGGAACCCATGGCTAAGGAGGAGTCGATGAAGGATTTACTGCGAGTCGTCACGCTAATCTGTATGGTGATGACCGGAGTCGGTGCATGGGCGGCCCCTGGCTACGGAGAGCCCTACGAATTGAGCAAGCACGACGTGATGGACCCTAAGACCTTGAAGAGTGTCGACATTTCGCTGTTTGGAGTCAAGTTGGGAGATCCTGAAGCCACCGCCGTGGACTCGCTGGTAAATGAAAAGATTCCTGGAATTAAAGTGGAACAGGAAGCTTCATTTATTTTCTTGCTCGACCAACGCAAACCGACCGGTCCAATGGCAGGCGTACGCATCCAGGATGGCAAAGTCGATCTGATCTTTATCAATAACCGATTTTCTTATAAGACTCGCGGCATCTTTCGCAACGTATTGAACAGCGAAAGCCCTGATGACGTGCGGAAGCTTCTGGGGCAGGAAGAGTATGGAGACGAAAACGTGATGGGCGCCATCATGGCGTACGACAAACAGGGATTCGTCATCAATTATCTCGGGAAAGATGTCAACGTGGAGTTTTCCCCGACTCGGTAACAGGCCCGACACGAATGGCTGCTCTGCGGCGCTCATCGCGCCGGAGAAACCCTAGCCCTTTTGCCGTCTATCGGTCTCTCCCACAGCAAGACTCACTACCTCTATCCGCTCTCCCGGTTAATGGCTTGCAGAAGCAGGCCGCCTATTGGCAGCCGGCTCAATTCATCCATGTGCCTGTCGACTTGATTAAACAGAGAGCTCAGTGTGGAGCGTCGGCGACCTGTAGCCCGTAGGTAATGAGGTTCGTCGCGGTATTCCAACGACGATTCGAGTTGAGGATCACGAGGAGAAGATCGCTTCCGTTCTGCGAGACTTTGGCAATAAGACATCGGCCAGCTTTGGATGTAAAGCCTGTCTTAATCCCTTCAACGCCGGGAATGCGTCCCAGCAATTTGTTCGTCGTGTGCAAAACATACGCATGGTGACCATTCACAGCCGTGATAATCGCGCGCTCTTCTCGAACCAACTGCCGGAAGATCGGCTGATCGAGGGCAATCAGGCTCAACGCAGCGAGATCTTCGGCCGTCGAATAATGGTCAGGATTATCGAACCCACAGCCATTACTGAAATGCGTATCGGTCAAGCCCAAGGCTGCAGCCTTGGCATTCATAAGCGTCACGAACTGTGCCTCATCGCCACCGACATGCTCCACCGCTGCAAGGCAGGCATCGTTCGCGGACATGATCAACATAGCCTTCAACAGATCTTCCAACCTAAAGACCTGCCCTGCTTTGACACGCAAATGCGTCTTATGGGCCCGTGCGGCATTGGGGCTAATCGTCACGAGATCGTCTAAGTGACCTTTTTCGAGAATGACCAGGGCCGACATGATTTTCGTGAGGCTGGCGGGAGACATGCGCTTCCCGGCATCGTGCTCATACAAGACGCGCCCAGTTTTGAGGTCCTTGAGAAGAATGCCATGGGCTGGAGCGACTCGCCAGGGCGGAAACTGGTGCGACGAGATCGCCGTACGGGCATGTGCCGGTTGTGCGGTCGCATTCTTCGCCAACGCAATCGAGACTGTGCCGGTCACGGCACTGACCAACATCAGCCCGGTGAGCAACCCCATAGCGCGGGCCAAGAATGTTCCACGAGAGAACATCTCGCGGTCTTTTGTCATCATGAATTCGTGACTCCTACTCACAGCGTAAAGGACTCCCGCACCTTCCCTCCACGAAATCCACTGTCGATCACTTTATGGAAGAATCGAAGCAGATCGGCGAGGTCAATCCAGAAACCGCAATTCAAACAACGGGCATAGAGACGCCGATTCTCTAACGTATAGTGACGCTCGATCATCATACATCCCTTGCATTTCAAACAGTGCATCGAGACGCCTGTCTTCAGATTCTCTATCTATCGCAGTCGATTCATGACTAAGGCTAAACAACCGGCCAACAACCCTCCGCCGAAAATCGTGGTGCCAAACGAGAGGTACGGGCTCGCTCCGCTACCTGGAGGGGCTCCATCGAGCAAGTCTCGCACGCCACCCTGTACCATCAGCACAGACAGGGTAAGCAGCGCGCCGACAGCAAACCACCACCCAAAAGATCTCACTGGTATCCTCGAAACAAAGCATCAACAGGCCTAAAACGCACTGTGGGCCACTCTATCCGAGGGTCAGTAGGCTGTCAAGCAGACGGCTCTTTGCCGTCACGCCTGCATGCTGAAACGCGAGCACAGGCCTCATGGCACATTTACCGCCGGAGCAGTCGCCCCCTTCAGTCCTTTATGAAGAAAGATGGAGACCGTTCCACTACCGTTATCTGCAGTCACCAGCCCCGGCTCTTCAGCCTCCTTCGTCGTCACTCTGAACATCGCGAGCGCGAAGGGACCTGGCTTCGTCCGATAGTTTCTGGGCGGATATTCGAAGGTTCCATCGCCCCGTCCGAAGAGAATGGAAAGATCGCTCGACTGAAGATTAACGATGGCCACGTCGGTACGTCGATCGCCATTGAAATCTCGTGCGAGCCCGAAGTTGGGCCCTGCATCGGCGCCGGAATCGTGCCCTGCCTGAAAGGTTCCATTCCCGTTGCCGAGATACGTCGTAAAGCTATCTCGTTCGCCATTGATCACGAGCAAATCACTGTTCCGGTCATTATTGAAATCTGCGAAACTCACCCCGAGCGGGCGCTTCCCCGTCTTATAGTCGACGGGAGGGCGAAACGTGCCGTCCCCATTTCCAACCCAGATGGAAACCGCATTCGACATCGGCCCCCCGTTGGTTACAGCCAAATCGACCTTCCCATCGCCATTCAAGTCGGCCAACGCCACAGACGTGGGCGTATCGCCATATTCGTACTGCGCCCCATGGGAGAATTCACCGGTTCCGGTCCCCAAAAATACTTTAATCTTGTCGTTTCGCAATGCAACCACCAGGTCCACGGCACCATCACCGTTGAGATCGCCGCTGGCAATGGCAATGGGAGTCCGATGTACCGGGTAACGCGGACCTTCTTCAAACTTCCCGTCGCTCCGACCGAAGAGTACGGCCACCTCGTCCCCCCCGGAGCAAGCCAGGGCCACATCGGAGTACGGATCATGATTGAACATCCCGAGAGCGAGCGAGCGGGGCTCTTTACAGGTATTGAGTTGGACTTGCTCGCGAAAGGTGCCGTCGCCGTTCCCCAAAAGAATCGACAGCGTATTACTGCCGATGTTGGTCGTCAACAAATCGGTCAACCCGTCTTGATTCACATCTGCAGGGGTAACAGTCGTCGGGCTCTTACCAACTTGATAACTGGCAAAATAGTAGAAAAGATCCGGTGGGGTATAGGGGTCTTGTTTGGTACAGCCGCTTGCCACAAAAAAGCACAGGCTGGTCGCCAAGGCCATAGAACACCATGGCCTACCGCTATAATGGCTGTCGCCTTGGATGATCACGCGCGACTCCTTGAGCGAGAACTGGCGATAGGGGAAATCGCCTGCCGAGAGAGGCCTTTTTACTGGGCCTTCCATTCGAGGCAAGCCGCGCCAGTATACAGACCGCCGCTTTCTCCTGGCAATCAATCCAACGGCACAACAATCCCCGCCAAAGCGTATTTTCCCAATCCTGGAGCGCTTACCAACTGCTTTGAAAATGGAACGGGGTTTGAGGTAGAATGCCCCTCTTAGTTTGGCATGGAGGAATCATGAGCAAGATGATGCAGATCGAATTATCGATGTACGGAATCGCTGAAGTATTACACTGGTGCCACGACCGTAATAAGGGACGCGTTCCCGGAGTAGATACGGCGGGCTTCGAAAAGATGAAGGCGCTGCTGGCGGAAAAGCCCCAGTCTGGAGATTACTTCACGCTCGATCAGTTCTGGAAAAAGAGAGTGACCTTGGACTTGACAGAAGACGAGGTCACGACGATCGACCGTTGTCTCTACGATATCCCCAATTTCGATAGCGAGCCGCTCCCGCAAATCCGTCATAAGTTTTGGCCGCAGCAGGCAGCCGCCCTCTAATACAGCAGGGGCCGCCCTCAAGCGGCCCCTCCCTCTACCTCATAGAATAGCCCCAGACTACTCGTCCGAGACGGGTCCGAGAGCCACGCGAAGAACCAGTAGCGTTTTGATGCGAGCTGGCGGGAAGAAAAACTGCCCTTGCAGAATGCTCAACCATCCAGTCCAGCAAGTCCGAAGCGAGTGAAACTGTGAGGTTTGAACGATGAACGCGGAACGCTGAGAGAGACGATTCCGCCCGCCTTCAGGTTCATCGCTCACCGTTCAGCGCTTTCAATGCTGGCGGCCTTCTTCGGCATCCTGCCGCTAGAGCGGTCCTTCTCCCTTGAGATACCGGCGAAAGCGTCCCATCAAATCGGCGCCAAGCGTCCCACCGTCCGGTTTCTTCACATCAGGATCGGCAAAATGTCCACGAATTTCCTGCAAGCGCTTCTCCGCCTGGTCATTACCCTGAAGCCGCTTGGTCTTCTCCAGCGCCGTATCGAAGGCTTCAAACGTCAGCTCGTTATAGCCGAATGAGCGAATCCGTTTGACGGCTTTCATCATGGCCTGGTTCCGAAAGGTCGTTAAATGCTCCGAATCCACTTCTTTGAGCCCAAGCTTCCGAGCCCGTCGCTCAGCGGCCTTACGAATTCCGCTCCGTACAAAATCCGGAGACGTCTGTAGGCGCTTCCACGCTTCATCGGTCCACGTCACTCGCTCCTGCGGCGCATCCCATAACTGAAGCAGCACCGACTCGTCGATCCGCGTCAGGCCCTTCTCTCTTGCCAAATCTTCAGTATCACGCCGCAACATATCCGTGACAAATTCGATGGCGATCGGAGGCGATTGCTTCAATTTCTCGTGAAGTTGAGCCAACGCGCCCTCACTCCATTCAAGCGAAGGAGCAGAGGCCTCCCGGAGATCCCCCAGTGCTTCAACCTTTTCAAACAGGTCGACATTCACCTCGAGATGGCCCCGTTCCTTGGCGACCTCCTCGGCAATCTGCTTGGTCATGTTGCGCATAAACTCAGGAACGGAATTCAGCCGTTCCTTCGCCGCAGCAGTCCAAGGTAGATGGCCTTGCGCCATTTCCTCCGCAGCGTCCGCCATGCCGGATTCGCCGCCCATCCCGCCCATCATTTGGTTCTTAAATTGATCGAGGGTTTCCCCCGTGATCTCTGCATAGCCAAGCTCTCGGGCTTTTTTCTCAGCCAGACGACGGACCATGCCGCGCAAAAATATCGGGGCACGCTCCAGACGCTTGGACGCCTCGTCCGTCCACCGGACCTCAACCTCGGCTGTATTCTGGGAATCTGGTGAATTCATGGTGCGCTTCCTGTTATGACTGGTTCAGGAGTTCCTTCAATTCTTTGCCGGCCTTGAAGAAGGGAACTTTCTTGGCAGGGACCGCAACGGTCGCACCGGTCTTAGGATTTCGCCCTTCTTTCATCCGGCGTGCCCGCAGGCGAAAACTGCCGAACCCTCGAATCTCCGTCTTGTCCCCGTTCTTCAACGAATCACGCACACAATCAAAAATCGTGTTGACGACGACTTCCGCTTGCCGCTTCGTCAAGGTCGTGATCTGCTCAGAGACGCGCTCGATGATCTGGGCCTTCGTCATATCGGACTCCCCTTTCGTGTTGATGAATCAACCCGCTCGTCGATCCGACCGCACTAGAATGCCATGAGATACTTGAACCCGAGTCCATGATAAAAGTCCAATCGGGGAAAGAGCATCGAGACTCGAGATTCGATCAGCTCTCTAAAGGAAAATCTCCGGCGAGGCTCGATAATTTTCGGCTCACCTTCGATGCCGGCTGAATCCGCAGCCAGCTGAATCGCATCCTCGAGATCCCCAAGCTCATCCACCAGCTTCGACTCTTTGGCTTGCCTGCCCGTGAAAATTCGTCCATCCGCCAAGGCCTGCACATCCACCAACGCAAGCCCGCGTCCTTCCGCTACGGCCTCGATGAATTGCTTATGGACATCGTCCATGACGGATTGGAGCAGCGCATGTTCTTCGTCGCTCATCTTCCGGAGGGGCGACCCCACGTCTTTGAATCGGCCGCTCTTGATCACCACACCTTCGACCCCGATCTTCTTGAGCAGCCCTTCGACGTTGGCCGTCTCCATGATCACGCCGATACTCCCCGTCAACGTCCCGGAGTTAGCCATGATCCGATCAGTCGCCACGGCAATGTAATAGCCCCCTGATGCCGCGACCGATCCCATTGAGGCGATCACAGGCTTGTTGCTCTTGTTCCGAATGCGTTGGACCGCATCATGGATTTCTTGCGACGGGACAACCCCGCCGCCGGGGCTGTCGATTCTCAGGACAATGGCTTTCACGGAAGGATTGTCGGCAAATCGCTTCAATTCGCTGATCGTGGATTGGGCATCCAGAATAACGCCTTCAATACGGATCAGCCCAACCCGATCCTCCATCGAAAGATCAAGATCGGGAAGGAACAGGTTCATCAGAAAGAGCAGGCCTAGCCCGATGCCGAGCGCCCACAACACTTTGCGCACGATCCCGCGCTTGGCCGGCTTTTCTGTTACTTCGTTACTCATGTTGTCTTATCTGCTCACAGTGCCGGGGGCGCCTGGCACCCCCGGCTGACGCTGATGCCTGCTGACTCGAACCTACTTTTCGTCCTCAGCTTGGTTGCGCTTCCGGCTCTGCTTGACCGCACGACCCAAGCTTTGGTCTAACGTGCCTTGCGTGGAGTGATATTCATCGACCTGCCGGCGATCGTTATCCGACTGATGATCGCGCAGGCTGAGCGCGATCTTCCGCTCTTCGCGATCGACCTTGATGATCTTGGCCGTGACTTCGTCCCCCAGCTTGAACTTCTCTTCCAGCTTGGCCTGTTGGTCGAGGCCAGCCTCGCTGATGTGAATCAACCCTTCGACACCTCCGTCCAATTCGACGAAAATGCCGAAATCGGCGATCTTGCTGACCTTCCCGACCGCCACATCCCCGACGCCATATTTATTCGGGATCTCGGCGTCCCAAGGATCGCTCCCGAGCTGCTTATACCCGAGTGACAGCCGTTCCTTTTCTTTGTCGATCCGCAACACCACCGCTTCAACCTTCTGGCCCTTCTTGAAGAGTTCAGAGGGGTGCTTGATGTGCTTCGTCCATGACATATCGGAGATATGGATCAATCCATCGATGCCCTCTTCAAGTCCGACGAACGCGCCGAAGTCTGTGAGGCTCTTCACTTTTCCTTCAATGCGTGTCCCGATGGCGTACTTCCCTTCCACCATATCCCAGGGGTTCGGCGCAGTCTGCTTCATGCCGAGCGAAATCTTCCTGCTGCCAGGATCCACGTTCAGCACCGCCGCTTCGACCTGATCTCCGATGGAGACGACGCGTGACGGATGGCGGACTTCATGTGTCCAGGACATCTCAGAGACATGCACCAGTCCCTCGACACCGGGCTCGAGCTCGATGAAAGCCCCGTAGTCGGTCAGGCTCACCACACGGCCCCGAACGCGGGTGCCAATCGTGTACTTGCCGGCAACCCCGCTCCAGGGATCGGCGCTCTTCTGCTTTAAGCCCAGCGAAATACGCCCGGTCTCGCGATCGTACTTGAGAACACTGACTTCCACCTTGTCACCGATGTTGAACATCTCCGACGGGTGGCCAACACGGCCCCAGGACATGTCCGTGATGTGCAGCAATCCGTCGATGCCGCCGAGATCGATGAAGGCTCCGTAGTCCGTGATGTTCTTCACCACGCCTTGGATCAATTGGCCTTCCTTCAGCGTGGAGAGGGTATTCTTCCGCTTCGAATCCCTCGTCTCCTCCAGAAGCACGCGTCGGGACACGACCACGTTGCCGCGCCGATGATTGATCTTGATGATCTTGAGGGGAAAGGTGCGCCCGACCAGCCCGTCGAGATCCCGCACTGGATGAAGGTCGATCTGCGAACCAGGCAAAAAGGCCTTCACGCCGATATCCACCATCATGCCGCCCTTGATCCGCGCCACAATTTTGCCGTCGATGCTTTTTTCTTCGTTGAAGAGCTTCTCCAGCTCCTCCCAAATCTTCATCTTGTCGGCTTTTTCTTTGGAGAGAACCAGATTGCCGTCGGCGTCTTCGCATTCCTCAATGTAGACTTTCAGCGGATCGCCTACTTTGAGGTTCTGGAGCTCCTCGGTGGAGAACTGATCGTTGGAGATCATGCCCTCGGACTTGTATCCGATGTCGACCACCACTTTGTCTTTGCTGACGGCCACGACACGACCCTCTGTGATCGTACCCTCTTCGAGGTTCTTGAAGGTCTCCTCGTAGAGGGCCGCTAAGGCCGCTCGGTCTAATTGCTGATCACTCGATGGTGAAACCGTACTCATGATGTAAATCCTACCCTTCCGACTGGAGTCGGGTGCTGATGGTTATACACCGACATTCACTCAGCCTTGCGAATGCCGGCACGGGACTGCTGAACCGGAGACTCGACGTCACCTAAAGAGGCAATGCGATCCATCACGGTGCGAGTCACTTCCTGATAAAACTGCTTGGCCTCTCCGTTATCCCCGTTCCGGGAAAACGTAATGGGTGCCCCATAGATAACGGTCACGGGGCGAAAACGCGGCCACATGGTTCCCGTCGGCAACACCTCGTAGGTGCCCTTGAGATAGGCCGGAACCACCGCACAACCGGTCTGCGCCACAATCACGCCAATCCCCGGCTTAGGGGATTGTAGCCGTCCATCCTCGCTGCGGCCACCCTCAGGAAAGATCACTACAATCTTTCCTGCCTTGACGAGACTGACCGCCTTGCCAAAAGCATCACGATCCAACCGGCCTGTCCGCAAGGGAATCCATCCCAACCATTGACAGATCGCCTTGAAACCTGGCACGGGGAAGAGATCGTTACGGCCTAAATACCAGGCCCGCCGCCAAATCCCACAACCGAGAAACGGAATGTCCAGATAACTGGCATGGTTCGCCGCCACGATGAACCCGCCGGTCTTGGGAACCGCCCCCACAACTCGGTAACGAAAACAGACCAACCCGATGATCCGGAAGAGGGCCCATAACACCCCGTAGATCGCCGAACTCACAACTTCGCCGCAATCACAGCCATCATCTGGTCTACCACCTCTGCGGCAGACACGTTCGAGGTGTCGATATGCCGAGCATCTTCAGCGGGAGCCAGCGGGGCGATCGGACGAGAACGATCCCTTGTATCACGGCTCGATAAATCCGCACTCGTCTCCTCAAGTGCCCCGGAATGTCCTGCCGTCACAAGCTCCCGGTGCCTGCGCTGCGCCCGGACATTCGGATCTGCTTCGAGGAAAAACTTCACGTCTGCAGAAGGGAAGACCGTTGTTCCCATGTCTCGCCCTTCAGCCACCACTGCACCGCCCTGTCCAATCTGCCGCTGGATCGGCAATAGCCAGGCCCGAACAGCGGGAATTGCTGAGACCACCGACGCTGCGGACGACACCTCAGGAGTTCGGAGTCCGCCAGTCACATCTCTGCTATTAACCAACACCGTCGCGGCTCCGTGATGGAGCTGCATTTGGATCGATAGGCTCGGCAAGAGAGCGGCGACCGCCTCCGCATCGGCCGGATCCCGCCCCGACTCGATCACGGCCCAAGCCGTCGCCCGATAGAGGGCTCCCGTATCGAGATACAAATAGTTCAATCGAGAGGCCAGTAACTTCGCCACCGTACTCTTGCCGACCCCTGCCGGGCCATCGATGGCAATAATAAGCTGACTCGCCGGCTGTTCTTTCGCAGCTGATCCCACGTCGTGCCCCCGCATCATAACCGTCACTGGCGATCGCCCAATAAATTCAACAATGTCTGATGAAAGTCCGGGAATGATGTCTCAATACAGCCTGTCTCGTCAATCAGGGTGGGTGCTGAAGCCGTCAAGCCTGCAATCGCCAACGACATCGCCACCCGGTGATCCCCGTGGCTTCGGCCATGCGCAGCCCGCAACCGACCATTCTTCGCTCCCGCGCCAAGCCCTTGCAGAACCATCCCATCGGGCTTTTCCGTAATCTGCGCCCCCATGGCTCCCAACTCTGCCGATACCGTCGCAATCCGATCACTCTCTTTCACGCGTAATTCTTCGGCCCCGGAGATGATCGTCTCACCCTCTGCCACTGCGGCTGCGACACACAAGATGGGAAACTCATCGATCGTCTGCGGGATCAAGTCCGGCCCGATCGCCACCCCATGCAGCCTGGCCGACTTCACCCGAATGTCTGCGACCGGTTCTCCGGCCTCTTCCCGCTGATTGAGCAATTGAATATCTGCGCCCATGCTTGTCATCACATCCAACAAGCCTGTTCTTGTCGGGTTGATGCCAACATGACGAATCGTCACATCCGAGCCAGGAACAATCGTCGCGCCCACGATGAAGAACGCGGCGGCAGAAAAATCGCCAGGCACGACTAGTTGAGGCACCGCATTCCACCCGACCGAGGGCCGTCCATCGACCAGCACGCTGGTCCCTTCTCGCCGCAACCCGATACCAAAAAACTGAAACATCCGCTCCGTGTGGTCCCGTGAAAGACGAGGCTCCGTGAAGCGAGTCGTCCCTTCGGCAAACAAGGCCGCAAGCAACAGTGCGGATTTGATCTGCGCGCTCGCCACCGGCGAAACATAGCTGATGGCGCGGAGACGGCTTCCCTGCACCGCTAACGGCGCAAGCTCACCGCCCTTGCGGCCGGTAATAGTCGCCCCCATTTCCCGCAACGGTTTGACGATCCGCCCCATTGGACGACGCCGAATCGATTCGTCGCCGGTCAATACCGTAAAAAAGTCCTGCCCCGCCAGCAGACCGGCTAGAAGGCGAATGCCCGTTCCTGAATTCCCGCAATCGATAGGCCCGTTCGGCTCGATCAGACCCCAAAGACCCTTGCCATGCACAGAGAGTTCATCGGCCGATTCATCGATGCGTACACCGAGAGCCTGGAACGCCCGCATCGTATTGAGACAATCCTCACCCCGGCAATAGCGCGAAACTCGACTCACTCCGCTCGCCAGCGCAGTCAGGATGATCGCGCGATGGGTAATCGATTTGTCGCCGGGAACAGAAATCGTTCCCTGTAACGGTCGGCCTGGGGTAATCGTCAACGACGCCATAGATATCCTACGCCGACACAACCGGTTGAGTGGAAAGTTTTTCCCGTTCCTGCCTGGCTCGTTCCAATGTCTTCTCGATGCCTGCGGCATCGCCCGCTCGAATCAGCTGTTTCAATTGGCCCAATGAACGTTCATAGGCTTCAATAAACATGACCACGTTGTCGCGGTTCCAGAGAAAAATGTCACGCCACATTTCAGGAGAACTCGCGGCAATCCTGGTCGTATCCCGTAACCCGCCGCCCGAATGCTTCGCCAAATCGAGGGAGGGAATCTGTTGATCGCGTATCTCAGCCAGGGCATTGATCAAGGCAAAAGCCGCCACATGAGGCAAATGGCTCACCGCACCGAGAATCTTGTCATGCAAATGGGCGTCCATCGTCAGCACGACAGAGCCGGTCTCCCGCCACATCGCTTGAACCTGCTCAAGCGCTTGCGAGTTTGTCCTGTTCGTCGGCGTGATGATGCAGCGCGCTCCCATAAAGAGCTGATCCGAACCGGCCGCCACACCCGTCTTTTCCTTGCCGGCGATAGGATGGGCTCCGACAAAATGGACCCCGGTTGGCATGGCCCGTTCAGCCTGCTCCACCAGGAGACCCTTCACGCTTCCGACGTCCGTCACAATTGCTCCCGGTTTCAAACAGGAGGCCCACTCCGTCAAATGCCGGTCATAGGTATCGACCGGCGTGGCCAGCACCACGAGATCGGCATCCCTCACCCCGTCTTTAGGGTCGGCAACATAGCTGTCGATCGCACCTAACTCAACCGCCGTCTTCAAGCTCTCGACACGTCGCCCGACCCCGACGATCCTTGTCGCCAAGCCCTTTCGGCGCAGAATCATGCCGAGCGATCCGCCGATCAGCCCGACTCCGATAATGGTGACCTGAGTAAAATGCAGCGCCATTTTTCAAGCTGGACCAAGGCCAAGCCTCAATCCTACGTCCTTCAACTGCAGTTCTTCTGATTACAATTCCCGACCGACTGCGACCGCGATCTTTCGCATGTCATGCATCAATTCTTTAAACTTACTCGGCTTAATGGATTCTTCACCGTCGCACAACGCACATTCAGGATTCGAATGGACTTCGATCAAAATACCATCTGCCCCGGCGGCTACAGCCGCTTTTGACATCGGCGCCACCAAGTTCCACTTGCCGGTGGCATGGCTAGGATCGACGATAACGGGCAGATGCGACAATTCTTTTAACGTCGGAACCGCCGCGAGATCGAGCGTATTGCGATATTGCGTCTCGAAGGTCCTGATCCCTCGCTCGCACAACATGACGTTCTGATTCCCCCGGGACATGATGTATTCCGCAGAGAGGAGGAACTCCTTGATCGTCGCCGAAAGTCCCCGCTTCAACAGCACCGGCTTGTCGTACGCGCCAACTTCCTTGAGAAGCTCGAAGTTCTGCATGTTGCGCGCGCCAATCTGGATAATGTCGGCTTTCTCGAGAAACAATTCGATGTCGCGGGTATCCAGAATCTCACTGACCACCGGCAACCCGGTTTGCTTCTTGGCCTCGACGAGATAATCCAACCCTTCGCGCCCGAGCCCCTGAAAGGAATAGGGGGAGGTGCGAGGCTTGTAGGCGCCGCCACGCAAAATACTCGCTCCCGCCGCCTTGACCTCGTGGGCAATACCGACCGTGAGTTCGAGCCGCTCCACCGCACAAGGCCCCGCCATGATCACCAGTTTGTTGCCACCGATCTTGACGCCACCCACGTCGATGATCGTGCCTTCACGCTTGAACTCCCGGCTGACAAGTTTCCACGGTGCGAGAATCGGCAGCACACTTTCAACGCCAGGCAACGCCGTGAGGGGCTGATTGTGCAAGACCCGGTCGTCACCGATCACGCCGATGATCGTCCGCTCCTGACCGGTCGTCAGCTGCGACTTCAGCCCCAACTCACGAAGACGATCGATAATGTGGTCGACTTCCCGCTCACTGGCTTCCGGTTTTAATACAATGATCATGTTGCCCTCACCTTCCACTCACTGCGAGTGGATTACTCTCTTGAACACAGCCAAGAATTCCCTGTTTTCTTCTTCCAGGCCGATAGTCACTCGAACCATGGACCCCTCGATGTGACGAATAATAATACCCTCTCTCAACATGGCGTCGAATACCTTGCTGCCATCTCGTCGGATATCGACATACACGAAGTTGGCTTCGCTCGGGATCGGTGCAAAACCAAGATCGGTCAACCCCTTGACCACTTGCCCCATTCCAGCCTCATTCACCACCCGGCTCCTCGCCACATGTTCATCGTCGCCGAGGGCAGCGAGCGCGGCACGCTGGGCGAGACTGTTGGCGTTGAAGGGAGGGCGGAGGCGGTTCAGAAAGTTGGCGATCTCTGCGGTCGTCACGCCGTATCCAATTCGCAATCCCGCAAGGCCGTAGATCTTCGAAAACGTCCGCAGCACGATCACGTTCCGCCCCTGCTGCACATAGGCCGTGGAGTCCGGGAACTGCCGACTTCGGACATATTCGAAATAGGCCTCATCCAAGACCACGACGACATGCGCAGGGACACGCGCGAGTAGAGGCTCGATCTCATCAGCCGACACCATCGTTCCGGTTGGGTTGTTGGGGTTACAGAGGAACAGAAGCCGCGTCCGGTCGGTAATCGCATCGGCCATCGCCGGAAGATCGTGCCTCCACTGCTTCAACGGAACGATGACAGGCTTTCCGTGAGCAGCCGTCACTTCCATCTTGTAAATGACGAAGGTCTGATCGGCCATGATCGCTTCATCGCCCGGCGCCAAAAACGTACGGGCGAGCAGGCCCAGAATTTCATCCGATCCATTCCCGAGAATGACCTGATCCAGCGTCACCTTCCAACGATCCGCCAAGGCTTCGCGGAGACGAAACGCGCCACCATCTGGATAGCGATGCAGCGTCGCAAACCCATCGCTCAATGCAGCGAGCGCCTTCGGGGAAGGGCCCAGCGGATTTTCATTGGACGCCAGCTTAATGACACGTGCGAGTCCGAGCTCCCGCTGAAGTTCCTCAATCGGCTTCCCCGGAACATAGGGACTCAGCGAGGCAATATCTGGATGGACCTTCAGTGGCATGGCGTTAGTTATGGGCCGGATAGGATCCAAGAACTTTCATGAACAGGCAGCGACCGGTGATTTCCTCAACGGCTTTCTTGACCCGGTCTTCCTCAATATGCCCTTCAATGTCGACGAAGAAAATGTACTCCCAGGCTTTTCGCCTGGAAGGACGAGACTCAATTTTGGTCATGCTCAGGCCATGCGAGGCGAAGGGGCGAAGAAGATCGTACAGGGCACCGACTTTGTCTTTTACCGAGAGCATCAAGGAGGTCTTGTCTTTCCCTGTCCGCTGGGGCGGTTTCTGAGACAAGATAAGAAAGCGGGTGACGTTGTTCATATTATCTTCGATGCGGGCCTTGATGACCTTCAAGCCATATAGCTGGGACGCTAGTTCCGATGCAATGGCGGCAAGAGAAGGATTATCCACGCAGAGCTCCGCAGCACGTGCCGTACTCGCCACCTCCGACACCGGCACATTCGGGAGGTTAGTTTCTAGCCAGCTTCGACATTGGGCGATGGCATGGGGATGAGAGTGGATTTTCTTCACCTCTTCCATCAAGCCAGACTTCGACATCAAATGGTGGGAGACCTCCTGGAGAATTTCTCCATAGATCAGGAGATTGGAATCAATGAACATATCGAGCGTGTGGTTGACCACACCCTCTGTGGTGTTCTCGATCGGAACCACGCCAAAGTTGGCGCGCCCACGCTCGACTTCACCGAACACGTCTTTAATGCTATTGGCTGGGATATATTGAGCCGACGACCCGAACTTCTGCATGCAGGCCATATGCGTAAAGGTCGCTCGAGGACCGAGATAGGCTACTTTTTGAGGGCCCTCCAAAGAGAGAGACGCGGACATGATCTCTCGATAGACCGGCCGAATAGCCTCCGAAGGAAAGGGCCCGGTGTTCTGCCGTATGAGACGCTCGATGATGGCCGCCTCACGCGCCGGGGTATGGAGATTGGCGTCGGCATCCTGCTGCTTCTTGAGCTTACCGATCTCAATGACGCTTTTGGACCGCTCATTGAGCAGACGCAACATCTCGTCATCGATACGATCGATTTCTTTCCGGTAGTCGGAAAGGTCTCCAGGCATAGCAACACCTCTCTTTCCAGCCCAGTGAGGCGGTCACCCGTCCGTCGGCTGGAATGACACGAGCGAAGTAGGAAATGATACAGGAATCATTCCAGGCAATGCAAGGAGACCTTCGCCGTTTCAGGGACTTGCGTGAGGCACTCCAGCTGTTTGAACCTGTCTGAGAAGAGTCTGATAGAGACTGGAATATTCACGAAAAGAGGAGGGAGCTGGGCCTTTTAAAATGGTCGAAGGCCAGCTTCGTGACTTGGCGCCCACGGCCGGTTCGTTCGAGAAAGCCGGCCTGAATCAAATAGGGCTCATGGACATCCTCGAGGGTCCCCTTATCCTCCTGGACCGCTGCCGCCAGAGATTCGACTCCGACCGGTCCCCCGGCGAATTTATCGATAATGGTGAGCAGAATCTGACGATCCATCTCATCGAACCCCGCCGTATCGACACCCAGCCAGGCGAGGGCATCCTGGGCCACGGACTGGGTAATGCGTCCATCCGCCTTGACCTGAGCATAGTCGCGCACCCGTTTGATGAGCCGGTTGACGATGCGGGGAGTCCCGCGAGCGCGACAGGCAATTTCCCTTGCTCCGCTGGAATCGATCGGAATCCCGAGCACCCCCGCTGAACGGGTCACGATGGTTTCCAACTCCGCTGGAGAGTAGAACTCCAGGCGATGGACGAGGCCAAATCGGTCCCGAAGCGGGGACGTCAAAGCGCCGGCCCTCGTCGTGGCGCCAACTAACGTAAACCGCGGGAGATCCAACTTTACCGTTCTGGCTGCAGGTCCTTGGCCGATCACGAGATCGAGCTGATAATCCTCCATGGCCGGATACAGCGCCTCTTCAACGGAGGCGGGAAGCCGGTGAATCTCGTCAATGAATAGGACATCGTGCTCTTGGAGATTGGTCAAAATCGCGGCCAAATCCCCCGCATGGGCCAAGACAAGGCCAGAGGTCGACCGGAGGGAGGCCCCCATTTCACGGGCAATGATGTGCGCGATCGTGGTTTTCCCTAATCCCGGTGGGCCGTAGAAAATCGTATGATCGAGCGCTTCGTTCCGCTGCTTCGCCGCCTCGATACAGACCCGCAAAGACTCTTTCATCCGCTCTTGGCCGATGTACTCATCCAGGGTCTGCGGACGCAGCACATTCTCGGTACTGCGCTCTTCGTCCGTAATCTGTGTGCTGACCACTCGCTCGGCCATCGTTGAGGGAGCCTCTCTCGTTATGCGCTTATTTCTTTTCAGGCGTTGGGAGGTACTTGGGTGGAGGAGGCAAGGCTCCCTGCCCGGGTATTGCCGTATTTCCGCAGTCTGGGGGACAGGTCTTACCTCCCTGGGTCGAATCCGGAAAGTTCGACTCCATCTTCTCCAGCTGACATTGCGTGAGCCGCCCCCCATCCTGACTCCCGCAGCGGCCCGGCAGGGACGAGCTGCCGACTTCGCGGTAGCCCTCAGGACAAGATCCACAGACGGACAACAGATTCGCCCCGAGTGGAACACATTGAACGAGAGTAGGATCGCCGTCCTTGCAAATCTCCTTGGACTCAGTCACGCCAGTCGTCGCATATCCGTCTGGGCACTTGCCGCAGGTCTTCCGGATGCTTTTCGGTTCGCTTGGGTCTTCGGCTTGCGCGGGCATGGCCCACAACCCCAACAGCAGCACGACAAATCCGACCGATAGGTGAATCCAGGCTCTTCGTTGGGTCGATCTCGCCATCATCTCTACCCCCTTGCCAGCTCTTTTAAACATTCACGAATCATGTCTTTCAGCACGATGGACTCAGGATGGGACTTCTTCACCTGCTTCAATGCCTCTTTGGCATCTTGCGGGCGATACCCTAAATTCACCAGCGCGGACAGCGCGTCATCGAAGGTCACATCCTGCCCCTGCCCGAACGAATCATCTGTTGCGACAACCCCAGGGTGAAGCTTCGCGACCTTATCCTTGAGTTCCAACACGAGACGGCTGGCCGATTTGTTCCCGATCCCTGGAACCGTTGTCAGCTTCTCGACATCTCCCGACTGAATCGCCACAACCAGGTCAGACACCGGTAGCGCCGACAAGACACTGAGCGCCAGCTTGGGACCGACGCCGGAGACGCTGGTCAAGAGCACGAACGCTTCTTTCTCCTGCGATGTCAAAAAGCCGAAGAGCTGAATCGCGTCTTCACGGACATGGGTATGTACGCTCAGAAAGGTGCTTTCACTGAGATTGGGCAATCCATAGTAGGTACTGAGCGGGATGAATACTTCGTAGCCGACGCCGTGCACGTCGAGAATCAGATAGGTTGGCGCCTTGAAGGCCAATCGGCCCGTCAGTGAGGCGATCATACTCTATGAGGCAACATAGGCTGAAGGTGTTCAGGCTGACGGCTGAAGGGTTCGGAACTCCGACCTTCAACCTGAACATCTCCAGCCTGGATACCTGAATTGTTACCGTTGTTGTTCATCCAGCGGCGGCCACCTTCTCCATCACCTCGTCGGAAATGTCAAAGTTCGCATGCACTTTCTGGACATCCTCATGCTCGTCCAAGACTTCCATCAACTTGAGCATTTGCTCGGCGGCCTTTTCCTCCAGCTTGATCGTGTTCTGCGGAACAAAAGTCACTTCCGCCAGCAGGGTCTCAATCTTGGCATCGAGGACAGCTTTCTTCACGGCCTCGAAGTGGTGCGGATCCGTGAGCACTTCGTAGCTTGAATCGCCCACCTTGACATCCTCCGCTCCCGCGTCGAGCGCGAGGGAGAGCAACGTATCTTCGTCGACTTTACCCTTCTCGATCGTGAGCAAACCCTTCTTATGAAACTGCCAGGAAACGGCGCCGGCCTCCGCCATGTTGCCGTGATTTTTCGTGAGGAGGTTCCGCAGCTCGGCAACGGTACGATTACGATTGTCGCTCGTAATCTCCATCAATACGCCGGTCCCACCTGGCCCATAGGCTTCCAGGTGAAACTCTTCATAGATGACGCCGGGCAATTCCCCTGTGCCGCGCTGAATGGCTTTCTTCAGCGTATCGCCAGGCATATTGGCTTCTTTGGCCTTTAAGATGGCCAGCCGGAGACGCGGGTTTCCGTCCGGGTCAGAGCCTGACCGGGCGGCAATCGTCACTTCGCGGATGATTCTCGTGAAAATCTTCCCGCGTTTAACATCCATGGCCCCCTTGTGCCGCTTAACCGTTGCCCAATGGCTATGTCCACCCATATGTACTCCATGCAACCGGCTCAAGAAGAGCCGACCGCGCAAGAACATGATGTCAATCGATTAGAGCTGGTACACGTAGCACAGGGCCGAAAAGGTGTCAATTAGACCAGGGGCCAACCGCGACGGAATCAACTACTCAGAATACATCAGCAACTGTATCCCGATGAGGACGATCAGACCAGCCCAGAGGAACTCCCATTTGGAAACAACTCCATGCGACGGGGAGCGAAACTGCTCGAAGAACAGCTTGGACGAACCAGCTGTCACGGCAAGGGTCCCCATCAACGCATGGTCCATTGCGATTTTGTACGCAGAGGGATGGACTCCGTGGGAATGGCCAAACAGCATAAGCCCACCGATGATGGCAAATAGTGGCAGAGGCAGACTCCATGAGCCATCGGCTATACGGCCAATACGCCGTAGCGCTTCAATGGCTCCTACAAAAAACAGCAAGAATCCATAGATTTTATGTTGGAGGATTTCCGGATCTTCCCCGGAAAATGTCTGCAGAAAACCGAGAGATCCGATTGGCCAGGCTTCATGATCGCTCCAAACCAGGAGGACGAGGCTGCCCGATAACATGGCAATGGGCAACAACAGCCTGAGCCACAGCCGCGACGCCAGACGTAAGGACTGACTCAACTCGGCACAACCGATCAGCAGGACAAAGAGCCCGGCAAGATGGTGATTGAACTCCGAATAGGCGATGCCCTGAACCGAGCCCTCCCACCCACTGACGGTGATGCCATGGTGATCATGACCGGACGTATGTCCGCCGCCAAAGGCCTCAGCATAAAGCCAGCCTGCATCAATGGACAGGGCGACAACCATTACGGCAATGGCCAACAGCATCCACAAGCTCGCCATTCGGAACGCGACAGACAACGGAAACCCTCATGGTAATGGTAATGGAAAGGCCCATCCAGAAAACTGGATGGGCCTCTGTTCCCACGCACGCACGAATCTATTCCCTACATGAACTTCATGAACTTATCTTTCGTCTCATCCATCACTTGAGCCGTAATAGTCGCCAGCCCGCGCTCCTTCGCCACCCGCTCGACCTCTTTGCGAGCCATCGGACGGATGAAGTCCGGGATATTCTCAAGCCGCTTCTCAGCCTCAGGCGTCCAGGTCATCCCGTTGCTCGAGTCACTCTTGGAATCGTCCATCACTTGCAACGTGATCGTCTGATACCCCTGCTTGCGGGCAAAGGCCTCCACGCTGCTCTGTACCATCGGCTTCACAAATGACGGAAGACGGTCGAGCTTTTCCTTCGCATCGGCGGACCAGGTAAACTCGGAGGTCGCTGCGCCACCGGTAGCAGGCTTGCCGCCAGACGTCAGCCCCATTTCCGCCACCATCGCGGAGAAGGGACAACCGCCACTGGGCTTTTCTCCAGGCTTGCCAGCCGGCGCAACAGTGGGCGCGGCGGCTGCTACGGGCTGACCACCCTGAATCTTCTCGTTCAAATAGGCCGCCATTTGACCGGATCCGGCAGTGGCTTCGTCTTTCAACGTGCCACGGGTCATCTCGAACGGCTCGGCTGCCACGGTACGTCCACCCAACTGCACTCCGAGAGAACTGACCATCTGGGTTTCGCCAGGGTTGGTCACCATAGAAAACTTGGCGCTGCAAGACGGGCAGCCGAAGAACACGCCGAGCGTACCCTCTCCGGGCTTCTCCACCTTCTCAAAGTTCATGTAGGTTTCACAATTGAGGCACACGAATTTCATGGCGTCTCCTCTTTAGCAGGCTGCGGAAAAACTATTGTGGCACAGCGGAAACTCAATGGCCCGCACATCTAGGACAACAAGAGCATATCGCACAGAATGCTCAAAAAGGCCATCCAGCAAGGCCGCAGCGAGCGAAGAGGCGAGGCGTACGCTTCGGTACGTTGAGTCTCTGAGCGATGCGAGAACGATGCTGGTGGACTTTTTCAGCATTCTGTTAGGGCGTAACATCACAGTTTATCGGCAAGCACCTTCTTATAATCGAGCAACGTTCTGATGCGTCCGGCAATTTCCTGGTACCGTTGAATCGTCGGGTACGTGTCGTCGAGCAACGGCTCACCCTTGTCGAAGGTGCGCGCGAGCTTCCGGTCGAAAGGAATTCGTCCGAGCAACGGCAGGTCCAGCGCCTCGCACATGGCCTCGGTGTTGCCCTCGAATAATTCGTTGACCTCCCCACAGGAGGGGCACCGGTACTCACTCATGTTCTCGACCATGCCCAAGACCTTGATCCCCATATCGCGGGCGTAGGTGACAGACTTCTGCACGACGTCTGACGCCACTTCCGACGGCGTCGTGACGACGATCGCTCCCGCCAAATCTGGGATGAAACCGGCGATGACGGGTGGCTTATCCGCTGCGGCTCCGGGAGGCAAATCGACGAGGAGATAATCGAGTTCGCCCCAGACGACATCGGCTAAAAACTCACGGATGACGTTCATTTCCATCAGCCCCAGCCACACAGGGCTGACATCCATCGGCCCCTTCCAGCGAACCGGCGAGGCATCGTCCAGAAAGAAATCCATCGATGCGACTTTCACGCCAAGCGGCCCGACCGGGGGAATCGCTCCCTCTGGCCTCATGGTCAATGACTGACCATGCATGCCCAACATGCGAGGCACACAGGGTCCGTTCAGATCCACGTCTAACAGTCCAACTTTCGCTCCCTGCCGCGCAAACGCCAGGGCCAGGTTCACCGTCGTCATGCTCTTGCCCACGCCACCTTTTCCGCTCATGACCACCAGCTTGTGCTTGATGCCGGCCATGCGGGCATGGACCAATTTCGTATTTTCAGAAATCTGTGCGAGGACCTTGGCGTCGTCCGAGAACTTCAACTTGCCAAGGATGGCTTTCAAATCTTTCTCGACTGCCATGGGAAATACCCCTTGTTAACAGTGCAAATTCGGCGAGGGGAAACGGTACCATAGGGGTTTCTGGAGAGTCAAACTCCGCACATCTAGCCCGCCAGATGGCCACATTCCGATAGCTAACCTGCCAAATGAGCCGCGCGCGTCGGCTCCATTTGGGTGTTAGCCATCAAATTCCATAGTCTCGATTCAGCATTCATCACTCCGGACGAAGGTCCAGCATCACTCGCGCCTTCTCGCTATCCGTCAGGGCACTGCCCGAGCCGTCGTCCTCGATCTGATCCTGAGCAACCTCCTGGTCGACTTCCTCTGGAAGCAGCCCGAGTTCCTTCTTCTTCGAACCGATCAAGATCTGGAACCACTGGTCGCGCTGCATGACCGTGTGAAAGATGCGCTCCTCGTACGTGCCGTTGAGGAGCAGGAATCGTACGTCGATGAAGCCCGCCGCATCGCGACGCTCGCCCATCCAACCCATGCGATCCACACGCCCCTCGCGCTGCTCCATTCGAGCGGGGTTCCATTCGAGATCGTAGTGGATGACGTACCTGCACTGCTCTTGGAGATCGATCCCTTCTTCACCCACCTGACCCACGAGCAGGAGGAACGGGTTGTGTCTCCGGTTGAAGTTCCTACGGTGCGCCTCTCTGTCGGACGCGTTGTCCCCGTCGAAGCGGCCGACGAGCGCAATCGACTTCGACTCCTCGAGCTCGACGATTAGCTCTCGCTCGGCGCGATCCATCAGCGTCTCACGCGGCTCGTCGTCGTGTGGAGTGTCGTCGAGATAGCGATCGATCACCGCGCGAACGGTGCGAACCGCGCGCCCAGTAATCTCCTGCTCGACCCAAGTTTCGATGCGTGCGTCGTCGAGCGAAGGCGAACTCCGAATGAGGTCGATGAGTGCCAGTGACTGGACCGCTCGCCGACGCAGGGGCTCTCGGAACACGTGAAGGATCGAGCGCCCGCGATGCCTCATGAAGTCCTCGCGCGCGAACTCATCGGGGACCTGTCGCCAGGCCGTACACGCTGGGTCCGCCTTCAGCGCTCGCTCCGCGCTGTCGAGCTGGGCATCCACCGCTTGCCGCACCTTCCGACCGAGCTCATCACGGGTCATGCCCAAGGGGGTAAGGAACTCGCTGAGCGACCGGTCGAACGCGACCTGGAGAATGTCTCCGAGAACCTCGGTCAACTGGGGTGCCGTGCCACGGATGAGCTTGTTGAAGATGAGTACCTTCGAGAACCAAGCGTCGGAAGACTCGTGGACCTTGCGGATCTCTGTCTCGACGATCCCGCGGACGACGTCCCTGAGGGCAGCCACCTTCGGGTGAAGCTTGCCGTCCTTGTTCCAGCGCTCGACGAGCACTCTGAGACGAGCAGCGCTTTTGAGATTGCGGCTCAGGAGGTCCGAAGCCGCAATCTGCCGGTACGACGAAAGCCCCTGCCTGAGGTCTGTGGGGATGAACGTGCGCTTCGTTTCGCCGTCTCGGGCGCGCTCCGTGACCTCCTGAATGAGCTCGCGTAGCTCGAGGTAGAACAGCGTGTGCTCTCCCTCGAATGGGATGAGCGGTGAGCGCCGCACGCGGTGTTGCAGATTCTCGTCGAGCTTGCGGAATTCCCCGCTCTCGAATCCAAGAGGTCCGCGCTCGACGAGAAAGTACCGGCGTTCGTTCTGCTTCTTCGTGTTGCGAATGAGGAAGCGTCGCAACAGCGACTGGAGCCCACGGTCGCTGGCTCCAGAGTTCAGTGCGTCGTCATCGCGCAGCCGCTGCAGCAATCCGACCTGCTGCTGCCGCAGCGGATCGCTTGGCGAGCGCTCCCGGAGCTCAAAGAAGCGATCGAGCGCCCGAACGAAATTCTGCAACCCGGCCTCGATCGTGTCGAGTGCGGCGTGATCCGCCCTCACGAGGGCCAGCAGGTTCACGAGTTCGTGCGGCGAAAGCTCGAACGGCGTGGCCGTAAGCGTGAGGATCTTGTCGAAGTCGAGGGAGGCCTGGTCATAGTTCCGGAGATCGCCATCGGGCGCGAACAGCAGCATCGGTCTGTTGCCGTGTGCGTAGTGATGCGCCTCGTCCACGACCACGACGTCCCAGCGAGTGCTCCAGATCTGGCGCAGGAGGGTGGATGCTTGCCGCTTCTCCTCCTGGAGTAGCTTCTCGTTGACGATATAGAGACCCGGCGGAACCTGATGACGGCCATCTACTCGTTGCCCACGGACGCCGGCGTGTCGGAGCTCTCGCGCCGTTGCCCGGGTATCGATGCAGCGAACCTCATTGCCGAACAGTGCGTGGGCCGGGTGTTTCGCCGGAAGGTATCTCGGGAATCCACGGCCCGCGCGCGTCGAGCTTGTCTCCTCCTCCCACTTACGCACCAACGCGGGCTTGCACAACACGAGGGCGCGCTCGAAAGGTTTCCGACGATGTCGCGCGTACGCGCAGAGGTGGGAGACCACCGCGAGAGCTTCGTAGGTCTTGCCAAAGCCGACTTCGTCGGCAAGCACGACCCCGCGCTGTCCATGGACGAGGAAGCGTCGCAAAGCAGCGGCGACCACTCGCTCCTGGTCTTCGTGGCCAGCGCCAAGCGGCAGGTTCGAAACCAGAGCCTCTATGTCGTGCTCGGTGGTCACCGGGTGGTTCCATTCTTGAAAGCGCCCATCATTTGCTTCGCGTGAACGCGAGAGCCCGCCGCGTAGGTGGCAAGCGCCGGCTCTTCGATCCGCTCGAGCCACCCGACCACCTCGCCGAGCCGATCGGAGAGCCGAAGGTCAGCCGCGATGGCTGGCACGCGAGCCTTCAGCGCTGGCGAGCAGCCATCGATGACAGTTCGAGCCCCGCGAAGAAGCCGCTCGACCAAGAAGAGGCGGCACTCCCGCGTCATTACCATCACGTCGCTGGTCGCGGCCTCGACAGCCCAGCGACTAAGCTCATCCAAGCTTCGGCGGGTCGCGAACTCCGAGCCTGGGGTTGCCTTCGCGCGGGCGAGGATCCCGCGGAGGCCCTGATGCACGTTACGGTAGAAGCGGTCCAAGTCCGCTTGATGGGTGACCACGGCAGGCCCTTCGCCAGCAGATTCCTGCGCTTTCCGGGCCTCCAACCACTTCTGTTGCTCTCGGTACGTGGGCGGGAGTCCGACGCCGGCACGCGCGATGCGCTCGTCGAGCGTGAGAAGTGCGGCCCCTACAAGCGTGAGCCCACAGAACTCCGCGGGCACGTCGACGTTCACCGGCGCCGAATCGGACGCAAGCACGCTGTCGTCGGCGCCGATGACTTCGATGCGCAGAATCGTTCCTCGAAGTTCGAGCAGCTTCGTCGTGGCATCGACATCAGCCATGCCCGTCACGGGGACCACGACGTTGGTGACCCCTGAGGCAGCGACCTCGCCAATCACGACCCAGGCACCATCGCGCTGCAGAAGGATGCGCACACGCGCCCCGGCCGGCGTCGCCTGCAGGAGCGAGACCGCCACTGCCCCCTCCGCGACCCTGTAGGTTGCGTCCGCGACGCCCTGCGTGGGTGGCGAGGGCGGCTCTCCCTCCTTTTCGGAATGCAGAGCGCTGAGGTCCTCGACCTGGTTGAACCCGCGGTCGAGACCGAGCACGCGCACGCTCTGCTCCATGCTCCTGCGTTTGACTGGCAACGTGGTGAGCACGGCAAGTTCCGAGTTGCCGTTCGGCGGACGGTTGAGGAGTCCGGCCGTCGTGAAGTTCGGCGACCCGTGGAGGGCCAGAAGAAACGGCTCGCGACCTGGTCCTTCGGCGCCCTCGAGCAACAATAGCTTTGCGTGCAGACGCTGTTCGCGCTCGTCCTGGGCGAAGAAGGCTACCTCGCTCACGAGCTTCGTGAGCTTCCGCACCGGAAGCTCCGTGCGGCCCTCGCTCTGCCGGAAGAACACACGTACCGGGATCTCGTCCTTGAGGGTGTCGAACTCGAAGTCCTCGTACAGCATTCGTCCGAAGATCGACGCGTCCTGTGGTCCCAGCGCGGGATCCTCGGGATGTCTGCGGTCGGGTTCGAAGAACGGGCTGACGATGACGGCGCGTCGCAGCACTCGATGAGGCATGCGCGCGAGAAGCTGCGTCCAGATCGGCTCGGCGTAGTTGTGCAACAACACGTGGGAAGCGGCCGACGGCGGGGCCTTGTGCTTCTTCACGACTTCGCGGAGAGCCTCCGTGGCGTCGGCCAAGTCTCGAGCCGAGTCCCCCTTGACCTCCCTGGAAACTCCGCCGTCGAGGTAGTCGACGAGGCTCTTGAAGATACCGTGGTCTCCAAGCGCGGACGGCCCAAGGTCGAAGACGCGGCCCAGCTCACACTGACGTTCGAAGCCCACTCGGGTCAGATTCGCGCTGCTGATCACCGCCCGCGCGCTGTCCTCGGTCACGAGCAACGCTAGTTTCGGATGAAAGACGGCACTCGCGCAGGCGTTGGCCTTTCGATATCGGACACTCGGGGCCTCCGACGAAATGGCGTTGCGATCTCGAACCACGAGCATCGTCGCGATCGGGCGCTCGCAGAGGTCCGGGACCAGCGCCTCCTCGAACCAGCGTCCATCGAAAGAGTAGGTCAGGAAGAGCGCGGCACGCAGGGCCTCATGGGGCGCGAACGACATCAGCGCGTCTCTGACTGGCAGCCGCTCAGCCATGGCGAAGATCCTCCTCGCAAAGGTCGAGATCCCGCACGAGAGAGCCGAGCTGCGGGAATCGGAGCGCGTGCAGGCCGAGCCCCATCGCCTGAGGATCGTCGCGCACGATCGTGGCGCCTTCCACGAACAACCACCGCTGACGGTTCTTTCGCTGCGACACGAGCTCGTGGCGCTCAGCCATCGAGAGCAGCAACTGCGGCAACGCCTCGGCCAGCGAGCGGTCCATTCTCTGCCGCAGGCAGCATTCGATGAGCTCGATGGGCTCGCGAGCCATCTGGACAAGCGACTCCCAGACCACCGGAAGGAGCGGGTCGCGAATGAGCCGAAGGAGGAGCGCACCGCCAATGGCAGCAGCCTCGACTGCGTCGTCGCACTCCAAGAGTTCCACGGCCAGCTTCCTGACGGTCTTCGGCTTCGCGTCCTTCATTGGCGTCTGCCAGAGCGCCGCGAGCGCTCCCGCAGAACCGATCGAGCGCGTCAGGCCCGCGATGTCGGCTTTGCCCGCATCGGCGATGCTGACGACCGCCGCGCGAAAGATGGCGGAAAGGCCGAGAGAGAGGAGCTCGAATACAGACAGGGCCTGGAGAGGACGAAGGTCCTCGCGTGGCGGACAGCCGTAGAAGTGGAAGACGACGTCAAGGTTTGAGACGCCGGCACCCTGAACGTCGTCTTCAAGATTGGCGGCGTCCTCTTCGTTGACGGCGTCCTGCACCGCCACGTCAGCGTCGGCGTCGGCGAAAAATCCCTCGGCGAAGAGGTGAGCGACTGTCCGGTACCGCTTCTCCGTGTCGCGACTGTTGCCGAGAAGCAGGCCTCGAAGCAAGGGCTCTCGGTAGCGCGCCTGCCGAGCGATGGCCGAGAAACAGAGATCTCGCCCCCAGCCGCGAAGCGTGTCTCGAGTCTGCATGCGTTCGCCCAGACCGAACGGAATGAACGACGGATCGACGCGACGCTGAAACGCGGTCGCTAGCCCGTCGCCGAGCGGGGTGAGCTGAAAAGGTAGGAGTCCGTCCGCCGCCAGCTCGTCGGCCTCCTCCGCGAGCCCGAGGCTCACAAGCGAGGTCGCAAACAGGCGGAAGCTGCCGGCGCTGTTCTGGTTCTTGAGGATGCTCTCCGGGACGCGATACCGGTCGCCCTCATTGCCCGAGAGGACGCGCAGTTTGCTGCGCTGCCCAATCAAGGTGCAGGAGTCATCGTCCACGCCGTGGTACACGAACTCGCAGAGAGCCAGCGTCCGCTCGAGCGCGTTGAGAACCTCCCGGCGCGGTGTGCGCCGAGGAACGGCGTCGCGCGCAAGCCCGTTCACGGACCGGATCGCCCAGGTGAGGAAGCCGTAGTAGCCGGCGCGGAACGTGAACACGGTGAGTCCAGGAAGAACCTCGTTCACCAGCCTTTCGGCTGGCGCCTGCAGGCCGAGCGGATCGCGCGACCCGGCAGGCAACACGAAGGGTTCGAGCCATTGAGGCAGGAGACCCTCCAGCTTGGGATCCGCTCCGTTGCGTTCGACGAAGCTGCCGTCCCGCCAAAGCTGCACCCGCGTATCTGCCGTGGGCCAGTCCTCTGGGTGAAACGAGACGCCGGCCTTGCGGAGCGTGCGCTGCATCTCGCGGAAGCGGTTCTCGCGGAGCCGCTCGAACTTACGGCCATAGAAAAAGCCGGTCAGCTGGGAACGCGTTCGCGACCACGTTCGCTTGCGCCCACCAAGAAACGCCTCCAACGACTCGACCTGCGCGCGTGGCACCTTCATCGGAACTGACCCGTCAAAGAAGGACAGCTCCACCTCCTCGTCTCGGACGCGGCGGACCCTGGCGAAATACCAGCGCGAGGTCGTCTCCTGGAAGCGCACGAGCTGGCCGACGCTGAATACGCTGTTCATGCTCACGCTTGTTCCGAGGAATGCGCCTCCGCTGATAGCGGCTGTAGGCGCGCGGACGAATCCGGACAATTTGAAAGATGTGGTCGCGCGGTTTGTAACCGATGGCCGCGTAGCGACACCTGGCTTCCGTTGGTCCGGCTAACTATAATTCGACGTCCGAATCATTTCGGCAAAGCCAGCAGAAATTGCCTGCTAATCCCAGGCCATACGGAAAACAGGCGATTGCAAAGGCCGATGAACCACATTCGAATGCCTGCACATATGGAACAAGCGGTAGCACCTCGGCAGGATGCTCAAAAAGTTCGTCCAGCAAGGCCGCAGGCGAATCGAAACCGGAGGCGTACCCTCAGGGGTACGTTGAGGATTTCGATGAGACGAGAACGAAGCTGGCGGGCTTTTTCAGCATCCGACTATATCGAATATTGAAAGGTCGGCTTCGCTCCGATCGCCTGAGCCAGAACTCCACGACGTTTCAGTTCCTCAAGAATTCGTCGAGTAGCGGCATCAAAGTCTGTCGGGCCTGACAGCACGATATCCGTATTTGGCGGAGCCTCTTCAGGCGCCTTGCTCATGTGAATCGCGATGACCGGGACCGGATGAACGAGCGTCCTGATAGCCTGCGCCGCTTCGACATAGGCCAGCCCGAAGGGATTGGTCGTCGAGACCACGATCAACCCTGTATCCACCAGCAACCTCGCCACTTCGCCATAACGGCGAGCCATCTCGGTCGCCTGTCCTCGTTCTCCTTCCGAGAGGTCTGCGTCAAGCCCGCGTCGGAGATTGCCTCCGTCGAGCAAGTAGGCATGCCGGCCATCCGCCACAAGCCGGGCCTCGATAGTCCTGGCTAAGAACGACTTCCCTGTATGCCGCCCGCCTGTCACCAGCACAATGGCGGCTCGGTGACCATATTGCTGCGCACGATCCTCGACACCGACCTCACCCTTCACCCAGGCAAAGTCACGCTGCCGCGCTTCTTCCCGGAGGAACTCCTGATCGTCGTGGACCAGTTCTGTCACGATGCCGCCGCCGGCGATGTCATACTCATCCACGAGAACGAACCGGCCTGTCGCCTCGAACGAAGCCGAGAGATCGAATGCCACCGGCGCTTTGGCTCGAATGGTAATCTCTGCCACCTGATTCTTATTCACCACGCTGCTACCCTGCTGCTGAGCCAGATCCATCGTGTCGATGATCCGGTGAATGGTGGCGACTTCACAATCCACTTCCTTCGTCGCCACTCTGAGCTGATACCGCCGTCCTCGCTCCAACGGCTTCCGGCCCAGCCAGAACACATTCGCTCGAAAGGCCGTCGACACAAGCGGAAGCTGCTCCTGATGCGACGCCACCTCTCCTCGCTCGACAAAGATCTGCTCGTCGAGCGTGACACCGACGGACTGGCCCGCATGGCCTTCAACCGGCAGGGGATCGACATTGAACGCTTCAATCGATTTGACCGTGGCCCGCTTATTCGAGGGAGAGAACACCACCGAATCGCCAACCTTCAATTGCCCTGCCGTAATGCGTCCGGCGATGATGCGGCGGGCGTCGAACTTGTACACGTCCTGAACCGGCAGTCGAAGCGGCTGCTCGGAACGTCCGGGCTCCTTCCGGAACGCACTGAGCGCATCCAGCACGGTCGGACCGCTATACCAGGGCATCTGCTCGCTCCGGTTGGCGATATTATCGCCGAGCTTGGCACTGACCGGAATAACCTGCTGCGGCACCGCCTTGAATTGCCCGAGAAACTCTCGATATTCCTTTTCGATCCCGTCGAACACATCCTGCCGATAGCCGACCAGATCCATTTTGTTCACCACGACGGCAAACTGGCGCACGCCGAGAAGCGATAACAGATAGCCATGTTTCTTGGACTGCTCCTTGACACCCTCCAAGGCATCGATCAACAGCAAAGCCCCTTCGGCTCGGGCCGCCCCTGAGATCATGTTCTTGAGGAACTCTTTGTGCCCCGGCGCATCGATGATGATGTAGTGCCGACCCTTCCAGGCGAAGAATGTCCGCGCTGTATCGATCGTGATGCCCTGCTCCTGTTCTTCAAGAAACGCATCGAACAGGAACGCGTACTCAAATTCCTTGCCCTGCTGCCGGCAGATCGCTTGAACCTTTTCAAGCTTGCCATCCGGCAACGATCCCGTGTCGGCATAGAGCCGCCCCAGCAGAGTGGACTTTCCGTGGTCCACGTGCCCCACGATGACGATGTTCAGATTGTCAGATGGTTTCGAAACTGTTTCTGCCATTTTCAGACTCCAGAATGTTCAAACAGGCAGCCCAGCAAGGCCGCAGGGGAGGAAAAACCGGAGGCGTACTCTCTTAGGTACGTCGAGGATTTTTCTGACCCGAGAACGCCGCTGGATGCCTGTTTCAACATTCTGCCGTTACATGTACCCGTCTTTTCGGAGGAGCTCCATCCCCCGCCCTTCGTCCTGCGCTCGGCCCGATCGTTCTGCTACCGTGGTGTGCCGCAACTCGTCAATAATGTCGTCCACGGATTTCGCCGTCGATTTGATCGGGGTTGTGCAGGGCGCGCAACCGAGACTGCGATAGCGCGTTCCCTCCCCCTTGTCGAGATAGAGATCGATAAAGGGAATGTTTTCGAACTTGATGTATTCCCAAATGTTGATTTCCGTCCAATCCAGCAGCGGATGGATTCTGATGTGCGTCCCCGGAGGAAAGGTCGTCTTGAATTGGTCCCAGAGTTCCGGCGGCTGATCGCGGAAATCCCAATCGCCATGTTTGTCACGCGGCGAGAAGTAGCGCTCCTTGGCTCTTGTTCCTTCTTCGTCTGCGCGAACACCGAGAATAATGCCCGTATAGCCCTTTTGTTCGATCAATTGCTTGAGCCCGTTGGTCTTCAAAGCCGTACAGCAGTTGACGCGGCCCAGAGTATGGTTCATCCCGGCTGCAAGCGCTTCCTTGTTTTGCCCCACGACCAGCTTAAGGCCCCACTCACGAGCGACTCGATCTCG
>JAUXQT010000050.1 GCA_030682135.1 Nitrospirota bacterium | reverse complement strand
CGTTCCTTCGGATACATACCCCTCAGTATCGAGAAGAATGGCTTCATCGTAGCCGTCGGCTTTGGCTTCTCGCTTCGCGAGAATCGAATTCACGTAATAACCAGAAATCTTCCCTCTCGTCATCGAGACGTTGACGTGATGCCGAGTAAACGAGGACACGCGGGCTCGCATCCCGTTGGCCAAGGCGTCGTCGCCGAGATAGGCGCCCCAGGTCCAGGCTGCAATCGCGAGCTTGATTGGATTGTCACCGGGATAGACCCCCATCGCGCCATGCCCGATGTAGACGAGCGGGCGGATGTAGCAGGCATCCAGCTTATTGATCCTGACCGTCTCCACGATGGCCTCTGCAACCTGCTTCCGGTCGAACGGCAACTGCATCATCCCGATATGGGCGGAGTCAAACAGCCGATCCACATGTTCTTGTAACCGGAAAATCGCAGAGCCGGATTTACCCTTGTAACAGCGAATGCCCTCGAACGCAGCCAGCCCATAATGGAGTGAATGGGTCATGACATGGACATTGGCGTCCGCCCAATTGACGAACGACCCGTCCATCCAAATTTTTCCTTGAGTCTCAAGCATAAGTGGCAACCATACAGAGGTGAGTCAGAGTAAGTCGAAAACGGAATATAGCAGCGGGCCGGAAGGAGCGTCAAGCAAACGGGCCAAGCAAGGCCTGGAGAGGGCGATGAAGGATGCCGCGCGCGCTCAGCGTGGCATCTGATGGGCACGAATCTGCTGATTCATGGCTGCAGCGATGTGCTTCGCAGAGACGGGACTGATATGGATGAAATCCACACCGAAATCATATCCATCGACCCAGCGAACTGTGACCAGTTCGATTTCTATGGTCGGCCCATCTTCCGCAAGTGAGAGCCGTAACGCTAAACAAAGACCTGGCTTCACGGCATGTTCGCCTTGAATGCGCATGCCGGATTGAGAGAGATTGGTCACCACACCCTTCCCGATACTCTCTCCGCTGAGATAGTAGAGCACGCGCCAGATTGGGATGCGCCGATAGGGCCGAAGCACGAATCGAGTGCTTTTCGGTTTGGCAAGACTGGACTTCGGGGCTACGGCCATAATGTTGTCTCCAATCCGTGAACTAACTCGACAATAGAATAGCAGCATACGCGCAGGAGCCGGAGCTGGATAGCCCACGAATAGGGTAGCCCGAAGGAGGGGGTCCGACGGACCAAGCCGGGATGGAATCTCAGGGGAAGGCCTGCCTTTACCTTGACAGTCTTCGGACCCCTGTGTTACACAATCATCTTCTGTAACGGAGGCAGGTGTTTATGTACGCAATCATTGAGACGGGCGGCAAGCAGTATCGCGTTGAAACTGGATCCTTGGTCCAGGTGGAATCCCTTCCCGGCGAGATCGGGGGGACGATCGACCTCGACCAGGTTCGACTGGTTCACGGCGAAAAGGGCATGGAAGTCGGGCAACCGTTGGTCAAAGGGGCCACCGTCAAAGCCGAAATCATTGCCCAGGATCGCACGCGTTCCATCACCATTTTCAAGAAACAACGGCGCAAGAACTATCGGCGGACCCGTGGCCATCGCCAGGGCTTCACCAAGCTGCGCATTACCGGTATCGAAACAGCCTAACGAGGATCAGTCATGGCAACAAATAAAGGCGGCGGATCAACTAGAAACGGGCGCGACAGCAATCCGCAATATCTCGGGGTCAAAGCCTACGGCGGAGAGACCGTGAAAGCCGGATCCATCCTGATCCGTCAGCGAGGAACGAAGTTCTTCCCCGGCTTCAACGTGGGCCTCGGTAAAGACCATACCCTCTTCGCCCTCATCACGGGAATTGTAAAGTTCGAACGTGGCCGTGGACGGAAGAAGATCAGTGTCTACTCCGACTCCATACCTGTGATTTCCTAGCGCTTCTCTCTTCTCTCGTCACAACTTCGTTACCCGCGAGGACTCCCGGCATGACTGTACGTGCAACGGGATGCTCCTCGCAGGCAATGGTCTCACAGCTCTCACACTGAAGAAACGGTGCGCCGATGTTTGTCGATGAAGTCCGTATTCGTATCACAGCCGGCCGGGGCGGCGACGGCTCATGCAGTTTTCGGCGCGAGAAGTTTGTGCCGCGCGGCGGACCCGATGGCGGCGATGGCGGAAACGGCGGCAACGTCGTGTTCGAAGCGTCGCCTCGCATGACCACGCTCCTCGACCTCCGGTACCAAAAACACTACGAAGCGGAGGTCGGTCGCCAGGGAGGCGCTGCCAATTGCTCCGGAAGATGCGGCGAAGATGTGGTGGTACTCCTTCCCGTCGGCACCGTCATCTTCAACGATGAAACCAACGAGGTCATGGCCGACCTGGTCGCCCCAGGACAGCGGTTTGTGGCGGCACATGGGGGCCACGGAGGACGAGGCAACAACCATTTCGCAACCCCGACAAACCGCACGCCGACTGAATTTGAACTCGGCACAGAGGGCGAAGTACGGTCTCTCAGGCTTGAGCTGAAGCTGCTGGCCGACGTCGGACTGGTTGGATTTCCCAATGCCGGAAAATCGACGCTGATCTCCGTCATTTCGGCCGCACGACCGAAGATTGCCGACTATCCCTTCACCACGCTGGTGCCGAATTTGGGAATCGTGCGTTGGGGAGAAAAGGGCAGCTTCGCCGTCGCCGACATTCCAGGAATCATTGAAGGCGCCCACGAGGGCAAGGGCCTGGGACTCCGGTTTCTCAGGCATATCGAGCGCACATCGTTCCTCCTCTATCTGATCGACGTGTCGGAGTGGGCCCCCGAAGAACCGGTCCACACCTTCAAGGTCATGCGTCAAGAATTGGCTGCCTACGATGAGCCGATCACTGCGCGCCCCTTTGCCGTCGTCGCAACTAAAATCGACGCGGCCGGAGATGGCGCGCGCCTGCGTGAGTTACAAAAGTATTGTAAGCGCCATCGCTATCCGTGCCTTCCGATCTCCGCCGCCACGAGAGAAGGGCTCACGGAACTCGTCAACTATGTGGGGCAACAGGTTACGCAGCTTCGAGCCACGCCATGCGAGATCAACTCCTAAAGCAGGCCACCCGCATCGTCATCAAAATCGGGAGCAGTCTCATCGCGTCCCGGGAGACTGGGCTGCGCCCGGAGCAGATCGATCGGCTCGCGGATGAAATTGCGAGACTCCGATCGAGCGGCCGTGAAGTCCTAATTGTCTCCTCCGGCGCGATTGTCTCCGGCATCAAGAAGTTGGGGCTGACGGAATACCCAAAAAGTCTCCCCGTAAAACAGGCAGCCGCGGCGGTCGGCCAGAGCCGGCTCATGTGGGCCTACGAAAAGTCGTTTGAACGGCTCGACATCAAGGTCGCGCAAATCCTCCTGACGCACCAGGACCTCGCCGATCGGCGTCGTTTTCTCAACGCCCGCCACACCTTGAATGCGTTGATCGGGTTCGGGGTCATTCCCATCATCAACGAAAACGATACGGTCGCCGTGGATGAAATTCGCGTGGGAGACAACGATACCCTGGCCGCCGAGGTGGCCCATCTGGTCGATGCAGAACTGCTGATCATCCTGTCCGATATCGCCGGCCTGTTTACCGAGGACCCACGCAAAAACCCGTCAGCCACACTGATTCCATTGATTCAAGACATTACCGAAGACATTGAGCAGCGAGCTGGGGCTTCCAGCTCATTCGAGGGAACCGGGGGCATGGCGACGAAGGTCCGGGCTGCTAAGAAAGTCAGTGAGTATGGCGTGGCCACGTTAATCTTGAATGGGCAAGAGGCCGGCCTCCTCCCTCACGTATTGGCCGGCGGCCCTGGTGGCAGCCTCTTTCTTGCGAAAGAGCGTCGTTTCACCAGCCGCAAACATTGGATCGCCTTTACGCTCAGACCGCGAGGGACCTTGACGCTCGACCCAGGAGCCGTTGAGGCGCTGGCCCGGCGAGGCAAGAGCCTCCTGGCTTCCGGTATCGTTAATGCCAGCGGTCCATTTGAGACGGGCGATGCCGTCAGCTGTCTCGATCAGGACGGCAAAGAATTCGCGAAGGGGTTGGTGAACTTCTCGTCCGAGATGATCCTGAAGATCAAAGGGCTCAAAACCACCGAGATCCAGCAGCAACTCGGGCCTCAAGAATATGAAGAAGTCATCCACCGGGACAACTTGGTGATTCTCTAGCAGGATGCTGAAAAAGTCCGCCAGCATCGTTCTCGCATCGTTCAGACCCTCAACGTACCCCAAGGGTACGCCTCGGCCCTTCACTCGCTGCGGCCTTGCTGGACGGCCATTTTGAGCATCCTGCGGGAGGGTTATTTCTTGAGTGCTGAACTATAATGTCCTCACATTCTGAATCTCAATCCTCAACACCCAGCACTCAACAATCCGGCATCCTTCGCCTTGGTCTCCTCGGCGGCAGTTTCAATCCCGTGCATAACGGTCACTTGGCCATTGCGCGCGAAACGCGCGAGGCTCTCGGGCTCGACCAAGTGCTCTTCATTCCCACGAGTCAACCGCCCCATAAACCGAGCGGAAGCCTGGCCACAGCCCAAGACCGTTATGAAATGGTCCGCCTGGCGATTGCCTCTGACCCCGCTCTTGCCATCTCGGATATCGAAATCCGTCGACCCGGCAAGTCCTACTCCATCGATACGATTCGCCTGCTGCAGCAAGAATATGGCGCACAGACTCAGCTCTTTTTCTTGATCGGGCTCGATGCCTTTCTGGATTTTCCCACCTGGCGCGACCCTCAGGCATTGCTGGAGCTCTGCCAATTCGTCGTTCTCTCCAGGCCAGGACTCACGTTTCGGTCGCTGTCCACGGTCCGCCTGATTCCGCCGATACCAATCCCTTCGCTGGCAGACCTGGATGCAGGACGAATTACCAGAATCGAGGCTCCGCTAGGGGCGCAGGGCCTCACCTGCCTGAAACTACCGCCCAGCCCGATCTCTGCATCGGACATTCGCACAAGAATTCGCCAAGGGCTGCCCGTGGTAAATCTGTTGCCGCCTTCAGTGGAATCTTATATACTCCGGCATCATCTATACCAAGAGGACCGCGATCGTACCAACAGCTAGATCCACGGCCCTCGCCATCGCCAAGGCCATGTTCGACAAAAAGGCCACCGACGTCCTCGTCCTCCAGGTCGCGCCTCTGACCTCCGTTGCCGACTATCTCGTCATCGGCTCTGCAGATTCGGATCGCCAAGCGAGTGCCATCGCCGATCATATTAACGGCATCCTCGCTCTCGCCGGCTCCAGAGCCCGCAGCATCGAAGGCGCGAGAAATTCGCAATGGGTCCTGATGGACTACGGCGACGTCATTGCCCATATCTTCCGGCAGGACGTCCGGGGACATTACGCCCTCGAACGGCTATGGGCTGACGCAAAACGCATCCCCGTGTCGGACGAACCGCCGACAGTAGAGACAGTTGCCGCCCCGGAGCCCGTGAAGAAACCGAAAAAAGCACCGGAGAAAAAGGCATCGGCAAAGAAAGCATCGACGAAGAAACCGCCAGCGAAAAAAGCACCGGCAAAAAAGGCTCCTGCGAAAAAAAAGGCCTAGATCGATGCTCCGACTGCTCACCACTATCTTCCTCATCTGCGTCGGAATCTTCCTCTACAGTTATTTTCGCGAGTTAAATCCAGGCACGGTCGCAGTCCGTACCAGCCCCTCCATCCAATTTGAACTCAGTCCGGTCACGCTCGTCGTCTTTTCCATGGCCGTCGGCGCCGTACTCGTCGCCTTAGCCGTCGGCATGCGGCAAACCGCCCACGCCATCGGCAACTGGCGCAGCACGCGGCTGCTGCGCCGCAAGGAAAAGATCGATGCGCTCCATCGTGAAGGCACCCATGCCTTCATGTCCAAACGCATCGTCGAAGCGATCGGCCTATTTGAAAAGGCCTTGGCCATGGATCCGAATCGTGTCGATTCGCTGCTCTGGCTTGGCAACATTTACCGCGCAGAGAGCAACTACGCAGAAGCCATCCGTCTGCATCAACGAGCGAATCGCGTCGACGATCGCAACATCGAAATCCTGCTGGAGCTCGCGAAAGACCTGGAAGGTGCCAAGCGCTACGAAGACGCCTTGCAGGCCCTGCACAAAATGCTCAGGATCGAACCGGATAACCTCACCGCGCTCATTCGCGAGCGCGACCTCTTGATCCGGCTTGAAAAATGGAGCGAAGCGCTTGAAATCCAGCATCGCCTGCTGAAAGCCAACCTGCCTGAGCCGGAACGCAAAGCCGAAGCCCATCTCCTCACCGGCTGCACCTACGAAGTCGGGCGCCAACTACTGGAACGTGGCCACCCCGATAAGGCACGGCGCTATTTCCGTGGCGCGATCAAGAAAGACCGGACCTTCCTGCCCGCCTACATCGGCATTGGAGAAATTCTGATTCGGGAAGGCAAAACGAAAGACGCGGTGGAGATTCTCAAGAAGGTCTATGCCAGGACCCGCAACATCATCATCCTGCACCGCCTCGAAGAGCTGTTTCTCGAACAGGGCGAACCCAGCGAAATTATCCGGGTCTATCAGGAAGCCCTCCAGCAGGACCCGAGCAACGCGGCCCTCCAGTTTTATTTGGGCAAGCTCTATTACCGGCTCGAAATGGCCGACGAGGCCTTCGACATCCTCTCAACCGTCGAAGGGATACAGGACCAGCTGGTCGATTACCATAAGATCATGGCCAATCTCTTTCTGCGCAAGCAACATATGGAGCAGGCCGTCGTCGAGCTCAAAAAAGCGCTGCATTTCAAGAAGCGTGTGGTCGTGCCCTACGTCTGTACCGCCTGCCAACAAGAATCGACCGAATGGTCGGGACGTTGCCACCGCTGCGGGACGTGGAATACGTTCGTGGCATTGCCCTGGCCGAATGCCGGCCAAACGGTCCAAGGCCAAGACAATAGCCCCTCTCCGGCCTCCCTTGTTCCCTATCAAGGCATTGCTTCTCCCTTCGAAACCGTGTAGGTTTTCGGCCAGTCTGGCTGCTTAATACTAGGCCCAGACCATCCGCATCGCGATCGATTCAACCTCATCAGATAATGGAGTGTCCCATGGTCGACTATCAGGATTTCGCAGCTAAAGCCTTGCGCGACGAGACGCTGACCAGGAGTGAATGTCAGGCGGTGCTCGATAGTCCCGATGAGCGATTGCTGGAACTCCTCCAAGCCGCCTTTACCGTCCGGTCACGCTATTTCGGCAAGACCGTTCGCCTCCAGATGTTGCAGAATGCCAAGAGCGGAGCCTGCATGGAAGACTGCCACTACTGTTCTCAGTCTGCGATTTCCACCGCCCCGATCGAGCGCTATAACCTCTTGCCGCAAAAAGAGATGATCGACGGAGCCAGACAGGCTGCAGCCTCGAAGGCCCAGCGCTACTGCATCGTGATCAGCGGTCGGAGTCCCTTGGACCGGGAGATCGATGAAATTGCTGGAGCCGTCCGCGCGATCAAGCAGGAGATTCCAATTCAAATTTGCTGTTCACTCGGCCTTATGAGCGAACCACAGGCCAATCGGCTGAAGGCGGCGGGCGTCGATCGCGTGAACCATAATTTGAATACGGGCGAAGCCTTTCACGCGTCCATCTGCACCACGCATACCTTCCAAGACCGGCTCAACACCATCCAGAACGCGCGGGCAGCAGGACTGGAAATCTGTTCAGGCGGGATCGTCGGAATGGGAGAGAAGGACGAAGACCTCATCGACCTGGCAATGGCCCTGATCGACGTCAAGCCGGATTCGATTCCTCTGAACACGCTCCATCCGGCAACAGGCACGCCGCTGGAGAACTGCGACAACCTGACCCCTCAACGCTGCTTAAAAGTGCTCTGCCTCTTCCGATTCCTGCATCCAAGAACCGAGCTCCGCGTGGCAGGCGGCCGCGAACATAACCTTCGGTCTCTCCAGCCCTTGGCCCTCTACCCGGCCGACTCCATCTTCGTAAACAACTACCTCACGACACCAGGCTCTCCAGCCCCAGAAGTCTGGGGCATGATCGAGGATCTCGGTTTCAAGATCGAAGTGGAGCACCAGCAACCGGTCGCAAAGTAGGAAACGGTTCCAGACACCCATCTCTCTCCCCACCCAACTCCCTTGGCAAGGGGAATGGCTTGCCGTAGTCGAAATCTTGGGATAGAGTACCTCCATGCGAAGCTCTACCAGTGCATTACGAAAAACGATCCCCGCAACAGAGATCAAGCGCCGAGGGCTCTCCGCCATCGACAAAGCTCTGAAACGCGGCCCGGTCCATGTCCTCAAGGGCAACGAACCCACCTACGTCATCATGGCAGAAGAGCAGTATCGGGAACTGTCTGAGCGATATCGCAAATCGTACGTGAGCCGAATTCGCCGATCCTTAGAAGATCTCAAGGAAGGACGTGTCCGTCACGTCACAGCGCAAACACTCATCGACGAACTCCGACTCAAATCCTGATGTATGCGCTGGTCACGACCAGCTATTTCGATCGGCGCGCGGCAAAGTTCACGCGAGCCCACCCCCAGCTAAAGAAACCGCTTGCCAAAGTCCTCAGCAGTCTGGAAACCGATCCCTTTCAGCCACATCTCCGATTGCATGCACTCAAAGGAGAATTGGAAGGGCTGCACGCCGTCAGCGTGACTCATTCGTACCGCGTCACTCTCACGTTGAGAGTGACCAAGAAAGAGATCATCCTGCTTGATATCGGAACCCATGATGAAGTCTATCGATAACATGGGCAAGGAGGACGAAACGGCTACCTCACGACTCCAGGCTCTCCTGTCCCCGAAGTCTGGGGCATGATCGAAGACCTCGGATTCAAGATCGAAGTGGACCATCAGCAGCCGGTGGCGAGCTAAGAAAAGTCTCCAGCATCGTTCTCAGTCGCTCGAATCGCTCAACGTACACAAATAGTACGCCTCGCAATTCTCCCTCCCTGCGGCCTTGCTGGACGCCTTTTTGAGCAACCTGCAACAGCTGCTCGCAGACTATTTGCTCTGCCGAGCACAATAAACTAAAACCCAGTTCTTTCAACTCCTAGCGAGCGCTGCTTGGTGGGCGGTTCAGAGGCTCGAATGGCGTCGTGGGATTGTAGCGATTGGCGGGGCTCAGGGGATTATCAGGGTTGTACTGGTTAGCGGGATTGAACGGGTTGTTGGGACTGTAACGATTCGCTGGATTAACCGGATTACCGGGATCATAGCGGTTTGCAGGGTTGAAGGGATTATCTGGCGCATAGATCTGGGCTGGGTTCAGTAGGTTGTCCGGTGCGTACCGACTGGCTGGATTGAAAATATTGTAATCGCGCTCGTATTTCTCTGAGAAGCCTGGTTCAGCTATAGCGGGAGAAGCGAAGAGAAGGAAGCAGAAGAGCCAGACCATCCACATGGCGAGCCTCCGGAGACATGAGGAGCACCTAAAGCACTACTCCCAGCCCAAGCATCAACACAACCTAGTAAATGAAGGTCGCTTACCGAAACTGTGCCTGAGACCACTTATTTTTCTCCACCTAGGTCCTTCCTATCTCAAGTAGCCGCCGCCATCATCACCACACCACCCGCTACAATTCCTCATCCAGGTCGTAGTTCGTCACTGAGTATTTTTGCAGCAGACTCGCCAGCTCGTCCCGTTCAACGAGATTGACGCGATTCGCTTCCGCTTGTTCACGGGCCCCGGATGTGAAGCGCTGATTGGTCACGGCAACCTTCGAGAAGCGAGTTCCGAAAAATCTCGTCTGATACCGTACCGCACCGGCAACAACCTCCTTGATAGCGTCCCAGCCAATTTCAGAATGAATGGAAGTCTTGCATTGCAGCAACTGACCATCCCTGCCAAGCTGAGCTACCACGTCTATTCCGCCATCACCACCCTTCTTGGGCGTGACGCTGCTAACAAAGCCACGCTTCTCCCACAGCAACTTACAGAAAAACTCAAAGCTGAGACCATCCATTCGGTCAACATCATCCATGGTCAGCGCTCGTTCCTTAAGCATTTCTGCCTCACCAAGTTTCCCATCGCCGACTAGGTCCTTAATGCTGATATCTGCTGCGCCGGTGCCATCGAGCATGCCAACCATGTCTGAACCGCCGAGTGTCGCATCGAACAATTTCGCCTTGCGATTCATCATCTCGTCGAGTCGAACCTCGAAAGTAGTAAATGCCTCGGTCACCATGACCGGACAGTACACGAAGACATCTTTTGTTGACCCAATCCGGTATGCCCGGTCGGTAGCCTGATTCTCTTTGGCCGGATTCCACGCACGCGTAAAATGAAAAACATGATTTGCAGCGGTGACGTTCAACCCCGCACCAGCAGCCAACGTCGAGAGAATAATTACATTGAATCCTTCGCTTTCGGAGAATCGATCAATGTAGGCCTGCCGCCCCTCCGTGTCACCGTTTATTATGAAAGGTTTCAGTCCAAAGGTCTGCCGGAGAAAGTATGCCAAGGCATTCTGAACCTCGCGCAACTCAGTGAAGACGATGACCTTGTCACCTTTGCCGGAAGCGCGAATACCTTCCAGTGTTTTCAACAGCCAAGCCATCTTGCGGGAATTCATTAGATGCGCATGAACCCCGCGCTCATCAACCAAGAATTTTCGGCCAGGGATACAATACGGTTCTGCACAGACCGCCTTCATCAGGTGGAAGGCGTCAAAGGACAGACGAGCCCGTTTGCGACCGTCTCGCTCTTCGTTCGCATCTTGCAGGCGTCTGAGACCTCCCCGATAAAGAGCGACTTGATGATCCGACAGAGCGACCTCTAGTCGCATGCCTGCTTCAAGACGATCTACGAACTGCAATACGTCTTCCGTAGCTTCCGCATACGCGAACAGTTTGCGAGGAAGCTCCTCGGCGATGTCCGCCTTAGTTCGACGCAAGGTCTGCGGTGTGATGGCTGCTTTGAGCTTTTCGAGTGCAGCCTGCAGCTCAGGGGTATTGCTTTCGATGGGGCGCCGGTAGGTTTGTCCGAACTCTTCGAGGCCGCCCAGGAGGCCCGGTTGCACTAAATCGAATAGGCACCAGAGATCCGCAAGAGAGTTTTCGACAGGAGTTCCCGTGCAGGCAACACGGAAGTCCGCACGTAGTGCCTTTACTGATAAGGTGGCTCGGGTGCCTGGCGTCTTAATGCGCTGCGCTTCATCGCAAATAATGAAACTAAACGGTTGTTTGGCGAGTGAGAACTCATAACCCGTCAAGACTTCATATGTTGTGATAAGCACCTTTGCATTGCCTAACCAACCTGGACGCAGCAACTCTGTAACGCCTCGAGTCTGAAGCTGCTCATCAATCAGCCCCAGTGGTTGCTTGCGCTTCATGAGCTCGCCATCGTAGAGCACGAGTATTTCAGGAAAGCTTGGTGTGAAGAAGCGATCAACCTCTTTGCGCCAATTATCCAAAAGGCTTTTAGGCGCAAGGATGAGAGAAGGCGAGGCCTCAGGATTTTCCTCATAGTGGCGAGCAAGCACACATAGGAGTTGTAGCGTCTTCCCTAGTCCCATATCGTCCGCCAGCAGAGCGCCGCGGCAGTCAAACGGGGCCAGAGATATAAGATGCTGAAACCAAGCAACGCCAAAAATCTGGTGCTTCTTTAGCTCGACGGTAGGACGCAAGCACTTCGGCAACTTTGGCTGCTGGTCTTCACCTACACTCAACGATTCCTTGCGGGCTTCCAAATAATCCACGCCATGAAAGTTCAGCTTGAGCAGCAACGCTTCCCGTTTGGGCCTCTCCTTCGTCCCCTTCGCTCGCTGTGATGTTTTGACGGTCTCTTGCGCAGTCAACATAGACTTGAACGCATCGACCAATGCACGTGCCTCCCCAGTCTCGACTGGAGTTGGTAAGGACGTGTTCCTGACGGATGCCGCGTCTCCGCGCTCTGCGGCTTCAACTTGCTGCTCAAATTCGGCGACCCATATCCTCGTCAGAGGAATGAGCACTCGTCCTTCGTGTCCAGCAATCTTGATCGCCACTCCCGGCTCAAGGTCGGTCGGTATCCCTATAGGATTGCCCTCACCCCTGTCTGAAGACTTCTGAAATACTGGCACATAGATAGGCTTCGCAACACCAATGCCCTCAATGCGTTCGCTGTAGTTCGCCAGGGCGTATATTTCCTCGAACTCAATTCGCTTTCCCGACTGGCTCTTCCATAGAAAGTGAATTTGCCTAGCTATCTCCAATTGCCTCGTGGACTCTCCGTCAATCGTTAGGTCGTATTCGCCCCAGGTGAACCATTCCCGTTCATCACGAAGCGCCTGCTCGAGCTTCCCAACGAAAGTGTTCAGTTCGGACGGATCGGGAAAATGCCTAATCTCAGTACGCCCACTGCCATCGACAAACATCTCGCTGACAATAAGGTCGACTCGCTCAATGCGACCACCGTCTGAACGGGGAACGATGATGAAAGCGGCCGACAATCCACCGGCCGCGGCCTTATCATTGAGAAAATCCTCTTCATTGATAACCTCCTGGGCCGTATCCCCAAGATAGGCCCATGGATTGTGCATGAACCTCTCAGCGCGAGCACCTGCAACTCGTCGGCCCGGCATTTCGCGTTTGACGACTCGTAGGACCCGCTTCACGGGCTCGGATAGCACCACACGAACTAGGCCGCCCCCACGGGTCAAGTCGTAATGATCTTGCACGTCGCCGTAGCGATCGAATGTGCTTAGCCATTCCTCTGGTGCGTCGTCGAACGTCGGCGCGACCGTCAGAACACGCACACCAACTACTTCTTCTTTCGTCATTGGCAATCGCAGCGTCTGGGGCGTCAGCACAATCGTGGTCTGCAAATAAGGGGATTGGTAGAAGGCGCCTGCGTGGGTTGCGAGCTGGCGGATATGGCCCCACGCGAGTTCATGTGCGTGCCGGGTTCGCTCGTCCCCTGATCGAGCCTTGAACCCAGCAATGGCATTCGCTGTTGCCCAGGCCGCTTCTGGCAGCAGTACAGACTCACCGGCAACCACGGCGAATGCGCCAATTAAACCTTGAACTTCAACGCTCTGATCGCCTTGCGCCCAGCCAACAATCTGCAGCTCAAAGTCTGGATCAGACAGAATACCTTTGCAGTCAATGATCGGCTGCAGGGCCATCTCAGGTGGCAGATCTAACTCATTGATGGCCCCGGCATGCTCAGGCAACTTTGCTAGCGAATACACTTGCTGCCAAGGGAGCGTCACACCGTTGATGTCGATTAGGCAAAGGCCCTCTTGCCCTAGTTGCGCCGCGTACGTCGCCAAGAATGCATCCTGTACTGGGGCTTCGTTCGCTGCGTCGAATAATGCTTCAGGTGTCGATGCCGTCAGGGGATTTGCGAATGCGATACGCAAACCGCCAGCTTGTGCAGCGGTCGATAACATGGGCTTACCAGCGCTATCCTCGCCCTTCCGTCTAAAGAGGTCAGTCCAGGCCATCAGTCCTCGGGGAAATACCAAGCGTTTCGAGTGTTGGACCACTTGAAGTACCACCGCTGCAATGCTTTGCCCAGTGCGGCATTCTGCTGGGGGTCTTCGACCCAGAGACGCCCCTTATAGCTACTGGTGCTTCTCTCGTCATTTATGCGGGCTCCGGAATAATTACTGACAAGTTTCAGTACATTCTCGATAGAGAACATTGCATTCCTTGGGGCACGGGCAAGGCCATCGGGAGTGGTGGTGTGCGTGCTGACAGGGGCGGGTATCACGCGGCTTATCGATGCCAACGAGGAGGAGCCCGCTGCTTTACACTTTATGGAATTCTTGTCTGGGTAGATACCAATGGTCTTCAGCTTTGCTTCGGCTCCCGGTTCCCAGCCTGGGGGATGGGGAAAGTGAACGGCTGCTCTTCCAGGATGATAGCCATACTTAAGGTCATCGGTGCCCCCGTGATAGCTGTTGGCATGCCGGTCAAATTGAAGTAGCGATGTTTTATAGACGTTACAGGCATTAGGCTTCTTGCTGAACTCTACGACAATGTAGTCACCGATTTGCATCATGAAGGCATCAACCTCCTTGTTGCTTGTGAGCGTGGCGTAGGCCCCTTCTTCCTGCGCGAGAAGATTTCGAATTTCTGGGTTGCTCCGCGCAAGAGCCACGGTCTCAGAACCAAAAATAAGCCGCGTCCATGTAATTTGGCCAAGGTAGCGGCTCCAAAATTCCAGGCGCCCTGAATCGCTACCTGAACGGCCGGCAAGTAGCTCGAAAAACAGCTTTAGGTTGGCTTCGTTGACCCAGGCAAGCACCATTTGCCAAACAGGCTCTGGAACTCGATTCCATGCGGTCGCATAACCGGCAGCTTTAAGTTTTGGATTACGCCACACATCCTTGCTTACCACGAAATCGCACAGTTGCTGATGGACTTCGGTAGAAGAGCACTGGTGATATCGCGTGAGAATGATTTCAAGTGCTTGGTCCCGGAACACCGGTCGCGCGTTCAGCAGTTCAAGTACCCGCGGGATTCGAGTCTTAAACTCGACATCGTCCTTGAAATTGCAGCACCTATGTACGGCGCCCAAGACCAACGAATGCCAAAACCAGCTAGACTGATGAATTCCAAGATCTTCTACCAGTTGAGTGACTCCCTCAGTGCGACCGTCAAGGTAGTCGGCTGAGTACTTATCGGCAGCTGTATCGGTCAGCAATTGGGACTCCATTCGCATAACCTTGATCCAGTCTGGAGCAAGGCCGGACCCACTTTCTCGGTCGATGTCAGGCCAGGTACGCCTCAGCATTTCCCTCAACTTACTCCACCCATCTCGTTCGTTCTTACTGGCCTTGGCAGGATCAAAGGAGAAGTAGGACGTGAGCAGTCCATACCAAGTCAGCCTCCACAGCTTGCCGCTTGTCGCCTGGGCCTCGTACTGCTGGAGCAACCCGTCAAAGAGACGGTCCCCGACCGCCCGAACGCCTTGCTGCTCTCGAAACGGCTCGCACAGTGCACTAGCTACTAAATGGCACTGGTGTTGGTTCAAAGGCAATCCACGCATGAAAACATGCACTGCCTGAGATGCGTCTTCTTTGCTCGGGCGAGCCGTCGCTGCGCCACGGAAAGCAGCTTCAGCCTGCTGCGCAGCCCTCTCGACAATTGCAGGGCGGCCAAACTCGGTTGTCGGAATGCAAAGAGCGGCCAACGCACCCGCCAGCGCACGATCCAGAGAATGAATCGCGTCCGTGTCGCTCAACATTTCCCGAACTCCTTCTCGGAGACATCAAAGGCGGCAGGTTTCTCTTCGTCAAGCGCCCAGAAGTCGACCTTGAATTCCACGCGCCGACTTTCCTCTTTCGAAGCCTTCATTGAATTAAACGAGTAGCCACCCACCAAAAAGAGGTCTTGAATCTTGCGCTTCTGAGCGTCCACAAGCGGGGTCTCCCCAGTAAACGGTGGCGCGAACAGCACGCAAACTACCTGTCGGCTTCGGTTGAGGCTTAGGCCAAGGTTGTAGAGGTACGTCCCATCCTGGTCGGTGAATCCTTCAACAACAATGCGGCGAATCCACCGGCGGCCGAGCTCTGAATTCTGCGCGTCAAGCAAGACAGGCACGTAACTACGCAGAAGCCGAGCATCGTCTGGTCGGATATCTGCGCTACCACTATCGAAATGAGCTTTCGCACCGAGATTAATGCGATACGTGGTTTCGTCGACTCGGACATCCTGAAAGATCCGAGACTTTTCGTTGATTCGTGACATCAGCTCCTTAATGTCGACCTCTCTCTGAATCTTTCGCTGCTCCTCAGAGGTGATGTTTTTCGTAACTGCAATGAGAGTCACCGCCATAACGACTAGGAACAGCATCATGAGTGCCGACATCAGGTCAGAGAAGGAAATCCAAAATGGGCTTTCCCCCTCTTGTTTCCCGCCCCTTTTGAGAACGATGCGATTCAGCATGATTTGCTAATTACGTGGAATCCTCGAGATCGCATCGCCGAACTCCTGCACAACAGCTTTAAGATTGAGCACACCATTGCCAAGGTGGGTGTCTGTCTGAGCGATGGTGCTGGCGACCTGATTGCGCATCTGGGTCCCGAAGTCCGTGAACGCTTTCACCAGAGCCCCGTTTACCTGTTCAAGGTATTGCAGGCTTTGGGCCTCAGCTGCACGCAGCTGTTCGACAATTCGCTCCATGTCGCCAAGCATCTCCTTCGTCAAACCAGCCTCTCGTTTTGCATTCTCGATAAGCGCTGTGAGCGTGTTAACGTGACTATCCACCGTCTTTCGAGTATTTTCGTATTGATCAAAGCCCTGCTTGACCGCCAGCGCCGCTGACTGGAGCTGGTCCGCGACCGTCTTCGATCGTTCAAAGACAGTACTCACAGCGCTGCCAGCGGTCTCAAATCGCTGCGCTGCCGAGCCCATGGTTAACGCACCTTGGTTCATCCCGTCGATGGCGCGGATTGAGACCGCACCGATAGTGTCGATATTGCGTTGCGTCTTCTCAACCTGCTCAGCAATGGATCGGACCAGTGCCTCCACCTGACCAGACAGGCCGCCTACCAATTCTGTCGTACGAATCTTTGTTTGCTCTTGGCGGTCGGACTCCTCTTGAGCAGATATGTTGCGCTCGTGCTTCAGGTGCTCCATTGCTGTAGACAACTGGGTCAAGACGTTCGACATCGCCTCGTCCATGACTTGTTTGGACTTTGACTGCTCGTCAGTCACGAGCTTTCGAAACTCCTGGACGAACTCCCGCATTTGGTCAGTCATCACCTGTTGGTTGGTTGCCGCTTGCTTCATCGCGTCTTCCAGCGTCTGGCTCATCTGCGATGTAGCGCTCTCAGTGCTTTTCCCTATATTCTCTAGCAATCTCTGCAGCGAGGCTTGAACATTCGCCATCGCATCCATTGAGCGCTCCATGCTTTCGTTGATGCCCCGCATCTGCCCACCAAATGTGTCTTCTAGTCTGGCCATGAAGGCGGTAAGCACACTTTCAAGCATCCCGTGAACAGCGCTGCCCTGCTCGCCCGAAGCGCGCTTCACAGCCTCGCCGATATCTTGCATAGGCTTCTGTAGTCCTTCAAGAATGGCATTGCCTAATTGGTTGCCGAGTGCTTGCGTTGACTGCTGCTGCGCCTCAATCTGGCGGTCGACCAAGTTGGTCATCATCGTCTTGAGGTCCTCGACCAGCGCCTCCTTCAACTGAGCAGCATGCGCCTCGCTCTTTTCAGCCGACTGCGTGAGTCGCGCCAGATACTCTTCACCCGCCCCGGTGCGGTACAACGCATCGATGACTTGATTGAGTTGTTCGACCATGCCATAGAAAAACGCCAATACCAGCTTCTCGATGAACAATACGATCATCGCGCAACTGATAGCGGCGGCGGAGGCAATGAACGCATGGGCAACCCCATCGAGCAGGGGCTTGAGACCCGCTACCGCTGTCGACGTTGTCGAGGGATTAAACTGTGATAGGCCATCCAGAAGACCAGCGAAAGTTCCAATAATACCAAGACCAGTGAGTACGCCAGGCAAATGTCGTACGAAATCATCGAACATGCGGCTGTCGACGAGAACATCTCGCGTGAAGAAGACCTCGGCCGGCATGGTAGCTCGAACCTCAACGAGCGTGGCGGTCCCACTTGAAGCCCCCTGGAGAGAGTGTAGCGTGTCCGAATACTCGTCCCAGAGGTGCCGGAAAGGCTCCTTCTTCAAGAGCTTGGCAATCTCCTTAGGATCAACCGGCTTCTTAGCCGCAGTGAGCTTGCGAATTCCCCTCACCGCTAACCAAAGCTGGCACCCAACACGGATTCCCTGCACTAAATAGCCGACGAGAAAGACACCAGATAGCGCCAACACCAATAGGAAGACGTAGAATGGGACGCCCGTCAAATTACTAAATGCCGGGTGTACTTGTTCCAGGAATGTGACGAGTGGTTGAATTATCAATTCTTCCTCCAGAGTGCCCACGGATCGGAGGCAACCGTGTCGCAGTCCCACTGTTTGATGGAATAAATTGGATTGGTTAGCACGTAGTCGGCTTTGATGTCAGGGTGCCTTTCTCGGAGGGAACAACCCAGAGCATAGGCTCAGTCCTGCGGTGGATATCAACCAGAGTTAGCAGTGTACTCTAAAACCAGTAATAGCTCGACCCCTCTTCAGGGGGGAAATGCTATCACTTCATGATGATTTGGCTAGTGGATCAAGCCTATCGGCATATTGGTGAGCTCAGGCAATCCACTGATCTGCTTGGTTCCTGGATAATAGATGACACCTCGTCTCGTGAGCACGGTCTCTTTGAGCGCGCAGAGGCATGCCCACAACTGCGACCATCGAGCCCCTACTGGTTCAGAATTTGGCTCAGGCACACCCCTTCCAAGAATAGCGACCCCGTTCATTCCCCCTGCGCGCGTCCAACGAGGGCCTTCTGAGGCCGCGCGTTGCGCGAGCACAGGAATGAACGGGGTCGCTATTCCTCTCTTAATCCCTCCACCACCGGCTGCCTCGCGGCCCAGCGTGCGGGCCAATAGCCGGCTACCAGGGCCGCCGTAAGAGCGAGTGCGACTGCTTGCAGAATCAGTCCGCCCGGAGCGGTCATCTGAATCGTCCAGCCAAAGGATTGTTTATTGATCACATGGATGAGCAGCAGCGCGAGTAGTAGTCCTCCAACGACGCCCAGCGCCGCCCCGATTAATCCGAGATAAGCCGCTTCCCACAAGACCAATCGCTCCACCTGCCTGGGGCTGGCACCGATCGCCCGCAGCGTGGCAAATTCACGACGCCGTTCCAACACCGCCGTCACCAGCGTATTAATGATGCCCAACACTGCCACCAACACGGCAATGGCTTCGAGAACATAGGTGAGCACGAAGGTGCGGTCGAAGATATCGAGAATCTCCTTCCTCAACTCGTGGTTCCGGATCACAGATGGGGGAACCGTCACTCCCTCCATCCCCGAAATCTCCGTGAGAATCGACTGCCGCACGCGTTCACCATCGACCCCAGCAGCTAGGTAAATTGGGAATACCGTCACACGCCCATCGTCCCATCGTTGCTGATACCATTCTCGATCCATCACCATCTTTCCGCCGTCGGTCGCGTAATCGTAGAAGATCCCCTCGACGGGCACATTCACTGGTCCAGCCTGTGTCGTGACTGAAATCCTGTTCCCCTCACGAAGACCTAATCGATTTGCCAACACTTCCGACAGGAGCACGCCACCGGTCTCGGCAGCTCGCTGCAAGGCCACAGTTGAGTCTCCTTGGATCATCAGATATCGGCTCCGCTGTGCATGGAGCCTGAGATCTCGTGAGACCAACGAAACCGGCCGGCCTTCTACCTCCACATGCACATCCCGATAGGTATCGACAGCGGCAATGCCGTCGATCGCCGACAGGGTTGTACGCCAGGCCCCTGGGAGGGCGCGTGACGCCTGACCAGACTGCTTCCCATGGGGCCAGGATTGCGGGGCCACGATGAGATCGGCCATGACGGTCTCGTTCACCCAGACCTCAACCGTGTCACGAAAACTGCGCACCATGACGGCCACACCGATCATGATCGATAGTCCCACCATCAAGGCCGACACGGTCACAGCATTCCGTCCAGGATGGCGAGCCGCCTGGTCTGCCGCAATATGCCGGAGGCTCCCCCCGAGCGCCATGGTCTTACTCTCTTGGCGAGAGCGCCGCATACCCAATGCCTTGATACAGAGTGGCGCAAAACAGGAGAGGGCTCCCAAGAGACAGATTGTCGAGACATACCCAAAGAGGGGCACACCTCCCACTGGGCCCATCAGTGAGCAGAGGCCTCCCAGCACCAACAATACGAGGCTGATCCACCCGAACAGGCCTGCCCTCAGTTGGTGTGCAGATTCATAGTCTCCTGGCGCCAAGGCACGAACCGTCACAGTCCTACCGGCTTCCACACTGGGACCCAAGGCCCCTATCATCGAGACCACAGTTCCGAGCAGCACTCCCTTCGCCACGGCCACGAACGTCAAGATATCCATCGACAGAATCGACCCGTCGGATGCGACCGGCGCATAGAGGTCTGAGATGGTCCGGCTCACGAGCGACACCAGCCCCCTGGCCAGCCAAACCCCGCCAAGACCTCCCACGAGCCCGCCAAGGAGACCGAGGAGCCCTGCCTCCACGAGGAAGAGGCCTGCGACCCGCCGCTCCGTCATTCCGAGCGCGCGATAGATGCCGATCTCACGCCGCCGTTGCGCCACAGCAAAGGCCATCGTGTTGTAGATCAAGAACATCCCGACGAGCAGCCCGACCCAGCTTAAGACCGTTAAGTTCAGCTGGAAGGCCCGCACCATATTTTCGAGCTGCTTCGTCCGTTGAGCCGGCCGTTGCACAACCATATGGGGAGGAAGCACCGTTCGGACAGAGGCGATGACGTCGTCGAGCGACCGGCCTGACTGCGTCACCAACTCGATCCGGTCCAATCGTCCAATCGCTTGGAACAACTGCTGAGCCGCTGCGATATCCATGATCGCCAACCGATCCCAGAGGGAGGAACGCCCCGCCTCATCATGAATAAGCCCAACGACCCGCAGCCGCACAAGACGCCCCCCCGCCGTCACCTCAAGGGTACTGCCGACTCTCAGGTTCCAATCAGCCGCAACCTGACGGCCAAGATATAACGCGTCCGGAGCCAGGAGCCTATCCAGTGCCACCTCGGTGTCAGCCTGCGAGAGCTGGAATCCGCGCGTCCCGACCTCCGCAAGAAGATCCAGCCCCAAGACCTTCAGCACCTGCCCACGCTGTGTTCCCTGAGCAACCACGACCGCTTCGTCAATGACTGGCGCAGCGCTTGCCACCCCCTCGGCCATGCGAACAGCCGAGATGACGGATTCATCCAGACCGAGATCACTGCCCACAATTTCCAATGTGGAAGGACCGGCCACCGTCGTGACGGCCTGCTCAAACGACCGCAGGACTTGAACGTTCGCCGTCCCGATGGCCACGGAAGCCAGCACGCCCAGGGCGACCCCGGCGATGCTGAGCAAGGTCCGAAATGGCTGCTGGAGGCCATGGGAGCGGATCAAAGCGATATTGAACATAAGTGGTATAATCCTCTAGGGCCCTGGCTCAGGAGACCGAGAACGAATCATGGCCAATGAGGGAATGGAGAAGGATTGAATCCTTCGAACCAAGACGGAAGCCCTGCACAAATGAGTGGTTTCGTTTACAGAAATAGAGACCTTTGCTAGACTTCTACGAGTTGACGATGAGAGGTTCTTGATGGGCGTGAAAACTGCTTTGAGCCGAAAAATCCAACCGATAGAAGAAGAGATCGATGCCGATCTCCTCACGCCCAGGCAGCGTGACATCCTTCGCCTGGTGTCGATCGGGCATACGAACCGTGAAATTGCGGAGATGCTGGAGATCAGCGTACGCACCGTGGAAGTGCACCGATTCAACTTGATGCGGCGGTTAAACGTCAGAAATGTGGCTCAGCTACTCCGGAGGGCTCTACAGCTCGGACTCCTAGCCAGAACGTTCGGAGCGAAGTAGTCCTACAATTCCTTCAGTTTCCCTCTGCAATCCTCCAACTTCGTATAGCCCTTCTTGCCACACTGTGCTGCCAGCTCCCGTTCTAATCGGTCAAACACCTCGACCCCCTCCTCAACCAAAACCGTCCCGATCTGCACCGCTGACGCGCCGCAGAGGATATGCTCGAAGGCATCCACGCCATTGACCACGCCGCCGGTCCCGATGATCGGGATGCGGCCTTCGAAGATCTTCCAAAATGCCCGCACGTTGGCCAACGCAACCGGTTTGATGATCGTTCCACCCAGTCCGCCAAAGCCGCCCTTCGGCTTGATGACGACCTCCTCACGGTCCGGATCCACGACCAGCCCGTTGCCGACCGAATTAATTAGGTTGAGGAAATCGACCCCGCAACGGCCGATCACCTCGCCCATGACTTTGTGATGGGCCGGATCGAAGTAGGGCGGTAGTTTCACCCCCATCGGAACCGTAATAACTTTGCGAACGCGTTTCAGCAATCGCTCGGAGGCTTCGGCGTCATAACCAATCTGAGGTTTGCCCGGGATGTTGGGGCAGGAGAGATTGACTTCGATCAAGTCCGGCTTGGCCGCATTGATGACAGCCGCAATCGTCGGAAAATCGTCCTCGCAAAGACCAGCCACACTGGCAATCACCGGCTTGCCCAGTGTCTTCAACTCTGGAATGAGCGCGGCATAGGCCTTGTATCCGAGGTTCGGCAAACCCATGGAGTTGATGGACCCGCCGGGAAATCCATAGTACCGGGGGGACGGATTGCCGTCACGGGACTCAACCGTCATCGACTTGGTGACGATGGCGCCAGCACGAGATCGGCCAAGGGCCAACAGTTCTTCACGCGTCACACAGAGCGCTCCCGAGGCGTTCATGAAACAACTGGGGAATCGTACGCCGGCAATCGTGGTCGAAAGATCCATTAGGCTCCTACCGGGACAGGCTCGTGCGACGTTCTCGTCACGAGCTGCCCATCCTTCATAGCCCAGACATAATCAGCGGCCTCCGCAGCCGCGTGGCTGTGGGTGACCAACAAAATGGTTTGACGAACATGCCCAACGAGCGAGCGAAGGAGTGCGATGATCTCGGCCCCATGCTGGGAATCCAGATTCCCGGTCGGCTCATCGGCGAGGATGATCTGAGGCCGATGTACGATCGCTCGCGCAATCGCCACACGCTGCTGCTCTCCACCAGATAGTTCGCTGGGGCGATGGTGCCGCCGTGCGGTCATTGAGACCAACTCGAGCACTTCCTCGACCCGCGATTGAACCGATGCCCCTCGCTCGCCCCTGAGCAACAAGGGAAAGGCGACATTCTCCATGGCCGTAAGCCCGGGAATCAAATGGAATGCTTGAAAAATAATCCCGACGGTTTCCCGCCTGACTCTCGTCCAATCGTCGCTGGTAAAACGACTGGCCGACTTCCCTCCAAGGAGAATCTCCCCTGACGTCGGCACATCTAACCCTGCTACCAGATTGAGCAACGTACTCTTCCCACAGCCGCTGGGACCGATAAATGCGCAGAAATCACCCGTCGCCACCTCGACCGTGACCCGATCGAGCCCAGTGATGGTATCCCCGCCGCGTTCATAAATTTTCGATACCTGCTCGAGCCTCACCACAGCGATCGACGCCTCCATCCTCATCCTCGCAGCCTACTGCCTTCGTATATCACAACCATTTACAGGGCAACAACCTTGACAGGCCTCGCACATTCTCCTAGAAGAGATGCCGATACCGGTTGATTGGAGCGCTTCCCCTGCGATGTTACGTGAAGACGTACAGGATCGGCTCTTCGGATGGTGCCGTCAGGCTCTCCGGTTTGTGTTGCCGGTAGATTGCCTTGCCTGTGGCCATCCACTCAGCATCGATCCGGTGCCCTTCTTCTGTACAGCCTGCTGGCAAAATATCCACCCGCTCCGACAACCAGCTTGTGCCCGCTGCGACCAACCGTTTGTCTCAGAAGCGGCCACGACCTATACACCAACCCATCAATGCCAAAACTGCCAAAAACGGCCGCCAAACTTTCAACGGGCCTGGACCCTCTTCCCCTATCTCCCGCCACTACGGGAGGCCATCTGTTCATTCAAATATCGAGGTAAACATACCCTGGCCAAGCCACTCGCACGCCTCATGATCAGCGCCCTGCCTCGTGAGCTCGACGTCGACATGATCGTCCCTGTGCCCTTACACCCAGCCCGCTTACGAGGGCGCGAGTTTAACCAATCCCTGCTGTTGGCCGATCAGCTTGCAAGACACATGGACCGCCCGGTATCGGCCACCAACCTCATCAGGATGACCGCCACCGATCCGCAAACCACCTTAACGCGACAGGCACGATTGAACAATCTCCGGAAAGCCTTTGACGTCCGCCAGCCACAAGACCTCAGGGAGAAGCGCATCCTCCTCGTCGACGACGTCTTTACCACCGGCACCACGCTAAACGAATGTGCAAAAGCGCTACGACAAGCCGGCAGTGGACCAGTATTCGCACTAACCTTAGCCAGAACGGTCGATGCGGCTCTGGTGCCGGATCGCCTATGGGCCGACCAGGGGCCCCCAGCCCTCACACATATAGGAATATGATCCATGCCGCTGTATGAATATCGCTGTCTCGACTGCCACAAGCGCAGCACGGTCCTTGTCTTGAGCCTGACTAATCACGCGCCGCCAACCTGCTCCCATTGCCTGAGCCCTCGAGTGGAACGAATGCTGTCTCGGTTTGCCTCTCCGAAATCAGAAGCGGCGCGCCTGGAAGCCATGGCTGAGCCAGACAATTTGGCCGGGCTCGATGAAAACGATCCCCAGAGCATGGCTCGATTCATGAAAAAAATGGGAGACGAAATGGGTGAGGACCTAGGAAGCGACCTCTCGGAGGCCATAGAGCCGGAAGAAGCCGGCCCTCTCGAATTGGAGGGCACTGACAGTCTGTGACATACACTGTCATGCATTTTCGCTTGACAGATCGCCCCATATTTCCTACTCTGACAACAGTATCCAAAGCCTCGTGAGGCATATGCATCTCTATCGAACCAGGTTCTCCAATGGCCAAAGAGCCCAAGAGCGAGCTGATGACGGCGGAGGAGACCTGCCAATACCTCAAGATTACCACCAGGACGCTCTATCGGTATCTACGGAGCCGCCAGATACCCGCCTTCAAGCTTGGGAAAGAATGGCGCTTCGTACGTTCGGATCTGGAGCAATGGATTCGCGATCGAACCAGAACGCCGCAAGCCTCGTAAGGGATAGGACGCATTGATGTTTGCCGGTTCATATTCATGCAAAGTCGATGAAAAAGGACGGTTTATCGTCCCCTCGCCGATTCGTGAACAGGTCGAGTCAGAGGGGCAGGCCGTCGTCTTCATCAAGGGCCCTGAAGAGTCGACGTTCCTCTACTCCATGAAGGAGTGGGAAAAGGTCCTTGAACGGACAAAGGCCTCGCTGGACGAAGAACAGAGCCGGCTATTTATGCACCACATCGTATCGGAATCCGGCACATCGGAACTCGACAAAGCCGGACGTATTTTGATTCCAGGCCGCCTCAGGAAGCTTATTCCGTTGGATGAGGACCAGGAAATCGTGCTGGTCGGCATGTACCATCGTATGGAAATCTGGAACCCGAGCGACTGGCGTCGTTTTATCTCACGATCGGAAGAACGATACGAGCAGAACATGTCCAAGATCGTCAATCTCCTGTAAGCTGGGCCATGCCCACATTCCGCCGCCAGGCCCAACGCCCATCCGCTCCTCGTACCGTTCGCACCACGTCCTATCGGAACCCTGACAAGAAAATCGCGGTACCACGGACCTCCGTAAAGACGGCTCCCAGCGCGCCCATGCCTGCACCCCCGTCACCGCAACCAGCGACGAACCATGATGCGATCCTGTTCACACTCCCTGTCCCCCCGAGTATCAATCATCAATATGCCACGGTAAACGGCCGACGATTGCTCTCCTCAATCGGCCGCGCCTATAAGGCCCACGTCGGGCAACTCGTCTGGCTGAAGTTGGCGCAGTCTACCGATCGAGCCTCCTTGCTTTCACGATTCCAGTCGGAGTGGCTCGCCCTGTCCATCCGGTTCTATTTCACTTCAGCCTTGCGGCGAGACGTCGATGGTGGACTCAAGATTGCGCAGGATGCTCTCTGTGAGGGACTCGGGATCAACGACAACCGCATCGTTGAAACGCACTTGTATAAACACATCGATAAGGACAACCCTCGCATCGAAGTATCCTTGGCCCCAGCCTGCAGTTCCTAACGCCCTGCTATCCTGCCAGGACCGCAGAACCACACGTTTTCACGAAGAAATGCGACACAAGATCCAGCCTCCATCTATTCAAGCTTGGCACATGGCAAACCGATAAGGAGCTGTTGGATTTTATCCAACAGCTCCTTCGTCATGGATAGAAACGGTATGCGCAAGCAGATCCCTCTTCGTCAACTTCGGGTTGGAATGTATGTGGCCGGTATCGACTGTTCCTGGTTCCGGAGCCCCTTCCTGACACACCGGTTTCTGGTTCAAACGGTCGACCAGATCGAGCGCTTGCAGCGAGCCAGCATCCAAACTGTAGACATCGACACCTCCAAAGGGCTCGACATCACGTCTTTACCGATTGAGGAAGAAGCCCTGCACACGATTGGCCTGCTGACCTCCACCCAAGCGCCCCCAAGCCACGACAGGCCCCGCTCAGTGAGTTCACTGAACCAGGAACTGACGATGGCTCGCGAGGCGCGTGACAAGCTGGCTCAATCGGTTAAAACCGTCTTCGACGATATCGGCAAAGCAGGCACCGCAAATCCAGGACTGATCAACGATGCGATACAGGAAATCACCATCGTCGCACGAACCCTCAGCACCCACGCTGCATTTATGGCGATGAGCCAGGGGCGACAGCTCGATGACTCCTTCAACAACCATAGTCTCGCCGTCTGCACCCTGTCGATGATACTCGGCCAATCACTCGGCTACGATTTGATGAAGCTCCACGAGTTGGCGACCGGCGCGCTCCTCCATGACATCGGTCTATTACAACTTCCCCGCCACCTATTCCAAACCTCTGCGCCCCTCTCGGGTGAAGACCTCGCAACCTTTCGTCATCACCCAAGACTCGGCGCCATTGCCATCGAAGCACAACGCGGTTTTTCCCAGACCGTTCGCCAAATAGCAGCCGAACACCATGTCGCCCCGGATGGGCACGGCTATCCCTCCGAAGCGTCGGCTGGCTCCACGGCAGAAGCGAGTCGCATTGTGATGATTGCAGATCGATACGATGAGCTGCTGACCGGATTCGGAGGTCTCCGACCGCTGCCGTCCCACGCAGCAGTTCAACACCTGTTCCAAGAAGGAGAATTCGGACGTCTCGACCTGAGTCTTGTGTCCGTCTTCATCAAGTTGGTTGGCATCTACCCCGTCTACAGTTTTGTGGAGCTCAATACGAAAGAGCAGGGGATGATCACCACCATTAATCCCGCCAGGCTCCATCAACCGATCGTCGCGTTAACCTACGACCAGATGGGCAGCCCCTACCGAAGTCCGATCACGGTTGACCTCTCCAACCAGGAACAGTCCCCTCCACGTTCTATTGCGCGTGTGGTGACATCAGAGTCGGGCGAGGCAAGTCGCGCAGCATAAGTACGGCAGGACAGGAGCCACCGGGCTCCAAACCCTTGCACGACTATTCGTACCGAAGCGCTTCGATGGGGTTGAGACGAGCCGCCTTATTTGCAGGGTACAGGCCGAAGAAGAGACCGACCACGAGTGAAAAGAAGAACGAAATCACGATGACGTTGCCGGAGATGATGGTTGGCCAGCCGGCGATCAGCGTCGTCAACTTCGCCCCGGCAACCCCAAGTACGATACCTAACACCCCGCCAACCAGGCTCAACGTCATGGCCTCGATCAGGAACTGCATCACAATGTGATAACGTTTGGCCCCGACCGCCATACGGACCCCGATCTCTCTCGTCCGTTCCGTCACGGATACGAGCAAGATGTTCATGATACCGATCCCCCCGACCAAGAGGGACACGGAGGCAATCGCAAAGAGCATCATCGTCAAGGTCTCACTGGTCCCTTCCTGCACCTTTCCGATATCGACCTGCGTCCTGATCGTGAAATCATCGTTTTGCTCTGACTGAAGTCGGTGCCGCGCGCGCAAGACCTCTCGAATTTGCTCAGCCGCCATCGGCAAATCATCGACTTGATCGGTCGAGCCGAACATCGCCGCGACGGACCCGATAAATGACGTCCCAAACACCTTTCGCTCCGCCGTGCTGAAGGGGATAAATATCACATCGTCTTGGTCGGAACCTTGGGATGACTGGCCTTTAGGCGCGAGCACGCCGATGACGCGAAACGGCACGTTCTTGATGCGAATCACCGCACCCACCGGCTCTTCGCCAGGCTCAAACAAATTCTCCACAATCGTGTGGCCGACGAGCGCGACGCGGGCCGCGCTGTCTAAGTCCGTCTGAGTAAACGGTCCTCCACTCGTAAAGGACCAGTCTCGAATGGTGAGGTAACTCGGTGAGACGCCGTTGATCGTTCCGTTCCAATTTCGGTTCCCGTACACGATTTGCATGACATCCCGCCTGGACCATCCAGTATCAACCAGCAATGGGATGCGCTTTTTCAGCTCCAAGGCATCGGACACGGTGAGCGTGATGGCGCTCCCCTGGCTTCCTCGAACCCCGCTCGCAGAGGTGACCCCTGGAAAGATGATAATGACGTTTGTCCCCATTGTCGCGATCTGCGCCTGCACGGCCCGCTTGGCTCCCTCACCGATGCTCACCATCGCAATGACCGCTGCCACGCCGATAACAATGCCCAGCATCGTAAGACCGGCACGCATACGATTCCGTCCAAGAATCCGCAAGGCCGTCATGATCGTGAGCCAGACAAACGCCGCCATCTAGCCCCCCACCGGACTGGATATTGGCCCTGCCTTCGTTTTGCGATCGCTCAAGATTTGCCCGTCTTTGATCACGATCTCGCGCGCAGCATAGGCGGCGACATCCACTTCATGTGTCACCAGGATGATCGTGATTCCTTCATCCCGGTTGAGCGTTTCCAGGATTCGCATGATCTCCTGGCTCGACTGGGTATCGAGGTTACCGGTCGGCTCATCGGCTAGAAGCAACGAAGGCGACGTGACCAACGCCCGGGCAATGGCCACACGCTGCTGCTGCCCTCCCGACAACTGCGTCGGGTAATGGTCTTCTCTGCCATGCAGCCCCACCCGGCCTAAGGCTTCCGCAGCCTTCGCCCGTTGCTCCTTAAGCGAGAGCCCTCGATAGAACAACGGAAGCTGCGCATTTTCGAGCGCGCTAGTTCGAGGAATGAGATTGAAGCTCTGAAAGACGAACCCGATCTGTTGATTGCGAATCCCGGCCAATTCATCGGGTGTGAGCAGGCCGACCTCGACTCCATTCAACCGATAATGCCCCTTCGTGGGTTGGTCGAGGCAGCCCAGCATATTCATCAGCGTAGACTTACCGGAACCGGACGAGCCCATGATGGCCACGAACTCACCCTGCTCAATCGTAAGGCTCAGACCGCGCAAAGCCTGGACGTCCACGTCGCCGACCCGATAGATCTTCCACACATCGTCGCATTCGATCAGCGAGGCCATCAGCGTTTCCCGTGAAAAGTGAAACGTGAACCAGGTGAGAAGAACAGACGGTTTATGCCAATGGATATAGCTGGACGTGCAAGTCCTTGAAGCGAGCGACGCTTCACGAAATACGCTTCACACATGTTACATTCCCCTGGTACGCGAGGAGCCCTTCTGTCCGCCGCTCCCGAACCCAGGCGGCAAATCACTACCACCCTTTTCACCTTTAGGCCGTTCGATCCCGACAATGATCTGCGTACTTTCAGCCAACGCTTCCGACATGATCTCCGTGGCCACTCCATCAGAAATGCCTGTTTGCACAACAATGGATTCGAGCTCCCCTGCAGGCCCCTGCTTCCACACCTTACGAGTCGGCGACATACCCCCTCTGCCGGCTCCGCCTGATGACTCTGTACCTTTCGCCTTCGTCGGCTTCCCCCCTTGCCCGGGACGATCTGCCTGGCCCACAGTCGGAGGGGTGAATCGCAACGCGGCATTGGGCACTTTGAGCACGGAATCTCTCTGGGCAACGACAATGGAGACATTCGCGGTCATCCCCGGCTTCAGACGGAGGTCTTGATTGTCCACAGCCACGACCACGTTGTAGGTCACGACATTCTGCACGTTGATCGGGGCTAGACGAACCTGACGGATCGTGCCGGCAAATTGATATCCCGGGTACGCATCGACCGTGAACGTCGCCTCTTTCCCTTCGGCAATCCCACCGATATCCGACTCGCTGACGTTGGTATCAACTTGCATCTTCGTCAGATCGAGTGCGATTAAGAACAGATTCGGCGTGGCAAAACTCGCCGCAATGGTTTGACCGACTTCCACATTTCTGGCGACCACGATCCCGTTCACCGGCGACCGGATCACGGTATATTTCAACTCCAGCTCAGCTGAATTCAGCGCCGCCTCGGCCTGCTTCACTTGCGCCCCTGCCACATTCACCTGCGCTTCAGCCCCCTGGAAATTCGTCGCCGCAACGTCGACGTCGTTCTCGGAAACGAACTGCTGTGCCACCAACGATTTCACCCGATCGAGCTCTCGTTTGCGTTGGGCCAAATCGGTCCTGGCTCTTGCGACATTCGCTTTCGACATTTCAAGATTGCTGGCGGCTTGATCGCGGCGGGCTCTGAAGGGCTCCGGATCGATCAGGGCGACAATATCTCCGGCTTTGACGACCGAATTAAAATCGGCATGCAAGCTCTTGATCATGCCGGACACCTGCGTCCCGACCTGAACCGAAACGACCGGATTGATCGTTCCCGTTGCGGTCACCAGAGAAATCACTGGTCCACGCTCAACCGTGGCGGTCCGATAGCGAACCGGGGCTTTGCGCTCCCCGTTAAAGAAGACATAACCCCCGATGGCTAAGCCGATAGCCAGAACCCCAACGATCAGTACGGCACGACGCATGGACTCGTTCTCCAGTTCCCTCACCTATGCAGGTGGCATTGTATCAACAAGACGAGGGGGGAATCACCTGCCGGAAAGGCCCCTCCATGTGCAAAAAAGAACCAGGCCGTCCACCGATGAGGCGGACGGCCTGGTAATTCGAGTCACGAGGGCTCCGATTATGGGCTGACGCTGATGCGATCCTTGATCATATCGAACGTTTCCTTGGGCACCACGTTCTTCGCGACCAGCTCGCCCTTCACCCGGTACGGACGATTCGTTACAATACGGTCCGCCACATCTTTGGAGAGACCGAGCACAAGCACCATGTCTCCGACAGACGCCTTATTGACGTTCATAGAAGAAGCCATGGCCTGCGGCGCGTTCACCGCCGGGGGAACAGGGGCGGCCACGGAAGGGGCGCTCGGGGACGGCACGGCATGCGAGAGGCCCCCCGTCACAGAACGGGATTGATCCTTGAGCTCTTTCTGATAGCGGGCAACCAGCGCCTTGAGCGTATCGTTGTGCCTCTTTACATCCTCGTATTCATGGCGCACAGCCTTGTTCTGCAAGGCGAGTTGCTTCGCGCGATCTTCAAGTTCCTTGGTCCGGCCCTCGACACTTCCGCGCTCTTTGTCACGGCCATGCTGAATGCGCTCAAGTTCATCATGCGCAACCTGCGCTTCGTTCCCGAACTTCACATTGAGCTCCTTGAGCGTCCTGACCTGCTGTTCCAACGCATTCTTCTGCGCCCTGGTCCGCTCCAACTCCGACTTCGCCGTATCGACATCGACCATCGCCTCTTCATATTTCTTTTGACTGACACAGCCGACCATTGCAACTGCGCCGACCATCACAACTGCCGCCATCCATCCTGACTTCATACGAACCTCCCCTTCCACTGAGCATGGTATCGATCACAGATTCCGACCAGCGCGCCTCATCCCTCAGCCCTGTGGCATACGCGGCGCGCGAGGCTTCAACTACGTACAATGTCTGTGTATGCCAAGCCTCTCACTTTGTCAACAGATTAACAGATCCACAGCCACCGACCTCATCGAAAATGATCTGCGATGATTCATCGACCTGCTTGACGGACTGTCGCCACTTTGTGATTATGCCTAACAGGATGCTGAAAAAGTCCGCCAGCGGCGTTCTCGCTTCACGAAGAGGCTCAACGTACCAACCAGTACGCCTCGCCTCTTCGCTCGCTGCGGCCTTGCTGGACGGCCTTTTTGAGCATCCTGTGGTTGTTCTGGCCGCGGTGCCACTCGGAGTATTTGGGCCGTGTTTTTCGCATGCGCCGAGTTTTCCCGCAGCCTGCTAAAGCTCACCGTCGATTCCGTAACCTGTCGCAGAAAGACGATGCATGAACGAATGGGGTCCCGGGCTCGCGACAATTCTCGGTATCGTGGAGGGACTGACTGAGTTTCTCCCCGTCTCTTCGACCGGCCACTTAATTCTTGTCGGCCATGTCCTTGGCTTTGAGGGAGATCTCGCGGCCAGCGCCGAAATCTCGATTCAACTTGGCGCCATTCTGGCCGTCATCGCCTACGAACGGCGCAAACTCGCATCCATGGCCGGACAAGCCGGCCGGGAGCAACAAGACGCCACCGCCATGATCCGGGCACGTGGCACAACTCCTTGGACGACCGTACTGAAGAAATCCTGGGCGGCTCACCGGAATCTCTGGTTTCTGCTTGGACTCGGCCTCGCCTTCTTACCGGCCGCCGCCATCGGCTTCCTGACCCATAGCTGGATCAAGAGCCATCTCTTTACCCCTCAAACCGTGGCGGCCTCCTCCATCGTTGGAGGGCTGATCATTCTCGCCGTCGAAGCACGCCGCAGCCAAGTACGGGTTCAGCAGCTCGAACAGGTGGATCTGCCGTCGGCGTTCTGGATCGGCGTAGCTCAGTGCGCCTCATTGCTCCCTGGCATGTCCCGATCGGGGTCCACGATCATCGGAGGACTCCTGGTGGGACTGGACCGGAAAGTTGCCACGGAATATTCGTTTTTTCTCGCACTTCCAACCCTGATCGCCGCAACCTGTTATCAAATGTGGAAATCGCGGGACATCTTCCGGCAGGAAGACTATCTGGCGCTCGGGATCGGAATGTTCGTCTCGTTCATCGTCGCCTGGATTGTGATCGCAGCCTTCCTCACCTTCGTCAAACGCCATACCCTCCGACCCTTCGCCTATTATCGAATCGTCATGGGCATCGCCGTTTTCTATATTTTCGGATTCTAGCCAATCCACAGGCTGCTCAAAAAGCCCGACAGCAAGGCCGCAGGCGAATCGAAACCGGAGGCGTACCCTCAGGGGTACGTTGAGGATTTCGACGAGCCGAGAACGAAGCTGACGGGATTTTTCAGCAGCCTGTTATCAAGCGGGCGGGAGCTCTTGAGGCAAGAGCGCTTCGTCTTTTTTCTCGAAAGCGAAATGGATGATCAAAAAGACGACTCCCACACTGATCGCCGAGTCGGCGACGTTGAACGCCGGCCAATGGTAGGAGTTCACATAAACATCCAGAAAGTCGATCACTTCCCCATAGCGTAGTCGATCGATCAGGTTCCCGATCGCCCCGCCAAGAATTCCCGCAATGCTGAGCTGCCCCATCCAATCCTTCTCCGGCAACCGGTAGAGGATCGTTCCCAGGAGGCCCAGAGCGAAGAGCGACGTGACCCCGAAAAAGACCATACGAAACGCGTTGCTGCTGCCGGCTAACAACCCGAACGCCGCACCGGGATTGCGAATATAGGTCAGGCTGAAGAAGTCGGGAACGATCGGAATAGATTCATGGAGCCGCATCGACTCGACGATGGAGAGTTTCGTCGCCTGATCGGTCACGATGATCGTGCCGGCGAGCAAGGCCAGGAGCAGATAGCGAAGGGGCCGCGACATTACTGTACCGCCTCCACACAACGTTCGCACAAGGTGGGATGACTCACATCCTTCCCCACCGCATCGCGATAATTCCAGCACCGTTCGCATTTTCCGAAAGAGGACTTCGTCGCGGTAATCGCCAGCGAGCCTTTGGCCTCCCCACCGGAGATCAATTTGACCTGCGAGACGATGAAGAGCGTGGTCAAATCCTTGTGATAGGACTGCAGAAACTCGTAGGCGTCAACATCGGCTCGAAGCTCCACCGATGCCTCCAGCGATGACCCGATCACTTTATCCCGCCGACTCCCCTCCAGCACGCCCTGCACCTGCGTACGATAGCCCAACAACCGCTCCCACCGCTGGGCCAGCTCAGCATCCTGCCATTGAGGCTGAACCTCCGGGAATGTGCTCAGGTGGACGCTGCTGACTCCGAGACGCCCCCCCGGCTGCGGCGCCATGGTCCGCCAGATCTCTTCGGCCGTAAAGCTCAACACCGGCGCCATCAGCTTCGTCATCGCGACGAGAATCTCGAACAGCACCGTCTGCGATCCACGACGCAAGGGCGAATCGGCCCGGAAGGTATAAAGCCGATCCTTTAGAATATCCAGATAGACGGAACTCAGATCTACCGAGCAGAAGTTGTTGAGGGCATGGAATATCGTGTGGAACTCAAAATCGTCATAGGACTTCCTCACCCGCGGGATTAGCTCACTCAGCCGATGCAAAGCCCAACGGTCCAGTTCAGGCAACTGCTCGTAGGGGATGCGGTCCTTCTCCGGATCGAAGTCGTACAGATTGCTCAATAGAAAGCGGCAGGTATTCCTGATCTTTCGATAGGCCTCGATCATATGAGTCAGGATTTCAGGTGAAATCCGAAGATCGTCGCGATAATCCTGCGCCGACACCCACAGACGCAGAATTTCTGCGCCGGACTGTTTGATTACGTCCTGCGGCGCGACAACGTTGCCCGCCGACTTGGACATCTTCTTGCCCTGCCCATCGAGGACGAAGCCGTGGGTCAGGACTGCCTTGTACGGCGCGCGACGATCGGTGACGACACCGGCCAGTAAGGCACTGTGGAACCAGCCCCGATGCTGATCCGATCCTTCGAGGTAGAGATCCGCCGGCCACCACTTACGCGGTTTCAAGACTGCCGCGTAACTGACGCCCGACTCGAACCAGACGTCGAGAATATCCCGTTCCTTCTCGAAATCTCTCCCTCCACACTTCGGACAGGCCGTGCCCTTGGGCAACAGGTCGGCTGCTGCTTGCTCGAACCAGACATCGGCCCCTTTGGATTCCATCAAAGTCGCCAGATGCTCGATCACCGTCGGGTCAGCCAGCACAGCCCGGCAACCGGTACATGTGAAACCTGGAATTGGCACGCCCCACACACGTTGTCGAGACAAACACCAATCGGGGCGGTTCTCGATCATCCCGTTGATCCGGTCACGGCCGTAGGCTGGAATCCAGCGGACCCGTTCGATCTCCGCCAAGGCTTCTTTCCGTAGATCGTTCGTCTCCATCGACACGAACCATTGTTCGGTGGCGCGGAAGATGACGGGATTCTTGCAACGCCAACAATGGGGATAGGAATGGTTCAATGAGCCATGGCCCAGCAACCGTCCATTGGCCTGGAGGAACTCCACGATCTTTGGATTGGCCTTCAACACATGCTGGCCGGCAAATTCCTTCACGATCTCGGTAAAGCGCCCACCGTTGTCGACCGGCGCCAGGATCTCTAACTTCTCTCCCGCTGACGCCTTGGCATTGTGCTCCAGCACGAGGATGTAGTCTTCCATACCGTGGCCCGGCGCAATATGGACGCAGCCGGTTCCCTGATCGAGCGTCACGAAGTCGCCGAGTAAAATCGGCGAGAGACCGGTCGTCAAGGGCCGTTGCGTCTCAAGACCTTCGAACCCCTCTTTCCCCTTCTTCACCCCGAAGACTCGCACCCCTTCGAGCTTGCAGCCCTTCGCCATACTCTCAACAAGCTTCTCCGCCACGATCAGCACTTCGTCGCCGACCTGGACAAAGGCATAGTCGATATCGGCATGGAGGCAGACCGCTTGATTGGCCGGAAGGGTCCAGGGAGTGGTCGTCCAGATGACGACGGAGACGAGCTTGATACCGGAGGGAAAGGAGATATCGGGGAACGTCTTGCTGAGGACAGTGGGCGACGTGACCACCGGGAACTTCACATAGATCGAGGGAGAGGTATGGTCCTCGTATTCGACTTCCGCCTCGGCCAGGGCGGTCTGGTCCGCCGTGCACCAGAGCACCGGCTTCAGTCCCTTATAGACGCCACCCCGCTCCACGAATTTTCCGAACTCGCGAATGATCGTGGCCTCATAGCCAGGATTCATCGTGAGATAGGGCCGTTGCCAATCGCCCAAGATACCGAGCCGCTGAAACTCTTCACGCTGAATCGTATAAAATTTCTCCGCATATTCCCGGCAGAGTTTACGAATGGCCGGAGTATCGAGCGTCTTTTTCTTGTCGCCGAGCTCTTTCAGGACTTGATGCTCGATCGGCAGGCCATGGCAGTCCCAGCCCGGGACATAGGGCACTTGATAGCCCGCCATCGTCTTCGATTTGATGATGATGTCTTTGAGGATCTTGTTCAGCGCGTGACCGATATGAATGCGGCCATTGGCGTAGGGCGGCCCATCGTGCAGAACATAGAGCGGCCGGCCCTTCCCCGCCTCCTGGATCTGTTCATACAGACGCTCCTGCTCCCACGAGGCCAGCAACTCAGGCTCCCGCTGCGGCAGGTTCGCCTTCATAGGGAAATCGGTTTTAGGAAGATTGAGCGTTGCTTTGTAATCCATAACCTATTCTGTTCTCTCTCGAAAATCTTAGGCGTGGTTGGAGTCAGGGGTAGGAATATACCGGAATGGCGGCCAGGGCACCAGCCCATAGCTGTGATGCGGGAGCGTCAAAAACGTCTTCCAGCAAGGCCGCAGCGAGCGAACATGCGAGGCGTACCCTTGCGGTACGTTGAGCCTGTGAGCGATGCGAGAACGCAGCTGGAGGCGTTTTTCACGCTCCCGTTAGCTGACGGCCATCATGCGGTCCAACGCAATCTTCGCCCAATGTTTCTCATCGTCCGGCACCACGATATGGTTCACCACGTGGCCGTCGACGAGATTCTCCAGCGCCCAGCAGAGATGGGCGCCATCGATCCGGAACATCGTCGCGCATTGGCAGACCGTAGAAGAGAGGAAGAACACCTTCTTATCCGTCAAATCCCGCTTCAATCGATTGACCAGATTCAACTCAGTTCCCACAGCCCAGACAGACCAGGCTGGCGCCGCCGTGACGGTCTTGATGATGAACTCGGTTGATCCTGAGAGGTCTGCCTTATTGACGACATCCTCGTGACATTCCGGATGGACGATGACCTTCCCGTCCGGGTACTGCTTGCGGAAATTGTCGATGTGCACGGGCTGGAACATCTGATGGACACTGCAATGCCCCTTCCAGAGAATCAACTTGGCTCGCTTGATCGCCTCGCGTGTATTCCCCCCGTTAGGTTGAAAGGGGTCCCAGACTATCATCTCTTCTCGCGGCAGCCCCATTTTGTTGGCCGTGTTGCGGCCTAGATGCTCGTCCGGGAAAAAGAGGATCTTTTCCCGCCTGGCCCAGGACCATTCGATGACCGCCCTCGCGTTGGAAGAGGTACAAGTAATCCCGCCATGTTCGCCGCAAAAAGCTTTCAGGACGGCAGCAGAGTTCACATAGACCGCCGGCATGACGGTTTCTTCCACGGGAAGGATGCGTCCCAGCGTCTCCCAACATTGATCGACCTGTTCGATGGCCGCCATGTCCGCCATGGAGCAGCCTGCGGCCATGTCCGGGAGGATCACCGTTTGCTTAGAACGGCTCAGGATGTCGGCAGTCTCGGCCATAAAGTGCACGCCGCAAAAAACGATATAGGGTCGTTCGGACCGCTCGGCTGCCAGCTTCGACAATAAAAGAGAGTCTCCGCGAAAGTCCGCATGTTCGATGACTTCGTCCCGTTGATAGTTATGGCCCAGGATCATGACCCGGTCGCCGAGCACACGTTTCGCCTCAACCGTCCGGCGGAACAGTTCCTCCGCAGACAGTTGCTGATACGACGTGATCGGTTTCGGAAGCGTTGTCAGTGTCTGCACAGTTTCCTCTACCCAAGAACGTAAGGAGATGATTCTACGTTAGGGCTCCCCCACAATCAATGAACTGGACGCCGCGAGGAAGTCCTAGGCTGGCGATGGTCCACTCGGTTCGGTCACGGTAGGCCTAATACCCCGTTGACAACGAGGGGGGCTGGCGATACGATTCCCACTCGAAGCTAGGGGAGCCATATGGCTGAGAGTCCGCCCGAACGGACGACCCTCAAAACCTGAACTGGGTAATACCAGCGTAGGGAAGCGAGAACAACCGAACGCCGTTGATCTCTGCCGCACCCTCTAGCTTCAGGTGCGGCTTTTTTATTGGAAGAACCAGCGATCAGCACACAGCGTTCAGCTGTCAGCTTCCGGATTGCATGCTAAGAGCTGACTGCTGAGGGCTGACAGCATCCTGAAGAAAGGATCTCCTCATGAGCGACCAGACAATCGGCAATGGATCTGCCACTGGGACCGGACAGAAGTCCGCCGGATCGACCTTGACGACCACGCCATTTCCTGCCTCGCGCAAAGTCTATGTGCAGGGAACACAGGCCGGCGTAAAGGTCCCGATGAGAGAGATCAGCCTGACCCCCACCAAGTCGATGAACGGGGGCCTGCCCATCGCCAATGAACCGATCACGATCTACGACACTTCGGGCCCCTACACTGATCCAAACGTCAACATCGACGCCAAGGCAGGTTTGGCGCCTTACCGCAGAAACTGGATACTCGGCAGGAACGATGTGGCCGAGCTCCCGGATGTCTCATCACTGTATGGCCGCCTGCGGGCTGCCGATTCCAAGCTGGACGAACTCCGGTTTCAGCACATTCGCAAGCCGCTGAAGGCCAAACCCGGCATGAACGTGACCCAGATCCACTACGCCAGAAAAGGCATCATCACACCGGAAATGGAATTCATCGCAATCCGGGAGAATCAATCCCGCGAAGTGGCGCGTGAACTGGCCTCGCGAAACGGACATGGCGGCGGCGTGACCCAACATCCTGGCCAGTCCTGGGGCGCCAGCATTCCCTCCGCCATCACGCCGGAGTTCGTCCGCGATGAAATCGCCCGTGGCCGCGCGATCATCCCGGCCAACATCAACCATCCGGAAAGCGAACCGATGATCATCGGCCGCAACTTCCTGGTGAAGATCAATTCCAACATCGGCAACTCCGCGGTCGCCTCCTCCATCGAAGAAGAAGTCGAAAAGATGATCTGGTCCATTCGGTGGGGCGCCGACACGGTCATGGACCTCTCCACCGGCAAGAACATCCACGAAACCCGCGAATGGATCATTCGCAATTCGCCGGTGCCCATCGGCACCGTGCCGATTTATCAAGCGCTCGAAAAGGTGGGCGGCAAAGCCGAAGACCTGACCTGGGAACTGTTTCGCGACACCTTGATCGAACAGGCCGAACAAGGCGTCGACTACTTCACCATCCATGCTGGCGTGCGCCTGGCTTACGTGCCGATGACCGCCAAACGCATGACCGGCATCGTCTCCCGCGGCGGAGCGATCCATGCAAAGTGGTGTCTCGCGCATCACGAAGAAAACTTCACCTACACCCACTTCGAAGAAATCTGCGAGATCATGAAGGCCTACGACGTGTCGTTCAGTCTGGGTGACGGCTTGCGTCCTGGATCCATTGCCGATGCGAACGACGAGGCACAATTCGCCGAACTCGAGACCTTGGGTGAACTGACCAAAATTGCCTGGAATCATGATGTCCAGGTCATGATCGAAGGCCCTGGCCATGTGCCCATGCACATGATCCAGGTCAACATGGAAAAGCAATTGAAGGCCTGCCAGGAAGCGCCCTTCTACACGCTGGGGCCGCTCACGACCGACATTGCACCGGGCTACGACCACATCACCTCCGGCATCGGGGCCGCCATGATCGGCTGGTTCGGCTGTGCAATGCTCTGTTATGTGACGCCCAAAGAACACCTGGGCCTCCCCGACCGTGAAGATGTGAAGACCGGCGTCATCACCTACAAGATCGCCGCCCATGCAGCGGACCTGGCCAAGGGCCATCCCGGCGCGCAGATCAGAGACAACGCGCTCTCCAAGGCCCGCTTCGAATTCCGCTGGGAAGATCAGTTCAATCTGTCGCTCGATCCGGACACGGCCAAACTCTTCCACGACGAAACCTTGCCGGACAATGCCGCGAAGGTCTCGCACTTCTGTTCGATGTGCGGGCCGCATTTCTGCTCGATGAAGATTACGCAGGATGTCCGGGACTATGCCGCGCAATTACAAGTCGACGAACACAAAGCGATCCAAATCGGCATGAAAGAAAAAGCAGAAGAATTTAAAAAAACCGGCTCCGAGATTTATCGATAAAACAAGCGAGGATGCTCAAAACGGTCACCCAACGAGGCCCGAGGTGAATCGAAACCGGCGGCGTACCCTCAGGGGTACGTTGAGGATTTGGTAGAGCCGAGAACGAAGCCGGAAGCCATTTTCAGCAGTCGACGAAGGAGAAGACTCGATGGCAAAGCCACCAGCACCAGCCCCCCTACGCGAACGAGATATCACGCGCCAGATCGCGCGGGAATATTACAAAGAGTTCGATCAGCTCATCGAGAGTGATGTGATCATCGTCGGCGCCGGCCCGTCCGGCTTGATCTGCGCCCATGATCTCGCGGCGATGGGATTCAAGACCGTCATCGTCGAGCAGAGCCTCGCCCTGGGCGGCGGTTTCTGGTCGGGCGGCTATCTCATGAACAAGGCCACGATCTGCGAACCGGCCAACGAAATCCTCGAAGAGATCGGCGTGCCCTGCAAAAAGATCACGGAATGCGAAGGCATGTATATGGTCGATCCCCCGCATGCCACCGGCGCGCTGATCGCCGCGGCCTACAGAGGCGGAGCCAAGATCATGAACCTCACCAGAGTGGTCGACCTGATTATTCGGCGAGACGCAGTACTGGAAGGGGTGGTGGTCAATAGCACGACGGCAGAAATGGCCGGCCATGACATCATCCATGTGGACCCGATAGCCCTCGAAAGCAAAATCGTCGTGGATGCCACAGGTCACGATGCCATCGTCGTGGAGCTCCTGCACAAGCGGAACCTGCACAAGGCCATCCCCGGCAACGGGGCCATGTGGGTCGCGCAGTCTGAGCAGGAAATCATGGACCGCACCGGCGAAGTCTATCCCAACTGTTTCGTCATCGGATTGGCCGTGGCAGCAGTCTACGGGACGCCCCGCATGGGCCCGGCCTTCGGCTCGATGTTGCTCTCAGGACGCTACGGCGCAGAGTTGATTAAGAAAAAGCTGAAACAAGAATAGCAGGGGGGAGCGTATGGCATATAGCTTATGGCACAAGACGATTCCGGAATTCTTCGTCCCTGCTATACGCCATTTGCCATAAGCCATTAGCTCTTTGTGTTTTTATGGATGTACAAGATTTTTTAGTACAAGGCGAAGGCCACGAAGAAGATAAGCGCGAAGCCTGGCAGCTGTTCCAGCAGGCCTATGAACGCCAAATGAAGGGCGAACTGGAAGAAGCTGTCACGCTCTATAAAAAATCGATTCAGACCCATCCCACGGCCGAGGCCTATACCTTTCTCGGCTGGACCTACAGCTTCATGGGGCGGCTCGACGATGCGATCGAGGAATGCCACAACGCGATCGCGCAGGACCCGGAATTCGGCAACCCCTACAATGACATCGGGGCCTACCTGATCGAAAAGGGTGAACTGAACGAAGCGATCACCTGGTTCCAAAAAGCCTTGCAGGCCAGACGGTATGAGAGCCCCGCCTTCCCTCATCTCAACCTGGGTCGCGTCTACGAGAAGAAGGGCCAATGGACCGAGGCCATCGACTCCTATAAGAAAGCCCTGGCCCTCAATCCCAATTATGCGTTAGCCAAGAAAGCGCTGGGGCGGTTGATCAGTTCACTCAACTAACCGGTCTATCTGGTCTGTTTGGTCTATCTCGTCTATCTGGTTCGGCAGAAAAGACAACTCATCTACTTTGACGTGAAGGCATAACCACCTATGACGACGAACTCTTACCAGACAGACAAGACAGACCAGAAAGACCAGAGGACCATCCTCGTCGGTGTCACCGACATCTTTTTTTACACGAAAGTCCGTGACGCCTTGATGGCGAAGGGCTACAAGATCGAGCGGGCTCGCACGCAGCAGGACATCGCCGATAAGACGTCGACCATGTCCCCGTCCGCCTTCATCTTGAACATGAATGACGAGACCTTGAACGCCTTTCAAGCTCTGGAAACGCTCAAAGCCGACGCGAGTTTGAAGTCCATTCCCATCCTGGCTTTTGCCAATCATGAAGAAGTCGACACGTTCAACCGGGCCAGAACATTAGGCGTGACCAAGATTGTCTCGCGCAATGAGTTCTCCGCCCGGCTGAAAGATCTGGTAGAAGAAGTACTCAATGGCTCGGGGCAAGAGGCGAGAGGCTAGAGGTTCTATGAGAAGATCCTTCCCCTTGCCACTGGCCTCGTGCCCTTAGCCTAAAGGAACTATGAAACAGTCACGCATCCACGATCTCCACACCAAACTTGGCGCCACCTTCGAGGAAGTCGCCGGATGGGACATGCCCGCTCACTATGGTAAATGGGTCGAGGAATATCAGGCAGTCCGTCAGGCGGTCGGGCTCTCCGATCTCTCGCACCGTGGCAAGATCCGCGTCACCGGCGACGACCGCGTGAAATGGCTGCAGGGACTCATCAGCAACGACATTCTTCCGCTCCAGCCAGGCCAGGGCCGTTATTCGAGCTTCCTGACCCACAAGGGCAAGATGCTCGGCTACTTTCGAGTCTATGTCCAGGCTGACAGTCTGTGGATAGAAGATGTCGGTGAGGTCGGCGAAGCCACCATCCAAGCGCTCCGAAAGTTTCTGCTCTACGGCATCAAAGCGAAGATGGAGAACTGCGCAGAATCCTGGGGACTCTTGCTGGTCAGTGGACCCAAGGCCTGCGCGACCGTCAGCGCAGCATTCGGTATCGAGATGAGCGATCTCAAGCCGGTCAGCGCCGTCGCAGCCCAGATCGGCGGCCAGGCCTCGTTCGTCCTGCGGACAGAAGAGACTGGAGAGGTAGACCTCGAAGTATTGCTGCCAGCTGAGGCCCTCAGCACGGCCTGGGAGCGACTCATGGAAGCGGGCGCGACGTACGGCATCAAAGCCGTCGGCGGCCAGGCCCGTGAGGCCCTCCGCATCGAAGCAGGCCTGCCCAAGGCGGGACCGGACCTCAACGAAGAAATCGTTCCACCGGAAGCGAACCTGGAAGGGAAAGCGGTCAGCTTAAATAAGGGCTGCTATCCTGGGCAAGAAGTGGTGGCGCGGATGGATACGTACGGCAACGTGAGACGGCACTTGGTTGGACTGGTCTTGAAGGGTTCGAGCATCCCCCCGAAGGGCGCCAAGTTATTTAGCGGGGACCGGGAAGTCGGCTGGATCAGCAGTGCGACACAATCCCCACGACTCAAGGCCCCTATCGCCTTGGCCTTCCCGCTCCGGGACTTTTCAGCCCCCGGCACTACGCTAGCTGTTGAGATCGAAGGAACTCGCCAGGACGCGACAGTGACGGCCCTCCCCTTCTCCCCCCAGGCGTAATTACGCAGGATAGCCAATCGAGCTCGGCTATCCTGCGAATCGTTACTTTTCGGGGTTCCGAACCGACGACACAGCCTTCGCGAAGGCCAGGAGGCTCGTCCGCTCGTCATCTTCCAGCGCCAACAAGAGGTGGGCCTCTTCGGCATGCATCAGTCGGAGGCTCAAGAAGGGCTCTTCCTTGCGCTTTTCCTTGTTGTCCCACATCGCATCGATGACCTGGACCTTGTCCAACTGCCCGACCGACACGACATCGTAGCGAAAGTACGAATCCCCGATGACCATGTCGAAGACGACATTGCCCGCAGTCAGGAGCAACAGGTTGAATCGCCCCTGATCTTCGTAGCCCTCAGGTAAGAACTTGTTGATATGGCAGAGCGCCACTTTGCGATCGCCCAAGGCAGCGCGAATTTTTTCTTTCAACGCCGGGTAATCGATCTGCATGGCCTTTTCATCAGGATTCGTGGCCGCCGCCGCAGCATTTTGAGCCTTCTCGAAAATTTCATCCGCTGACATCAATCCCGCCATCTGTATAGTCCTTTCATTCGAACCATGTTAATTCGTAGTACGCCTGGCCTTGACGGCTCTAACGACACCGACCAATCCAAGGCCGGCCCACGCAAACTCTAAGAAAATGAATCCCACCCGCTGATCCGCAATCGCGACAATTCCCAGCAACAGCGACCCGACGATGTTCAACGCCAGGTACCCCGCGTCGAGCTCACGCCAGACCCCACCCTGAATCAGACCATAGGCCGACAACACCATCAGGGCACCTAGCACAGAAATCAGCTGCAACAGCACCAATCACCTCATCAGACCTCAAACGGGCACGCAAGAGAACATGTACCGTAACTGGCAACCTGTCCGGATTTCAAGAGGATTTTCGCAGGAGACGGCGGTTACTTGGCCGCCAGATGGTGGGAAAACCGCGTGGTCCCGGCCTCGTCGAGGACCGTCACGTCGAAGGAGGACTGGGTGACTCGAATGAGGCCGAAATTCATGTACCCGGTTTCGTTGATCAATGTGGTCGGACGTAACTCTTTATTGGGCGGCGTCTGCCGGCCTGGCGCGGCGGACAGGGGGCCAGCCACAAACTCGTGAAAGTCTGGAATCCCGTCCCCGTTCGGATCGTACGCATTCGCTTGCACATAGTGGACATCACCGGCCAGAAACACCACGTTCTTCATCTGTTGTCCGAGAATCGCATCCACCATCACCTGCCGTTCCCGCTCAAACCCTGGACCGCCAGGCCCTCCGGCCCAGCCATCGTACCCCGAGGCGCCCCTGCCTCCGCCCTTCGGAATGGAAAGAGGCACGCTGGACACAATCACTTTCCACGTCGCCGTCGACTCGGTCAGCCCCTTCAATAACCACTGGAGCTGAGTCGCGCCCAGCATCGTCTTCGCCGGACCGTCCTGATCGGCGTTGCGACTCCGATACTGCCTCGTGTCGAGGATGAAGAGGTCGAGATCCGCCCCGGCCCGCACCGTTCGATACAGTCGTTGGGTATCCTCAAGCGCAACAGGGATCGGCCAATACTCGCGCAAGGCCTGACGCCCCGGCGGCATCTGGCTATCGAAGGGCCCGGCAAAGTCGTTCCTCACTTCATGATCGTCCCAGATGACAGAGACCGGGACATTGGCGAGAAACCGCCGTAGCGCCTCCGCACTCCGTTGATCGCGATGACGGGCACGGTACTCGGCCAGGTTCGTCGCCCGAAAGTCGGCGCCCGGTTCGTTCGGAGGAGAGGGACAGAGATCGTCGCCGTAAATCGTATCGCCGAGAAATACGAAGAAATCGAGCGGCTGCGTCCGCAACAGATCGAAGATGGGATAACCGGCAGCACCCCGCCGACAGAGCCCCTGCCCACCCAAGTCGCCACTCCAGGCAAAGATCACGGGCGCATGACTCTTTGCATCGGGGAGCGTCGTAAATTCACCTTGTAGCGCCGCACGGGCCTCCGTCGGCGTCCCCTCGCGCCCCTTGCGGCCGGCAACGACGTAGAATCGATACCTGGTGGCCGGCATCAATCCACCAATGGGAATCGCCAGAGTGAAATCCGTTTCGAGGCCAGTCGTGAACAGCGGCGAACGCGCCACGGGAGCGATAGCGGTCGCCATCTTCGACGCAAGATCCCAGGCCGCCACCGGCGCCCACTCGAATTGCACCGTCATCGGCCCGTCGGTCCGCACCCAGAGCAAGGCTGACCGGCTCGTCACCTCCCCCACCGCAATCCCCTGAGGCAGGAGACTCGTCGCAGCCGTCTCGGCAAAGGGACTCCCAGGGGGAAGCCCCTCACGTGATGCCGACACACAGCTAGGAAGAGAAATGAGCGTGGCCAAGAGTATGGAGAGGATCTTCAGCGAGCCAATCATAGCCATGGACTTACCGGAACGGAGGTTGAGGCGTCAAGCTGAGCCTGGTTGATAATCAATCCGTCCGTCCTGCATACTACATCCTCTGACTGACGAGAAGACCTATTTCAGTACAGCAGAACTTCGATAACCTGCGCGGCTGGAGTAAGAAAAGAACGAGCCCCGCAGGATGCTCAAAAAGGCCGTCCAGCAAGGCCGCAGGCGAGTCGAAACCGGAGGCGCACACTGAGGGGTACGTTGAGGATTTCGATGAGCCGAGAACGAAGCTGGCGGGCTTTTTCAGCATCCTGCTGAACCGGAGGATGGAATGCACGATCTGACCTGTCTAATTAAGGGTTGCCAAACCAGAGTCTATGCCCCGGCCGGCACCCACAGCATCTGCCGGGATCATTTTCTCGCCTATCTCACCTGGCGCCGCCGTAAAGGCCCGCAAATGTTTATGAAGTATGCCGGAATGTCGATGGAAGAACGAGACCCCATCGTCGCAGAGTGGGCCAACACCATTCGCGTTGAAGAAGTTCCCACTGCCGCAGCACCGAAATCCTAACGTCCTTCTCCAACCAAGCTGGCGAGACGACATTCCTCGGCCATGCGACAATACCAACACGAGAAGTAGCGCCCCTCTTGCCAAAGCTGGAGCCGATCATGGCAACAGATACAAGAACGACGGTTTATCTAAAGCCCAACGTGTACCGGGCCCTGAAAGCCAAAGCAGCCTCGACGGATCGGACCGTCTCAGACCTGGTCAATGCCGCAGTGCTGGAAGCTATGCGGGAAGACGACATCGACCTAGCCGCTGTGACCGCACGACGCAAAGAGCCCTCCCGTCCCATCGAGAAGGTAATTGAGGCCCTGAAACGTGACGGGCTCTTATAGCCTCCTCTTCAAGAAATCCGCAGAACGTGATCTGCGGAAAATCCCCAAAGCCGATCTCCCGCGAATCATCCAAGACATGTTCCGCACATGTCCGTGGCTTGCTTTTGCAATAGCAGGGGCATAAAATTTTCACTATCTCCCGATGACGAGGCCCTATGAAACAGGCTACCAAAAAAATCCTTGATGCTGCGCTGGAACTTCCTGAGAAAGAGAAGATTCAGGTCATCAATGAGTTATTGGCCGGAATCGAGGGGGAACCTGACCCCGACGCAGAAGCTGCATGGGCCGACGAGATTGCGCGCAGAACCCATGAGATAACACAGGGGACCGTCAAGCCTGTTCCTTGGTCAGAAGTAAAGAAACTAGCCGCTGAGCGACTCCGTGGAACGAGGTGACCTTGCTTTCCACCCAAAAGCGTCTAAAGAATATATTGAAGCACTCGGTTGGTATGCCCAATGCGGCGAGCATCTTGGACAAGGGTTCGAACAAGAGATAGATCAAGCACTCCGTCGCATCGCAGACTCGCCAGAGCGATGGCCCCACCATGGGCCTCATCATCGACGCATCCTAGTTCGGCGCTTCCCCTACGTCATTGTGTACTTCTTACAGGGAACCAAAGTCTGGATTGTGGCCATCGCGCATGGTCATCGCAAACCTGGATACTGGCGAAGTCGAAGAGTGCCCATTTAGCAACATTTGAGGAGGCCTAACCGACAACAAGACCATCTCACGATGACCCCATCGTCGCCAAATGGGCCAACACCATTCGCGTTGAAGAAGTTTCTACTGCTGCAGCACCGAAATCCTAACGATCTTCGCCGTGACACCAGAAAATGGCTTCTGCCAACTTATGACTGCATGTCCGATGGGCTACGCAGCATGGAGAAGGAATTCAACCTTGATCGCTTCGTAGGGAAACTCAATGTTACCGGTCGTGGTGCGGTTTAGCAGGCCCGCAGACAACAAAGCCGTTACGTCGCTGTGAACGGCCTTCACGTCACGTTGAACGCGCCGCGCCGCCTCGCGGATGGAGACCGGCCCGGCACCACAAAGAACCTTCAGAAGCTCCCATCGTTTCGCCGACAATACCTTCCAAAGAAGTTCCGGCGTCGCGAAGCCAATACGCGCCGACCGTTGGGCCTTCCCGGACCTCCAAGTCTCCACAAATTCACTCATGCCTTCTTCGGGTGAGCGTACTTCAAGCGTGACCGTTTTCATGATTCCACCTCGCAATATCGCGTTGAAAGTCGGCGATCAGTTTCTCAGGCGTAGAGAAAGCGTCGTGGCCTTCCGTGCCGCCGAAATGCCGATGATCGCCCTTGCCTGCCTCATTGTCGAACCTCAAAACACACTCGCCGTCGACGACGTACGCGAGCCGATACTTGAACGCGTGATTCGATCGGGCAAAAGGTTTCGGTACTCGCCAGAGAACCATCTCAGCGAAAGAACGCCCCGAGCACACAATTCTCCGCCGGAAAAGCTCCACAGCCTTCATGTTGGCAACTACGCCAACACCTGACCATGTTGTCAATCACTACAACACACAGGAAAGCTACCGCGTCTGCGGCGAGCGACCATGCAGCAGAACACCGCCCCTATAAATATACATGGCGTGAGACAAAACATGTCTATATGAGCATTCAGCACTCATTCAATCAAAGCCTACAAACCGAGAGCCCATCCTCTGTCGGCGCAGACGACCGAAGAATTCGCCGATTACAGCAGCTTCCCCCATTGTTCCCACATTGAATTTGATATACTTTCCCGTGACATGCCATCTGATGCACCAACTTCACAGCCATCCCCCAAAGACCGTCGCGCGTACTTTCGCATTAACGTCGTCTTGCCCATCAGCATTCGGGCCGAAACGGACAGAACAGAAGGTCCGCTCATAGAGAAGACTGTCAACATCAGCGGCGGGGGTATTGGCGTGACCGTGAACGAGGTCTACAAGCCCGACGACATCCTGTCAATCACGCTGATCCTGCCCGACAAAATCATCTTCAAAGCCTACGCCGAAGTGTTGCGGCTAGAGCCCCTCCCCTATCAGGCCGATACCTACCGCCTACATACCCGCTTCGTCAGGATGCCCACACAGGACCAGGAATTATTGATCCGACACATCATCCGTTTTCAACGCGACCACCTCGGGAAACACTATTCCGCATAATACACTCAGTGCCCACTAGCATTCAGACTGGCCAACACCATCCGCGTCGAAAAATCCTCCACCGCTCCAGCACCGAAATCCTAACGTTCCGCGCCATTACGCAAGAAAACGGTTCCTGCCGCCTTACCCCTGGCCAACGCGACACTTTCACTTAGACTGGCTAACGCGTGACATGAGCGGCACACGGAGGCCGCAGGCCGGAGAGTGTCCGCTCGATGGAAGAGTTAAGTATCTTTGCTTTCATCGAGGGAGAGGTCCTTGAAACCCAGAAGCGGTGAGGTTTCCACACCACAAGCTTCAATTTCGTCAGTATTAGCCGACCGTCGATTCAAACGGAAGCTGTCTTCTAACGCATAGAGGTCGTAGAACGCTATGCTCGAATCGAAGTTGGCAAACAACTTGACGATGCTGGTTCGAATAACATCGTCGCATCGAAGACCGAAATAGACGCCGCTGATTCCGAAGGGTGCCGGCTTGACGCCATTTGACAGATGAATATCTCGCCACTCTTTCTCATACTCCCATTGCGAAGACTTTGCGAAGAAGTATGTGTCCAGAACGCTCTGCTTCGCTTCAGCTGATTGGTGTAGTTTCCACTGCATCAATTCGGCAATTTTGATGCTTCGCGTGCGTCTATAGTCAACCGGCTTTATGTGCGCGCACTGGTGGTCGTTCATGTCGTACTCAATGCAAAGGCCGCGATGTTCGTCCGCATAGTGACTCCACATAAGAGGAGAGTCCCATCGCTCTGCCAGGGACAGAACCCCCCGTGATTCCATTTCGGCATCAACAAGCCGTTTGATCTCAGAGCAGAGTCCTCGCTTGTAGTCCTCCTCGACTTTGGGGTCGGTCCTGTAGTCCCCGTACTGCCTAGAATTGTTCCGCTTGCTTCCCATCATTTTCCGCGCTGCCTCATTGCCATGTGCCGCAGCCAACATTCGGAAGCAGAGATTCTCGATCGAAGCTCGGTCTGTGTCAGTCTGAACCGTTGGATCGCAGTCAAGCGGATCGTTGAAGCTTCGGGGATTGGCATAGTAGATCTCCCCCTTACTCAAGAGGCGAAGTGAGTTGATACCGAAAGAACGGTATTTATAGAGTTTCCGAGGAAGTTTTCTCGTGATGGGCACCTTCCTTACGGTCCGGCCGTGATCGTCCCATGGAACCGTGTGTTAGACATGACCTCACCTTACGAACCGCCTACTGAACTTCTTCCCCGCAGCAACATCGAGACGGTGTAGCTCCTTGTCAATGTCTGGCTTTATGGCTTCATACTGTTGGATATCAAACGGTGGAATTGACGTAGTCGTGCTGCTGCTCTCCCACATGTTGGCGAGGCGCTTTTTGTTGATCAGCGTCACCGGAAGAGATTTCGCCAACTTTCTTGCTTGTTCCGTAAAAAACGAATTCGTAATAACGACTGCGGTCGTCGCTTTATAGTAATGAGCACCTGAGGCAACTTCCTGAACTGCTCTCACCCCGACGTTGCCCGTATACCGTTTGACTTGTATGGCTAGGAATTCGGTGCCCTTCTTAGCTAAAACGTCGACGCCAAAATCGCCAGATGCTTTTGTCAACATTACCGTGTACCCGGTTCTTTCATACAGACTCGCAACGGCGGCTTCAAACTCAATGCCGGTCAATTCGTCAACTGATGTGACGTTTCTGATCTTGTGATACCGGCGCCATCTTTCTTGGGACACCTTTTGATACTCGGCGATTTGTTCCAGCTCTATTTTGGCTTTCTGTTCGTCATGATTCTTCCATTTGATTTGATTGGCTTTAGCGCGATTAAATACACTGGCAATGTTTTCATCCGTGAAATCAGAGCCGGAGTAAAGCCATCCAGCGACTCCCGCGCCAAGCACAGCACCGACTGGGCCTCCGAATAAAGCGCCAAGGATGCCGCCGCCGACGGCAGGCCCAGATATTTGCTTAGCTTTCTCGTTTACTCTTATGCATCCTCTAAGTTCGATGTTATTAGACGCGCAATGCCGGGCGAACTCGGCCTGGGTCAGCACTAATCGAGTGATTCGATTGGTGCGCGGACGATAACCAGGATCAGGTAGCTGAGGACCTGAGGAATATCTAACGTCATCCTCAGCGCCGTAGATCTCTAGTCCGTCGGTGACGAACAACCAGTTGCCCCCTTTAACTCCCACTTGGTACATGTGCTAGTGCGGTGATTCATAAATAGCTTGATTTATTATGTGGTACGGGTATGCTCTCCTCCCGAGGAGGACTGGACCATGCGCATCGCCCCTTCCCTTCAGGTGACCGAGACCGAACGCCAGCAACTGGCGCAGTGGGCGCG
>JAUXQT010000045.1 GCA_030682135.1 Nitrospirota bacterium | reverse complement strand
AATATGGAAATCGTGGACCTCCTGAATCGCCATGGCGGCCTCGCGGTCGGATTGAGCGGAAAAGACGGCGGGCTCATCCTGTCTCGGCCACTCACAGCCAAAGCCTGGGCCGCCAGTCTGGAAAAGGATCTCGACGACGGCGATGGGGACGAGGATTTCGGTTGTGTCGGAGAAGTCCAGTCTATCGATCCCACGCTGGTGCGGAAGCTCCAGCAGGACCACTACATTCCCGTCATCGCGCCGATCGGCACCGACCGGGAAGGCAACACCTACAACATTAATGCCGATCTCGTGGCCGGAGCGATGGCCGCCGCGCTCGGTGCAGAAAAACTGGTGATGATGACCGATGTGAAGGGTATTCGCGATGCCAATGGGCGCCACCTCTCCACGGTCTCACGCAAAGACGTGCAACGGATGGTCAAGAAAGGCACGATCAGCGAAGGGATGTTGCCCAAGGTGCATGCCTGCCTGGACGCGCTCGGTGGCGGCGTCGGTAAAGCCCATATCATCGACGGTCGAATATCCCATGCCATTCTCCTCGAAGTCTTCACGCGTAAAGGTATCGGGACCGAGATCACAGCGTAACAGGTGAGGGGCAAGTGGCACGAGGCGAGAGGAAAGACATTCCTTCTGATCCCCCCAGCCTCTAGCCCCGCACCGCTCGCCTGAACCTCGGCGATTGCAGCAGAAACGCCCATGAATAGTCCTGGCTAGTTGTGGCCAACCAGCACGTTCGAATCACCCGCCATCTTGAAGCCCTCGTGGGCGCTCGTCATCCTGAGACGAGCCCGCGCGCGCTTCGAAGAGCGGCGCATTATCTGGCCACGCAATTTTCCAAGTCTCAATGGCCCACCAGCAGCCAGCTTGTTACGGCCTGGGGCAAGACCTATCGCAATGTCGTGGCGACAAAATATCCAAGCCGACCGAGACAGGGAGAGGGAGAGGAGTTAGCCCCACTCCTGGTTGGCGCCCACTATGACACCGTATCCGAGTCACCAGGCGCGGATGACAATGCCAGTGGGCTTGTGGTCCTTCTCGAAGTGGCTTCACGACTCAGCCTGACACCTCTCGCAAGACCGGTTTGGCTCGTCGCCTTCTGTCTCGAAGAGCAAGATCGGCTGGGGAGTCAGGCCTTCGCGTCCCGATTGAAAGAGGAAGGCCGTGAGTTGGCCGGTGCCATTATCCTGGAATGTGTCGGGTTCGCCAGAACCGAAGCTGGCACGCAGCAGGCTCCACCAGGAGTCCCGATCGCGGTACCGACCCAGGGAGATTTCCTGGCCATGGTAGGCAACGAAGCATCCAAGGATTTGGTGCTCCAGCTTGAAGAGGATTCCAGGCAACAGAAGCCCCGGCTCAAGACTCTGTCATTGCTCGTGCCAGGGCGAGGAGAGGTTATCCCTCATACCAGACGCAGCGACCATGCCTCGTTCTGGGATGCCGGTTATCCAGCCGTCATGTTGACCGATACGGCAAATTTTAGAAATCCGCATTACCATCGTGAGACCGATACCATGGACACATTAAATCTTCAATTTCTCTCCAGCGTGGCAGCAACCGTCACCGCCACGATCCTTCACATCGCCGGAGCACGACCATGAAGACTAGCCGGACCAAACTGGCCCCCACGACTCGTCGTCTCGTGACCGAGGTCTATCATCGCCTCGACTATGGCGCGCTGGGACCGGTCTATTGTTATGAAGGCGGAGATGAGTTTTGGCTGGCAAAGCGGGGGCCCTGTGAACGTCTCGGGAGTCGCGTTGCCGTGGTCTTGAGGCGAAAACTAAGACGGGGCGGCCGCAGCCTCTATGTCGGAGCCGGAGTGGCGGAACTTCCTGCGTTGATGATGGAAGTGCTGGAGCTGGATCGAACCGTAGAACCCTACAATCTCCGGAGAGCCGAGGTCTCGACGCTCAACCCTGCCTGCCACTCGATTCCCCTGGCATTCCGTGCGGTCGATGCCGCGAAAGCGAAGGGCCGATTCGATCATCTCTGGATGGTCAGCGTCTTGAACGACCCTGAGCGATTCCCCAATCTGTCGCCTCTCTCCTATGGCAGAGGCGATGCGCTCACCCTCGACCCTGTGAAGTTTGAAAAAGAGCGGCGCATCGTACGGGCCTTAGTTTCCCTCTGCATGGGCAAACTTGCACTCCCTGGCTTGGTCACGACGACCACAGAAGAAGTGATCTGGATTGCCGAATGGTGCCACAAACACCGAATTCCCTATACCGTTGGGAAGCGCTACTATCCGACCGCGCTGGTAGGAGATCCGATCTGCTTTGTTCAAATCGGCAAGAAAGCCTAGCAGGCTGCTGAAAAATTCCGCCAGCTTCGTTCGCTGCGGCCTTGCTGGACGGCCTTTTTGACCAGCCGGCTAAATTCTGAAACCTGGTTTAGCCTTTGAAGTATTGTCTAAATACTGGCCGGCGTACTTCACATAGTTCTCCGCTGACGCCTTAATCCATGCAAGCTCTTCCGCTGTGACCGACCGTTTGACCTTTGCCGGCGATCCAAGGACCAGGCTATTGGGTGGAACGATGGTCTGTTCCGTGATCAAGGCACCAGCCCCGACGACAGAATCTTCTCCGATCACGGCCCCATCCATAATGATGGCGCCCATGCCGATCAACACGCGATCGTGAATCGTGCAACCGTGAAGGATCACGCCATGGCCGATGGTCACCTCATTGCCGATGATGAGCGGATGCGTATCGTGGGAGACGTGCAACATGCAGAGGTCCTGCACGTTGGTCCGGTCACCGATTCGGATATAATGCACATCTCCGCGAATGACAGCATGGAACCAGACGCTGCATTGTTCGCCCAATACGACATCCCCGATGACGATCCCGGTCTCTTCGATAAAACAGGAGGTCGGGACAGTGGGTTTGATGCCCTGAAAAGTACGGATCATGGGACTACTGTAGGGGAATCATCCCCTGACCTGCAAGAGGCGGTTGATTGACAGGCTTTTCAAGCGTCCCGTAGACTAGCCTCCATGGCTACACGATTGATCACACCCTCTCGCACGAGCAAAAAGAAAACTACCATCGGCTTCGTCAACCTTGGTTGCTCGAAGAACCAGGTCGACTCAGAAGTCATGTTAGGCACCCTGGTGGCAGACGGGTTTGCCCTGACCGCCGATCCGAAGAAAGCCGAAGTGGTCATCATTAATACCTGTGGCTTCATCGAAGAGGCCAAGCAGGAGTCGATCGATACGATCATTGCGCACGGCAAACTCAAAGACAATGGATCCTGTCGCGTATTGATTGCCGCCGGCTGCCTGGCGCAGCGGTATCAGGGAGATCTCCTCAAGCAGTTGCCGGAACTCGATGGAGTGGTGGGAACCGGTGAGTTCGGAAAGATCGCAGAAATTTGCCGGGATCTCTTGGCGCCGAAAAAACGGCAGCAACGACTCTGGATCAGCGAGCCTCCCTATCTCTACGACGCAGATGCGCCACGGCTCCGTCTCGGGAAAGCTCATAGCGCCTATGTGAAAATCGCCGAAGGCTGTAACCGGAATTGTGCGTTCTGCGCGATTCCCTTAATGAGAGGCAAACAGCGAAGCCGCACCGTCGAATCGATCGTCGCCGAAGCCACTCGTCTCGCAGCGGAAGGCGTGAAGGAAATCAACCTCATTTCCCAGGACACCGTGAATTACGGCGTCGATCTTGGCTTGCGCCAAGGCCTCACCACGCTGCTTCGCGAGTTGGTGAAGGTGAGAGACCTCCATTGGATCAGGCCGTTCTATCTCTACCCGCAACAAGTATCGGACGAGTTGTTGGATCTCTACGCGGGAGAAGAAAAGATCACCAAATATATCGACATGCCGCTGCAGCACATCAACGATCGCATGCTCAAACGGATGCATCGGCTGGGTGATCGGAAGACCATCACCTCTCTCGTTGAGCGAATCCGGACGCGCATTCCCGCGGTGACGTTTCGCACAGCCTTCATCGTGGGATTTCCAGGGGAGACGGAACAGGCATTCGACGAACTGCGAAGCTATGTGGCAGAGACCGAGTTCGATCGCGTGGCGGTGTTTTTGTATTCGGATGAAGAAGATACGCCGGCCCTTGGGCTGGACGACAAGATCGAACGGTCGGTCATGGACGAACGGCGGAACGAACTTCTGGCTGTGCAAGAAGAGATTGCCGCGGCCCGAGGCCAGGCCCTGATCGGCTCTGTCATGGAGGTTCTGGTCGAAGGGGTTTCGGAAGAGACGGAATTGTTGCTTGAGGGCCGCCATGAAGGGCTGGCTCCGGAGATCGACGGCGTCGTCTATATCAATGATGGGTCTGCCACGGCAGGGGACATCGTCCAGGTCGAGATCACCGATGCGGCGATGTATGACCTGGTCGGCCACATCGTTCCATAACGGGCTGCTGAAAAAAACCACCAGCGTCGTTCTCGCCTCGAAAGCATCCTCAACGTAGCCAGAGGCTACGACTCCGGTGCTTTCATCGGCTACGGCCTTGCTGGATGGCCTTTTTGAGCAGCCTATTTGCGCAACTGGCTGGATCGTTCCCTGTCTAAGACGCCTAAACTAACCACTCTATCTTGGGAGCATCGCCTTACGATGGCACAGCGAAAAGAATCTGTTGTTCTTCTGATTCATTGCAAAGATCGACGGGGCATTGTGGCCCGCGTCTCTGGTTTCATTCACGACTTCGGCGGGAATATCCTCGACTCGGAGCACCATACCGATGAAGAGACCAACGAGTTTCTCATGCGTATGGAGTTTGCCACCGAGGGCCTGCAGATTCCGCCCGATGAAATCGCAACCGCGTTCGCTCCGGTCGCGAAGACCTTCGAGATGCGCTACGAGGTTCGTCCCTCAAGCCACCGAACGAGAGTCGCCATGTTGGTCTCGAAACAGGATCACTGCCTGGCGGACTTGCTCCAACGGCACAAACGCGATGAATTGCACATCGATGTCCCCGTGATTATCTCCAATCATGACACCTGCGCAAGCTGGGCAGAACTCTTCAAAATTCCCTTCTCTGTCTGTCCTGTGACCAAGGAGACGAAACCCCAGCAGGAACAAGCCGTGCTCTCCCTCCTGAAGGACCATCATATCGAGCTCGTAGTCATGGCCCGCTACATGCAAATCCTCAGCGCCAGCTTTCTTGCTCAGGTCGGCTGCCCGGTCATCAATATCCATCACTCCTTCCTGCCTGCGTTTATGGGAGCAAACCCCTATCGGCAGGCCTATGACCGGGGCGTGAAAATTATCGGGGCCACGGCCCACTATGCCACGGAAGATCTGGATGAAGGTCCGATCATCGAACAAGACGTCATGCATGTGGGCCACAGGGACACCGTTGACGACCTGGTGAGGAAGGGACGGGATCTGGAGGAGATTGTGCTGGCCCGCGCGGTGCGCCGCCATGTTGAGCGACGGGTGTTGGTGTATGGGAGAAAGACGGTGGTATTCGATTAACAGCAATGGGGCAGCAGTACTGCCGCCCCATCGCTGTCATGATTGCTAGATTTTTGCGCTGAGGAACAAGGCGTTGCCCCGCCGGTCGATCAGGATCAAAACATTCTCGCCCTTCTTCAGTCCTGACGAAACTTTCTCAAATTCCTTCACTGACTTCACTGGCTGCCGGTTGATTTCACGAATCACGTCACCCCGCATCACCCCGGCCTTTTCTGCGCTGCTCTCCGGTTCAACCGCTGTGACGACGACCCCCTGGGCCTTTCCCTTCACGCCTAGTTCCTTCGCTGTTTCCCGATCGAGGTCCTGCACCGCCACTCCAGCGAAAGCATAGTCGGTCTCGCCGGTCTCAGCCTTGGCGATCTTTGCGCTGTCCGGTTGCTCACCGATCGTCACGGTCACATCTTTCTCATGGCCATCACGGATCACCCGGATCGTGACTTTCGTGCCCACCGCTGTTTTGGTCACCTGCCGTTGGAGCGACACCGCATCTTCCACCGGCGCACCTTGATAGGCTGTAATGATATCGCCTTGCTTGAGGCCTGCTTGCCCTGCAGGGCCGTCGTCCTTCACATCGCTGACGAGAGCCCCTTTCGCGTCTTTGAGGCTGAACGATTTGGCCAGTTCCTGGTTGAGATCCTGAATCGAGACTCCCAGGAATCCTCGTACCACTTTCCCATTCTTCACCAGGCTTTCATAGATCGGCTTGCTCATACTGGTTGGGACAGCGAAGCCTACACCTTGATAGCCGCCGCTTTGAGAGAAGATCGCAGTATTGATGCCCACCAGTTCACTTTTGGTATTCACCAAGGCGCCGCCAGAGTTTCCGGGATTGATCGCTGCATCGGTTTGGATGAAGTCTTCATACTGAGTAATGCCCATATGACCTCGGCCCAACGCGCTCACGATCCCGAGTGTGACGGTCGAATTCAGCCCGAAGGGATTTCCGACTGCCAAAACATATTCACCAACCTGCAGTTTCGTCGCATCGCCCCAGGAGACCGTGGGAAGGTTCTGTCCCTCGATCTTCACGACGGCCAGATCCGTCTTGGGGTCGGCTCCGATTACTTTCCCCGTAAACTCCCGCTTATCCGGCAACGTGATCGTAACGGTCCGTGCTCCTTCAATCACATGGTTGTTGGTGAGAATGTACCCGTCCGGTGAGACGATCACGCCGGACCCCTGCCCACCACCCCGATGCTCCCGTCGCTCGCCAGGACCTTGCGGCCCGCGGAATCCACGAGGACCGGACGGTCCCCCCGGTCCGCCAAAAAACTCTTCCATCCGTTCCCGTAATTCGTCTGGCATGCCTCGACTATCCGACACCTTCTCAACAGTGACGGTTGTGATGTTCACGACCGCCGGTGTCACCGCCTTTGCCACCTCCGTAAAGCCATTCGATGGCGCAGAGCTCATCGGGAGAGCCACCGGCGTCGCCGTCGACACAGCGGGACTCGATGCATGGGAAGGAGCGAGCGATTGGCCTCCCCAGATCAACAGAGCGCTCACTGTTGCGACCGCTGCGGCGGCTCCAAAGGTCTGACGAACAGGCTGTCTCATAATACCCTCCTTGCGATTGATCGACCGGGATAATGACCGATGACGATGTTCATTGCTCTGAACAAGGTATCAGTCGGCGATGAGAGGACGATTAGGAGGGGATTAGAAGTGGTTAAGCCGCACTATTCATGAATGTTCGTCGCGAAAGCGCATTGAACGCAGGCGAGGGACAAGCAGCACGAGGAAAGACTCTGGCCCCTCGCCTCTCGCCCAAATATTGGAGCTTGTCGCAGAAACCTCTTGGAAACTGCGGCTTATGCTGATGCGGAAGCTAGAGGCAATGTCACGATAAAGGTCGAACCTTCACCAACCTGGCTCTGGACCTCGATCTCTCCTCGATGGGATTCGGCAATCCAGGCGCAAATCGCTAATCCAAGACCCGTGCCCTTCTTCGTATGGGCGCGCGCGATATCGGTGCGATAGAAGCGGTCAAAAATCTGCGGCTGATCTTCCTGCGCAATCCCAATGCCGTGATCGGTCACCGACACTCGCGCCTGGCCTTGGTAGATCGTCAGCGCAATATCGACGGTGCCGCTGGGGCGAGAGTACTTGACGGCATTATCGAGCAGATTCAGGAACAACTCGCGCAAACGGAGTTCGTCTCCCAAGACCACGGCTGACGTCGTGGCGCTGAGCACGACCTGAATGTCCCGTTCCTGTCCTAACAAGGAGGCTTGCCGGTGGACGTCTTCGATGAGCAGATCCAATTGAACCGGCAGGTGCTCCATCTTCACTTCGCCCATGTCCGCTCGCGAGAGAAAGAGCAACTCGTCCACAATCCGCGTCATGCGGTCGATCTCTTCGAGGTTACTCTCCAGAACAATTTTGTAGTCGTCCGTTTCGCGGGGACGTCGAAGGGCGAGCTCCGTTTCCCCTCGCATGACTGTCAGCGGCGTGCGTAGTTCGTGCGAGGCATCGCTGCTGAACTGGCGGATCTGCCGAAATGAGGTTTCCAGCCGGTCGATCATGTCATTGAATGTATTCGTCAGACGGCCGATTTCATCGGCGGAGGCCGGAGCCGTCAGCCGTTGAGTCAGATCACCTCCGGCAATGCGTTGCGCAGCCAGCGTAATGGCATCGACGGGGCGAAGGGCCCGGCCCGCCATGAACCAACCGCCGACGAGCGACACGGCCAGCGCAACAGGCATGCTCACCAATAGCACGAGTAGGAGGCGGTTCAACGTTTGCTCGACCGAGTCCATCGTGGTGCCGACCTGAACAATATAGAGCAGACTGCCCCGATAGATGATGGGAACCGAGATGAGGCGTAAGGGTGGTTCCTTGGGGTACTTCGCGGACTCGAACAACGTGTGGCCTGAGGAGGCCACTTCCAACGCCTGGCGGCTCAACGGCATCTCATGTTGTTTGACGTTCGGCGAACGAATGGTGATGGTGCCGGAAGGACTGAAGATCTGAAAGAACTTGTCGATGCGCGCCAGTTCGGGGAACTGAGACATCAATTCGGTTTCGTCGATGAGCGGGAGAAACCCGCGTTCTTCTAACGACCGCACCGCCACCGCGGCAGTTTCCTCCAGCGATTGATCGACCGCATCGCGGAGGCTTCGTGCAGTAATGACATACAAGACGGTTGAAAAGATGATGAGGATAAGCGCGAGGGCGGTGCCATACCACAGCGTGAGACGGACGCGAAGCGGCATCAGTCGGCCTTCAGCATATATCCGCTTCCGCGAATCGTATGAATCAGCTTCTTCGAGCGGCCCCGGTCGATCTTGTTCCGGAGATAATTCACGTAGACATCGATGACATTGGTAAACGTATCGAAATCCTGATTCCACACATGTTCTGAAATCATGGGGCGGGTCAAGACACGCCCCGTATGACGCATCAGATATTCGAGCAGCGCATATTCCTTCGAGGTGAGGTCGATCCGTTGGCCGTCCCTGGTCACCTCCCGCGTGGCCGGATTCAAGATCAGATCGTCTATCTGGAGGACGCCGGAACCCTCGGTCGCGCCGCGGCGAAGCAGGGCGCGAATACGGGCGAGCAGTTCGTCGATGGCAAAGGGCTTGGTGAGGTAATCGTCTGCGCCGGCGTCAAGCCCCTTGACTCGCTGATCGACTTGGGATTGGGCGGTCAGAATCAGAATGGGGGTTTGAATCTTGGCCTGACGGACTCCCTTCAGCACATCCAGGCCGGGCAATGACGGCAACATCAAGTCGACGATTAGAAGGTCGTAGTTTGTGGCAAAGGCCATCTGAAGGCCCTTCGCCCCATCTTCACAGAGGTCGACGGCGTAACTCTCCTCTTCAAGCGCGCGCTTGATGAAACAGCCGACTTTCGTTTCGTCTTCAATAACGAGGATACGCATGGTTTTCGCCGCGTGATTATACCAGAGCTCGGTCGACGAATCGCCTGCAGCTTACGCCGGCGGAAAGCGCGTGACGGTCACAGGTTCGTGGGTCAGCACCGTTCCCTCGAAGGTCCGACGGATGAGACTATGCTTCAGCCATTGTTGATCATTGCGGACGGGGTAGTCCGACCGGTAATGGGCGCCACGGCTTTCCTGCCTCGCGAGCGCACTGGTGACGATGGTCTCCGCGACGTCGAGCAGGCATTCGAGTTCCAAGGCCTGCACAAGGTCCGTATTAAACACCTGCCCTTTGTCTTGCACCGTCAGGGAGGCGGCGCGCTGGGTCAATGCCGAGATGGCCGAGATCGCAGCAGACATGGACTCCTGAGTCCTGACGAGGCCCAGATTGAGGCTCATCGTCTGACCGAGCTCCTCGCGAAGCTGCCAGGCTCGAACCGATCCCTCCTGTGCCAGCAGACGCTGGACGCGAGCCTGCTCAGTCGTGAGCTGGTCGTTTCTGAGTGCCTGTGGCGCAACGGTGCGAACATATTCTCCGGCTCGAATCCCAGCGCGCCGACCGAACACAATCGTTTCAAGGAGTGAATTGCCTCCAAGCCGGTTCGCGCCGTGCACACTGACGCAGGCACATTCGCCGGCCGCATAGAGGCCGGCGATGCCCGTTTCGGTCCATTGGTTGGTGCGGACGCCGCCCATCTGATAATGCGCACCGGGGCGAACGGGAATGGGGGTCTCAATCGGGTCTAGGCCGGCAAACTCCATGGCGAGTGCCCTGATCTGAGGGAGCCGTTCGAGAATACGCTGGCGGCCAAGGTGCCGTAAGTCCAATAACACGCAGCCGTCGACCCCGCGACCTTCGAGGATTTCTTGCCCGATCGCCAACGAGACGGTGGAGCGAGTCGCCAATTCCATCTGCTGCGGGGCATAAACTTTCATAAACCGTTCGCCCAGGGTATTCAGGAGGTAACCACCTTCCCCGCGAGCCCCTTCGGTGATGAGGATGCCCGTACCCTTCAGAGTGGTGGGATGGAATTGGACAAATTCCATATCCGCTAATGGGGCACCGGCACGGTACGCGAGTGCCATGCCGTCGCCGGTATTGATCACGGCGTTCGTGCTCGTCAGGAAGACACGTCCGCTGCCTCCTGTGGCCAAGATGACCGCTTTGGCTCTGATCGCATGCAGCCCCCCATGGATCAGGTCCCAGGCCACGACACCCCGGCAGACGCCGTCTTCCACGATCAAGGTCGTGACGTACCATTCTTCATACACCGCAATACGCCGCTTGAGCAGCTGTTCGTACATCGCGTGCAAGATGGCATGACCCGTACGGTCGGCGGCGTAACAGGTCCTGGGAAAACCCGCTCCACCGAACGGCCGCTGGGCGATACGCCCCTCTTCGTTTCGACTGAAAATGACCCCGAGGCGTTCTAATTCAAGAATGTCCTCAGGCGCTTCACGACACATGGCCTCGATGGCATCCTGATCGCCGAGATAGAGTCCTCCCTTGGTCGTGTCATACGCATGGGCTTCCCAGGAGTCATCTTCTCCCAATGCCGCGTTGATGCCCCCTTGGGCTGCCACGGAATGGCTTCGGACCGGATGAACCTTCGACATCACGGCGACGTCGAGGTCCGGCGATGCGGCCACCGCCGCCCTCATCCCTGCCAGACCGGCCCCGATGATCAGAATGTCGTGTAGTTTCATAGCTTGCACTTCCAGCAGGATGCTGAAAAAGCCCGCCAGCGTCGTTCTCGCCTCGAAAGCATCCTCAACGTAGCCACGAGGCTACGCCTCCAGTGCGTTCATCGGCTGCGGCCTTGCTGACGAACTTTTTGAGCATCCTTCGTGGCCGTTCCATTCTTATCTCGGACGTACAGGCTATCGATCTCTTATTCATATACCTTGTCCTCTGATGGCCCGGCGAGCCCCTCATCCTACTTATAGCCTGCACTCATACGTGACTCTCCGCTTGAAGGCAAGCCTGAAACCCTTGATCCGACCCTTGGAGAATAGGGGGGGAGCATGATACTCTGCTGGCCGCAAAGGGAGCCGGCCATAGACCAGCGCGCTCCACAGACGCCACTTACTCCGAAGGACAAGACGAACGCCATGGCCACACCGGACTTTCTGAGCCCAACCGACACCTTTACCCGACGCCATCTCGGCTCCACCGACGCAGAGGTTCACTACATGCTGGCGACGCTCGGCCTGCAGTCGCTGGAGGAACTGAGCGAGGCCATTGTGCCGGCGGACATACGTTTACGGAAAGAATTGGACCTGCCGCTGCAACGCGGCGAGCAGGCCGTGCTGCAAGACATCCGCTCGATCGCGGCAAAAAACCAGGTCTACCGATCCTTGATCGGCATGGGTTATCACGACTGCCTCACGCCCGGCGTCATCCAACGCAACATTTTCGAGAACCCGGCCTGGTACACCCAATACACGCCCTACCAGGCGGAAATCGCTCAAGGCCGCTTAGAAGCCCTCGTGAATTTTCAAACCGTGGTGGCGGACCTCACAGGCTTGCCCTTGGCCAATGCATCGCTCCTGGATGAAGCAACGGCTGCGGCAGAGGCCATGGCGATGTGTCTCGCCGTCTCCCGTTCGTCCGGCCTCGAGCGAACAGAGTTCTTCGCCTCGCAAGATTGTCATCCTCAAACCATTGCGGTGATGCAAACGCGGGCGGAACCCCTCGGTATGACGCTGCGCATAGGGCGGACGCAGGCCATCGACTTCTCCAATCCTCAGCTGGCCGGCATTCTGCTCCAATACCCGGCCACCGACGGCTATGTTGGAGACTACAGTGCGCTCGTATCCCAGGCCCACGCGGCCGGAGTGCTGGTGGTGGTGGCCACTGACCTATTAGCCTTAACCCTATTGAAAGCACCCGGAGAGTTTGGAGCCGATATCGCCATCGGCTCCAGCCAGCGATTCGGAGTCCCGATGGGATTCGGCGGCCCCCATGCCGCGTTCCTTTCAACGGCTGAGACATTCAAACGGCAGATGCCCGGACGCATCGTCGGGGTGTCCAAAGACGTCACGGGGAAACCGGCCGCCCGACTCTCGCTGCAGACCCGCGAACAACATATCCGGCGTGAGAAGGCGACGAGCAACATTTGTACGGCGCAGGTCCTCTTGGCCATCATGGCGAGCATGTACGCTGTCTACCATGGACCGGAGGGCTTGCGGCGGATTGCCGAACGCGTGCATGGCTTGGCCGTACTCCTATCAGCTGGGCTGCGTCAGCTCGGATTCGATGTCGGAACGGAAGAGTACTTTGATACGGTTCGGGTTCGACTGAGCAAAATGCAATCTGATTCCATTTTGCTCAGGGCCAACGAAGCCGACATCAATCTTCGCCGGCATGAGGACCACTCGATCGGGATTGCTCTTGATGAACTGAGCTCAGAGGACGAAATCCGTCGCCTGATGGAAATATTCGTCGGCCATGATCGCCTGCCGTTTCAGGTAAGGGACTTGTGCCAGAACGTCACCACAAGTTTCCCGGCTCATCTCGCCCGCACCAGTACATATCTGACCCATGAAGTCTTCAATCGCTATCACACTGAGCATGAGATGCTGCGATATATCCATCGCCTCGCAGCGAAAGATCTCTCGCTTGTCCATTCGATGATCCCGTTGGGATCCTGCACCATGAAACTGAACGCAACGTCCGAGATGTTACCGGTGACCTGGCCGGAGTTTTCACGGCTTCATCCTTTTGCCCCGGTTGACCAGACAAAGGGGTACCAGGAACTGTTCCGTCAATTAGAATCCTGGTTGGTGGAGATCACGGGGTTCTCTGCCATTTCCTTGCAGCCGAACGCAGGCTCACAGGGCGAGTATGCAGGGCTAATGGTGATCAGGGCCTATCACAGAAGCCAGGGTGAAACACATCGAGACGTCTGCTTGATTCCCGTATCCGCGCACGGCACGAATCCGGCCAGTGCGGCCATGGCTGGTATGACGGTGGTCGTCGTCGCCTGCGATCGTCAAGGCAACGTCGATTTAGCCGATCTTGAGGCGAAGGCGGCCCAGCATCGAGATCGGCTCTCGGCCCTCATGTTGACCTATCCCTCGACCCATGGCGTCTTTGAAGCAGGCGTGCGGCGCATCTGCCAGATCGTTCATACCCATGGCGGGCAAGTGTATATGGATGGCGCCAACATGAATGCCCAGGTGGGACTCTGCCGCCCGGGCGACATCGGCGCGGACGTGTGCCACCTCAACCTGCACAAGACATTCTGTATCCCCCATGGAGGGGGCGGTCCCGGAATGGGGCCGATCGGTGTGGCTCGCCATCTGGCGCCCTTTCTTCCCGGCCACCCGGTCACGAAGTTAGGCGGCCAAGAATCCATTGGACCTGTATCGGCGGCGCCCTATGGCAGCCCCAGCATCGTCACGATTTCCTGGGTCTACATCGCCCTGATGGGACGGGACGGATTGACTAAGGCGACGCAGGTGGCCATCTTGAACGCGAACTACATGGCCAAACGGCTGGAGAAATACTACCCCATCTTGTATAGGGGAACGTCCGGGTTCGTCGCACACGAGTTCATTCTCGACCTTCGTCAGTTCAAGGAGGCTGCAGGAGTCGAAGCGATGGACGTGGCAAAGCGATTGATGGATTACGGGTTCCATGCTCCCACGGTCTCCTTTCCGGTTGCCGGGACACTCATGATCGAGCCGACAGAGAGCGAGTCCAGAGCCGAGTTGGACCGGTTCTGCGAGGCGATGATGTTGATTCATGCCGAAATCCAAGACATCGTCGAGGGCCGCCAGCCCCGCGCGAACAATCTGCTGAAGAACGCCCCACATACAGCGCAAGTGGTGACGGGCAATGAATGGGCTAGACCCTATAGCCGTGAGCAAGCCGCGTTCCCCGCTTCCTGGGTCCGCGACCATAAGTTCTGGCCTAGCGTCAGCCGGATCGACGAAGCCTATGGAGACCGCCATCTGGTCTGCACCTGTCCGCCGATAGAGGCCTATTCCAGCTAGCAGGATGTTTAGAAAGTCCGCCAGCGGCGTTCTCGCGGCGCAGAGAGACTCAACGTACCACAAGGGTACGCCTCGCCTCCCCGCTTGCTGCGGCCTTGCTGGACAGCCTTTCTAAACACCCTGCGACTGCTTCTGGCAGCTCCTGCAGCTGTTCTAGCATGCGCATTCCCGCAATGGCCTGGTAGTTTCTCAACAGCTTGTCTGTGTTCTTTCCAATCACTTTTGTGGAACCCTGTAAGCCCCGGCTCCCCCTCCTTTGGGGCATTGTGATAGGACCGGCCAGTCAGCGATAAAGGAGCCTGACCAATTCACAGGGTGAGGCCTATTCCATGTCGAATATCTTGAATCTGAGTGCCCACACGACCGACGAAGATCTCAAACACCTGACCACCCTGTTGCTGTATCACCTCGTTGAACAAAACGGCGGCCAGGTGCAATTCAAACTGGAAGATGCCCATCGCGTTCGCGAGAACCTCGCAACCAAGATGGTGCAAATGCAGGTGGGAGATGAAGTGCGGTTAAAAATTATCAATCGTCTGCCGGAGTTGTCATAACCCTCCATCGACCTCGGTTAATTTTCGTATCGCTCACCGCATAGGCGTATTCTTTGGTTTATGTGGCCCCGCCTCAGATGGACTGGTCAAGACTCATCATTTTCCGCTTGCCATCTAGGCGAAGCCTGACAGGTCCGCCTTCTATGGCAAAGCTGGCCAAGTCATGCCTAGTCCACTTGTCGGTTATTAGCGATGCGTGAAAGAATCCGTCCTGAAACTGTATAAATCATATAGTTGCTCCTTTGTGGTTCTTTTTCTGTTTTTCTGAGGATTGGCGGAATCATCAATAAGTCGGTCAATGCGTGAGGAACCCCACGTGAATACATTGTTGCAAATGATTGCGGGAATTCTTCTATTGACGTTGGTTGGTTGCGCAACTACAGAGTTCAAACCCTTCGAAGCAAAGGTAAACGCTTTCGAGGGCAGAGGCGGTACAAAGACCGTCGCTGCAGGAATGGAAATTTGGGACAACGGTGAACCGCCAAGAAAATACATGGTATTGGGATTCATCGACGATGAAAGGTCTGGCGGTCCTATTCCCATGGCTAGTCTAAAGAGTGATATTGTCCAAAAGGCTAAGGAAGTTGGTGGCGATGCCGTCATTCAACTCAGCAGCAACTCGCAGCTGGCAGGTGTCTACTCATCCGGATCGGCGACGGCCTACTCCTCCGGTAGATCGGTCAACGCATACGGTTCGTCAACAGCTGTTCCCATACGCCGAAATCTCAGCAAGTTTGCTGTGATCAAGTATCTTGACTAGTGGTCGGTATCGCTATTTGCCCGACCTACCTCAATCGCAGCATCCTAAGATGCCAATTGACTATTCACAGTCCGGCTACAAGGAGATGTTCGCTAATTATGGTCTCACTGTAATTGCGGCCCTGAGCCTCGAAAAGTCCCTCTTGCTCTTAACGTCCGCAATCGGCAATCTTAGTAACGGGAGCTTGCCGAAGGAAAAGCTTCACGAATATCTTGAAAGCTCTCAAAGTAAACCACCTATGAAAAAGAAAACTATGGGGAGCCTCGTTAACGAAGTTAAGATGCGAATCAACATTCCAGCTTCTCTCGAGACGGATCTTGAGAAGGCAAAAGAAATGCGCAACCATATCATTCATCACTTCTTTATGGACGAATATGAAACTCTGTCCCTGGAAACAGGTGCCATTGTATTGAGCAACAAACTCCGTCCAGTTAGAGATTTCTTTCTGGTCGTTCAATCGGAAGTGGATAGATTGTTGTTAGTATTTTGTAGCGAGTTGAGGAAACCGAAGAATGAAATCGGCCAAGAGGTACGTAGGATGCTCAAAGGTAAGTGGGCCATCTAAGAAGCGAGAATATATGAGGAGTTGATCCCTAATTTGCCATGTTGCACATCTCATCACACGTCACCATTCCCGATTCCGAAATCGACATCCATGCGATGCGGTCGCAGGGTGCCGGCGGGCAGAATGTCAATAAGGTTTCGTCCGCGATTCATTTACAGTTCGATATTGCGGCCTCCTCGCTGCCCCCCTTCTATAAAGAAGAACTGCTGAAGCTCAAAGATCATCGCATCTCGGAAGGGGGGCTGATTACGATCAAAGCCCAGCAACATCGGAGCCAGGAGCAGAATCGGGAGGATGCGCTCACGCGACTGCAAGAGCTCATTCAGAGCGTGGCGATTCCGCGCAAAAAACGCAGAGCGACGAAGCCGACGAAGGGATCGAAGCAGCGGCGGTTGGAAAGTAAAACGAAACGAGGAAAGTTAAAAACACTCAGGCGGACAATCGAGTAGCACTTAGGAGCAATGACACGTGCATTCCGATAAACAAGATACGAATGCCACTTCACGTCAACGGCTGTTCAAAAATGCTGTCCAGCAAGGCCGCAGCGAGTGAAGGGCCGAGGCGTACCCTTGGGGTACGTTGAGGGCCTGAACGATGTGAGAACGCCGCTGGCAGCCTTTTTCAACAGCCGTCAGTCCGGTGACGCGAGTGACCCCAGAATATGATACCCGCCATCGACGTAGATCACTTCTCCGGTAATCCCACGCCCTAGTGGACTGACCAAGAACAATGCGGTATCGCCAACTTCGCCTTGCTCAGTCGCGCGGCGGAGCGGTGCGAACTCCCGGTGGTGGTCCACCATCTTGCTGATGCCGGAGACTCCGCGAGCGGCAAGGGTCTTGATCGGACCGGCGGAAATGGCGTTCACCCGAATGTTCTTCGGGCCGAGGTCGTGGGCCAGATAACGGACGGTGGCTTCGAGGGCGGCCTTGGCAACACCCATCACATTGTAATGTGGCACGACCCGTTCCGCGCCAAGATAGGTGAGCGTGACGACGGAACCTCCGTCGGTCATGAGGGGCAGCGCCGCCTTGGTAACGGCAACGAGCGAATAGGCACTCACATCGAGGGCTGTCGCGAATCCTTGCCTCGTGGTATTGACGAATTGACCGGTTAGTTCTTCCCGCGGGGCAAAAGCGACTGAATGGACCAGGAAGTCGATCTTCGGAGTTTCCTTCCCGACATTCTGCATCAATGCGGCAATTTGTGCATCGTCTCCCACGTCGCAAGGAAAGGCTTTTGCGCCTGGCATCGTGGCGATCAGTTCTTCGACGTTCTCCCGTAGCCGCTCGCCCTGATAATTAAAGAACAACTTGGCGCCCTGGCTGGCCGCCGATTGGGCGATAGCCCAGGCGATGCTGTGTTTGTTGGCAACCCCGATGATCAATCCTGTTTTGCCGTCTAATAACATCTGGCGCTCCTACGAGGATGGTGAGAGTCGAGCTACTTCTTCGCTCCGAAAAGTGAAGATAGCACGATTTGCGGTCAGAGTGAATCAGCTTCCTTGCAGAGGGCTTGGAATGCGCCAAGCATGGCATTGTATGAATAATGCGCGTTTCGGCCACTGGGATTGGGAAGGACGAACACCGGGATATCAGCCAATTGTGCAGGCTGAAGTCCCAGGTTCACTCGTTGCCCTCTGGTGACAGGAAAGAGCGTTCTGTAAATGGTCACCCCGAGCAATGCGACGATCTGTGGGCGATAGCGTTGTACGGTGGCAACAAGTCTCTTTCGTCCGGTGGCATATTCACTCGGCTTGAGCTCATCGATTCCTGCGCTGGGTCGTTGGATGATGTTGGTCAAACCGAGGCCCATCTCTGGCAGGCGCCAATCGTCGTGGTAGGTCAGTGGCTCAGAGACGAGCTTCGATTCATACAAGAGTTTCCAGAACCGATTCGAGTGACCGGCGAAATGATGGCCTATGGTTGCTGAGCGAAGGCCTGGGTTGATGCCGACGAAGAGGATCCGGACTCCAGGCTGAATATGGTCTGTGAGCCCTTTACGAGAATGAGTCTTGGGTCGCTGTAGGACTGCTGTGCGGATCATCGTTTCGGTCAAATCGCTGGTTCATTCGATCTCAAGTTCGACCAGGATGTGCCTTTTTTGGTTTGAGGCGGTTTAGCTGTTGTTCAGCCATCCTGCCACAGAAAAACGAAGGTGTGGCCCTTCGGATCCAGCCTGGATGTTACTCGTAAGCCATTGATAAAGCTATCAATGCATAGATTTGCCAGTTCCGGCACTAAGCTTGCTGAAGAATACCAGCGAGTGCCGATCATGGCACAATATTCAATCACTAACAGGGGGTCACATACTATGAAGAGCATGTTGATGGCAATCATGGCAGTGGCAGTGGCAGTGTCGTTCAGCGCGCCTTCCTTCGCCGGCGAAGAGAAGAAGGACAAGAAGGATGAGAAGAAGGGCGGCCACGTCCTCGTGTACGGCGAAGAGAAGAAGGACAAGAAGGACGAGAAGAAGGGCGGCCACGCCGATACGTTCGGCGACAAGAAGGATGAGAAGAAGAAAGACGAGAAGGGCAAGTAATCCCTTTTCTCTGGCGAGGCTAGTTGGCTTGAGGGGTCTCCTGCCTAAAGCGGGAGACCCTTCGAGTGCTCTTCCCTACCTGTTATTTTTCCGAAGATAGACCGCCTGCAATCCCACAATCGATTTCGCGTCCCTGATCGCACCAGTCTCAATCATGCTGATCGCTTCCAGTAATGGCAGTTCGATCACTTCAAGGACTTCATCCTGATCGAGCTGTTGCTTCCCCGCCGTCAACCCGGTTCCCTTGTAGACGTGGATCACCTCGTCGGTGAACCCTGGTGCGGTCAAGATGCTGGACAGCAGCTCCAGCTTGCCGGCCCTGTAGCCTATTTCTTCTTCCAGTTCTCGTGCCGCGCAGGCCATAGGGTCTTCACCGGGATGAAGTTTTCCCGCTGGGATTTCGTAGATGAACCCTCCTGCCGCCTGGCGGAACTGCCGAATCAAGACGACCGTGCCATCGTCTTTCAGCGGCACCACTGCGGCTGCTCCCGGATGACGGACCACTTCTAAGTCGACCGTGAGACCGTTCGGCAACGTGACGGTGTCGACGTTCACGTTCACGATGATGCCGGTGTACATGCGTTTGGTCTGCATGGGCTAGGCCTTGCGCTTTTTGTAGAACGGTGGCTTGACGATCTGTGCGGGGACGTTCTTGCTGCGAATTTCTATCAGGATGGACGTGCCTGGTTCCGTATAGCGCAGAGGCACGTAACCCAACCCGATGCCCTTCTGAAGGAGTGGCGAGAGGTTGCCGCTGGTCACCTCGCCGATAGGTTGGGATGTTGCGGGGTCGAGGATTCTGAATCCGTGGCGCGGCACGGCCTTCTCAACCAGTTCGAACGCCACGAAACGGCGAACGACCCCCGCCTGTTTCTGCGCCAGGAGCGTCTGGCTGCCGATGAACGGGCCTTTCTGGAAGCTGACGGTCCAATCCGCATTGGCTTCGAGTGGCGTCGTGTCTTCACCCATGTCGTTGCCATAGAGCAGATAGCCCATTTCCAGCCGGAGAAGATCTCTCGCGCCGAGTCCGGCCGGTTTGAGCCCCCAGGCCTGTCCCTTGTCGATGAGCAGGTCCCAGAGGCGGCCGACCTTGTCTGCGTCGATATAAATCTCATAGCCCAATTCACCACTGTACCCTGTTCTGGCAAGCAAGCAGGACAGGCCGCCAATCGCCCCCTCACAGGTGTGATGAAGCTTAAGCCCTTCGAGAGCCGTCCCGCCGAGACTCATGAGTAGCTCGCGAGACTTGGGACCCTGGACGGCCACCTGAGCCAATTCAACCGACCGATCTTCGAGACGAACCGTCCTATCCTGGCCAAGTTGTGCTTGGAGCCACGACAGAATCTTCTCGCGGTTCGAGGCATTCACGCACAAAAGAAATTCATCCGACCCGAGCCGATAGACAAAGATGTCGTCTTTGATACCCGCGTGCTCGTTGCACACCATGGAGTAGTGGGCTTGCGAGACCGCGATTTTGTCGACGTCGTTCGTCGTGACTCGCTGGAGGAACGGGATGGCACCGGGGCCGGCGACCCGCAGCCGCCCCATATGGCTCACATCGAAGAGGCCGACATGGGAGCGGACGGTGTGGTACTCGTCCACGACACCGCTATACTGAATCGGCATCTCCCATCCGGCGAAATCGACGAGTTTGGCGCCGCAGGCTCGATGGTGCGTAATCAGTGGGGTGCGTTGCATGACGTGGCTTACAGACCCAGCAGTTCGACGTCGAAAATCAACGTGGCATGTGGAGGGATCAGGCCGCCCGCCCCCTGTGCGCCATAGCCAAGCTTTGAAGGAATGGTGAGCTTTCGCTTGCCGCCCACTTTCATGCCCTTCACGCCCTCATCCCATCCTTTAATGACTCGCCCGGCTCCTAGAGGAAACGAGAAGGGCTGGCCCCGGTCTACTGAGCTGTCGAATTTCTTCCCATTTTCCAACCAGCCGGTGTAATGCACGATGACCGTCTGCCCCGCCTCTGCCGTGGCTCCGGTTCCGACCGTAAGATCGACATACTGCAGCCCCGATGACGTCGTGACTTCATTCCCTTCAGCCCCTGCTTCTTGATGCGGCATACCTACTCCTTTCCTGATCGTTAACCACCTGAATATTCTCGGGACGGCAATAGAATAATAGATTGCGATGCGTAGCATCTCCTGCCGACAGCGAGGCCGGCAATCTCTGTCGAGCGCTCAAAACACAACTCTCACGGATGTGGCGTACGGGAGTCCGGTTCAGAGAAAATGACCACACTGGCCGTGTAGCCGTGCAGGAAATTGCGTCCCCCGACCGGACCAATCTCTCCTTGTGCAAAAAAACCAGCCGTCGGGAGAGACCCGAGGCGCTCTTGCACGACTCCACTATCGTGATGGGGCTGGCCAAAGAGGCCCTCTCCACGTCCGCAACAACTGAACAAGAGGGCTCCGAGCGGGGGATTCTGGTGCTTCGCTCGATCCGCAGCCAGGAGAAAGTGCAAGTCGTCGCTGGCTGATTTTGCATCGCGGAGATGAAATTGTACGGTCTGGCCTTCCTGAACCACGTCTCCGATGGCAACAGCCCCGGCCTGTTGATCCGCTCCGATGAGGTTACGAACGAGGAAGTCGCCCCGCTCGAAGTGACTCTTGTGTTCATCGATGACGATGCCAAGGTGTAATGCACGATGGGCATCACGGCGTTGGGCTCCTCCCAAGGACTCGAAGACATCTTGAAGCCGCTTTAACGCTGAAACCCCACCGAGCTCATGGATCAGATTGCCTTCCGCCCTCGTGACGACAAACCGTTCACCGATCGGCCTGCAGCCTTGCGAGGTCACGGTTCGCACCGCGATCGGTCCGGTGAGTTGCACCCCCACCACGCCCCCGTCGAACACCTGATCGTTGAGGAGGAGCCGATTCTCTCCTGCATCCCGACCTCCCCCGGCGAGGCCCCCGACGACTTTGCCCTGAGGGTACCGGTCGGTCATGAGGGAGAGGACTTCCTGCATCGGTGTCGAGAAGGGATCGGCGAGAAGAAGAAACGTCGATGCCTCGAGTCCCGGCTCCGGCCACCCTGGCATGCGAATTTGATCCTGCAGCTGAGAGACAGAGAGCTGGAGCGGAGTCACGGTAACTCCGGGAAGGCAGGCTACCCAAATGGTCATGGCTGCCGCGGCTTCAATCTCTTCGGCGCCGGCAATCACCCCTTCGCCGGAACAGCCCAGACAGACCTTTGCCCGCAAGTCCTTCTGTAACATGGCAGAGATCATGGATGTTTTGGCTGCATGGTGGGAGGAGAAAAATACAAACGCCAGATCGAGAGGGGCCGTGCCGACTTGCATCAAGATGGCATCGGCAAGATCTCGAGTGGCAGCTTCCGTATCGGTCTTGCGCGAGACTGCGGTTGCAAACTGAAGCGTACTGGTAGAATGGGTGATCATCGATGAATGTTCAGCCTGTCGGTCCCGAGAGGTTAGACCCCTGGATCCATCCGTTCCGGCCGATCCTTCGCCAGCTTGTTGTAGTAGCGCCACATGTAGGAATGGTAGTCGTCGAGTTGCGCCAGGAGGTAATGCAGCTCTGTGGGGTCTTCTGACTCCAGGGCATGAACCATGCGGGTTTTCAAAAACTCGGTGAACGTATTGGTTTTCCCCAATACGGTCATGAGATTCAAACCGCCACCGAGTTGATATTCGTTCATGCCATTCCTCCAGTCGCAAGAGAGTCGAAAGAGGATAGCGAGGGGCGAGAGGGAAATGCAAGTCAGAGAATCCGCTGGCCTTACAGGGCCATGTTTCGCAAGTTACTTGGTCTGTCGATCGAGGATGGTGCGGAGCTTGGCGAGGGAGATGGCCTCCACTCGGTGACCATCGCGGCCCACAACAGTGCTGGCCATCGTAAGGGCATTGAGGATTGCCTCATCCGTTGCTTCAACTGTTGCGGTGATCAGCGGGTTCATATGGGTGTCTGCCAACTGAGTCAACGTGTACGTTCGATCTGTTGGATAATGCGGGATGACGTTGGCCGTCGAGAAAGCCAGCATAAAGTCGCCGCTGCCGTGCCGTGCCGTGGAGCCGGTGCGTGCCAGCCCCAGTGCCGCACGTTTCGCCAGCCGAGTGAGTTGACGGCCATCGAGCGGAGCATCGGTGGCGATGATGACGATGATCGAGCCTTCGCTTTGCCCTGGTGACAGGGTCTGCGCAACGGGAGGGACCGCCTCATAGAGCCGGCCGACCGGCACGCCGCCTACTACAAGTTCAGGTCTGCGGCCATGGTTCGCATTGACGAGCACGCCAACCGTATATCCGCCCTCGGTCTCTGGTATTCGCCGTGAGGAAGTCCCGATGCCCCCCTTGAATCCATAGGAGACCATCCCTGTTCCAGCGCCGACCGTGCCTTCCTGCACGGCTCCGGATGAGGCACTGTCGATCGCTTTGACCACGTCTGATTCCGACACATGACGCCCTTGAATGTCGTTCAGCCGTCCATCGTCGCATTCAGCGACGACCGGCGTCAGCGTATCGTCGGTAATCCCAATCTCTGGATAACGCGTGATCATCCAGTTCATGACCCCGTTGGCGACTCGCGGCACGTTCAATGTGTTAGTGAGGGCGATGGGATATTCCAGAAATCCTGATTCCGCCACCCAGGACAAGCCGGTCATCTCTCCCGTGCCGTTCAGGACGAATGAACCAGCCGCCACCTTCTTATGCCACACATCATCGCGCGGAATGATGACGGTTACACCCGTGCGCACCGGCCCCTGTCCAGGCTTCAGCGCCCCCTCCCCGGAGATGAGGGTCTGGTGCCCAACTTTGACTCCCGCGACATCGGTGATGGCGTTCTGTGCTCCGGTCGAATATTGCCCGATGATTATTCCCAGGTCACGGACCCGCTGACGCGGCTCAGGACTATCGGCTGCGCTTGCTGATATGCATCCGCACAACATGGCTACAGAGGCCAGGACCACTATCATGTTGCGGCTAGATGTCATGGGTGGATCCTTGATGGGGAATCTGGACGTCAATGCCAGGATGTTCGGTGTGAATGGCTGTGCCAAGAGACAACGCCTGTTTCTCTTCGCCATGCACGATGAAAACCTTGGCCGGCAATGGATTGATGGCCCGGACATAGGCCAGAAGATCGTTGCGGTCTGCATGGGCCGAGAGGCCGTTGAACTTGACGATTTGTGCCCGCCGGGGAGTGGGGACGCCGAAAATCGGCACGACATCCCAGCCTTCGACAAGCTTGCGTCCGAGAGTATGCTCGGCTTGAAAGCCGACGAAGACGATCACGTTGGCTTCGTCTTGAATCGCATGCTTGAGATGGTGCACAACGCGACCCCCCTCGCACATGCCGGAGGCGGAAATAATGACGCAAGGGCCCTTCATCTTGTTCAGGCGCATGCTCTCTTCCGGCGAGGAAACAAAATGGATATAACGTGACGCGAAGAGGTCTCCGGAAGAGGTGAATGTTTTGGTCGTTTCTTCGTCGTAACATTCCGGGTGGCGACGAAAGACCTCCGTGGCTCGCGAGGCCAGAGGGGAGTCGATATAGATCGGGATGGGATCAAGGCGACCCTCACTGACGAGTTCCTTGATTCGCATGACCAAGTCCTGAGTCCGTCCAACGGCGAATGCCGGGACGATAATCTTGCTCTTGTGGGTTTTGGCATGAGTAAGGAGGTCTAGCGCCTTCTGCTTCATGAGTTCATGGTCGGTTTCATGCAGCCGGTCGCCATAGGTCGACTCAAGAATCAACACGTCGCATGGTGGCGGCGGTTCAGGATCGCGAAGAATCGGCATGTTGGAGCGGCCCAGATCTCCGCTGAACAGTATGGTGGTGGTATTGCCGCGCGCCGTGTATTTCACTCGAATGGCCGCCGACCCTAAAATATGGCCTGCGTCATGAAAGCTTGCGGTCACACGCGGCGAGATCTTAAGCAGATCTCCATACCTCATGCCTTCGAAACGGCGGACCAGCTTGCGAACGTCGTCGATATTGTAGAGTGGCCGGACGGAGGCTCTTCCCTTCCGGTGCTCCTTCTTGTTGACGTAGCTGCAGTCACTCACTTGCACGTGCGCTGAGTCTTCCAGCATGAGTTGCGTTAAGTCGGCGGTGGCTTTGGTGAGGAAGACTTTTCCCGAGAATCCATGTTGTGGAAGAACCGGAAGTGCACCGGAATGGTCGACATGGGCATGAGACAGCAAGACAGCATTGACCGACTTGGGATCAAAACCCAAGTCACGATTTTGAAGAAGCGCCTCTTCTCGGCGTCCTTGAAATAGCCCACAATCGAGCAAGAGCCGTTGTCCTGGCAGTTCGACCATGTGGCGGCTGCCCGTCACGGATCTCGCTGCGCCGTGAAAGGAGAGCTTCATGATGGTGTCACGCCATTGTGACGCCCGATCAGATCCCAGGCTTCCTCGGCTGTTTCGGCATAGTGAAACAGCTGTACATCTTGTTGCGAAATGAGTCCGTTGTCGATAAGCCATTGCCAGTTGATCGCGCGCTCCCAAAAGTCGCGCCCGACTAGCACGACCATGACGCTGTTCGTTTTGCCGGTCTGGATGAGTGTCAGCGTTTCGAATAACTCATCGAGCGTGCCGAATCCTCCTGGAAAGGCAACGAGCGCCTTCGCGCGGATCAAGAAATGCATTTTCCTGATCGCAAAATACCGAAACTGAAAATTCAGCCCTGGCGTAATGTAGGGATTCGGATGTTGTTCATGCGGGAGGGTAATGTTCAAACCGATTGATTTGGCTCCCACGTCTGCTGCACCACGGTTGGCCGCCTCCATGATGCCGGGCCCTCCGCCGGTCACAATCACATAGTCGCAGCGGCCATCGACTTGGCAGGTCGATGAGACCAGGCGCCCGAACTCACGAGCCATGTCATAGTATTTCGAGAGTGTATGTTGTCGGCGCGCGATGGCGACCCGTTGCTGCAGTGTCGAGTCGTTCGGGGCTCGAGCCGCGTCCCTTTCTGCTGCCTGCAATGCATCATTCGCCGCAGTCGGTTCTTGCAGTCTTGCGCTGCCGAATACGACGATGGTCGATTGTATGCCCTCTTCTCGTTGGATCAGCTCGGGCTTTAAGAGTTCCAGCCCAATGCGGACGGATCGGAGTTCTTCCCGTTGGAGAAACTCTGAATCGCGCTCAGCAGGGACATAGGAAGATGATGTGAGGTCAGCGTGAAGGGGAGACGTGCGATCTGATGAATCTGGCTCCATGGCCCGCATTATAGCCGGACCGATGAAATGCAGCAATTCACGGAAAACCCCAATGGGCGGACGTCAAAATGGATAGGGATTAAAGCGAGGTCCGGAGAGATGGCGGAGAAAGCTTTGGTGCGTGACAACCCAGTCGGAGTTACAGAGCAATTCAAATGCATCGGTGCCAAAGCCGGTTCGTGAAACGATCAGATCTGGATCGACGGGCGACCAAGGTTTCAGCAGCCAGCCGAAATTGATACGCGAGTATTTCATGTCAAGGAAACGGTATGTTGCGACAATGCCTACATGCGAGTCGGTTATGGAGTCCGGTGTGCCCAGTTTTGCGACCACGTCGGCCAAGGTAGTTTCTCCCGGAACGATAAACGCCACGTCGTCCTGTGTAAGAGGGTCGTTCAGGGTGATGCGAACGACATTACAGCCGACAACGACCGTGCAGATTAGTACGGAGAGGAGTATGGGACAAAGCTTGCTCAACGATAACGTCATCTCAGTTTCCAAATGGCCAGAAACGAAACTCTAGTCCATCCGTACGTTTAGACAAAATGACGTCCTCGACAATCCCTTGGCCGTTAAGAATGATGAATAAATCATCGCTTTTGACGGAGACACGGGAAAAATTGACGAGGATGAGAAGCAAGCTTCCAACCTTGGCGTCGTATCGATAGTACTGAAAGACGTCGCGGCCGTTTACTTGAAGCAGCCGATCCGGCGCTCCGAGCAATGAGAGCACTTCGGCTTTGGTGGTCGTGGTCTTTTTGATCGCAGCGACAGAATCAGCATTGATCTCGTCGCCAAGAGTCCCTCGGCTGAATGCACAGCCTTGAAGCATGAGCAGGGCTAAGACGATGATAGTGTGAGCCAGCGGCTTATGAAATATCACGATCACTCCTTTCGCTAAGCTTCGTGAGGACGATCCTCTAATCCTTTGTGGCGTGCCAGGACAAAATCGGTTTCAAAGATGGCATAGGATGACGGAGTGAGTCCCACTCGACGGTACACGGCCTGAGCCAAGCTATTGCTCTCCTCGACGTAGAGGCGAACTCCGCACACATTCTGGCTCGTCTTGGCTCTGGCCATCACGGCTTCATGCATCTTGCGAAAGACGCTCTGTCGTCGCCAGGTTATGTCAACGTAGACGCTCTGAATCCACCAGAATACACCATTCCGCCAATCGCTCCATTCATAGGTGATCATGAGCTGGCCCAGCAGCTGGCGTTTCTCACCTTCTTCGAGCTCAGCAACCATGAAAAATCCTCTGTCAGGAGATTCAATAAGGGCCCTCGTTCCGTCGGATAACCGGTCAAAATCGAGGCGGCGGCCTTCGGTTTCAAGGGCCATTGCTGCACTGAAGGACGCGATTTGTTCCGCATCTCCTCGTCCGGCAAGTCGAACATTCAGGTGCTCAATGATTGACATAGGATTAGGCCCTCGTCTTCGGAGCTTTAAGCCATCCAGCTTCCGGCTTGTAGAGGCCAGCCGTAAACTCCATTTTGATGGCATCTTCCGCTGATAGATTAATGGGTCGGAGCTGCGGCTGCGGAATAAACGCAAGAAAACCGGTGAAGGGATGAATTGCCGTAGGCACAAAAACCATGAGTAAACTGGCTGGCGCCACTTGGAGCGCCAGCGGTGCAGCCCCAATAACAAAACCGATGGCCCAGAGCCCGTCTCGTGGGAAGGGAAACACCACGACGGTGCTACGCCCAAAGCGAGAACGGAAATGCAGCAGATCGGTCATCCCTTTGAGGGTGACATAGACACTACGGACCAGGGGAATCTGCTCGATCCATCGCTCTGTCTTGGTGATTACACGCCGCCCCACGACATGAGTAGCGATCATCCCAATCATTACAACGAGGAGCAGGAACAAGACCACGCTGAGGCCAGGGCTCTGAACTTCGCCTATATGCCAGGGGAGATCATGAATCAATTCATTGAGGCTGTGAAATAATGTGGAAAATATGATGAACGTTGCCCAGCCAGGCACAAGGACCAGCAAACCAGCCAAGGAATACTGCCATAGAGTCTTCGACATTGCCGTGGGGTTCCTCACAGACGCTCAGCAAGATACTAGCCTAACAGAACCCGTATAACCACATTGCGCATTACGCAGGACTTGATCTCTTCGATATCAGTGATCTATTCTAAAAATATAGAATTTACTTGAGCCACACAAGAGGGGTGCGTTATGGCAGATCACGCGGAAGCAAGGCGTCCGGTCAATATCGACAAGGATCTTCTTGCCATTCTCTGTTGCCCGGATACGAAGCAGGATGTGAGCCTGGCTGATGACGCTCTGATTGCCAAGTTAAATGAGGCCGTCACCCGTGGGCAATTAAAGAATAAGGCAAGTAAGCCGGTCACCGAACCACTCGACGGGGGGTTGCTCAGAGGTGACAGGAAGATCCTGTATCCTATCCGAGAAGACATTCCGGTCATGCTCATCGAAGAAGGTATTCCTCTGGAGGGAGTAATCTAGCCAGTTCGTTTGACAAACTCTTTCTTCTGCAGGACTGTATTCCCACGCTTCAACACTATATTCCCCCCTCGTACTTAAGGGGAAATAGCTCCTCATGACCTTGCTCGTCGATGCCGATCCGCGACTATACCCACAACTGTCTATTGATGGTCGGTTTTGGATCCGGTCGACGCACCACAATGCTGACACAGATATTCGTACAGGTTGCCGGTCGGGAGCACAAGGAGAAGTCGTTCTCGTGTTGGAGTAGCCACGCGACACTGAGGGCAGTAGAGCAGTGACGCGTTGAGCGATTTGAACTGGTCTACCTGTTGAGGAACGCCTGGTTGAGGCCGAGTCATCCTGGGTGACATGCCTGGCGGCCAAGCTTGGCCAATTGGTTTACGCGGAGGTCCTTGCATGAAGGAATTGTATTCGGATAGGCCTGTGGCGGTCAATAACAAGAGCGAGAATGTTGAGCGGCTGGTTCACCATGAGGCGTTAGGGCTGCTCTTTGACGGAAGCTTAGGACAGGGCCGAAGCAGCCTCCAGATTCCCCGCCCCCCTTGCACCAGCCCATACACAGCCACCCCGCTTAGCAAGCCGTAGAACCAAGCCATACTCCATGGCCAGAGATCTGGAGCGTGCAACACAACGCCGAGAGCGACATGCCCCCCGATCCCCATGCACAGTGCGAAAATTATCCATTCTCGCATCATTGTAATGATTGCCCAGGTGTTATGGGAAGCGAGGAGTGAAACTGGCACGAGGAACCAGCATCGAACACGCCAGCGTTATACCGCTGGCGTCTTGGCCGACTCTATCTCCGTTGCTGTAATCAGGCTCGACAGATAATCGGCAACAAAGTTGAGGGCTTCCTCCCGACCATCTGCCCGACGCCCCTTTTCTCGGCGCTGGACTGACAATTCGTGATCGAGGTCTGACTTGACCTCAGTGAGCACCCGCTGAAGAGATGAGGGGGTCAAGTTCGCATCCATATCTTCGAGTTCTTGGCAGCGATCAAGTACCCAATTCAACCCTTCGATGCGTCCGGAATAATGCTCCTGCTCACCCGTGTCAATTCGTGACATCGTGGTCGCAAATGTCTGGGCCTCGTAAATCAAATTGTAAAAGCTGGTCACGGCTCGCTGTAGGGTAGGATTCATGTCGCTCCTTTGCGCAAGTTATTAACCACTCGATTATACATGAGAAAGCTCAGGCGACAAGGAAAAAATTATAGCGCTAGGTAAACAGGAGGGAATGAAACTCATTCATGAAACCGTAATAGAGGGGGGCAAAATCTTTCAGGCTATCGGGGCTGGTTTCTTTGAGGCGCTTGAAGAAAAATACCTGTGCGCGCGGGTCCAACTGTTCCAGTAGATGGCTCAATTGAGCCATGGTGTAACTGCCGGTTGGCACACTGAGAACATAGTGGACGAGGCGCTCGACAAATTGTTGAGCGATATACTCGCTGGCGAGGTAACCATCCGGGAGTTTCCCTGAAGCCAGAAACTCGCCGAAGGGTATGGCTTGCGCAGCAAATGGAATTGATTGCTGCTGAGGAGAGGTCACGCCGATGGTATCCTAGCTTGTAATGGAAGACCGTTCGAATACTTTTATAACTCTACTGGACCACCTATGGTGCGTCAAGTGCGCAAAAGGAGCATTCAAGACCTGAGCCGAAAGGCCGTCGACCATTCAAAGGGCCCGTTCAAACAGAAGGGGCGAAGTGCCATTCGGCACTCCGCCCCTTGCTGACACGAGACCCTAGCTATGACTTACAGCCAGGTAACGCGCTCGGCCGGCCGAATGTAGATCGGCTCTTCGACCTGAATACGCGCCACTTCCTTGCCCGACTTGTTGAAGCCCAACACGGTATCGTTGTACATCTCGAAACGCTTCCCGTGGATCTGGGTCTCAAACACTTTCGGACCAGGAATGACATCGTACCGGAAGATGATCTGCTGGCTGGCTCTCCACAACTGGAGGACCGCCAACAGCTCACGGCTGGGCACGAGATACTTCTCGATGGCGTTGTCGACGCCCGGGCCAAACATCTGACGCGCATAGCCACGAGGGCTGTGCCGCGGCGGGATGTAGAACCCGTTGGGCTCGGTGCCCCACTGTGGGTACAGCGGCAGCGCCACCTGCTCCACGCGAATCGCGTAGTAGAGCGGGTGCCAGCGGTCTTCCGCCCACAGGCCGTCGTCGCCGATGCGCATCAGGCTCTGCATCCGGATCTTGCCGACGCAGGCGGCCATACACCGCGTTTCCATCGGCTCGCCGCCCGTCAACGGGTCTTTCCCTTCGATGCGCGGATAACACGCGATGCACTTTTCAGACACGCGTGTGGTGCCCCGATACATCGGCTTCTTAAAGGGGCACTGCTCCACGCACTTCTTGTACCCACGGCACCGGTTCTGGTCGATCAACACGATCCCGTCTTCGGGTCGCTTGTAGATCGCCTTCCGCGGGCAGGCGGCCAAGCAGCCCGGATACGTGCAGTGGTTGCAAATCCGCTGGAGATAGAAAAAGAACGTTTCATGCTCCGGCAGACTGCTGCCCGTCATCTTCCACGGTTCGTCCCGTGAGAACCCGGTTTTGTCGATGCCTTCCACGAGGGCGCGCATCGAGGTCGCCGTGTCTTCATAGATGTTCACGAACCGCCATTCTTGGTCC
>JAUXQT010000086.1 GCA_030682135.1 Nitrospirota bacterium | reverse complement strand
GGAGTCCCATCAGGGGCATGCCACTCCGGTCGCCATGCCGGGATGGACTCAGCAGTTGAAGGGCCAGACCGTGGTGGAAAATGCCATGGAGGGCCGTTCGGGCAATGCAGAAAAGATGGAGATGCAGCACCATCGCCTGATGGAGAAGCTCGAGCAGCAGGCGCAGAAAGATGCCAAGGCGCAGCAGACCTCCGGTGCCTTCAACGAGATGTCGATGATGCACCAGTACATGGGCCAGGACGGCAGCAGCTTCTTGCTGATGTCGGATGGGACCAAGGGCGAGCCGGTGATGACGTCGGGCGGGAAGTGCCCGGCCGGTGTGCCGGTGAAGAAATACGACGTGGCAATGATCAACGTCGAGATCACCTTGAACCGTTGGCTCGATTTCTATCCAGGCTACATGTATGTGTTGGCCCAGGATGTCGACAAGGTGCGGGCTGAAGAAGCCAAGAACAAGGCGGCTCGCGACAAGGATGGCTTCGATCCAGGAGCCGTGACGACCGGTTTACAGGGCGACATGATTCAGCCCCTGGTGCTTCGCGTGAACCAGGGCGATTGCATGAAGATGACCCTCCGCAACCAGATGGAAGGCGAGGATGGCAGCCTGTTCGTCAGCGCCTCCAGCATGATTGTCAGCGCGACCGGCAAGCCGGCCCTGACGACGAATCCTGAGTCCATTGTGGCTCCTGGCAAGTCCCAGGAGTTCGAGTGGTACATCCATCCCCAGATGCAGGAGGGTGTCCGGCAGTTTCACTCCTACAGCCATGACCGTGAGTTGACCGTGCTGGGCCTCTTCGGTGCCCTTATTGTGGAGCCGAAGGGATCGACCTATGTCGATGCGTTGGGGACTGGCCCCGACAAGCAGGTCACAAGCGGCTGGCAAGTGAACATCGACAACGGGTCCGGACCGGACTTCCGCGAGTTCGTGTTGTTCTATCACGAGATCGGCGATGAAGCCTTCCGTCCGTTGAACAAGAAGGGCGACTTCCTCCCGCAGCGCGATCCGCTGACGGATGCCTATCGTCCTGGCGGTCGTGCGTTAAACTATCGCAGTGAGCCGTTCGGCATCGACGAGATGCATTTGCAGCATGAGTATTTCGGGTTCGAAGACGAATCGATGGCCTACAGCGCCTATACGTTCGGCGATCCGCCAACCACGATTCCTCGCGGATATATGGGCGATCCCGTCAAGTGGCGGTTGGTGCATGGTGGATCGGAAGTGTTCCATTCCCACCATCCGCACAGCGGAACGATTCGTTGGCAGCGCAGCCCGCGTGCCGATCAGGAAGAGCATTGGTATAAGGGTCAGGATGGTCCGGTGAAGTATCCGGTCGTCCGGACCAAGTCCGATCGCGTGGACGTGGAAGTCATCGGGCCTTCAGAAGCGTTGGATCTTGAGCCAGAATGCGGTGGCGGTGGCTGCCAGCATCTGGCCGGTGAATTCCTCTTCCATTGCCATGTCGCGCATCACTACGTGGCAGGCATGTGGGGGTATGCCAGATTCTACAACACGCTGCAAGCTGGCGGCGTGCATACTGACACGATGCCGGATCTCCGGGAGTTGCCGGATCGGCAGGGCCGGATGAAGCAGGGCGTGTCGTCAGACAAGTTGATCGGGACGACGGTCGATTGGTTCGGAAAGACGTTCAAGATTGTCGACAAGAGCCAGAAGACCAACTGGAAGTCCGATCCCATCATTGTGAACATCAAGGATTGGGTCGAGATGTTTGTGCCGGCTCAGGGGCAGCCCGGCCACACGAACGATGAGAAGGCTCAGATCATTTCCTACGATTCCACCGTGTGGGATTGGAAGTGGGACGGCAACATTGCCAAGGGTGAGCGGGAAAGCACCGCACAGAATCCGAAGTACCCATGGGCAGCCAAGTGGGATGACAGCACCAGACCAGCGATCCTTTTTGACCCGACGACGGGCAAGATGTCCTGGCCGCTGTTCAAGCCGCATTTCGGCAAGCGGGTACCGTTCTCTGCCAACCATAGCGGTGCGCCATGGCTGGAACCGATTCACCAGGACGCCAATGGTGAGCGGACTTCCGAGCCGGCACAGCCGGGCGAGCAGGGCCGTTGGAGCCTCTGCCCCGACAATGCCAATCGTAAGCATTACAACATCCACTTCGTCCGCATGCCGATCACCCTGGCCAAGAAGCAGGGGAAAGAGCCGGCGATGGTCGATAAGGACGGTCTGATCTACGTGCTCCATGAAGAGGAGAACCTGACCAGAGCGAACGACGACCTCAAGCTTCCGGCGGTCATTCGCGCCAACGTGTATGACTGCGTGGACTTGTTGTTGACGAGCGAGTGGGACGACGACGATTACACGAATTTCCAGTCGTCCAAGATCAACATCCATCCCCACTTCTTCCAGTTCGATACAGGGAACTCGGACGGTGTGATTTCAGGGATGGAATATGAAATGTCGGTTCGTCCGTTCACCATGTGGGGCAAGAAGACCAAGCATGGGTTGCCGGCGCCGATGGTCGGTAAGCTGACTGGTGCCGTGAAGGCAGGTGCCAAGTCCATCAAGATTCAGATGGCACCGGGTGCTACGCCCTTCCACCTGAACACCGAATTGATGGTGGGCATGGATTGTTTGGAGAAGGGTCACGATGCCACGGCTTCGTTGCCGCGTGACAAGAGCTGTCAGGAAGTTGTCCGCATCAAGAGCATCAAGGGTGATGAGGTGACTTTCTTCACCGGTCTGAAGCAGAACCATCCGGCGGGCGATCTCGTGTCGCCGGAGTTCGTGCGGTACCGGTGGTGGGTAGACGTCGATATGGGGACCGTGTTCTGGCACGACCATGCGTTCGGTGCGACGACCTGGCCGCATGGCGGGTTCGGCGTGACGATCGTGGAGCCGTTCGGGTCCACCTATCACGATCCGAAGAACGGCAAGCTGGTGTATAGCGGTCCGATTGCCGATATTCACAGCAACGAGCCGATCGGTGCCGGTGTGAGTGGCAGCTTCCGTGAGTTGATGGTGTCGATCCATGACACCGTTCCGCACACGGTGAACACCATCGAGGCGGGCAATCCTCCGGGACAGCCCATCGAAGTGGCGTTGGAAGCAGGCAAGACCATTTCGTTCCAGATGCCGGATAAGATTCTGGCTTCTCCGAACAAGTACATCAACGGCGGTACGCATACGACCGGCAGCGGGTTCAACTTCCGCGCGGCTCCGTTTGCACAACGTCTGTCCAACAATCCGGATACGTCCAAGCTGTTCAACAGCGCGATCCATGGCGATCCTGGCACGCCGCTCTTGCGGGCGTACACGGGGGACACCATGGTGTTCCGTCTGTTGCACCAGCTCATGAACGAGTCCCACGTCTGGACCATTTCAGGCCATACCTTCCTCACGGAACGGTATGCGGCAGATGCCAATCGGAAGAACTCGATTCACGTCGGGATCGCCGAACGGTATGACCTCGTGAGCAAAGCGGGCGGATTCCAGGGTATGCCGGGCGACTACATCCACTTCAACGGCAGAACGTCACACTTCGCCGAAGGTGGATGGGGTATCCTGCGCGTGCTCGATAAAGAAGTGGCGGACCTGAAGCCATTGCCCAAGGGAACCAATCCTCTCGGGATTCCGGCCACGCCGAGTTCCGTCTGTCCGTCCGATGCCCCGGTGAAGAATTTCAACGTCGTGTCCTTGGACCGTCCGTTGAGGCTCCACCCGAAGGCGCCGGATGCGATCGAAGTCGACTTCGAGCGCAAGATCGAAATGACCGTGCCGGAAGGCAAGATCTTCGCGCTGGAAGAAGAAGCGACCACGGTGGCGGGCAATGTGATGCCGAATCCGCTCACGTTGCGTGCCAATCTTGGCGACTGCATCAAGGTCCATCTGAAGAACAAGATGAAGGCGAGCCGGGCGTCGTTCTTTGCGCCGGGCCTGGCCTTCGATCCGAGAGACAGCCAGGGCCTGAACGTCGGGAACAATCCTGGCGATCAGACGATTGCCCCGGGCGAGAGCCGCACCTATACCTACTACGCGCATCCTTCCAACAAGGAAACGACGTCGCTGGTGTGGGACGGTGGCAACATCGTCGTCAATCCGCGTAACGGATTGTACGGAGCGGTGGTGATCGGGCCGAAGGGCTCCCAGTATCGGGACCCTGTCACCGGTGCCGATATCTCGCAGAAGAACTCATGGAGAGCTGACGTCATTGTGGATGTTAGCTTGCCCGAGAATATGGGCAAGCGGAACTACCGTGACGTGGCCCTCTTTTTCCAGGACGAAGACAACATCATCGGCACCGCGTTCATGCCATACGTGCAAAACGTGGCCGGGTTGACGTCGGTTAACTATCGCGCGGAACCCTATAAGTTCCGTGAGGAGCAAGGCTGCTCGCTGGGCAAGATATTCCAGCCCTGCGTGGTGGACAAGCCAGAAGATCCGGTCACGCCTCTGATCGAGGCGCATGCCGGTGACGCGATTCGTATCCATGTGATTGGCGCAAATAGCGAACAGAACGGGATGTTTGCGGTCGAAGGCCATGAATGGCCGATCGAGCCCTACATGCCCGGCGCCGACCAGATCAGCGTGGTGGAGTACGCCGGGTCTGAGATCCTCGATGTCTTCATCCGCGGCGGTGCGGGCGGCCCGTATCGTCAGGTGGGAGACTTCGTGTGGTCCAATGCGCGGCTGCCCTACACGCAGTCCGGACAATGGGGCTACCTCCGTGTGTTGCCGGCCGGTGACTCACGGATCCAACCGCTGGGTGCCCATGGAATGGGTGCCAAGCATGCGGATGTGCAGCCAGAGCCTCGCGCTATTCCGACGGCGATGAAGTAGTCGACAGCGGAATAGTCTCGGTCAAGACGGGGGAGCTGCGCGTAAGGTGTGGCTCCCCCGTTTTCTTAGAACGAGAACCTCGGCGCACTGAGCGGCTATGGTTAAAGAGCTGTCGTCCGCAGGGTCGATGGGGAAGGATCCGGATGCCGGTCACGTATGTCGTGCTGAATGAGGGGTCGCTGGTGCTGGAGTTGTGGACGGGGGTGGTCTCTCACGAGGAAATTCTCACCCATGAGCGCCAGCATTTGAGCGATGCCTCCATCGCGCGCGGCGCATCCGTTCTCGTCGATGCCACAGGCGCATCGTTCGAGACAAGCATGGAAGAGGTTCATGAAGTCACCGATCTCTATCGGCGATCGATAGAAAAGTTGAGAGTGGGGAAAGCGGCGCTCCTGGTGAATGAATCGACCTACGATCGCGCGCGAGTATACGAGAAGCAAGCAATAGACCATGGCCTGCGGGTCATCCTTTTCAACTCGCTGGATGTGGCCTCTGCATGGTTGGGAGTTGACGTCACCAGGGCGCGTGAAGCATTCGAAAAGCTCCGATCCTGCGTCTCTGGAGAGGGAGCCGTTTCTAGGCCAACGTAAACGGTGAGAGCGGTTGGTGTGCTGATGAGGGATGAGGCGATAGGCATGAGGCAATGGAGCGAAATCTGTAAGAACGGATGGCAGCGCGCGCTGTTGTTCACCTCTTGCCTTTTGCCTCTCGCCTCTTGCCTGGGGGTTGCCTACGCCGATCATTTGTCTCCCAAGCATGATCCCTGGGCGCAACCCTGGGAGCTGGAGCGGCTGGCGTTGCTGGAGGTTCCCGAAGGCATGGTTCCAGTGCCGGGAGGGCCATTCTTGATGGGCAGCAATCCCAAGGTGGATCGTGCAGCTGGTCCTCAAGAATTGCCGCAGCGGCCCGTTTCCCTGGATGCTTTCGAGATCGACCGGTATGAAGTCACCAACGTGCATTACCTTCGATTCGTGCTGGCGACAGGGGCAGCCTGGCCGGAGTTCTGGATGCAGGATCCCTTTCTCGAAAAGATGGCTGCGCATCCGGTGATCGGGGTGAGCTGGAAAGAAGCCACGGCCTATTGCCGGTGGGTGGGAAAACGCCTGCCGACCGAAGCCGAATGGGAAAAAGCCGCGCGCGGTGAAGACGGCCGCATGTTCCCCTGGGGGAACGAACCGGCCGGGTGGCTGAAAAGTAATATCGCGCATTCTGGATCGAAACGCGGATTTAAGTATCCGCCGCTGGCCAATGTGAACCGGTACGACAAGGGTGTCAGCCCCTACGGTGTCCATCAAATGGCCGGTAACGTCAGTGAGTGGGTCTCGGATTGGTTCGACCCCGAGTACTACCGGAGCAGCCTGCCGGACAATCCGACGGGGCCGGCGACCGGCGAACTCAAAGTGTTCCGTGGCGGCTCCTGGAACGAAGATCCGGAGGTCGCGCGATCTGCCGGGAGGAATGGCGGCACGCCGGATCGCAGAAGTTATTTGACGGGATTGCGATGTGCGAAATCAGCAGTGGGCAAGGGGCTTGAGGCGAAAGGCGAGCGGGAAGAAACCGTACACCCCTTGCCTCTTGCCTCGCGCCGCTAGCCTGTGATCTAGGAGGCCGGATGATGAATGTGGCGGGAATGGAACGATTGGTGACGGTCAATCGGGTGGTGAATACGATCATCGCCCTGGCAGTGGCCCTGGTGATTGCGAACGTTGCCTGGGGGCTCGATACGCAGGACGTGACGATGGAGTGGACCGAGGCGGGCAAACAGCTTGCGGCAGAACGGGCGGCCAAGTGGAAAACCAAGGATGACATGGTTCTGGTGCCGGCCGGCGAGTTTATCATGGGCAGCGACAAGAAGACGGACCGGCTCGCCTATCGCGGCGAGATTCCGCAGCGGCGTGTCTATCTGGATGCCTTCGAGATCGGCAAGTACGAAGTGACGGCGCTGGAGTATCTCAAGTTCGTGCTCGCGACGAACCGCCCGCCACAAGTGGATTGGCGGTATGAGGGTGGAAATTTCCAGGAAGCGATGGCGCACCATCCGATCATGCATGTGTCCTGGTATGACGCCGATGCCTTCTGCAAGTGGGAAGGGAAACGGCTGCCGACCGAAGCGGAATGGGAGAAATCGGCGCGCGGAGTGGACGGGCGTCTCTTCCCTTGGGGCAAGGAATATGCGGGACCGAGCCGGGCGAATTTCGGAAGAACCGGCCTCTCAGGTCCGGTGCGGGATCGTCCAGAGCGGCTCTTGCTCTATCCCCCGATTATTTCGGTCGATAAATATGAGAATGCCGTGAGCCCCTTCGGCCTCTATCAGACGATCGGGAACGTGTCTGAATGGGTGTCCGATTGGTACGACCAGGACTATTACGCCACGGCGCCGGATCGGAACCCCAAAGGTCCTGAGGCCGGCACCCAGAAAGCCTTTCGTGGCGGTGGATGGATGGACAGCACCACGACGATGCGTGTCGCCATGCGGAACGGGACCGATCCCAATACGAAGATCAACTGGATGGGATTCCGCTGCGCGAAGGATGCGCAGGAAACAGCAGGGACGAAAGTGTCACAGCTCGTGCCGTAAAAGGAAGGCACTTGTGAAAGGTTTATTCACCAGGCTGATGTCTCGGGCCGGCGAGCGTAGATCAGCGCAACTATCGGAGGACAAGGAACGTCTTCCGACGATCGCCCAGGGAGGGGGACATCATGCAGGTTCGGATGGGAAACAGGAACATTGGAGTCAGGTCTGCCGTAGTTGCGATCATGCTGGGGCTCGCTGTCTGTGGTGCATTGCCGGCTTCGGCTGAGGAAGGTACCGGCCTCAGCAACCAGGTGTTCTTCCGGGGGGGCGCTGCCGGGATGAATAGTAATCGGTCTGGCGAGGTGTTCACAGATGTGTATCGTAATGGTGGACGAAGCAACGACAGTACGGCTGGGTACTATGTCGGAGGAGGCCTGGATCTCCTGATGCACAAGGATTTTTTGGGGCTCAAAGGCATGTCGTTGCTGGGAGAAGTCGGGGTGGAGTTCAAGCGATGGAATTCCAACACCGTCGCGCAAGCTGTACCGACTGTGGCTGGCGTGGCAGCAGGGACCAATAAAGTTCAAATGACCATGCTGACGGTGGATATCGCTCCGAAGCTCAAATTCATGGAGGGGAGCAAGTTCCGGCCCTGGGTCATTCCAGTCGGACTGGATTTCCACGTGATCAGCCCGCCGTCGAATCAGTCGCAGTATCTGGACATTGGTGTGCAATTCGGGGCGGGTTTCGAATACAACTTCTGGGGGCCGCTCAACCTTGGAATTGATGCACGCTATCATTTGGCATCCAATCAAACCAATACCGTGAATAGCTACGGCACGGCGGGCGCCTATCTGGGAATCCTGTACTAACTACAGGCGATTATCCCGTCGAACGAACTTGTGGTGAGCGTAGGAATATCTCTGGGAGCCGTGATGCATCTCGTCGTCCATATTCCGTATCGGGTCGACGAGGATAGCGCAAGAGCGTTGAGCTTGGCTCAGCAGGCTCCGAGCTTCACGATGAAATGGGTCGATGCCAGGAAGGTGGCGATCGGGACGTTCCCGTCGCTGCCGTCTGGCATCGACCTGGCGGTTCAGCTCGTGGGCGAAACGGTCAGACTGTCCGGAGCCTGGGCGAGCATGAACTCCGACCGAGTGTCGAGTTTAACCAAACTCTGGCAGCGACTGAACTGTTATCGTGACAGCCTGAACGCGCTGGATCGTGAGCGGTATTGTCTGCAGAAAACCGCCTTCTTCAATACGCTGGTGGGGTGCGAAGGGCATCGGTGTCCTGTTCCCTGCCAGTTCATTTGCACACCCTGTATGCGCATGACTCAGGACCAGTCCCCTGTCGATGGAGAGGATCGGTTCACGGTCGCGACGGAACTGGCAGAAATTTCCTGGTGCCCGAACCTCAGCCTGTCGGGGCCGAGCAGTCAGTCCGGAAGCCCACTTCTCACCATCGACCCCAGAATGACGAGCGGGTGATCGGTGGAGTGGTTGCGGCGATGATCGTTCTTCTGGTCTGGCTCCATATGCTGGCGGCGGTCGCGTGGATCGGCGGGACGATTTTCTTGTCGGTCGTGCTCGTGCCGGTGCTTCGAGGTGAAGCGTTTGCTTCACAGCGATCGTTGCTCTTTCGGACCACCGCTCGGCGATTTCGCGCGGTGGTGTGGAGCGCGATTGCCGTTCTCCTCCTCACAGGCCCTCTGTTGCTGCATCAGCGGGGGATCCCGATTGCAGACCCGTCAGCATGGCCGGCGGTCCTGGCAGCCAAGCTGGGGCTCGTGGCGGCTCTTCTATTGCTGACGCTGACCCACGATCTCATTGTCGGGCCACGCGTCGGGAGAATCCTCCGACTTCCTGCCGAGAGCCGAAGTAAGTTGGAGCAGGCTCTGGTGTTGTGGGCTCCCTGGCTTGCGCGATTCTCTCTCGTCCTTGCTCTGGCTATTCTGTTTGCCGCTGTCGCTCTTGTCAGGTGGTAAGCAGGGTCAGAATCTGGCAGATAGCTGTCCGGGGCTGTCGCGATATGCTACATCGGCAATCAGGCTCACTGTGGCAGGACTCCCCCCATTTTCTTTTTCCATCTATCTGATCCCTCTCGAAGATATTCATATCGCTAGGAAAATCGTTTGCTCTGAGGGCGAGGCGGCAGGGTCTCTTCTTTGCAGTCCTAAGACGAGAGTCACGGGGTAGTCTTGCGCTGTCTTCTTCCCTGGCCGGAGCCAATACGATGCGAGTCATTCTCCTTTCTGTCGCGGTTGTCCTGATGCTGACCAGCGTCTTGTTCCATCGTGCTTCAGCGGCTGAAGCGGTTCCTGTGTCCCCCGAGCTTCGTCTCAGCCTGCGCGATGCTATCCAAGCAGCGATCGATAACAACGTCAATGTGCGAATGTTGAAAGAGCGGATTGCTGCGGCGCAGTCGGCAGCGGACACGAGTTTGGGAGCGTTATTGCCGAATCTCTCCGGTTATGCGACAGGGCGCAATCAAACGGTCAATTTGGCCGCATTCGGCATTCCTCAAGCCGGTCTCAGCGCTCTGGGATCGTCTGGGGGCGTGACGCAACCTTTCGATGTGTATGACGCGCGTGCCAGCCTCGTCCAGAATATTTTCAGCTTGAGCCTGATTCAGCGATGGCGCGCAGCCAAGTCAGGCGTGGATGTGGCGAGCCTTGAGGCCGAAGTGACGAAGCGCGACGTCATGGCCACGGCGGGACTGTTGTACATGGAGGCCATTAGGGCTGAGGCAGCCGTGAAAGCTCGTCAGGCCGACATCGATCTGAGTCAGCAACTGCTGAAATTGGCTCAAGATAGAAAGAAAGCCGGCGTGGCGACAGGGCTCGACGTCACAAGGGAAGAAGTGCAGTTGGAGAATACCCGCCAACGGTTGCTGGTGGCGCAGAACGATCAAGAGAGCGCCAAACTGAACCTCATTCGCGCCTTGGGCATCGACTTCGATGTGCGGTTAACGTTGACGGACGAGCTGACCCTGGTCACCGTGCCTTCTCAATCCCCCACCGAAGCGCTCGTCACGGCCCACGAAAACCGCACTGAGCTCAAGGCGCAGATCACGCGCCAGAAGCTGGCCTCGCTCAGCCTCAGCTCCGTCACGAGCGAACGGGTCCCTTCGTTATCGTTCAACGGCGACTATGGGTGGATCGGGTTGAAACCGGATGATGCCTTGGCTACGCGCTCGGTCGGCCTCATGCTCTCGGTGCCGATTTTCGACGGAGGCCAGCGGGAGGGCCGGATTTCCGAGACCCGCAGCCGCGTGCGGCAGGAGTCGATCCGGATGAAGGATGTGTCCGATCAGATCACCCTCGAAGTCCGTAACGCCCTCCTCACGCTCGACTCGTCCACGCAACAGGTAGGGGTCGCCCAGAAGGGGATTGAGCTCGCGATGAAGGAGCTCACCTTTGCACGAGATCGGTTTGTTGCAGGCCTCGCGACGAATATCGAGGTGACGAACGCGCAAACCTCGGTGGCGCGTGCCCGCGACAATTTGATCGAAGCCCTGTTCCGGTTCAACGCCTCCCGCATCAATCTGGCGCGTGCGAAGGGAGAGCTGGAACAGATCTTTTGAGACGCGTCGCACCAGGATCTGTTGCCACACCATCATGAAGTTATCTCGCCCATATCTTCTCAGTGCCGCTCTCATCATCCCACTGGCCGTCGGCTCCTTCCTGTTGCTCGATCGGCTTGTCTGGAACCAGCGGCTGCCGGATGGGTTGATCCAGGCGAACGGACGGATCGAGGGCGATCATGTGACGGTGGCGAGCAAGTTTCCTGGACGCATTCAGCAATTGTTCGTGCGGGAGGGAGCAACGGTGACGTCCGGTCAAGTATTGATCCGGCTGGATGATCGTCAAACGAGTGCCCGTGCCGATCAAGCGAGGCATGCATTCGAGGCGCATGAGGCGCAGGTGCAGGCCGCACATATGACATTGACCGTCCTCAACCTCGATGTGCCGCTGTCCATCGAACGAGCGGAGGCACAGGTTGCCAAAGCCAAAGATGGGGTGGGCAAAGCGTTATCTGTGGAACGTGAGGCACGGACCGACGCGCAACGGTTCCGGGATCTTGCGGTGAAAGATGAAGCCTCGATCCAGCAACGGGATCAAGCGGCCATGCGATGGGAAGTCGCACAAAAGGATATTGCCTCCTCCCGTTCTGCGCTGACCCAAGCGGTCAAAGAACTGGCCCAGGCTGAACTAGGATGGAAGCGGATTCGTGCGATGGAATCGGACGTGACTGCGCTCGAACGGCAGAGAGACCAGGCGGAGGCAGTTCTCGCCGAGGCCGAAAGCGTACTCAAGGACTTGACGATCACGGCTCCCACGAGCGGAACAGTGACAACAAGGATGGTCGATGTGGGAGAAGTGGTTGCAGCAGGCGCCCCCTTGCTGGAATTGGTCGATCTCGATCGGCTGTATCTGAAAGTATACGTGCCGGAGGTGCAGATCGGGAAATTACGTCTCGATCTAGCGGCTCGCATCTACACCGACGCCTTTCCTGATCAGCCCTTCGATGCGACCGTGCGTTATATCGCCTCCAAGGCCGAATTCACTCCGAAAGAAGTTCAGACGCCGGACGAGCGGATCAAATTGATCTATGCAGTGAAGCTCTACCTGGCAACGAACCCGGATCATCGGCTCACGCCAGGTCTTCCTGCCGATGCGATCATCCGCTGGCGCGGGGATGTGCCATGGGCGAAACCGAGATAGTGAAGTGTGATGCGTGATCAGTGATGGGTGGTAAGAGATGAGTATGGAAGGCAGAACCATCCCGAACTCACCGATCACTGATCACGCATCACCCATCACGCCCGTTGTTCGGGTCAGTGGCTTCGTCAAACGCTACAAGAAACAGATCGCGGTACAGGGGGTGGATCTGGAGATCAAACGAGGAGAAATCTACGGTTTGATCGGTCCAGACGGCGCCGGGAAAAGCAGTCTGATGAAGGCCATCGCCGGTGTGCTGTCGTATGAGGGTGGGACCGTGGAGGTCTTTGGCACGACGGTCGATTCCGAGAGATCGGCCGAGCAGATTAAGCAGAAGATTGGATTTTTACCTCAAGGGCTGGGTCTGAATCTCTATCCCGATCTTTCCGTCGAGGAGAACATCGATTTCTTCGCGCGGATCAGGCTGGTGCCGGAGCACGAATTGGATCAGCGGAAGGCTCGGTTTCTGGCGATGACGAGGCTCGAAAAGTTCCGCGACCGCCCGATGAAGAACCTCTCCGGCGGCATGAAGCAGAAGTTGGGGTTGATCTGCACGCTGATTCATGAGCCTGAGCTCGCAATCCTGGATGAACCGACGACCGGCGTCGATCCTGTGTCGCGCCGTGATTTTTGGACCATTCTCGCCGAAATGCAGCAGGAGCGCGGTATGACGGTGCTGGTCTCCACGGCCTACCTGGACGAGGCCGCGCGGTTTCATCGATTGTCGTTTCTGTCGGGCGGCAAGGTGGTGGCAGCAGGAACACCGGCGGAAGTCCAAGCGCTGGTTCCCGGCTTGATGGTGACGTTTGAAGCGACGCCTCAAATGGGTGCAATGGCCCGTCTCAAGACAGGGTATAAGCAGGTTGAGGCGCTGGGCTCCCTCCTCCACGTCTTCACGGAGGAAACCGTTCCCGCTGCCGCGATGCAATCGATTATCTCGAGTCTGGGCGATATCACGCCTGTCCATCTTCGAGTCGATGAGCCGGAGCTTGAAGATGTGTTCGTGGCGCTGTTGCTGCGGCAACCAGCGCAGCCACCGCCCGCCGAGTTGCCTCGCACCATGGGCCTGTTGGCGAATCACGGGTTGGCCATCGAAGCGAAGGGGCTCATTCGAGATTTCGGAACCTTTCGTGCGGTGGACCGGGTGAGTTTTCAGGTGAAGTCCGGAGAGATCTTCGGCCTTCTCGGGGCGAATGGAGCAGGGAAGACGACGGTCATCAAGATGTTGAACGGCATCATGCCGCCGACCGGGGGAGAAGGATGGGTGGCCGGGGCGGACATGAAGACCGCGGGCGGGGCCATCAAGGAGCGGATCGGCTACATGTCCCAAGCCTTCTCGCTGTATTTGGACCTGACCGTCGTGGAAAACATCCGTCTATTTGCAGGGATCTACGGACTGGATACGAAAGCAACAGACCAGCGGCTCACATGGATCGTATCGATGGCAGGCTTGAAGGGATACGAGTCGAATCTCACAGGCCGATTGCCTATGGGAGTCCGCCAGCGGTTGGCGCTCGGCTGCGCCCTCGTCCACCAACCGCGCGTGTTGTTTCTGGACGAACCGACCTCCGGCGTCGATCCGATCGGCCGGAGGAATTTCTGGGAGATCCTGTCGAGGCTGGCGCGTGAAGAAGGAGTGGCGATCCTCGTGACCACCCATTATATGAGCGAAGCCGAACATTGCGACCATCTCGCGCTGATGTTCGCGGGCCGGATCGTGGCGGAGGGATCGCCGGGCGAGATGAAGCGCCAAGTTGAGCAAGAAGCTGGACAGCTCCTCGAGGTCGTCACAGATCAACCGGGGCCGGCGTTGCGTCGAGTGGCGGAGGCTGGGTTTGCCGGTGCCGCGCTCTTTGGAACGAAAATCCACCTGCTGTCGCTCGATCCCCCTCAGGATGAAGCGCGGCTTCGCATGGTCCTGGCATCCGACGGCCTGCACATCCAGTCCGTCTCCACACGTCCCCTCAGCCTTGAGGACGTATTCGTCCATCGGGTCATGGCGCTGGAGAGGCAGGAGCAAGCGGCGGCGAAAGGGGCGGCAGCATGAATATTCGCCGGGTCGCAGCCGTGGCTTCCAAAGAGTGGCGCGAGGTGACTCGCGACCGGATGTTTCTGCTTCTGGCCTTCTGCATGCCGGCAGTCTGGATGTTTGTGTTCGGCTATGGCCTTGTGCTGGATGTGGAGCACATTTCCTTCGTGGTGGTGGACCGTGATCACAGTTCACTGAGCCGGGACTACCTGTACCGCTTTTATCAATCTCGTTATTTTAGCTTTCAAGGAGAACTCGCGGGCGAAGGAAACGCCGACGCTTGGTTGCAAAGCGGGAAGGCGCGGGCTGTGATCATTGTGCCGGAGCAGTTTCAGGAGCGTCTCCGGTCGGGACAGCCGACCAATGTCCAGACCCTCATCGATGGTACGTTCCCTCTGCGCGCGGATATTACCAAGGGCTACGTCATCGCGATCAACAATGCCTTCAATATGGACCTGCTGGCAGATCACCTGGCGCGGACCAGAGGTTTGTCACGCGACGAGGCGCTCCGGCGTACGCGTCCGCTTGGGCTCGAAGTGCGGTATCTGTACAATGAAGAGGTCCGTAGCACTTGGTCGACAGTGCCTGCGCTTATCATGTTTTCGCTCATGGTCTCGTCTCCTCTGCTGACCGCACTGGGCGTGGTTCGGGAAAAGGAAACCGGCTCGATCTACAACATCTATAGTTCCACGGCGACCAGACTGGAGTTCCTGGTCGGCAAGTTGGTGCCCTACGTTATGATTTCCGCCCTGAATGTCGTGGTGCTGTGGCTGATGGCTGTCCTTCTGTTTGCCGTTCCGTTTAAGGGGAGCCTGTTGTTGTTTCTTGTCACGTCCATCCTGTTCGTCCTCACGAGCACCGGCATCGGCCTGGTCGTGTCATTGCTGGTGAGCACGCAGCAGGCTGCACTGATCATTACGGTGGTGGTGAGTACCGTCCCCACGATCCTCTTCTCCGGGCTGATCGTGCCGGTCTCCTCCCTCAGCCAAGTTTCGCAGTTCCAGGCACATCTATTTCCCGGCATGTACTACACCAACATCGTCAGAGGCACGTTCCTGAAGAATGTCGGTCCTGCGGTTTTGTGGCCAGATGTCCTTGCCCTCGTCGTCTACGCAACGGTGCTTGGAACCGTCGGGTATCGATTGTTCACCAAGAGACCGCGCATATGAAATTGGCTGATCGCCTCGCCGTCTGGTGTCGACGACTCGCAGTGATGACGCGGAAAGAACTGGTACAGTTGTTTCGCGACACCCCTCTGATGGGATTTCTCATCTACTCATTCACATTGTCTGTGTACGTCACGGGAAACGGCATTCAGACGCAACTGAAGAATGCCGGGTTGGTAGTCTACGATGCCGATCGCAGTGTCTCATCGCGCGAATTGATCTCTCGGTTTCATCCCCCGTATTTCCGTTTCGACGGCGAGCTGACCCACCCGGACGAAGGGTTCCATTGGCTGGACCGAGGACGGTCCATGATGGTGTTGGATATTCCCGCCCGCTTCCATGAGGCGTTGACCGCAGGAGAGCAGACCGCCGTGCAATTGCTCGTCGACACGACCAACTCGCCGCAAGGGCTTTCGGCCGCCGGCTACGCCGCTCGAATCGTGGGGCAGTTCAGCCAAGAATTGATCATGATGCGAAATGGCCAGACGGGCTCGTCTTCGACGACTGTGCCGATGATCCTGAGCGACCATCGCGTCTGGTTCAATCAAGACCAGAACGAAACATGGTTCGAGTCCATCTCGCACCTGTTGCGGATGATCACGATTTTTGCGGTGTTGCTGCCGGCGGCGGCGTTGGTGCGAGAGAAAGAGCGCGGCACGGTGGAGCAACTTCTGGTGTCGCCGCTGACTCCGGCGCAAATCATGTTACCTAAAGTCGTAGCAATGACATTGGTGATTCTTGGCGCAACAGCGGTGGCCTTGTTTGGAGTCATGCTCCCCGTATTCGACGTGCCGATCAGAGGAAGCATCGCACTGCTGTTCCTCTTGACGGCTCTCTTCATCGTGGCCACAGCGGGGATAGGGGTGTTTGCATCGACCGTCACGAAAAATCAGGCGCAGGTGGGGATGATGACGTTGCTCGTGGTTGCCCCCATGCTGTTGCTGTCCGGGATTTTCACGCCGCTGGAGACGATGCCCGCCTGGGTGCGCTATCTGATGGCGCTGTCCCCGCTTCGATATTTCATCGAAATCGCGACCGGCATTCTGTTGAAAGGCATTGGGCTCGAGATGTTATGGAGTCAGGCCCTGTCGATGGTGGCGTTGGGCGGCTCGCTGTTCGGCTTCGGCATGTGGCGGTTTAGAAAACAGTTCGAATGAAAATGGAAGGTATGGTGGCCCCAGTAGATGTAGTTGATAGGCGGCGATCAGCCGCTAAATTTTCGAATGGCCAATGTGTGGCAAAAGGAGAAGTACCATGCTCGAGACAATTGCGATCGTGTTGGTTGTCCTCTGGATTTTGGGGCTTGTCAGCTCGTACACGATGGGCGGATTCATTCATGCCCTCTTGGTCATTGCGATCGTGGTGATTCTGGTTCGTGTCATTCAAGGTCGACGTGTATAGGGCCCCATAAGGGTTGAAAATTGTGACAACAACTGTCGTGGGGTTTGCGCAAGCTGTTCGAATGAAGGGGGAGTTAACAGTGGGGGGTCTTTGTACGATTCGAGCCTTTCAGGTGAAGGTCTGTTGGATGTTGGTGATGGGAGCCCTGCTGTGGGTGATCGGAGGGGCTGTGGCCTTGGCGGGTGAGGCAGAGGGCGAGAAGGTGACTCCTCCTGTCGATTGTCGTTACGAGACTGCCACTCAGGCCTCAGCGGCAGAAGGCTCTGGCTCGACCGTGAGTATCCCGTTCCCCGATGGCGATGTTTTCCGTCCGCTCTTTGCGGACCCGAAGCAGCCGCAGACATTCGCAACCTTACAGGCGGTGAAGATCAGAGACTCAAAGACCTCGGCCACGGTGGGATCGGTCGGGTTCGGAGAGAACTTCGGTTTCTATTCGCGTCGGGACGGATGTAATGGGTGGCAGGTGGGGCTTCTCGCCGGTGTCTTCTCGCAATTCGATATGAATGCGCCATCCTCGGACCTTATCAATACCGATTACGTGGTCGGTATTCCGGTGTCCTGGCGGAGCGGCCTCTTCTCGACACGTGTGCGCCTCTACCATCAGAGCACCCATTTGGGCGATGAGTTTGTGCTTCACAATCCCGGAGTCGGCCGGGTCAACTACAGTTATGAAGAAGCGGAAGCGATTCTGTCCCTGGATGCCCCTGGCGGCTGGGGACGCCTGTACGCCGGTGGCGGATACTTACTGCATCGTGAGCCGGCCAACCTGGACCGGTTGAAGGTTCAGGCAGGGGTCGAACTGCGAGGGCCGACGTGGACTAGCGGTCCGATGGAACGATTCGTGAGCGGGCCTCTCGTCGTGACTCCGGTCTTTGGGGCGGACTTCAAAACATTCGAGCAATTGAATTGGACTCTTAACACGAATGTCGTGGGAGGTCTTGAATTTGCGCGTGCCGGAGCACTTCGACGGTTCCGGGTCCTCGTCAATTACTATCACGGCAACAATCCCTATGGACAGTTCTATGGGCAGAAGGTCGAAAGTGTCGGTGTCGGCATCTATCTGGCCTTCTGAGTTGGTGCGTGAAGGTACAGATCACGCAGACTTCGCGATATCAATGGCTCGTAATTTGAGAGACACTGTACGTCATGGCTGATCCCATCAATAAGAAGATCTCCTTTTCGATCTGGTACGTCTTTATCGCCATCTGGGCGGTCATCCTCGTGCACGATTTCATTCATGCCCTGCAGAAGCTTGAAGAGCTTCCCTACAGCGAGTTCAGGACGCTCGTCGCAGCCGGCAAAGTGGAGGAGGTCACGGTCACGCACCAGGCACTGACCGGGAAGCTGAAGCAGGAAGAGGGGGCCAAAGAGCAGAAATCGTTTACGACGATTCGCGTCGAGGATCCGGACCTTGTCAAAGAGCTGGATGCGCATCACGTGAAGTTTACCGGTGTGATTGAGAGTACCTTCCTGAAGGACCTCATCTCATGGCTGCTGCCGACGCTGGTCTTCGTGGGCATCTGGTATTTCATCTTCCGTCGCTTAGGCCAGGGCCAAAGCGGGTTTATGACGGTAGGGCAGTCGAAGGCGAAGATCTATGCGGAGAAAGACACAAAGGTCACCTTCGCGGATGTGGCCGGTGTGGACGAGGCGAAGGACGAACTGCGCGAGGTGATCGAATTTCTCAAGACGCCGGAAAAGTTCACGCGACTCGGAGGAAAGATTCCGAAAGGCATCTTGCTCGTCGGCCCGCCTGGCACCGGGAAGACGCTCCTGGCCCGGGCCGTAGCCGGAGAGGCCGGCGTGACCTTTTTCAGCATCAGCGGGTCCGAGTTCGTGGAAATGTTTGTGGGGGTCGGGGCGGCTCGCGTGCGGGACCTGTTCGAGCAGGCGAAGGTCAAAGCGCCCTGCATCATCTTCATCGATGAACTGGATGCGATCGGAAAAGCGCGCGGGATGGGACCGATGGCGCATGAAGAGCGGGAGCAGACCTTGAATCAGTTGCTGGTCGAGATGGATGGCTTCGATCCTCGCATCGGCGTCATTCTGATGGCGGCGACCAATCGGCCTGAAATCCTGGATCCCGCATTGTTGCGGGCCGGTCGCTTCGACAGACAAGTATTGGTCGATCGTGCGGACAAGATCGGACGCCTGGCCATCTTGCGTGTCCATGCGAAGCAGGTGGTCATGGGCCCCGATGCGGATCTCGAAGTGATCGCCGGGATGACTCCCGGTTTCTCGGGTGCCGATCTCGCCAATATCATCAATGAGGCGACGCTGTTGACCGTCCGCCGTGGCAAGGAGCAGGTAGGCCTCCCGGAATTGCAAGAAGCGGTAGAACGGGTCGTGGCCGGGTTGGAGAAGAGGAACCGTGTCCTTAACAAGATGGAGAAGGAACGGGTTGCCTACCATGAAGTGGGCCATGCGTTGGTGGCCCTGTCGTTTCCGGGGGCAGACCCGATCCAGAAGATCTCGATCATTCCTCGCGGGATTGCCGCGTTGGGCTATACCCTTCAGCTCCCGACCGAGGATCGCTTTCTGATGACCAAGACGGAGCTGGAGAACAAGGTTGCCGTGTTACTGGGAGGGCGGATTGCAGAAGAGTTGATCTTTGGCGAGGCCTCCACTGGCGCGCAGAACGACCTGGTCAAGGCCACGGATATTGCCAAGAGTATGGTCAAATCCTACGGGATGAGCGACAAGCTGGGCACCGTTACGCTCGATCGTGAGCGCCAGCCCTTCTTTATGCAGATCCAGACGCCTCAGGAGAAAGGCGACTATTCGGAGGAGACCGCCCGTGAGATCGACTGCGAAGTCCGCCGTATCATCGACGAGCAGTATGAGCTGGTGAAGCGGCTGTTGGCGGAACAGAAGGTTTCGCTCCTCGAAGGCGCGAAGCAGCTGCTCGAGCGCGAGGTGATCAGCGGGGCGGAACTCAAAGCGATTATGGACAAGTAGGAATGTGACGTCTATGTCGGCGGCAGCTCAATTGGAACAAGCGGGCATCACGATCGGTCACGACCAGATCGTGCATTGTGTCGGCCCCTGGACACTCGACTACCTACAGAATCTTGAACGGGAGCTGATGAGCCTGTCGTGGCCCCGGTCGAGAGAACTGGTGTGCGAAGCTGGTCATGTCACCGCGATGGATACTGGTGGAGCGGTGCTGCTGTATCGAACGGTGACGCAACTCCGCCGGCAGGGACGGCAGGTGTCGGTCGAAGGGTTGCGTGCTGAGTTCGCCGAGCTGCTCCGCATGGTGTCTGCCAATTGGGATCGCATCGAGGCGGCTCCGCCGCCAAAGTCTGACTGGCTGGAGCAGCTGAGTCGATTCATCGCGGATCGCGCCCGACACGTCGTGACGGCGCTTGGATTTATCGGTGAGAGCACAGTTGCGGTCTGGCGGTCCCTGAAGAGGCCCTCGCTCATTCGTTGGCAGGCTCTGTTTAGAAGTCTCGAACTGGATGGATTTCATGCGTTGCCCATCACGGGCCTTCTCGCCTTCCTGATCGGAGTGGTGATCTCCTATCAGGGGGCGGAGCAGTTACGGAAGTTCGGCACGAATATTTTCGTGGTGGATCTGGTCGGGATTTCGTTGTTGCGCGAGATCTCTCCATTGATCGTCGCCATATTGATCGCCGGCCGCTCCGGTTCGGCCTATGCCGCGGAGATCGGCACGATGAAGGTGACGGAGGAACTGGACGCGGTCCAAACGATAGGCCTCTCGCCGATGCAGTTGCTGGTGCTGCCCAGGGTCTTTGCGCTGATGATCGCCTTGCCGTTGCTCACGGTCTATGCGGATGGATTGGGCGTGTTCGGTGGCATGTTGATCGCGTCGAATTTGCTCAATGTCAGTTTCACCGAGTTTGTCTCACGCTTTGAAGAGGCAGTGGCGGTGCGCCATTTTCTCATTGGAATCGTGAAGGCGCCTTTCTTCGCAATGATCATTGCGCTGGTGGGCTGTTATCAGGGATTTCAGATCCGAGGGGGAGTGGACGATGTGGGGCGGCACACGACCACCAGCGTTGTGCAGAGTATCTTCCTGGTCATTGTGTTCGATGCGTTGTGCAGCATTCTGTTGAATTGGTGGGATTTATAACGGGATGTTGAAAATGGCTTCCAGCTTCGTTCTCGCATCGCTCAGAGGCTCAACGTACCACAAGGGTACGCCTCGCCTCTTCGCTCGCTGCGGCCTTGCTGGAAATCCATTTTGAACATCCCTTGGAGCAGGCAAGGGATCTATAGGTAATGGCTATCGTGGAGAACGAGAAGAATGTTCCGATCATCGAGGTCAATCATGTCGCGACCCGTTTCGGCGAAGCGGTCGTGCACCGGGATGTCAGCTTGACGATTCAGCGAGGCGAGGTCTTTGCCATTGCCGGGGGGAACGGCTGCGGGAAGTCCACGCTGATGCGTGAGATTGTCGGACTGCTAGAGCCGACCTCCGGATCGGCGAAGCTCTTCGGCATGGATAGCCGGTTGTTGCGAGACGGGCACCCGCAAGAGATCCATCGCCGGTTCGGCGTCATGTTTCAGCAGGGCGGCTTGTTCAGTTCTCTCACCCTGGCGGAGAATGTCGCAGTGCCATTAAAAGAACATACGAAGCTGAGCCGTGAGATCGTTCATGACATTGTTGCCTTGAAGATTGCGTCGGTCGGGTTGCCGGCAGACAGCGCCGCGAAATTTCCGAACGAACTCAGTGGCGGCATGAGGCGGCGCGCGGCTCTGGCACGGGCCATCGTGATGGACCCGGAGGTGTTGTTCCTGGATGAGCCGACCGCCGGATTGGATCCGATCATCGCGGCCGGGTTCGATGAATTGGTTCTGCAACTCAAAGCATTACTGGGGCTCACGGTGGTGATGGTGACCCACGATCTCGATTCGCTCTGGCGCATTTCAGACCGTGTGGCCGTGTTGGGCAACGGGACGGTCTTGGGGATCGGCACCATGCAGGAATTGTCGCGCTCGGCCGATCCCATGATCCACGAATACTTTCACGGTCCGCGCGGCCGCGCGGCGAGGGAGCAAGCCGTGAAGCGTGAAGCGCATCTTGGGGGATAAGAGCGTAAGGCGTATAGCCTATAGGCTGAAAGCCTACGATAGGAGCTGATAGCTAATGGCCGATAGCACGAACGAGGGAACGCTCTATGCTCGGCCTGCATACTATCTGCCATAGGCCATCGGCTATTTGCTCTTGTCCTGAGCCATACGCAATCAGCCATACGCCATATGCTCTTGGCCTTATGCGAATGACGCTTCACGTGTGACGAGGAACGAATTATGGACAACAAGGTCAATTACGTCATCGTCGGAGCGTTTGTCTCGGTCTTAGGGGCGGCGATTCTGCTGGTCGTCCTCTGGCTGGGAAAGTCCGATTACCGCGGAGTCTATGACCGGTACTACACCTACATGCAAGAGTCTGTGGCCGGGTTGAGCGTCAACTCCACGGTGAAATATCGGGGGGTCGAGGTCGGGCGCGTGAAGGATATTCAGTTAAATCCGGAGAATCCTGAAGAGGTTCGGCTCACCCTCGACATTCTCCGTGCCACACCGATCAAAACGGATACGGTGGCGGTGCTTGAAACGCAAGGGCTGACCGGGCTGGCCACCGTCAATCTGAACGGGGGCAGTCGAGAGGCGCCGGCGTTAGCGAGTGCACCGGGCCAGGAATATCCGGTCATCAAGAGCGGCCCCTCGCTGTTCTTTCGCCTCGACATGGCCATTTCGCGCTTGCTCTCCGATCAGGGGCTGACGAAGCTGCTCGCCAATGTGAATGTGCTCAGTCAGAATGCGACGGCGGTGGTGGACGAAGAGAATCGCGCAACCATCAAACAGATTCTCAAAGATCTGTCGGATATCACGCGTACCGTCGCGGATCAGAGTGAGCGACTGGACAGCGGCTTGGTCGGCGCCTCGAACGCGGCGCAAAATGTCGCGAGGATGACTGAGACCATGAACAAGCAGATGCCTGTGTTATTGGAACGAGTCAACAAGAGTGCTGCGGCGCTCCAAACCATGACCGAAGAATTGGCTCATACGGGAAGATCTGTGCGATCGGCGGTGCAAGAGAGCCGACCGGATATTGAACAGTTCACCCGACAGACATTGAGTGAGACCGGTGCCTTAGTGACAGAACTGCGCCAACTCACAGGCACGCTGCAGCGAGTGGCCCGTCAACTGGAGCAGGAGCCGAATTCGCTCGTGCTGGGGAAGAAGTCTCAACCACGAGGACCGGGAGAGTAGCCGATGATGATGCCGGTACGGCTCGGTACAGCAATGGGAATCGGGATTGGCGCGCTGGCGCTGGCTGGTTGCCTGTCACTTCCGCACGATACGCACCAGATCCAGACGTTCTTCTTGAGCCTGGACCGTTCGGCTGGAGGGACGGCTATCTCGGAAGTAAGACCGAAAGCCGGGACGCTGGTCGTCAACGTGCCGGTGGCGCAGCCCGGGTTCGACGGGCCACACATGGCATATATGCAACGTCCCTATGAAGTGAGCTATTACGCGACCCATCGATGGGCGGACTCCCCGGCCAGAATGGTGACGCCCGTATTGATTCAAGCGTTGGAACAGACGGGTTATTGGCGAGCCATTGTCCCGATGCCGACATCCGTGCGCGGCGACCACCGTGTGGAGATCGATCAGCTGGAACTCGTACAGACCTTTCTACAGAAACCGAGTCAGGTGCGCCTTGCGTTGCGTGTACAAGTAATCAAGCTGCCGGAATATCTGGTGCTCGGCACTCGCCTGTTCGATGTGGTCGAAGTATCGTTCACTGACGATGCTTACGGTGGGGCAGTTGCCGCGAATCGGGCGGCCGACAAGCTCTTACGGGAGGTAGCAGGCTGGCTCAGCGGTTGTGTGTCGGGCAGCCAGGAAAGCGGTTGCTCACGATGAAGCAATCGCTCAAGACCGGTTTCAGCTTTGGGTTGACCTCGGGGGTGATCACGACGCTCGGCCTTATGGTCGGATTGAATGCCGGGACGCATTCGCGGCTCGCGGTCATCGGCGGCATTGTGACGATCGCGGTGGCCGATGCCCTCTCCGATGCGCTGGGGATGCATATAGCGGAGGAGTCTAAAAACAACGGGAAGGCCTCGGAGATCTGGGAGTCGACCATCGCCACTTTTGTGGCCAAGTTCCTGATCGCGTTGACCTTTGTCGTGCCGGTGCTCATGTTGCCGCTAGGGGAGGCGATGCTGGTGAGCGTGGCATGGGGCCTTACGTTACTTGCGGTGCTGAGCTATTTTCTGGCGCGGGCGCAGCAGATTCCGGCCTGGAATGTCATCGCGGAGCATTTGGTCATTGGCGTCAGCGTGATTGCGATCACGCATGTCTTAGGTGATTGGATCCACTCGCATTTGAGTTAGCAGGATGCAGTAAAAGTCCGCCGGTCTGTTTTGTTCATTTGGTCTGTCTCGTTTGTTTGGTTAAACCAGATAGACCAGATGAACCAGATCAACCCTCGCCCATATCCTCTGGAGGCGAGATTGCTGAAGGGCCCTTTGATGGTGCAGCCACCGCTTGTCGCATACTTTTCCATGGAGATCGGCCTGGAGTCCGGGATGCCGACCTATTCGGGAGGGCTCGGTGTGCTCGCCGGCGACACGATTCGCTCGGCTGCGGATCTCGATGTGCCGATGGTGGCGGTGTCGTTGCTGCACCGGCGAGGATATTTTTTCCAGCGCCTGGACGTGCAGGGCCATCAAACCGAGGAACCCGTCGCCTGGCCGGTCAATGACTTCGCGGAACTGATCGACGAGCGGATCACGGTCGACATCGAAGGTCGCAGGGTCCATGTCAGGGCCTGGCGGTATCGCGTCATCGGTGAGTCCGGGCATGTCGTTCCGGTGTATCTGCTCGATACCGATGTGAGCGAGAACCAGCCTTGGGACAGGACCCTCACCGATGTGCTCTACGGAGGCGACGACCATTATCGCTTGTGTCAGGAGGTGGTGCTGGGGATCGGAGGCCTCCGCCTGTTGCGATCGCTCGGATACCGGGACCTTCTCCGATTCCATATGAATGAGGGGCATGCAGCCTTGCTCGTGCTCGCGCTAGTCGAGGAGAAACTGGCGTTGCAGGGCCAGTCGGAATCTCTATTGACCGACGTCATCGACACCGTTCGTGAACAATGTGTGTTTACGACCCATACCCCTGTGCCGGCAGGTCACGATCAATTTTCCGAGGAACTCGCGCGCAACGTATTGGGGGAACAGCGGTGGGCCAGGCTGAAGGACTGCGGCATCGAGCAGCGATTGAATCTGACGCAACTGGCCCTGCGGGGCTCCCGGTATGTGAATGGCGTGGCGATGAAACATGGGGAGGTCTCGCATAGCATGTTCCCCGGTTATCCGATCCATTCCATTACCAACGGAGTCCACGCGGCCACCTGGACCGCGCCGTCGTTCCAGAAGCTCTTCGATACCCATCTGCCGGATTGGCGGCGCGATCAACTCTCCCTGCGCTACGCTGTGGGCATTCCGACTTCGGAGATCTGGGCGGCGCACGTAGATGCTAAGCGCACGTTGGTTGAGCATGTGAACCGGGAATCGAACGCGGGGTTCGATCGCGAGGTCTTGACGATCGGATTCGCCCGCCGGTTTGCAGCCTACAAACGTGCCGGTCTGATCTTCCAGGATCTCGAGCGGCTCAAGCAGATTGTCCGAGCGTCCGGACCGATCCAGATCGTCTTTGCCGGCAAGGCGCATCCACACGACCGTGAGGGCAAAGATTTGATTGCGCACATCCATGAGATGCGTGATGCGCTGCAGGGCATGGTTGCGGTGTCGTATCTGACCAATTACGACATGGAGGTGGCCAGGATGCTCTGTGCCGGTTCCGATGTGTGGCTCAATACTCCGTTGCCGCCGCTGGAGGCATCGGGGACGAGCGGGATGAAGGCGGCGATGAACGGGGTGCCCAGCTTGAGTGTGCTCGATGGCTGGTGGATCGAGGGCCATCTGGAGGATGTGACCGGCTGGTCGATCGGCGATCGGGTGGAAGCCTGCATGGAGCCCCAGCCAGGGATGGATACCTGTCACGCCGCAGAGCTCTATCGAAAATTAGAAGAGAAAGTCTTGCCCTGTTTCTATAAGGACCAAGGTCGTTTTATCGAGATCATGCGGCATGCGATTGCGTTGAACGGCGCATTTTTTAACACGCAGCGCATGGTCGCTCAGTACCTCCACGATGCCTATCGCTTGGGGCCGGCATGAAATCCCAACAGGGTTTCATCTTGACCATCAATGGAGGCTCGTCGAGCTTGAAGTGTTCGCTCTTTCAGGTCGGTCCCTCGCTCACGCCTGTTGTCTCCTGCCTGGTCGACCGAATCGGGTTTCCAGATGTCACGCTGACCCTCACGGACCTGGCCAGCGGTACCAGCGAGCGCCGGACGATTCAGGCCACGCATCACAAGGATTGTGTCGATCCGCTCGTCACATGGCTGGAGCAGAAGCTCACGATCGCAGACCTTGTGGCCATCGGCCATCGCGTGGTGCATGGAGGTCATCGGTATCGCGAGCCGCGCGTGATTACGTCTGAAGTCATGGGCGAGTTGCGCCGGCTCAGTCCCTATGATCCGGAACATCTGCCGGCGGAGATTGCGCTGATCGAGACGCTCGGACGACGGTTTCCAACGGTCCCGCAAGTCGCCTGTTTCGACACCGCCTTTCATCGCGACCTGCCGCGCGTCGCCAGTCTCTTGCCGATCCCCAGACGGTACGAGGCCGCTGGAATCAGGCGCTACGGGTTTCATGGCCTCTCCTATGCCTACCTCATGGGGGAACTCAGGCGGCTTGCGCCTGATGAGGCACAGGGCCGCGTCATTTTGGCTCATCTGGGAAATGGGGCGAGCATGGCGGCGGTGCGCGGGGGCAAGAGCATCGATACGAGCATGGGTTTTACGCCCACGGCGGGGTTGCCGATGAGCACACGCTCAGGCGATCTCGACCCTGGCTTGCTGTCCTATTTGTCGAGAACGGAAGGTATGACGGTGGAGCAGTTCCATACGATGGTCAATCGGCAATCGGGACTGCTCGGTCTGTCGGAGACGAGTTCCGATATTCGCGACCTCCTTGCCTGTGAGGGCAGTGATGTACGAGCGGCTGAAGCCGTGGCGCTCTTCTGCTACCAGGCCAAGAAGTGGATCGGCTCATTTGCCGCGGCGTTGGGCGGATTGGACAGCCTCGTCTTCAGCGGCGGGATCGGTGAGCATGCAACGGTCATCCGCGCGCGCATCTGTGACGGGTTGGAATTCCTCGGTCTGACCATCGATGAGGTTCGGAACGGAGCCGGTGAAGCCGTCATTTCCACAGCAGGCAGCCGAGTGACCGTTCGCGTCATCCATACGGACGAAGAGCGTGAGATCGCGCAATCTGTCCTTCATGTGCTGGCAGAGGATCGCCAGGATCGATGAGGAGATTATGCTGAGAAGCCACAAGCGGTTGAAGCCGGAGCAGCTTCGGAAAATGGATGCCTATTGGCGCGCAGCCAATTACCTATCCGTGGGTCAAATCTATCTCTACGACAATCCCTTACTAAAGAAGCCGCTCACGCTGGCCCATATCAAGCCGCGCTTGCTCGGCCACTGGGGCACCACGCCGGGGCTGAATTTCGTCTATGTCCACCTGAACCGTGTCATTACCGAATACGAGCTGAACGTCATGTACATCACCGGGCCGGGGCACGGTGGTCCCGGACTGGTGGCGAACGCCTATCTCGAAGGCACCTATAGCGAGGTCTATCCGAACGTCTCGCAAGATGAAGAGGGCCTGAAACGGCTGTTCACACAGTTCTCCTTTCCCGGCGGCATTCCGAGTCACGTCTCACCGGAGACCCCTGGGTCGATTCACGAGGGAGGCGAGTTGGGCTATTCGCTGTCCCATGCGTTCGGCGCGGCCTTCGATAATCCTGACCTGCTCGTCGCCTGTGTCGTGGGCGACGGGGAAGCGGAAACCGGCCCGCTGGCGACCAGTTGGCATTCGAACAAGTTTTTGAATCCTGTGCGGGACGGAGCCGTGCTGCCGATCCTGCATCTGAACGGGTACAAGATCGCCGGCCCCACTGTGCTGGCGCGGCTTCCGCATGACGAATTGGAATCGCTCTTCATCGGGTATGGTTACCGTCCCTATTTCGTCGAGGGCGACGATCCCGCCACGATGCATCAAGCGATGGCTGCCACCCTCGATTCGGTCGTGGCTGACATCAAGAAGATCCAGCGGACTGCGCGGGCCAAAGGATTTAGAAAGCGGCCTCGCTGGCCCATGATCGTTCTGCGTTCGCCGAAGGGCTGGACCGGGCCGAAGGTCGTGGATGGGAAGCCGTCTGAAGGGACATTCCGGTCACACCAGGTGCCGATGGGCGATATGACCAAGCCCGGGCACGTCAAGATTCTCGAGAAGTGGATGAAGAGTTACAAGCCGGGGGAACTCTTCGATAAGGCCGGCAAGCTCATTCCTGAGTTGGCAGCTCTAGCACCGGCCGGCTCCCTCCGCATGAGCGCCAATCCTCATGCTAACGGCGGTCTCCTGTTGCACGACCTGCGTTTGCCGGATTTCCGCGACTACGCAGTGAAAGTGCGGAAGCCCGGGGCGGTGGATGGCGAAGCCACGCGCGTCCAAGGGGAGTTTATTCGCGATGTGATGAAAGGTAATGCCAACAACTTCCGCGTCTTCAGCCCGGACGAGACGAACTCGAACCGCTGGGGGGCGGTGTTCGAAGTAACGAACCGCTGCTCGACCGCGGAGATCCTGCCCGGCGACGACCATGTGGCGCCGGATGGCCGCGTGATGGAAATGTTAAGCGAGCATCAATGCGAAGGCTGGCTCGAAGGGTATCTCTTGACGGGCCGCCACGGCATGTTCTCCTGTTATGAAGCCTTTATCCATATCGTCGACTCGATGTTCAATCAGCATGCCAAGTGGCTCAAAATGTCGAATCATATTCCCTGGCGGCGGCCGATTGCCTCCTTGAATTATCTCTTGTCCTCGCATGTGTGGCGGCAGGATCACAACGGGTTCAGCCACCAGGACCCTGGGTTCATCGACCATGTGGTGAATAAAAAGGCCGAGGTCATCCGGGTCTATCTCCCGCCGGACGCGAATACGCTCTTGTCCGTCACCGATCATTGTCTGCGCAGCCGCAACTACGTGAACGTCATCGTCGCCGGGAAGCAGTCTGCGCCGCAGTGGTTGAACATGGACGCCGCGATCAAACATTGCACCGCCGGGCTCGGTATCTGGCCATGGGCCAGCAACGACCGTGGCGGTGAGCCGGATGTCGTCATGGCCTGCTGCGGCGACGTTCCCACGCTGGAAACGCTGGCCGCCGTCGGCCTGCTCCGGACATTGTTCCCTCAGCTCACCGTGCGAGTGATTAACGTGGTGGACCTGATGAAGCTCCAGCCGCAACGCGAGCATCCGCACGGGTTGAGCGACAAGGAGTTCGACAGCCTGTTCACGACCGACAAGCCGATCATCTTTGCGTTTCATGGCTATCCCTGGCTGATTCATCGGCTGACCTACCGCCGGACGAACCACAAGAATTTGCATGTGCGCGGGTATAAGGAGGAAGGGACGACCACCACGCCGTTCGACATTACGGTCATGAACGATCTCGACCGGTTCCATCTGGTCGGCGATGTGATCGACCGTTTGCCCCAGTTGGGAGCCCGCGCTGCCTATGCCAAGCAATGGCTCGGGGAAAAACTCATTGAGCATAAACAATACATCTCGGAATATGGCGATGATCTGCCGGAGATCCGCAACTGGCGATGGAGCGGGAAACGATGAGTGTTGTGCAACGGAATGGGTTTTGTGAGGGGGGGAAAGTTTTATGACGACGCCAGGCAAAGCCGACCTCGACGCAACCTACGAGCATCTCATCACCCTCTGGACATCCGGGGTGCGGGACTATCACACGATGCTCTCCGACTATCTCACGGCCAACTCCATTTTTGTCGCGGTGATCGGGCTGATCGTGTCGCGGGAGTCACTGCCATTGTCCTTCACAGTGCTGATCGTGCTCCTCTGTGTCTTCGGCGTTCTCCTGTGCCTCCAAATGGCGATCGTCCTCGGCCGGTTGTCAGGTCAGAATGCGCTCTGGGAATGGCGATTGAGCGGGATCGAGCTAGATCCTGCGTGGCAGAAAGAGAAGCTGGTGACCAGTCTCCGTTTGCTCCATGAGACCAGGCAGCCGATCGAGGATCGGCGGAACGAGCCCCGGGTGTTTGAGCCGAACTGGGCCTTCCGCAGGCATCGTCAATGGTGGGCCCATCGAGCCGTCAGTTTTCCCTGGTTTTTCGGCAGCGTGTATTCGTTGCTGCTCGTGTGGAGCCTCACCAAGTTGATGAATGCCTAAGCCCTAGGTTGCCCAGAGAGGATTTTCCTCACGATGTCTGATACGTGGAACTTTTGGAGCCGTCCATCGGCCGAGGTGCTGCAGCAGCTTGAAACGGTCCCCCAGGGTCTTTCGAGCGATGAAGCGCGACGGCGTCATTTGCGCGATGCCCATCTCTTGTTAAAGCCGAAGAGCCGCCTGTCCACCTACGATCTGCTGTTCCGGCAATTTACCAGCCCGATCATCCTCATCCTCCTGGCCGCCGCGGGGCTGGCCTTCTTTCTGGCAGATCCGACCGACACGGCGATCATTCTTCTGATCGTGCTCGCCAGCGGTCTGCTCGGATTCTGGCAGGAACGGAGCGCGAACCGGGCGGTGGCCAGCCTGCTCGCAATCGTGCAGATCAAAGCCGATGTGTGGCGTGACGGAAGTCAGGTCGCTGTGCCGGTCGACGAGGTCGTGCCGGGCGATGTCGTCCTGCTGAGAGCGGGCGATACGGTCCCCGGCGACTGTCTCCTGCTTGAATCGAAAGATCTCTTTGTGGACGAGGCGGCCCTCACGGGCGAAACCTATCCGGCCGAAAAAGTCTGCGGTGTCCTGTCTGCCGATATTCCCTTGGGTCGGCGGACAAACAGCCTCTTTCTTGGGACCCATGTCATCAGTGGAAACAGTACGGCTGTCGTGGTGCACATCGGGTCGGATACGGAATTCGGGAAGGTCTCTGGCCGGTTGCAGCTCAGACCGCCGGAGACGGAATTCGAGCGAGGCATCAGGCAATTCGGGTATCTGCTCTTGGAAGTGACCGTGGTGTTGGTCGTCGCCATCTTTGCGGTCAACGTGTATCTAGCCCGGCCTGTGCTTGAAGCGTTTCTGTTCTCCCTCGCCCTCGCGGTCGGTCTCACTCCGCAGCTGCTGCCGGCCATCATCAGCATCAATTTGGCTCATGGGGCTAAGCGCATGGCGCAACAGAAAGTGATCGTCAAGCGCTTGGCCTCGATCGAAAACTTCGGGAGCATGACCGTCTTCTGTTCGGACAAGACCGGGACATTGACCGAAGGGCTCGTCCGGCTGAAGTCCGCCTGCGACATCGCGGGCAATCCGAGCGAGCGGGTGTTCTTGCACGGCGCGCTGAATGCGAGTTTCGAAACAGGATTTCATAACCCGATCGACGAAGCCATTCGCACCGCTCGACCGTTCGATCTCTCTCCCTATCGGAAATTGGATGAAGAACCCTACGACTTCGTTCGCAAACGACTCTCGGTATTAGTGGCCACGCCGACCACGCATCTCTTGGTGACCAAGGGCGCCCTGGCGAATGTGCTGGCGGTCTGTTCAACCGCTGAGAATGCGGATGGCACCGTCGTTGAGTTAGCGGTCGTACGGGATGCCATCCAATCGCAGATGGCGCAGTGGGCCGGCCAGGGATGGCGGGTGCTCGGGCTTGCTTCTCGTGAGTTGGGTGCGCGAGAGGGCATCACCAAGGACGACGAGGCGGGCATGACGTTTTTGGGATTTCTGGTGTTCGAAGATCCCATCAAGGCCGATGTCCCGGAGACAGTCGGTCGTCTCAGGAGCCTGGGTGTCACCTTGAAGATTGTGACCGGCGACAATCGTCTCGTTGCGGCCCATGTCGGGCAGGCGATAGGTTTGATGAATGGACATATGTTGACCGGCGAGGATTTGCGGAAAATGAGCGACGAAGCGCTGGTGTCGCGCGTGAATGACGTCCATGTGTTTGCGGAGGTCGAGCCGAATCAAAAAGAAAGAATCATCCTGGCCCTAAAAAAGGCAGGCCATGTCGTCGGCTACGGGGGCGATGGGATCAACGATGCGTCGGCTTTACATGCGGCGGACGTCGGCGTGTCCGTCGAAAGTGCGGTGGATGTGGCGAAAGAGGCGGCGGATATCGTATTGCTGGAAAAGGATCTCGGCATTTTGGTCGAAGGCGTCCAGGAAGGGCGGAGGACGTTTGCCAATACATTGAAGTACGTCTTCATGGCGACCAGCGCAAATTTCGGCAACATGTTCAGCATGGCGGGGGCTTCGCTCTTTCTGTCCTTTCTGCCGCTACTGCCCAAGCAAATATTATTGACCAATCTCCTGACCGACATTCCGGAAATGACCATCGCCGGCGATCGTGTGGATGAAGAGCTGATCGATCGGCCTAGGCGGTGGAATATCGCGTTCATCAGAAAGTTCATGCTCACGTTCGGTTTAGTGAGTTCTATCTTCGACTATCTGACGTTCGGGGTGCTGCTCTGGTTTCTTCAAGCCGGTGTCGAGGAGTTCAGGACCGGTTGGTTCGTGGAGTCGGTGATCTCCGCTTCGGTCATCGTGCTGGTCGTGCGGAGCCGGCGGCCGTTCATGCGCAGCAAACCGAGCCGGGGCTTGCTGGCAGCGACGCTCGCGGTGGTGGGATTGACGCTGCTCTTGCCCTATACTCCGCTGCGCGGGCCGCTGGGGTTCGTGCCGTTACCGGCATCGTTCCTGGCGGCCTTGCTCTGCATCGTGATTGCCTATGTGGGAGCGGCCGAGTTCGCCAAGAAGATCTTTTACCGGCATGTGGTCTATTGAAGCGGGACTGTCAGGCGAGTCTCACTCGATGGTGAGGAGGGCGTCGATCCGGTTGTATGCGTCGTCCGACAGAATCTGCTTCTCTCGCAGATCTGTCTTGGCGCGATAGGGGCGGCCTCCAATGATCCGCTGAGCGAGAGCGGCATTGATACCGGGCAGCGCAATGAGTTGCTCGATCGATGCCGTATTCAAGTTGATGGGCTGTAGGGGATCGGGAGGCGTCCGTCGTGGGCGTTCCAGCCGTTCCGATGGAACGTCCAGCGGGCGCTGAAGCAGGAACTGTACGTGAATCGGCGGCCTGGCTCCATCGGCAGCGAGAGCAACTGAGGCCAGGCATGCGAGACCGAGCAGCAGGAATAAAGAGGCGAAACGGCATAGGTATCCGGCAGGGGACAGGTGAAGATGGAGGCTCTGTAATCGACGCATGGTGTCCTTCGCTTGAGCAGTTCTACCGGTTAGACGGGATGAATGGCCTGGCGTTTCTGCTGCCGGAGAAAATTATTGTGGCAGGGCCTCGAATATCAGATACAGTCAAGGGGATCCCCTGGAGCGAGGCCGCACCCTGACAGGATGCTGTTGAGAATGCTCAGTAGAAGGGCGCGAAATCATTGCGGGCCATGGGTTGCATGATCGGTGAATCCTTTCCTGCGCTTATCGATCATACAGGTAGCGTAAACCGGGAGGTGATTCGATGAAGCTCAATGAATGGTTGCGGTTGATTGCCGGGCTCTTTGTCCTGCTGGCGATTGTCCTCGGGGCCACCGTCCATCCCTATTGGAATTATGCCGCGGTGTTTGTGGCGGTGAATCAGATCCAGTCTGCCTTCACCGGCTGGTGTCCGATGATGGCCTTCTTGCGGTGGCTGGGTGTGCAGGAGTAATTCGTGGGCGGGTCGTTGGAATGGATGTCGTGACTAGAGAGGGAGAGAATCTGCTCATGTACCGGTTCGTGCTTGCCGTCATGATGGTTGTTTCGATCACAGCCTGTAACTCCCGGGAGGAGCCGGTCCAACCGGCGCGGACTTCCGCATCCTCTGCACCGATTCAGGCCGCGGTGACAGAGGTGCAGACGGTTCAAGTTCCGCTCCGCGTCGAAGTTACGGGGCAGATCACCGCGTTGGTGCAGGCGACGTTGTCGAGCCAAGTCCAATCCACGGTGGACAAGCTTTTGGTTCGAGAGGGTACGGTTGTGAAGAAGGGCCAGACGCTGGTGGTCCTCGACAGCCGTGACCTTCGTGAGGAACTCGCCCGGGCGCAAGCAGAGTCTGAGAATGCCCGCGCGCATCTCGATCGCATGAAGCAACTCTATGGTGAGGATGCAGTCTCGAAGCAGGAGAAGGAGAACGCCGATCGCACGTTCAAAGTGGCCGAGGCCAGCCGGCGGGCCGCGCTGACGAAGGTGAGCTACACCATCGTCACGGCGCCGTTCGACGGGGTCATCACGGAAAAGAAGATCGAGGCCGGCGAGATTGCCTCTCCCGGACAGCCGCTCCTGAAAATGGAAGATCCGCAACGATTGCGCCTGGAAGCAACCGTGGCGGAGGGAGACCTCCAAGCGCTCTCGCGCGGTGCGACGATTCCGGTCATGATCGACGCGCTCGGTCCCAAGACGTTGCCCGGCACGGTGGCGCAGATTCTTCCGGCGGGAGACGCAGCGACCCATACGTTCCTCGTCAAGGTGGAGCTGCCTCCGACGCCCGGGCTGAAGACCGGGATGTTCGGGCGCATGTTGGTGGATAAGGGAACCGGCCAGACGCTGGTTGTTCCGAGGGCTGCAGTCATCGAGCGAGGCGAGCTCACGGGGCTCTATATCGTGGGACCCGACTCGTTGGCCCGCCTGCGGTGGGTCAAGTTGGGCCGCACGGTGGGTGAGTCGATCGAGATCCTCTCCGGGGTCACAGCCGGAGAACGGCTGCTTGCGGACGCCAGGACAGGCATCGAGGGGGCTCGGATCGAAGCCGTGACGCGGTAACAGGCTTTCCCGCCCTCGGTAATAAGAGACAGGACGACGGGACGGCTCCTTTCCCCGTCGCAGTTCACGCATCACGAGTTATCATGTCCACCCACGTCGGTCTCTCAGGACGTCTTGCCGGGCTATTCATCGGGAGCAAGCTCACGCCTCTGATCTTAATAGGGGCGCTGTTGCTCGGCCTGTTCGCCGTCGTCGTCACGCCGCGAGAAGAAGAGCCGCAAATCGTCGTGCCGATGGCCGACGTCTTCCTGTCGTTTCCCGGCGCCTCCGCGAAGGTAGTCGAAGAACAACTCACCAAACCGTTCGAGCGCAAGATCTCCGAAATTCGCGGGGTCGAATATGTCTATTCGATCTCCCGGCCCAGCGGTGTCCTGATCATTGTGCGGTTCTATGTCGGTGAACCGATGGAGCAGAGCCTCGTCGACCTCTACGACAAGCTCATGTCCAATCAGGATCTGTTTCCGCCGGGCGCCGGGACCTTCCTCGTGAAGCCGCGGGACATCAACGATGTGCCCATCGTGACGGTCACCCTCTCCAGCGACCGCTACGGCGATGTCCAGCTCCACCAGCTTGCGGAGCATGTGCTTGAAAACGTGAAAAAGGTGCCGGGGACGGCCGGAGGATTCTTTGTCGGCGGACGCCCGCGCGAACTCCGGATTCAACTTGATCCGGCCCGTATGCGTGCCTACGGGGTGACGCCCCTCGATATGGCCGGCGTGATTCGAGGCGAGAATCTGGCGTTGCCTGCCGGCCGTTTCCAAAGTCAGAACCACGAGTATGTGCTGGAAACAGGCCGCTTCATTCGTTCGCGCGAAGATCTCGAAGCGCTGGTGGTCGGAGTCCGCGATGGCAGGCCGATCTATCTCCGTCAGGTCGCAGACGTGATCGATGGTCCTTCCGACGTCACGCGATACGTCTGGTTCGGCCTGGGCGCCGGTGGGGATCGTGAAACGGGCCGCACGAGCGACGCTTCACGAGCGACGCTTCACGAGTCCCCTGCCGTGACCGTGGCAGTCGCCAAGCAGCGGGGCATGAATGCCGTCACCGTCACCCGCGAAGTGCTCCGTACCGTCGATGAGTTGAAAGGCACGATTATCCCGTCGGACGTGCGCGTCACGGTCACGCGCGATTACGGGGAGACGGCCGATGACAAGGCGAATGAACTGCTCTGGCATCTGCTGATCGCTGTGGCAGCGGTGGTGCTGTTTCTCGGGCTGACCCTGGGCGTGCGGCCGGCGATGGTCGTCTCGCTGGCCATTCCCGTGACGCTCTCTCTTACGCTCTTTACCTCCATGTTGATCGGTTACACGATCAACCGGGTCACACTCTTCGCCTTGATCTTTTCGATCGGCATTCTGGTCGATGACGCGATTGTCGTGGTGGAGAATACCTATCGGCATTTGACCATGCGCCGCCGTCCCCATCGCGAAGCCTCCATTTATGCCGTGGACGAAGTGGGGAATCCCACGATCCTGGCCACCTTTACCGTGATCGCGGCCCTCCTGCCCATGGCCTTTATCTCCGGCCTCATGGGCCCCTATATGAGGCCCATACCGGTGAACGCGTCGATCGCCATGTTCTTTTCATTGCTGGTCGCGTTCATCGTCATTCCATGGTTTTGCCAGACCTGCTATCGCGCAGGGGTGGTGATGAAGGGCGCGGAGCAAGACGATGTGACAGACGGCTGGACATACCGTTTCTATCAGCGAGTGCTGACGCCGCTGCTCCGGCACCCATTGCTCGCCTATGGGTTTCTGGCCCTGGTCGGTTTGCTGCTCGTCGCATCGGTCTCGCTGTTCTATACGAGAAGCGTGACGGTCAAGATGCTGCCGTTCGACAACAAGAGTGAATTGCAATTGGTCGTCGATATGCCGGAAGGCACCACGTTGGAAGAAACGGCCCGGGTGACGAAGGCCGTGACCCAGTATGTCCGCACGATTCCAGAAGTTCGCGATTACCAGGCCTATGTCGGGACGGCCTCGCCGTTCAATTTCAACGGTCTGGTCCGGCATTACTTTCTCCGCGAGGGGAGCCATCAAGCCGATATTCAGATGAATCTGTTGCCCAAGGATCAGCGGTCGGCGCAGAGCCACGAGATTGCCAGGATAGTGCGGCCGGCCGTGCAGGAGATCGGTCGTCAGTTTGGCGCGAACGTGAAAGTGGTGGAAGTGCCGCCTGGGCCTCCCGTGCAATCGGTGCTGGTGGCGGAAGTCTATGGACCGGACTACGACCGGCAACGGGCTGTGGCCAAGGAACTGCGAGCCATGTTCGAGGCGACCCCCGGAGTGGTGGATGTGGACGATTTCATGGAGCACGATCAGACCAAATATGTCTTTACCGTCGATCATGCGAAGGCGGCGCTGGCGGGGGTTCCGTCCGATGATATCGTCAGGACGTTGCGCATGGCGCTGGGCGGGGACAAGATCGGCCTGGTGCATATTCCCAAAGAGAAAAGTCCTGTTCAGATCGTCATGCGGCTGCCGCAGGCGGAGCGGACCGGATTAGAACATTTCGGCGAAATTGCCGTGCGGCGGCCGACCGGTGAAATGGTGCAGTTGTCGGAACTCTTACGGTTGGAACAAACGATCGAAGAGAAAGCCATCTACCACAAGAACCAGAAGCCGGTGGTCTATGTCGTCGGCGACGTCGGAGGGGCCGGTGCGGAGAAAGCGGAGAGTCCCGTGTACGGGGTGCTCGGGATCGGTGACCGGCTGAAGGCCTATCGCCCGCCGGAAGGTTATGAGATCGAACAGCACTACGCGAAGGCGCCCTGGTCCGAGAGCCGCTTAGCGGTGAAGTGGGACGGGGAATGGCAGATCACCTACGAGACCTTCCGGGACATGGGGATCGCCTTTGCCATCGCCATGTTGTTGATCTATCTCTTGATCGTCGGTGAGTTCCAGTCGTTTCTCACGCCGCTCATCATCATGGCGCCCATTCCCTTGACGTTGATCGGCATCGTGCCTGGGCATTGGGTCACCGGCTCGTATTTTACCGCCACGTCGATGATCGGGTTCATCGCCCTGGCCGGGATTATCGTGCGCAATTCAATTTTATTGGTGGACTTCATCGAGTTGCAACGACGGGAGGGCTGGCCGTTGCAGGAAGCGGTGATCCGGGCCGGAGCCATCCGCACGCGTCCGATTCTCTTGACCGCGGCGGCGCTGATGGTCGGGGCCTTCGTCATCATTCTCGATCCGATCTTTCAGGGGCTCGCGGTCTCGCTGCTCTTCGGAGTCGGCGCCTCGACCCTGCTGACATTGGTCGTGATCCCGGTTCTCTATGTCAGTCTGATCAAATGGTCGCCTCCTCCTGAGCCAACCGAGGGGGATGGCGAGAAGAAGGCAGGATGCTGAAAAAGTCCGCCAGTCTCTCAATCGCGGGGCAGGCGAGACATGTGAGAAAAGCGCGATCCGAAGTTCAACGCCTGGGGTTCGAAGTCCCAAAAACTTTGAACTTCGAACCCTTGCCCCTCGCTTTCCGTGACAATCCATCAGGGCATGGCTATACTTCTGCCGTATGAGGGACCGGTGCGGCGAACTGCTGAAGGACTTCAACCAATGAAGGAGGCTGCCTTGCTAGGCTGTCTCGGCAGGCCGGAGGGACCTGGTAGTTAGGCCAGCGACTGGTCCATGCGTTGTTAGGAGTTCAGACAGGAGGTCAAGGTGGCAAACTTAGCCGAAGTTCTCGGAAATGCCCTGAGCTTAGAGGTTCGTGATCGTGCGGCCCTGGCGGAAAAGCTTCTAGCTAGTCTGGAGGAGCTCACCGAGGAGGAAGCGAATCGCTTGTGGGCGGAGGAGGCGCAAAGACGCTTGGAGGAGTATCGCGCAGGTCGTGCTCAAGCGGTTCAGGCGGATGAGGTGCATGCAAAGGCGGAACGACTCTTCCGGTGACGCCAATCAAGTACCACGAGGGGGCCGAGGCCGAGTTGCTGAACGAGATCGGCTACCTCGAACTTCGAGCGACAGGGCTGGGACGGCGGTTTTTCGCCGAGGTCCGTCGGGCCGAGAGCCTCATCGTCCAGTTCCCGGAATCGGCTGAGGAGATTCGACCGGGCATCCGGAAGCGCTTGCTTCGGCAGTTCCGGTACTCGCTCATCTATTCAATTGAGAAAGATGGTTTCCTCATCCTGGCAGTGGCTCACCATAGCCGTCGGCCTGGTTATTGGGTCGCTCGCGCTAGGAGTGATGAAAAATAAGCGAAGAGCGGTTCCTAAGAGAGCCCTGGTGACCGACGCAGAAGGAGGCGAGGCTCGATAGCGAGGTAGTGTTCGATGGCAGTCTGAGCCCAATCCTGAACTTTCTCCGTCTACCCCAACCAACGTAGTCTCTCACCATGTGCTCTCCCGAGCGGCGGCAGGGAAGTAAGCCTGTCATTCAAGGAGCGATGATCATGTCTCGATATGCCACTGTTGTCGGTTTCGTCGGCTTGATGATATTCATCGGTCTTGTCTGTGGCGTGGGACCGGTGCAGAGCGCAGAAGGACCGGAGGCTGGCAGCAAGATCCATCGCGTGGTCATGCATCTGAATAGCGGAGAGGAGAAGGTGCAGAAGGGCGCGCTCAACAACATCAAGAATCTTTATGAAGCCATAGGAGCCGAACGAGTGATGGTGGAACTCGTCGCCCATGGAGCTGGACTGTCGTTGTTCACGAAACAGGATACGAAGCTGGCCGAAGAGCTGGCGAGGCTGAAGACCTCCTATGGGGTCTCGTATACCGCCTGTTCAAACACGATGAAGGCTCAAGGGCTTACGAGGGCCGATTTGATCGATCAGGTGGATCGCACCATGCCGGCTATGGTTCGTCTGATGGAATTGCAAGAGCAGGGGTGGGCCTACATCAAACCGTAACGAAGAGCTGATGGCCTATAGCTGATAGCAGGAACTGGGAGGAATCATGGATGTGAAGCCGAAAGTCTATCTGTATCACACGGCGGTGAAATGGACGGAGCAGCGGAAGGGAGTTATTTCCTGTGCCGGCAAACCGGATATCCAAGTTGCAACGCCGCCGGAGTTCAAAGGACACGAAGGCGTCTGGTCGCCGGAGGATCTATTCGTTGCGTCCGCCAATATCTGTTTGATGACGACATTCCTGTCAGTGGCGGAGCGAGCAGGTCTGATCTTTACCTCCTACGAGAGCGCGGCAGAAGGAAAGCTGGAATTGGTCGAGGGGAAGTTTCAGTTCACGGCCATCACGTTGAAGCCGACCATCACGCTTTCGACGAGCGCCGATGCGGCCAAGGCGAAGGAGCTGATCGAGAAAGCCGAGGCGAACTGTCTGATTTCCAACTCGATGAAGGCCAAAGTGACCTTGGAGGCGACGATCCGGTAGTAGGGGGAGGGGTGGCCCGGTGAGTCCCCTGTGCTCGCGCAACGCGCGGGCGCGGACTCCCCTCGTTGGACGCGCGCAATGGGGGACTCATCCGGGCCATCCTGGGGTAACGTAAATGAGTAGGCTAGGAAGGACCATATTTGGATGTTTGCTGTGTCAGCGAAGAATGGCCCGGGGTTCCTTTTGGGAAGTCTGTAAATATAGACACTCGAAGCCGTCTACCAAAGAGATGGCGGCGGATACCGTCGACCTTTATCCGCTTTGACTAGTTTCGGAATCGATTGCGCCTAACTTGAAGTTCAAACGTTGACAATGATTTCAATTCTCGCGCAAAATGTTACGGTGTTGGTGGACCCCCGTATGTGCTATTGTTTCACATTGCCCCTGCTAATGACTGATCGAGCCTAACGAAAGGCCACATGCGCTTCCCTGACAGTGATCGCGTTATCTACGCAAAGAATCCACTAGAAACCGTCATCTGCCAATTACGCTTCCCCCCTATTTTGCGAATTGATGCGGAGTCTCCCTTTCAATTTCAAGAACAACTAAGAGCTACATACCCGTTATTCAAGGAGCGCCAGTTTGATGCGGCGCTGTCTTTACCCCCAGAGATTAAAAAAGTTTTTGGAGATGACATTCCATGGGCAGTTAAATCAGGTAGGCTGGCGTACGATTTCTATTCAGAAGACGAGACTTGGACCGTTACTCTTTCGAATGAATTTATTGCATTAACTTCCAAGCGCTACTCGCAGTGGAGTGATTTTAAGGATCGCCTGCTTCATGCCGTGGATAGCCTTGAACGAACATACCAACCTGCGCATTTCACGCGCATTGGATTGCGTTATCGAGATGTAATCAATCGATCAAAGCTCAATCTCAAAGGTGTCGAATGGTCAGCGCTTCTTGCACCTCATATTTCGGGAGAGCTGGGCTCCGTCATAGGTAAGAATGTGCAGAATGTAAGGAAAGAGCTTTTGGTAGAATTAGACAACGGAATGGGAAATGTACGCATTGTGCATGGACTTACTCAACGACCAGACACGGACGAGCCTTGCTACATGATAGATTCGGATTTCTTTGTCTCCGAAAAAATGGAGGTCAACAGTGCCGGAGAGAGACTCAACTACTTCAACCGAGAGGCTGGAAGGCTTTTTAAGTGGTGTGTTACTCCCCAGCTCCACAATGCGATGGAACCAAGAGCAATCACACCAGGAGTGCAGCCTTCTGCTCAATCCTGAAGAATTCGGCACAGGGACAACCACGGTCACTTCAACCCTTGGCGCCGAAACAGAGGTATTGTTTACCACCTCATCCGACTACCACGTTATTACAACCTCTGCTCAGGATCTGGCTAAGTGGACTCTTTCTCAAAAACTTCCCTTGGCAAGAATTCTTTGTCACAAAATTGTGGACTACATTTCAGAACGTGGCATGCCTGAATTGTGTGAGTCGATGGCTGAAATCTACGACTGTGATCGCAAACGCGCACAGTATCAGCGTCAAGCCTTACCTTCGCGTCAGTCAGTTCCAGCCAACCAAGGGAAATCCTATCAGCGCCCAGGTTTCCATATAATAGCGGAGGACTAATCGCTTGCCTGGCGAGGGTGTCATTTATGTTGCCTCGCTCTCTGAGGGAGAGTTAAGGCAAGGAGAGATTATTTCGAACCTCGTCCAAGCACGCCTTGATATTACAACCGTAGATGCTACTTCAGTCCCGAAAGTCGACCGGATCAAACACCCATATGCGGTCATAGTCTCGCAAGACTGCGATCTACTGCAGGACTTTCGCGCCAGAAATGGTGCTACGGTTAGGCCTGACAAAATGTTGCCGAATATCCTGTTCTGTGAAGTCACCACAGCCGATGAGCTTTGTTTGGGCGCGACCCCACTGAGTACAAGGGAGCAGGATTTTTTCGTAAAGAATAAACTTGAACGCTATCATTTTCTTCAGAAGGTTGCCCCAGAAGCCGACGCATTGAGGGAAGGCCTCCAAGAGCTAGGAATAGACTTTAAGCGGTACTTTTCCGTTCCAACAGACGAGGTGTATAGGAGACTTACATTCGAAGCAAAACGACGCTGTGTCATGAAAAGTCCATATTTCGAACATCTGAGTAGTCGTTTCTCATATTTCCAGCAGCGAATTGGTCTTCCAGAAGATCATCAGAGCGAGTAATATTTATCTGCAATTCCTCGCCCGACCAAGCCCTTCTATTCTCGACTACTTTTTTCACCGCTCCCATGACGGTATCGGCTGCAGATCAGCCCACAAGCCATTTAGGAGAGAAGCACCGGGGTCGTTGCTTGACCTTGCCCCTTTACGCTTGTACGAGAGCGGCCTGGGTTCCGATGCGAGACGAGGCTGGTGGGTTCCGGTCTGTGTGGTGGAGCGCGAGAGATGAGGGGCGAGCGAGAAATGCGAGAGGGGTTGTCTGGCTGGCCAGGTTGGGAAACCAACCAGAGGAACCAGACAGACGAGATAGACGAGACAGACCAGAAGGACCGTTACGCGGCTTTGGAGGCGGCTTTTTCTAAGAGTTCATGAATCAGTGACTGATAGGGCTTCCCTTGCTTGGCTGCCATCTTTCTGAGCTGGCTCAACAGCCGCGGCGAGAGACGAATGGCGATCAACTGCTTCGCCATGCCGCTGGCCGGTCTGCCGACCCGACGCGCGCGCCGGAGTTCTTCCTCTGTAGACTCCGGGATGTCCGAGAAATCAATCTGTGAGTCTGGTATAGGCTTGGCGCTCCCGCCGGCTCGCTGGCCGCGCACTGATGATCCTAAATTTTTCTTTTTCATGTTCCATCCTCCGTACCGTATACACGACGAGCAACAGCCGCTTGCTCACTGATAGGCCAAGTCGCTTGAACCGCTGTTCCTGGTGCGAATGTGCCACGTCGTCCCAGTCAAGTCCGTTGGCATCGCCGAAGACTGTGGCTGCCTCCTCGAACGGAACGCCATGCTTCTCGAAGTTCGCGATGGCCTTCGAAATGTCTCACGTAAACACATTATCGTATATACACTAATCGCCTGGATGCCGCAAGACTGAGGGAGAGTGAACAAGAAGCGGGACAGGCACCGCTTGGAATCGGAGCCAGTCCCAGCTCATTATTGTCGCAGGATGACCGATTGCCGAATGGTAGCTATTGAGGTGTTCAGGCGGAAGGCCTAAGGCTAAAAGCCTTCGGCCTATCTACCTGAGTCGTGACGACGAATGACCGTTGACCTTCCCCAGCTGTAGCGTCTTGCGACAGTGAGCAGATGCTCAGCGGGGTCTTTCTCGCCAGTTCCAGTAATCTGTCGGCGTTGCTTTCCAACCCCTTCCTCCTAAGGCTTTGTTTGTGCAGAGGTTTAGGCCCGAGGTATTTCCACGTCTGCGTGGCATCTCACTCGCAATGTTATTCAACGGACAGGAAGGCAAGGAGGCAATGAAATGAAAATCGTACTGGTTGGAGCCGTGCTCTTGGCGCTTGCTGGGGGCGCGAGCCTGAAAGAATTGAACGTCTCTCAACCGGAGCGGGATGTGCTCAGCGGCAGAGTGATTTTTTCGACGACTTGTGTCCGTTGTCATGGGATCGACGGGAAGGGTGAGGGGCAGATGAAGTTTACGCCTCCGGTTGCCGACCTGACATCTCCGGCGGTTCAAGGGAAGCTGGATGCGAGGTTGTTCAAGAGTGTGCATGACGGCAAGCCGAATACGGCGATGGGAGCCTGGAGGGAATCACTCACAGACGATGAGATTTGGGATGCGCTCGCTTATGTGCGCACGCTGGCTCCTCAACAAAATGATGGCATGGGAGGTGAGCTTCGATGAGATCGACATTCTGCCGGATCACGTTGGGATTATGGATTGTGACGATGGCGGTTGCTGGATGGTTCTTCGTGCGCGGATGGACGATGCCTGGCACGGATGGGCGGACGCAAATCGTCTTAGCACCGGCCGAGCGAGACATGATCCTGGGAGAGATGCGGATGCTTTTGAAGGCGGTCCATGGAGTGGTCACGGGCTTGACCAGCCAGGATCAGGCTGCGGATCGAACGCAGATTGAACAGGCGGCCCGCTCAGCGGGAATGGGCATGGCGGCGGATGTGAATCCGGCGCTGATGGCGAAACTACCGTTGCCATTCAAGCAAATGGGCATGTCGATCCATAAGGACATGGATGCCCTCGCAGATGCGGTTGTCCAGAAAGAGACTCCACAGCAGATTCTCCAGCGTCTCTCCAGCATGACCGCGCGCTGCACGACGTGCCATGATTTGTATCGATTCGGAGTGGATAAGTAGCGGTCAGCCGTCAGCATTCAGCTATCAGTATGAGAATACAGCGGAGAATCACAAGAGAATACGCCGAGAGAAAGCTGAATCCATTTCCTCTGCGAGGACTCATACCGATCAAGATAGGAATCAGCCGACAGTCTCCGAATCCGAACCCTGACGGCTGAACGCTGAGAGCTGATAGCTTCAGCCCAACCAAGGAGGTGCACCCATGGCATGCAATGTAGGGGGAGTTGAACGACCGATTCGGATTGTTTTGGGAATCGCATTGCTCGGGATCGGGGCTTTTGCCGGGTTGCCCCCGGTAGGAACTGGTATCGCGCTGGTGGTCGGGACGATCATGTTGGTCACGGGCGCAATCGGCTTCTGCCCAGCCTGGACCTTGCTGGGAATCAATACCTGTCAGACGGGGAAGAGATAAGGGGAGCTATCAGCAACCAGCCATCAGCTTCGGAAATAGCCCGACGACAGGCTTCGTGTTCAGGCTGACTGCTGAAGGCTGATGGCTTGCCGCCATCCACACCAAAGGAGCGGAACATGGCACGAGTGGTGATCATCGGCGCATCGATCGGCGGACTGCCGGCGGCCTATGAGGCGCGGGCGTTTCTCGCAAAGAAACACAAGGTCACGGTTATCTCCAATGTCGAGTCCTTTCATTTCGTGCCGTCGAATCCCTGGGTCGCCGTCGGTTGGCGGACCAGGAAAGACATCAGTTTTCAGATCGCGCCTGTCTTGGCCAAGAAAGGGATCGAGTTCGTCCATGCCACGGCGGACCGGATCGAGCCCGAGCAGAATCGAGTGGTCACTGCTAAGGGCGAGGTGCCGTACGACTATCTGATCATCGCGACGGGGCCCAAGCTGAATTTCGGCGCGGTCCCAGGGCTGGGCCCCAGCGGCTATACCCAATCCATCTGTAATGTGGACCATGCCGAGCAGGCCTGGGGCTCGTACCAGGCTTTCCTCAAAAATCCCGGTCCCATCGTCGTCGGGGCGGCCCAAGGCGCCTCCTGTTTCGGACCGGCCTATGAGATGGCGTTCATCCTCGACACCGATCTTCGGAAAAAGAAGCTTCGGAAGAAAGTGCCGATCTATTTCGTGACGCCGGAACCGTACATCGGACATATGGGATTGGCCGGAGTGGGGGCTTCGCGCCGCCTCATGGAGGACGAGTTCGCCGAACATTCCATCAAGCCAATTCCGAATAGTTCGATCAAAGAAGTCCAGCCCGGCAAGGTGCTGCTGGAGGACGGACAGGAGATCCCGTTCCGGTATTCCATGTTCATCCCGCCGTTCGCCGGGGTGGATGCGGTGGCTGGTACGCCAGGCTTGTGCAACCCCAAGGGGTTCGTGAACATCGATGCCTATCAGGCCAATCCCAAGTACAAAAATATTTATTCGGTCGGTGTTTGCGTGGCGATTCCACCGGTCGAAGTGACCCCCATTCCGACCGGCGCCCCCAAGACCGGTTACATGATCGAATCGATGGTTTCCGCCGCAGTCCACAACATCAAGGCGGATATCGAGAACGATCCCAAGCGCGATACCGCGACCTGGAATGCGATCTGCCTGGCCGACATGGGGGACACGGGCGTCGCGTTCGTGGCCTTGCCACAGATGGCGCCGAGAAATGTGACCTGGGCGAAGAAGGGCAAGTGGGTCCACCTGGCCAAGATCGGGCTGGAAAAATATTTCCTCCATAAGATGAAACGCGGTATCAGCGAGCCCTACTATGAAAAAGTGATTCTGAAAGCGTTGGGCATCGAGAAGTTGGATAAGCCGGCATGAATACGATAACGCTCCCCTTCGCTGTGAGGTGTTTCCGGCTCACGAAGATGGGGCTGCTGGTGCTAGTTGCATTGTTGTTCACTGCTTGTGCCGGTGGTCCGGCGGATCGTTCGGACGCGGTGAAGACGGCGGATGTCTTGAAGGGCAAGACGAAGCAGGAACTCCTCGCCTGTGCCGGTGCGCCGCGTAGAGAGAGCACATCTGAGGGTTTGGCGGTGATGGTGTACCAGGAGGAAGCCGAACTCGTTGAACTATCCGTCCCCGGCGCGAAGTCGAGCGGTCCACGGGATATCCCCCATCGTTGTCGGGCGACGGTTATGCTCAAGGACGGTCGTGTGACCGACGTGCGATATGAGTCGGTGCCCGAATGGTTGGGGGCCGAGAACCATTGCGACGCAATCTTCGCGCGCTGTTCTCAGTAGGAGTGGCCGTCCGGTCGGAGAATCGAATCACCAAGGAGGATACGATGAACCGTATATTGATGGGAACTGCACTTGCACTGTCAGCGCTCGTACCGCTCGCCGGTTGCTCGTCCTATCATACGGGCAAGCATGAGAAGACTTTGCATGCGAAGGCCGTCATCGCCGGCCCAGGGATTACGGGAGAGGCGCATCTCTACGAGGAGTATGAAGGGCGCGTCAGGATCAAGTTGAAGCTCCAGGGCACGCCGGACAGTAAATTGAAACCGGGACGGCATGCGATCCACATTCACGAGACCGGCAACTGCGAGCCCTTCTCGGCGGCCAAGGGGCATTATGACGGGAATGTGGATCCGGCAGTGAATCCTGACGCGAACGTGACGCCAGGGTTGGGGAACCATCCCTATCATCTCGGCGATCTCCAGAACCTCTCTGTGAACGATGACCGGAACGGGTCCCTCTATACGATCACGAGCCGGGTGACCCTGTCGGAGGGGCTCAACAGCCTGTTCGATAAGGACGGGAGCGCCTTCATCATCCATGAGTTGGACGATAAGTATCTGCCGGACCCGCCGTCAAAGGATGCTCCTGGCGGACCCCGTATCGCCTGCGGCGTGATTGTGAAAGAGTGAAAGACCGTGCCGAATGATAGGAACGTCTCGCTCGTCGGACACGACGCGGCATCTGATGCTGGCGGTTATGGCCGTGGTGGCCGTCATCGCGTTGGGGACGCTCGGTTACATGGTGATCGAAGGCTGGTCCGCCTTCGATGCCTTCTACATGACGGTTACGACCGTTGCGACCGTCGGGTACCAGGAAGTTCATCCGCTGTCGCCGGCCGGCCGGGCCTTCACGATCGTCCTGATCATCAGCGGCGTGGGAACCCTCTTCTATGTGTTGGGCAACGTGGCGCGGCTGCTGTTAGAAGGGGAACTGAGCGCGATTTTCGGACGGTATCGGACTGAGGGAAAAATGAAGACGGTGGCGAATCATTACATCGTATGTGGATACGGACGGATGGGGAAGCGGATCTGCAAGGAACTCAGCGCGAAACCGCTGCCGTTCGTCGTGATCGACAAGAGTCCTGACGTCATTGCCGCCTTGCAACGGGAAGGTCTGATGGCGGTGGAAGGCGATGCCACACAGGATGAGGTCCTGATCCGGGCAGGGATCGAACGGGCCAAAGGGGTGGTGTCGGTCGTGAATACGGACACGGAGAACCTCTACATCGTGCTGACGGCCAGGGGATTGAACAAGGATCTCTACATCGTGGCGCGCGCCGGCGACGAAGGGTCGGAGCACAAGCTGATGAGGGCCGGCGCAAACCGCGTCTCGTCGCCCTATCACATCGGCGGGGTGCAAATGGCACAAGCCTTGATCCGTCCCGCGGTCATGGATTTTCTCGAACTGGCGACGCAGAGTGAACATCTGGATCTTCAGATGGAAGAGCTGACCGTCGAGAAGGGCTCACGGTTCGATGGCCGGACCCCTTGCGATTGCGGACTGGCCGAGGATCGAGGGCTGGTCCTCATCGCGGTCAAGCGCACATCGGGCCATCTTGAGTTCAATCCAGGCCCCAAGGTCCTGCTAGCCGAGGGCGACAAATTGATTGTGTTGGGTCAGCCGGAAAGTTTGAAGCGCCTTGAAGCGGTCATCAAATCACAAGTTGTGGTCTAGCCGTATCGTGGGTTTCATGAGCCTCACAAGAAGAGACGCATGACGGGCGGCGATCCAGCGATCCTTGCTGTCTTGGTGGGAAGCCTGGTGGGTCTCTCGCTGGGCGTCACGGGGAGCGGCGGATCGCTGATCGCAATTCCCCTTCTGGTCTATGTGCTCGGGACGAGCCTGCAGGAAGCCGTGAGTCTTTCACTCGCGCTCGTCGCTGCCGCCGCCTCCATCGGCGCCATCGAATCGTTTCAGTCCGGCCTCGTCAAGGTGAAGGCGGCGCTACTCCTGAGCGGCACCGGTATGATCGGCGGGTGGCTGGGCTCCGTAAGCCATCGGCTCGTACGGGAGGAAATCACGCTCCTACTCTTCGGCCTGCTGATGATTGTGGCGGCCGGACAGATGTGGTGGCGCACGACCTTGCGGGAGGATCCTGAGGAACGGAGCATCTGCGCGGATCTGTTTCCGCGGACCTGTTGGGTGAAAGTGAGCGGGATCGGACTGGTGGTCGGCCTGTTGACCGGATTCTTCGGGGTAGGAGGAGGGTTTGTGATTGTGCCGGCGCTGACGCTGTTGCTCGGGTTTCCGATGCGGGTGGCGGTGGGGACTTCCCTGTTCATCATTACGCTGATTGCCCTGACAGGAGTCGCCGCATATGCTCGTCTGGTTCCGATGGATCTGCGCGTCCTCTCGTTCTTGATTGCCGGCGCCGCTATCGGAATGCTGGCCGGGAGACAGGTGAGTCGTGCTCTCTCCCCCAGGCTGTTAACCAGAGCCTTTGCCGTCGTCGCATGGGCGGTCGCAGCGATCCTCATCGGCCACAATCTCTGGAAGATCAACGGAGGACTATTGTGAGTGAGCAACAGGGAGGCCTTGAAGAGGGAGGGGACCACACCCCTGTCGGTTCGAGGCGGACGTTTTTCGGCTGGGTGACGAAGGTGGCGGCAGGCCTGATCGGGCTCGGGCTGGCGATTCCCTTGGCCGGGTATGTGATCTCACCAGCGCTGAAGCGCAGGGCTCAATCGTGGGTTGAGGTCGGTCAGGTCGATAGTTTGCCGCAGGGGGAGCCGTCACAACTTGAGTATGTGACGATCGTCAGAGACGGCTACCTGGAGGCCAAAACCCAGAAGGCAGTTTGGGCAGTCAAACATCCGGACGGAGCCGTCACCGTGTTTGCGCCGCTCTGCACGCATCTGGGCTGCGGCTACCACTGGGATACGACGGACCGGAAGTTCAAATGCCCCTGCCATGGCAGCGTTTATGATGTGACCGGAGCGGTGTTGGCCGGCCCGGCCCCTCGTGCGCTGGACCGCTTGCCGACAAAAATCGAAGAAGGACGATTGCTGGTCATGTACAAAGAGTTCAAGTCTGGCTTGTCGAAGCCGGTGGAACTGTGAAATTGGCGAGCGGCTAGAGGGGTTCGGGAAATCCTACCACTCGCCCTTAGCCGCATGCCTCTAGCCCGGAGCATTCTGATGCGAATCTACAAATGGCTTGACCGCCGCTTGAACCTCAAGCCGGTCGAACGGACCCTGCTCGACGAGCCGATCCCCGGCGGCGCCAGCTGGATCTATGTGTTCGGCTCGGCGACGCTCTTTCTCTTCCTGCTCCAAGCCGTGACCGGCATGTTTCTCGCCATCTATTATGCTCCGACGCCCGATCACGCCTACGACAGTATTCAGTTCATTGAAGAGCAGGTCACGTTCGGCGCATTCGTGCGCGGGCTCCACCATTGGGGGGCTTCAGGGATGGTGGTCGCGATCGGGCTGCATATGCTCCAGACATTCTTGTACGGGGCGTACAAGTCGCCTCGCGAAGTCATGTGGATGGTCGGCGTCGTGCTCTTTCTCATCGTGATGGCGTTTGCCTTCACCGGGTATTTGCTGCCGTGGGATCAGACGGCCTATTGGGCGACCCAGATCGGGCTCAATATGGTGGGCACGGTTCCGCTGGTCGGAGAGTTCCTGATGAAGGTCATGCGGGGCGGAGAATTGTTGGGGGCGCTCACCTTGTCACGGTTCTTTGCCGTCCATGTCTTGTTTCTGCCGGCGATCCTCGTCACCTTGATCGCCGCCCATCTCTTCATTCTGCGGCGTGTGGGCCCGGCCGGACCCTGGACCGATGAGCGGGCATCGCTCGGCCGCGAAACCTTCTATCCGCGGCAGGTCTATATGGACGCTGTCGTCATGTTAGCGGTGTTCGCGGTTTTGGCGAGTCTCGCGCTGCTGGTGCCTTTCCCCTTGACCGACAAGGCGAACCCGTCCGATACCAGTTTCGTGCCGGTGCCGGAATGGTATTTCCTCTTCTATTACGAATTACTGAAATACGTGCATGGACCGTTGGAGCCGCTGGCGACCTGGGTGCTGCCGATGGTCGTGGTTCTCGGCCTCTTCTTCTGGCCCTTCATCGACAGGAATCCGGTGCGCAATCCGATTAAGCGTCCTGCTGCGCTGGTCTCGGGGCTGCTGTTTCTTCTCGTGGTCTTTTCGTTACTGGGCCTCTCGATCAGGAATCTCTATGCCGTGCCGCGTGTGGATCCGGCTCTCGCCAGGGGGCAGGCGCTCTATCAGCAATTCGGCTGCATCGGCTGTCATCGCATTCACGGTGAAGGCGGTGCCGTGGGGCCGGAGTTGTCCTATGTCGGCGACGGGAGGCCTGACCGTGAATGGCATTTGAAACATTTTCGCGATCCTCAGTCGGTATCGCCGGGGTCGTTCATGCCGAAATTTCCCCTGGACGACAAGCAAGTTAACGATCTGACGAGCTACATGCTGAGCCTCAAGCGAACCCCGTCCTAATCTAGGCCATCCAGGGGGCGCTTCTGCCGTAAGCGCCCCTTGGTTTGGCGAGGAGCGCGTGGCCAGAGGCAAGGGGAAATAATGAAGGGATGTTGTCTCTTTCACTTCTTGCCTCTGGCTCTTCGCCCCTTGCCCCTTGCCACGTGCCTGGCCCCTGTGGCATCCGGCAACAAGTCTGGAGTCGGCCCTGTGGCTTTTCGCTCCAGTAGAAATGGGTTCTGATGTCTAATCGATTGATTTAATGGTAAAAACAGCAGGTACATTGTCAACGCTAGTGGCACGGTCTTGGCACAGGGGAGAGATATGATGTGGCTGTTGTCGATGGTGCTTGGGATGACTATGCTCGTGAGCTGTGCCGGCGAGACGGCTCGGGTTCAGACCGAGGAGTTTCACGGGGCAGACCGAACCGACCGTGCCGTGATCGAGTTCGCTCCGCCCTCTCCGGAGACCATTCCAGGAAGTCGGCTCGGCGAACAGATCAGGCTTGGCTATGAGATTGTCGTCAATACTCAGGAATATGGCCGGCCCTATGTTGGCAACCGCCTCAATTGTACCAACTGTCACCTTGATGGCGGACTCAATCCAAATGCAGCCTCATTTGTCGGCCTTGCGTCAGTTTATCCCCTGTACCGCTCCCGCAACGCGAAGGTGAATACGTTGGCAGACCGCATCAACGAGTGTTTTGAGCGGAGCCTCAATGGGCGAGCCCTTCCGCCGGACAGTTCCAAGATGCAGGCCATCGTGGCCTATATCACCTGGCTTTCTGAGGGAGTACCGCAAGGCGCGACCATTCCCTGGAGGGGACTCCAGCACATTGACTCACGGAGGCCACTCGATCCAGCCAACGGGAAGAAGATATTTGCGAACAAATGTGCCTTCTGTCACGGCTCCGATGGCCTGGGAACGATGTCGGGGCCGCCGGTTTGGGGACCGAAGTCTTACAACATTGCCGCAGGCATGGCGCGGGTGAGCGTTGCCGCCGCCTTTATCAAATCGAACATGCCGCGTGGCTGGGGTTGGACCCTGTCGGATGACGATGCCTACGACGTCGCAGCATTTATCAACGCGCAACCGCGTCCGGATTTTCCCGGCAAAACGAATGATTGGCCGAAGGGCGGAAAGCCTGCGGACTCGCCGTATTAGCGCATGAGGCGTATCTTGGGGGATAAGAGCGTATGGCTTATAGCTGATGGCATGGAAAAGCCATCGTCTGTCGAGACGAGGCGTCGATCATTGGTTTCGGTAGTTCCAGCTCTGGTTCCTCGCCATAAGCCATACGCTATATGCTCTTTTCTTCGGACGAGGGCCTCTGCGAGGAGGGCGACATGAAACTCACAGCTTCATACCATGGCGGGATGCGCTACAACATCACGAGCGGCACACATCGCATCGTCACGGATCAACCGGCAGACGATGGCGGGCAGGATGCCGGGATGAGTCCCGTCGAACTGTTTGTCGGATCGGTGGCCAGTTGCGTCGGGTATTTTGTCGGGCAGTTTTGCGCGCGCCACGACATCCCTCAGGACGGGCTGAAGATCGATGCCGAGTGGACGATGGCCGAGGGCCCGCATCGTGTCGGCGCGATGGCTCTGGCGATCCATCTTCCTCACCGTCTGACGCCGGATCTCAAAGAACGTTTGTTGAAAGTTGCGCATGCCTGCACCGTCCATCAGTCGCTGACGGTTGCGCCGAACATAGCGATTACGCTGAATCCGCACAGCCATGTGGGGAGCCAGCCATCAGGAGGAACGATCACCCCATGACTCTCTCACGGCGTTCATTGCTCGGACGGCTGCTTCAAGGGCTTGGAGTAGCCGTGATCGTCAATCGGCAGGTTCCTGTCGTGCAGGCAGCCGGGGAAGAGCCGGCGAGGAACGAATCTGGGCCGTTGACGGTCCGGGTGGCCAGGCCCTTCGATGCCGAAACGCCGGTGCGAGAATTCAGACCGTTCCTGACGCCCAACCATCGTTTCTTCGTGCGGAGTCATTTCGGCCCACCGCCGCCTGACGCAATCTCCGAGGCCAATTGGACGCTTCGTGTGGGTGGCCTGGTTGAACGATCGCAGGAATTTACGCTGAAAGACCTGCGTCAGATGGACGCCGTGACCATCACGGCGGTCGTTCAATGCAGCGGCAACGGTCGCGCATTTCATCGGCCCAAAGTTCCCGGCGTGCAATGGGAACGGGGCGCAGTCGGGAACGCAGAATGGACCGGGGTGCGGCTGCGAGATCTCTTGGCGAAGGCCGGGGTTCAAGCCGGCGCGCGGCATGTGCAACTGCAAGGAGCGGATCGGCCTGTCGTGGCCTCTGTGCCGCTGTTTACCAGAAGTATTCCGCTGGAGAAAGCGCTTCATCCGGATACAATTCTCGCCTATGAAATGAACGGGCGTCCCCTGCCGCTCTTGCATGGCGCGCCATTGCGAGTGATCACGCCTGGCTGGATGGCGGACTCCTGTATGAAGTGGCTGACGGAGATCACGGTGCAGGCGGAAGAGTCGCAGGGCTACTACATGCAGACGGCCTATCGGGTCCCGACGCAGCCTGTGGAGTCCGGGACGACACCCAACGTTCCTTCGGCCCCCGTGGAAGGGATGGTGGTGAAGTCGCTCATCGCTGCGCCGCAAGAGGGTGAGACCGTGAAGTCCGGTCCCGTGACCATTCAAGGTATGGCGTGGAGTGGAGAGGTGAAGGTCGTGAAGGTCGAGGTGTCCTTTGACGAGGGGAAGACGTGGGAGCCGGCGAGGCTGGTAGGTGAAGATCGCCCTTACGCATGGAGGCAATGGCAGTTGGTCTGGAAGGCGAAGACGGCAGGCGCGTTCACGATTCTCTGCCGCGCGGCGGATGCCAGCGGAGAGCAGCAGTCGGCCATGACACCCTGGAATCCGAGCGGATTTTTGTGGAACGGGTGGGATCGCGTATCGGTGACGGTGACGGCATGAGAACGCTGCAAAAGGCTTCCAGCTTCGTTCTCGCTTCGCTCAAGCCCTCAACGTACATGAAACGTACGCCTCGGGCTATCGCTCGCTGCGGCCTTGCTGGAAGACCTTTTTCAGCATTCTCTCTCTCCGTTGCCATGCTGTCGGCGGCCATCATCATGGCGGGTCTGGTCGTTGTGACGGCGGCGCAGGAGGAGGATCTGGCCACGGTGAGTGCGGCACTGGCGCCTCGTGCTGAGGGATTGATCATCGCGCGTTGTTCCGTCTGCCACAGTCCTGATCTTGTTGCGCAGCAGCGGTTGCCTCGCGCGCGATGGGAAGCCACGGTTGAGAAAATGAAACATTGGGGTGCGGAGATTTCCAGCGACGAGGCCGACCTGCTCGTGCGGTACCTCTCGGCGAGGTATCACCCCGGTGCACCGGATCACCTGCCGCCGCTCGACAGTGAGTTGAGGAAGGCAGAGCCGCTGACGCAGGAGCCGCTGGCTGAAGGTCCGGTGACGGGAGTTGCCACCAGAGGCGCCGGTATCTTCGAGCATAACTGCCAGGGTTGCCACGGGACCGGGGCCACGGGTGGGATGGGTCCGAAGCTGGCAAAGAATCCGATTCTGAAACATGAGGACCTGTTCTGGGAGACGGTCCTGCACGGACGGGGGCCGATGCCGGCCTGGGGTTCGGTGCTGAGCCACCAGGACATTGCCGATGTGCACGCATGGTTGTTGTCGAAGTAACGGTGAGAGGACCTCACTACAGATGAAAGGAGCGGTCATGAATTTGCGGAAAGGGATTGTCATTGGCGGCGCGTTGTTGACGTTGGTGGGACTGATGTCCACTCCAAAGCTGCTCTTCGGGAGCGACCAGCCCCGGGCGAAGGAACTGATCCAGCAGGCCTGTGTCCAATGTCATCGCCTGGAGGGGCAGCCCGACTCGCGCTTTAATTTGCGGGCGCCCGATCTCATCTGGGCAGGCAGCAAATATAAGCGGACCTGGTTGATTGGGTGGCTGACCGGGAAAGAAGCGCCGCTCTATCAGAAGGGTTATCGTTGGGACCTCAGTGAAGGGGCGGTGAAGCATCCGGTGGTCACCGAGACCGAGGCGAATGCGATTGCCGACTACTTCGACAAGAACAACAAAGATCCCCGGGTGAAAGTCGGCGCGTATGACGTGACGAAGGTCACCAAATTCGAAGCGACATTCGGTGGCATGGCCTTTAAAGCGCATGCCTGTCTCGGCTGCCATACGATCGAGGAAAACGGAAAACTCATCGGTGGGCAGCAGAGCGCGGCGTTGGAGAAATCCGGTCAACGGTACAACATGGACTGGCTGTTCCGCTTCGGCCAGAATCCGCAGGATTTCACCCCGCATAGCGGCGAATTCCTTGCCGATGCGACGGAGCCGCAACTGCGCGCAGTACTCGGGTTCCTGGCCGTGCAGGGCGCTCCGGACTTTAAGTTCTATGAACCCTGGACGGCTCCGGAGTTCGGAAAGGCCAGTGTCGGGCGGGGGAAGGTGATTTACAAAGAGTACTGTATGCAGTGCCACGGGGCTGCCGGAAAAGGGGATGGACCGGCTGCGGCCACGATCGAACCGAAACCGGCGATCCATGCCAATATCAACTTCAGCGAGGTGCCGACCGAGTATCTCTACAACATGGTCAATCACGGCGGAGCGGCGATGGGCAAGTCAGCCAACATGCCCTATTGGGGGTTGACCCTCGGGCAGCAGGGTGTGGCTGATGTCATGGCCTATCTCAAAGCGAACTTCAAAGGCCCGAAGTAGGGAATATCTGTGAAGTGTCGTTCGTATCTCGCGGAGTATGAATAACGTCCGCGAGATACGAAAGACGAATGACGAGAGACGGAGGATTCATCGATGGCGACGTTTATTATTTCCGGCAGTCGAGGCACAGACGATCCCACGATGGCGACCTTGCCGTTCATGGCTGCAAAAGTGGCGAAGGAGCAAGGGCACGATGTCGTGCTCTGGCTGTGGAATGAATCCGTGACGCTCGGACGCAAGGGAACCGCCGAGCACGTGACGGGAGTCAACCTGACGCCGTTGAAAGATCTGCTGGCTGCCGTGCAAGCCGCGAATATTCCCATCTGGGTCTGCGGGGCCTGCGCTGTGGCGCGGCAGATCGGCGTCGGAGATCTCGTTTCTGGCGCAACGATCAAGGGTATGGCAGACTACATCAAGGCCGTGGCCGAACGTGACCGCAACGTCGCATTCTGATTGCGCAGCGAAGAAAGGAATCCCCTATGTCAGCCGATGGCGAATCGACCGGAAAATCAAAAAGCCGCAAGAATCGAGAAGATGCGGTGGAGATCGACGAGTTCGTCGAAAAGGACGGGCGTCTTGACGTTAATGGGTTGGAGACCATCCCCACGATGGTGCCGAGAGAAGGGGATGGCTACCAACCGCTAGGCAGCAGGTCGATCGCTCAGGGGCTAGGACGCATCGGTGAATTGGGGCATGCGTTGACCGACGATGATCTCAGACGGGTTAATACGAGAAAAGGCCTCCTCCAACTGCTCGAGAATAAAGCGGTCGATATCGAGGAAGTCCGCAAGACCTTGCTGTACGAACAGGAGTTGCGGCAACTACAAGTTGAGTTGGTCAGGCTGCAACGGTGGGTCCAGAGCAACGGTGAGCGGATCGCGATCCTGGTCGAAGGACGCGATGCGGCCGGCAAGGGTGGCACGATCCGGCGGTTCACCGAACATCTGAATCCTCGCGCTATGCGGGTGGTTGCGCTGCCAAAACCCTCGGACGAAGAGCGAGGCCAATGGTACTTTCAGCGCTATATTCGCCAGTTGCCCAACAAGGGCGAGATCGTGTTCTTCGACCGCAGTTGGTACAACCGTGCGGTGGTCGAACCGGTAATGGGATTCTGCAGCAAGAAGGAACATCAACGGTTCCTCCAGCAGGTTCCTGAATTCGAACATATGCTCTATGAAGATGGGGTGACCATCATCAAGTTCTGGTTCTCCATCTCCAAGGACGAGCAGGCCAAGCGGTTCGAGGCGCGCAGGCAGAACCCGCTCAAGCAATGGAAGCTGAGCCCGGTCGATGAGAAGGCGCAGGAGCTGTGGGATTCCTACACCCGTTATAAAGAAGAAATGTTTAGCAAGACACATGCGACGTTCAGTCCCTGGATCATTGTCAAAGCCAACGACAAGCAGGCGGCGCGACTGGAAAGCCTCCGGCACGTCCTGAACCTGTTGCCGTACAAAGGCAAGGATGAAGCCCCGATCCGTCTGACGCCGGATCCCAATGTGATTACCCGATTCCACCGCAAGATGGTGGAATTGGATTTGTGACAGGAAAGAACAAGACTTGATGCATCCGATTCATCCGATCGTCGTCCATTTCCCCATTGCCCTGTTGTGTGCCAGCGTCGCATTCGATGCCCTCGCGTCCCGCTGGCCGACAGGAGGCCTTCGCGAAACAAGTCTCTATACCCTGCTGGCCGGTGTCATGGCCGCAGGGCTGGCGGTGGTGACGGGCGGAATGGAAGAGGATCTGGCCAAGCGGGCCGGTGCGCCGGAATCGGTGCTCGAACTCCACGAGAGCCTGGGCCAAGTCACGTTGGTCATCTTCGTGGTGCTGTTGGGGTTGCGGCTCGCCATGCAGTGGGGGTGGCTCAAAGAAATCCGTTCTCTCACGCTCGGTCTCGGTGCGATCGGGATTGTCATCCTGGGTCTTACAGGCTATTGGGGTGGCGAACTCGTGTATGTGTACGGGATCGGGGTGAAAACCGTGATGGCTCCGGTGACTCCCTAACGGGATGTGGAAAACGCAGAGCGATGAGCGCAGAACGATGAGCGCAGAACGATGAGCAGCAAGTGGACGATCACAGGAGCAAGACGATGAAGATATTCCCCCTGATTATCGTGGCGTTGTCTTTTGCCATTCCCTCTTGGGCTGCGGAGCGACAAATCATGCAGCCGCGGGTGCCGGCCGATAAGCTGGCCGAAGCGCGCGCATTGACGAGTCCCTTGACGAGTTCCCCTGAGATCGTTGCGCAGGGCAAGGCGCTCTACAACGGCAAAGGGGCTTGCTTCAACTGCCATGGAAAAGACGGGAGTGGCAATGGGCCGGTGGCGGCCCAACTAGATCCGTCGCCGCGCAATTTCCAGCATCATGGATTCTGGCGTCACCGGACTGAGGGCGAAATTTTCTGGGTGATCAAGCACGGATCGGCCGGGACCAGCATGGTGGGATTTGGCGGCCAGCTGACGGACGAAGAAATTTGGACCATCATGCAGTACGAGCGCAGCTTCGGCGGCGAACATGGCCCCGGCATGATGGGCCATGGAGAAGGCATGGGACCCATGATGGGTCCTGGCGGCGGGATGGGCGGGATGGAACATCGTGGACCGAGAGGTGGCATGGGCGGTTGTGAAGGCGAAGCCTGTGGCCGGTAACCTGAGATGGGAACCATGAAACGAGACGCCGGCGGCTCTCATGTCTCAGCCCTTGCACGGACAGATATGACGTGGAGCGATGGCCTCGATGCGCAGGATCTGAGGAGCGAATCAGGAATGAACAAGATCCAAGCATTCGGGACACGCATGGTCTTGGTCGCGATCGTGATGCTCCTCGGCGGGTGCAGTCTGCCGGCTCTGCCAGACGCAGGCAAGATCTATGTCGACCGATGGGCCGAGATCAAGGGCAGCGACAAGGATGTGAGCGAAATTCTCGCCGCCTTTAACAGAGCGGAGGATGCACTCCATGCCCGCGATCTGGACGGCCTGATGGCCCTGTATTCCGAACAGTATCGTTACCACGGGTTGTCGAAAAGCGATTTGAGAAAGATTTGGGAGGAGATGTTTGCGGGCTATGACAATTTGGCCAGCACCCACACGTTTTCACGCATTCACGTTGGAGGATCGGCCAAGCAGCCCACCGCCGATATTTCCTGTACCGGCAGCTTGTGGGGATTGTCGAAAGAAACGGGAAAGCGGGTGATCATCGATAGCTGGTTTTACGAAATTCACCATGTGGTCTATGAAAATGGAGCCTGGCGCATTCGAGGCCACGCAGGCGAGGATACCAAGGCGTTACCGTTCGGCATATCCCCCCATCCGTTTTTCTGATTCCTGCCCTCTGCGTTCCTGAGTCGAGAGTGCGTGTCGGGTACCATACAGGCCAGGCCAATCCGAATCTCTCCAGCCGCGTTGTCTACGGAGATGGCGCCTTCCCCTTCCTTGATCGCAAGGAATCAACTGCATCCTCTGCGTACGTCGTAGCGATTTACCTCGTCTGATATGGGTCTTCTGGGTATCTTTGCGCCACCTCACCACCGCCCTGCTCCGATCTGACAGCTTCAACTGCTTGTTTTTGTGCAATGTGCTGACGCGGCCTCGAAACTGTCTCGGTGGCACCCGAATCGCATCTGCGTAGAAGCACGTGCATCATTTTGCACCATTTCGAATGGCAATGGTTGTTTCTACGGCATGTGTACGAGAGGGGTAGTCTAATGTCCTTGAATCCAATCTTACGGGAATGACTCGTATGGATTGGGATGAGTGAAACGAGGGCTGTGGGGCGCAGCCGAAAGTAAGGCGAAGGAGCTGCTGCAGAGGCATGGAGGATTTGAGATGAACCGGAGCCGCTCGCATCGGAAGATACGATTTACGGTTGTACTTGGCATCGCCGTCTCGATGGTGAACTTGCTGGTCATCGCCAAGTTCGCAATGGCGACTGCTGCAGATCCCGGTGAAAAGATCGTGAAAACCACCTGTGTGCAGTGCCATCGGATCGAGGGGAAGCCTGCGCCGCGTCGAACGAAGCAGGCGCCGGACCTCATCTGGGCCGGGAACAAATATCAGCGCGACTGGCTTGCCGAGTGGCTTCAGAACCCGGAGTTCAAACATTACCCCATCGGTTATGATTTTCGCCCGGAGCGGAAGAAGCGGCATCTGGCTTTGCCCGCCGATCAGGCGAAAGCTGTGACCGGGTTTCTCGCCACGCGGAAGGATGGACGAATCAAAGAGGGCGTGATGAAGCCTGGAACGCCGGAGCAACTCCAGCGAGGGGAAGCACTCTATCGAGAGCACGGCTGTCAAAACTGCCACTTCACACCGGCCAAAACGGCCAAGGGCTACGCCGGGGGAACATCGAGTACGTCGTTCATCAAGTTCAATGAACGCCTCAATGGAGACTGGGTCTATCGCTTCAACCAGAATCCGAACGATTTCGAGCCTGACAGCGGCGCCTATATTCCGAAGCCGCCTCTGCCGGATAAAGACATCTATGCGATCACGGCCTACATGATGACGTTGAAGTAGGGACGAGAAGAGGAGGGTACGATGAACCGTGCAGGGCAATGGACGACAATCGCGATATCCGTCGCAATCCTGATCGTCACAAGTATTTTGTTGGTCGGAGAGACGGGGGCCGCGCAGGGAAAGGGAAATCCCGAGTCAGGCAAGAAGCTCTATCTGGAGAGTTGTCAGAGCTGCCATGGCCCGACGGGAAAAGGCGACAGCGACATGGCCGCCTATCTGGCCCCGCCGCCCGCGAACCTCGCGGCCAAGGCCACTCAGACAAAGACCGACGCACAACTGCGCAAGACGATCCTGGAGGGGCGGCCCGGTACGGCCATGTCGAGTTATGACGGGGCATTTGAAGAGGCTCAGTTGGCCGATTTACTGGCGTACATCCGGTCGCTCAAGCCGTAACCCTGGATGAGGAGAGCCATGGATGAGGCCAACCGCTGGCGGTGGTTATTCATAGGAACCGGCTGTCTATTGCTGGTTCTCTTCCTCTCCCTACGCGCGACACCCGTTGTGTCGCAAGGTCCTTCGAATCAACCGCGATTCGAGTACCGGGTTATCGAAGTTCCGCCCGACACGCGCAGCATCCAATCCGCATTAAACGAGTATGGCCAAGCTGGATGGGAACTCGCGGCGTTTGAAATGGGCGAGCTGCAAACTCCGCGGCTCATCTTCAAGAAGGGGGCTCCCTCTGCTCCAGAGTGAAAGGAGGCAGGGGGGCGGCATTCTTCATCATGTTCCGGTCTCCGGGCCGGATACAGCTCTTTCGAAGGGAGGGTGTCATGTCGTTCAGGAAGTGGTTTGCCGGAGGGTTGGGCGTCGTCCTGTGTCTGTTTGTGGCTTGGAGGCCCGGCTTTGCCGGCAAGGAGTCGGCCGGCAGTGTTCCGCTGGAAACGGTCGTGGATTACATCCATTCCGTGCTGGAGGCCGACCGGACATTTTATACCGTCCACGTCGTGGAGCGGATGCAGCGGAGGGGCGTAATCGAATCGTCGGAGAAGTGGCGCGAGGTCAGCGCGCTCCCGTTGCCGGCCCAATTCTTTCAGGAGGCGGCGAGCCTGGCGACGCTGACGGGAAGCAGCGTGCGGTACCGGTTGATCAGCTTGAATCCCATCAACAAACAAAGCGGGCCTCAGACCGAATTCGAGCGCAAGGCGCTTGAGGCGGTCATGGCACATCCCGAGCAGCCGTATAAGGGCCAAGTCAAGGAGGGAGGCGCCCGCTACTTCCAAGCCCTGTATGCGGACCTGGCGGTCTCGCCCATTTGTGTGAGCTGTCATAACGCCGACCCCCGCAGCTCGAAGCGTGACTATAAGCTGAACGATGTGCTGGGCGCGGTCCTGATCTCAATTCCGATACCTGAGTAAACGGAGGGCGTCGTCGCGTAAGGAGATCGTTGAGGGTAGCGGAGGCGGTCGTGGCGTGCGAAGCGGTCGAATTCGAGCGATTCAGTTGCTGAGCGGAAACGAAGTGAAAATGGATGGGAAGGAGGTCAATGTGATGAACAGGTGCACCTAGGATGAGGAGTGCGTCCTTATCAAAATGCAGAAAGTCGCGAGGGTACATCACCGTTAACCAATCTGCGCCTCTGGCCGGTGGAGTGCGTGCTCAAGGAGGAGAAGCCATGTATACGTTCATGATGAAACATCTGCCAGCGAGGACCAAAGCCATGGCGATCGTCGCCCTCATGGCTGCATCGACCCTGTCACTCGTCATCGCTCCGGCTCCAGCCAGGAGTGCGGAACCGGAAAAGGGCTCGTCCTCTTCGCATGAGATCCTGATGAAGGCCCATGAGCAGCTGCGAATTGCGATCCACTACTCCGAACTCGCCATTGCGCCGCACCAAACGGGAATGGGCTGGCATCGAGCGCATACGCAGCGAGCGATCAATGTCGTCGTGGGGTCGGGGAATCCGGACTTCAACAAGGATGTTGAGAATCCTGGCGATGGGCATGGCGTGATGAAGTATCTCCAGGAAGCGCACGACGCGATGAAGGGGTGCACCCCCGTCAATACTTGCGATGCGATCGAAAGTACCCTGGAATATCTCAGGGCCGCAGTCGAGCACGGGAAAAAGTCCATCGAGTTGGGCCGCATGGCCGGGATGTCCCAGGCCCAGGCTCGCATGTCCGCCGCGTTGCTGCGGGCCGCTCTGGGAACGAGGGATACGGAATCAGCGACCATGGGGGCGATGACCTATGCGATTCGTGTAACCGAACACATGGCTGAACACAAGTAATCCGCAGGCAAGGACGGATGCGCAGCAGCCGCGGGCTTGGCGCGGCCGCTGCGCACAGGTGCTTTCACGGTTAGGCAATAGGGGACGGGATGAACCGAATCACGATCGTAACAGTTGGATTGGGATTGGTTGGGCTGTTGAGCCTGACTGCTGTCGGGCAGGCTCAGCATGTCCATGGGCACTCCATGATCAAAGAGGGAACTCCGGGCGATAGTCATCCTGACGAACGCGCGGCGCTGGGCCTCAGCCAGGCCGCTGAAGCAGGCTTGAAGCTGACGATGCGGGAACACTTGGAAGCGATCCGCGACATTGTCGCCTCGTTGAGCCGGCAAGAGTTTGATGCGGCGGCCAAAGTGGCTCACGAGGAACTCGGTTTTCCGAAGCATCACCAAGCCATGGAACGAGAATCGGGGGCGACCTTTCCACCGAAATATCACGAGCTCGCGATGGCGCACCATCAGGAGGCTGAAGACCTGGCCAAGGTGCTGTCCTCGAAGGATCTCAAGACGATCCTGCCGAAACTCGAAAAGACCATCGAGGCCTGTGTCTCCTGCCATCGGGCCTATAAGTTGTGACGGTGAACCATGCTCGACGAGAAGACCAAGGCCATGATCCTCGAAGCCCTGAACGATGAATATAAGGCGCGCGCCTTCTATCGGCTGGTGATCAAGACATTCGGTCCCGTGCGGCCGTTCATCAACATCGTGGAGGCGGAAGACACCCATGCGAGAGCGGTCGAAGCGCTCTGCGCTCGGTATGGGATTCCGCTCTCGCCCGATGACTGGGAGGCGAAGCTGCAACCTCCCGCATCTATGTTGGAAGCCTGCCGGACCGGCGTCGAGGGGGAATATGAGAATATCGCGATGTATGACCGGTTTTTGCGTGAGACAGAGGAGCCTGAGGTGAGGGGCCTCTTTCAACGGCTCCAAGCCAGGTCACGCGACGCTCATCTGCCTGCGTTCGAACGCTGTGTCGCGCGAGGCGGGGAAGCAGGTCGGGGGAAGGCACAAGCCGGATCCGGTCAAAAACGATTCCGCCGTCAGGGGAGGACTATATGACGTCATTGCTCGAAAAAGGTGGCGGGACGTTTGCCGGCATCAAAATGCTGCTCTGCGAGAACCCGCTCCCGCCACTGGATGAGGCGATTGCCGCTGCCCAAGAGGAACTGGCCCGGAGCAACTACTACACGGAAGCCTACTCCGCTCCGCTCCGTCGGTTGCTGAGCGAACAGCTGGGTGTTCCGGAGCGACTGATTCATATCAATGCGGGGTCGGAACTCATTCTGCGCCAGCTGTTTGCGAGGCTCGGGCAACGTGTGCACTTGCTGACGCCGACCTATGTGCTCTTCCCTGAGATTGCCGAGTCCTACACAGAGACACGGCTCTTGCCTCAGGACAATTTCTCATTCGACCTGGCGGCGCTCACGATCCCACCAGGCACGACGCTTGTTGCGATCGTCAATCCCAATAATCCCAATGGCGGGACGTTCGACATGGCGCCGCTTCCCGATTTGCTGGCGCGCCATCCGGACACGCAATTCCTGGTGGATGAGGCCTTCGTCGGCATGGCCGGCCAGTCGGTGGCCTCCTGGGTGCCGCGCCATCGGAATTTGCTCGTGACACGCACATTGTCCAAGGCCCACAGCCTGGCCGGTTTCCGTGTGGGCTACGCCATCCTGCCTGAGCAGCTCGCCGACGATCTCAACAAGAACAATGACGCCTATCCCCTGGCCCGTGTCAGCGAGGCGGCGGCGATTGCCACGCTGCGACACGAAGACAAGATTCGAACGCGGGCCGTCATGCTGCGGGAATGGGCGGGGAAACTTGCGGTTGAATTAGAGAAGCTCGGAGCGAAGACGTTCCCCTCGGAAACCTATTTCTTCCTCGCCGATGTGGCCCCGCACGATGCGGCTGTTATCGCGACCAGACTTCGTGAGCGTAAAATTCTGATCAAACCGCTCAACGATCCGGCGCTGGGTCCTGGCTACATGCGTGTGACGACGGCATTGCCGGAAGAGAACCGGCGCTTTCTTGACGCGATGCGGGAAGTGTTGACGAGGGTGTGACGACAGATGGTTGGTCGAGAAGTGACGAAGGTTCAATCAGTCAAACTAGCCCGCATTATTCATGAGCACTTCTGCTGCAATCGCGGATTCGCGGCTACGACAAGCCTTCGGCGGGCAGGCTCGCCGTTCGTTCCCTCGACGTACTGTTCACGTACGCCTCGGGCTCTCACGGCTCCGCGTGCCCGTCTCGCAACGCGACTGCGCGATCTCGCAACGAACTGTCATGAATAATGCGGGCTAGGAGGAACAGCCCATGATGAGACGAGCCACATATAGCATCGCGGTGATCGCGGTGGTTGTCGGCATGGCCGCTTGTGCGGCGATGCAGACGGCATCCGTGCCGAAGGATGGGGAGTTGGCCTTGCCGGCCGATTACAAGTCCTGGCCGGTGTTTGTGAAGGAAGTGCAGAAGCCGGATGCGGTCAGAGATTTGTATGTCAATCCCGTCGGGGCGCGAGCGGCCCAGGGTCAGATGTTCCCCAACGGCACGCAGTTCGTGATGGAAATCTACAGCGCCAGGAAAGCAGCCGATGGCACCGTTGAGAAAGATGCCGCGGGAAAGCTGGTTAAAGATAAGCTCGCCAAGGTTTTCGTGATGGGCAAAGGGGAAGGCTGGGGGCAGGATGTCCCGGACAACGTCAAGACCGGCGCCTGGGTCTATGCCGCCTACGGGCCGGACGGTCAACCCTTAAAGGCCAATTTCGCCGAATGCCGGGCCTGTCATGTGCCGCTGGCGCAGAAGGACTTCGTGCATCGGTACGATGAATATTTCGAGAAGCGGGCCGGGCGATAAGAAGCGCGGGGGCGATGAGTGAGTATGGAGGCGTTCGATGAGGTATAGACAAAGGCCGGCGCTCGGGCTTGTGACGATCGTCGCGTTTCTGTGCCTGTTGACGATGCTTGAAGCGTCGGTTGTCGTTCCGTCTCACGGTGCGGAGGGGAAGACGGTGTCGGCTGACACCAAGTCGGCACAGAGGACACAAGGAGACTATCGGCTGCAGATTCCACTCGGTCTGGAGGAGAGCGCCCTTGTGATCCCTGCAGACAATCCCCTCACGCGGGAGAAGATCGAGCTGGGGCGGCTCTTATTTTTTGATAAGCGTCTCTCGAAGGACAACACGATTGCCTGTGCCAGTTGCCACCTGCCGCGCTTAGCGTTCACCGATGGCCGTCGAGTCTCGACCGGCATTCGCGGTCTCAAAGGAGACCGCAGTGCACCGACATCGATCAATCGGGTGTTCAGCCAGGCTCAGTTCTGGGACGGCAGGGCTGCGAGTTTGGAAGAGCAGTCGATCGGTCCCTTTATCAACCCCGTGGAGCACGGTTTTCTCAACCATGACGAGATGGTCGAGAAAATGAAGAAGATTCCCGGCTATCGGACACTATTCAAGGATGTCTTCGGCACAGACATCACAATTGATGCGGTAGGGAAAGCCATCGCCAGTTTCCAGCGGACGATGCTTTCAGGGAATAGCCCGGCGGACCGATTCGATCTCGGACAAGATGAGAAAGCGATTTCGCCGGAGGCGCAAAGAGGGTTGGAACTGTTTCGGGGGAAAGCGCGTTGTACTCGATGCCATTCCGGGTTCAACTTCACCGACGAAAAGTTTCACAACCTCGGCATAGGTTGGGATGATAATACCGTAGATCTCGGCCGTTACATGATCACGAAGGACCCGGATGATACCGGCGCGTTCAAGACGCCGACCTTGCGTGAAATTGCCCAGACCGCGCCCTACATGCACGACGGGCGTTTCAAGACGCTCGAAGACGTCGTGAGCTTTTACAACCAAGGAGGCATTAAGAACCCTCACCAGGACGAACTGATCATTCCACTCGGGCTCACGGATCTGGAAACACACGATCTCGTAGAGTTTCTTCATGGGCTGAATGGAGAGGGGTGGCGACATATTACGGCGCCATCGGCTTTCCCGAGGTGAAGGCCGGAGGCGTACAACGTCTTGATCGGGTTTCTGAAGGCGTTGACTGGCGAGCCGGTCAAGTGGGAGATATCAAAATTGCCGAAGTAGATGTGCGGATTGGATCGAATTGTGACTGCGGACAACGACCGAATAAGGGCGAGGAGGGTTCATCATGAACGCTCCGTCAGCAGGAGAGCGATTGGGAGCGAGCCGCCGGCGGTCGCGGTCAGGACCAAGGCCGCAGATGCAGCCGGGGTTGCGCACAACTCTTCCGGGTCTGTCTGCGACGACCTTCAGGTGCTCATCGCCCAGCGGGCCGATGAACTCTATGCGGGCCGGGGCTGCCAGGACGGTCATGCGCTCGATCACTGGCTGGAAGCTGAACGCGAAGTCTTGAGTCAGGTTCCGCCGGTGTAATCCAATAGGCACATAAGTACAGGAGGAATCGTATGGCGGCAAGGAGCAGATCGACCGTACTGGTAGCTTTGGCTGGAGCGGCGGCAGTCTTTGCGCTTTCCTCGAGCCTTGTGCAGGCTGAGGTGATCGAGCGTGAGAAAATCGCTTCCGAAGTGGCCGCGAGCTTCCTGAACGAATTGGGCGCAGCCATGAAGAGGGAGATGACCAAGGGAGGTCCGATCGAGGCGAGCAACGTCTGTGCCGAACTCGCGCCGGAGATTGCCGGCCGGTTGTCCCGGGAACATGGCTGGCGTGTGACGCGAGTCGGCACGCGGGTGCGCAATCCCTTGCTCGGGATGCCGGATGCCTGGGAGCAGAAGGTATTGGCTGAATTCGCCGAGCGGGCGGCGAACGGGGAAACGTTCACGGGCATGGCCCATAGTGAGGTCGTGACGGAGCCAGGCGGCCGGTACTACCGGTTCATGAAGCCGATCGCGGTTCAGCCGCAATGTCTGCTCTGCCACGGGTCTCGCGAACACATTCCGGAAGAACTCAGAACGGTCCTGAGTTCGCACTATCCCTTCGATGCGGCGACCGGGTACAAGGCCGGAGAGTTACGCGGCGCGGTCAGCATTAAACAGCCGCTCAGCAACGGGAATCAGTAAGATCTATGGTCTTGACGTGGATACTCGGGTTTGCCCTCCTCGGCAGCGTCGGTGCCATCGGCGCTGCTGCCTTGTTTCTGTTGTTTCCCAAGCCGGTTCGCGAGCGCCTCGTTCCCTTTCTCGTAAGTTACGCCACCGGGACGTTGTTAGGCGCAGCCCTGTTGGGGCTATTGCCGGAGGCCATCGAACAGGGCGGCCTTCGGCCAAGCCTCGGCACTGTGCTCGGCGGGCTGATGGCGTTCTTCGTACTCGAGCGGCTTTTGATCTGGCGGCATTGTCATGCTGAGGGCCCCTGCGAGGTACATGGGGCGACGGGGTACCTGATTCTCGCGGGGGATGCGCTTCATAACTTCGTTGACGGTGCCGTTATCGCCGCGGCATTCATGTCCTCGGTTCCGCTTGGCATCGCGACAGGCCTTGCGGTCATCGCGCATGAGCTGCCGCAAGAAGTGGGAGATTTTGCCATTCTTCTCGATAGCGGGTTTACGAGGATGCGTGCGCTAAAATGGAACCTCCTTTCCGGCAGCACGACGATACCCGGCGCGCTCCTCGCCTATGTGGGGTTGCAGCAACTGCCGCAGTTCAACGCGACAATTCTGGCCTTGTCGGCGGCAAGTTTTCTGTACATCGGACTTGCTGACCTCATCCCAGGTCTTCATCGGCGAATCGGGGCTGAGACGGGGCTCGGGCAATTGTTCTTGATCCTGGCCGGGGTTGGAACGATCCTGATGCTGCGCATGCACCAAAACTAAGCCAAATTGGAGGAACAACGATATGTACGCACGCATGATGGTGGTTGGCATAGTGGTTGTCATTCTGGCTGGATCATGGGCTATGGCTCAGACCCAGACGGGAAATCCCAAGAAAGGCGAGGGAATATACCAACAGCATTGTGTCCGGTGCCATGGAAGGTCAGGAGACGGATTGGGACGGGACGTCAAAGATCTGATTATTCCTCCGGCTAATTTTCAGGCGCTGAAATCTCGTTCGAAGACCGATCTGGAGTTACTGCTGGCGATCAAACAAGGCGTGCTCTTCAGTCCGATGCACGGTTGGGAGGATCGGTTATCGGCTCAAGACATGTGGGATGTCTTGAGCTATGTCCGCACGCTGGCACCCTTTAATCCCGTCAGCTAGCTTGATGTGAGGCCTCCGCAGGGCCGGCTTATGACTCTGCTCGAAAGGCTTGTTGCCTTTCAATCCAGAGCATTTTCCGTATCAGACTCGGAATGCCCGAGGGAAATCGCTCTTGTCTCCGAGCGCTTTCGTAAGGCCTCGGCCAATCAAGGCAATGTTCGATCCACTGCTCTCCGCCCTGTATCACGGATAGAGAAGCGCCTGACTATCTGTTCGGGGAATGTTCTAGCCAGGTATGATCCGGGCTCGGTGCTGAAAGGATCTTGGCGACATCGAGAGCCGCACTTCAACTGGAAACCTGTGTTATCCTGTGTACCGAGTAATCTCAACGGCAAGCCCGCTGCCGGCGCCGGACCGGGCAATTCCTGTAGTCGAATATCTAGAGGCCTCAGGCCGAGATCCTGATTGAAAACGAGGAGGATCCACATGCGTTCTGTCATGACAGCTGTGCTGCTAGCCGCGATCGGCTTAGGAGGGTCGGCCTGGGCCTATGAAGAAACAGTCGTATCGGAAGGTGGGACCATCGTCGGAACCGTGAAGCTGGAGGGAATGGTCCCCAAGCCGAAAGGCTACAACCTGACGACCTTGCCCGACCCCTTCTATTGTGGGCGCATTTCTGACGGGCAAGGCTGGCGCATCCTCCAACCGTTCCAGGTCGGGCCAGCGGGCGAATTTCGCGAGGTGGTGGTCTACCTGGAAGGGATCGACAAAGGCAAACCCTTCGTGGAAAAGACCGTGCCGCAAATCGAAGCGAAAGATTGCCTGTTCCTTCCGTTCACGACCGTCGTGCGGGACGATCAGTCCGTGACCGTGGTCAATATGGATCCCGTTATGCACGACATTCAAGCCTACGAAACGTCAAACCTGGGTGCCCGTGTGTTGTTCAACGTGCCACTGCCCATGAATCCGCAGCACCCGCGTAGCTTCAAGGATCGTAGCGACGCCGGGCTGTACCACAAACACATGGCCGGCCCGCCGATGAAGCAATTGGTCAATCTCAGCAAGGGCCGCCGGATCTTCGTCATGCAATGCGGGTTTCACGCCTACATGGAGAGCTGGGGCCTGGCCGTCACCAATCCGTATTTTGCGAAGACAGACGAGCAGGGCCGGTTCACCATGACCGATGTGCCGCCTGGCACCTATAAGCTGGTCATTTGGCATCCCTATATCCGGACCACGACAGAGCAAACCATTACCATCGGTCCGAAAGGGACTGTGGAGGCCAAGATCGCAGTTCCGGCCCCGACCGGGCGGCTCTATGCCAACGAGGTGCTGGATCATGCGTATACCCGCTACAACGTGACCGAGGAGACGAAGAAAGAAATCGACCCGATGCTCCATAAACAGGATCACTGAACAGGGAGTGACCAGGGTGCAACCCAGCCAGCAGTCTATCGCCGCTACAGCATCACCGATGATGTGTAGAACCACATCGTGCCGGCCCTGATCCGTCAGCACTGGTAACCTGAGCCAGTCCATGGTCTCTTGGAGGACATGGACCACCCTCTCCGATTCCACCAGCTGGCGTCATCCGGCGGTCGGTCGAAATTTCAGCTCATTCCTTCTGGAATGTTCCGGGCTATCACTGTGCTGAGCTCCTGTCTGTTGCCTTTTGCGACAACGGCTTTTCCCTCTCAGCCCTGGAATGCCCCAGGGGCCTCGCTCCATTTTCCTCGAGATTTCTTAAGCCCCCGTCAAACCACAGTAATCGGTGATTCCCTCGCGCTGACTGTCTGGCACGCCCTTCGCTTTTCATTTATTAAGACACCCCATCTATCCAAGGAGGAATCGTTATGGACAATCAAGAGACAAAAGGTTCTGCGCAAGCCGTGGCACTCGCATTTATAGGGGGAGCGGTGGCTGGAGTCGTGGCAGGTCTGCTACTTGCTCCGCAGTCGGGGGAAGAAACACGGCGTGATTTGAAGCGATATGCCAGGAGGGCCGAAGAAGAAGTCCTGGAGAAGGCGAAGGAGGCGCGAGCCGCCCTTGATGAGACCATCGAACGCGGGAAGCATTTCCTCGCAGAGAAAGCGGCGGATGTCGAGGCGGCGGTCAAGGCAGGACGAGAGACCGTGAAGGAAAAAATGGACAAGTGCTGCAGCTGACGTCGATGTCTTGAGGGAGGGTTGTTGTGATGTTACCGGTCGACGATATTCGGAAGAAGCTGTTCACCCAGCGGCGTGATTTGTTTCGCCAGGCTGCCCAGACAGAAGACGAGCTGCTCTGGCTGGAAACCGACGTCGAAAGCGAGGCGCAGGAGCGAGGGCAGGGGGAGAAAATGGTTCAGTTGCTCGACCGCCTGGATGGGCGGATGAAGGCCGAGATCGAGGAGATCGACCGGGCGCTGGTCAAGCTGGAGGCCGGGCAGTATGGCCGATGCGAACAATGCAGAAAGGCCATTCCCCAGTCCAGGCTGGAGGCGGTCCCTGCGGCAGCCAAGTGTCTGGCCTGCGAACAGGCGGGGGAGACTCAGGCGGCGCTGAGGAAATAACTGATGAGAGCCGTCCGTTTTCATGGCCGGGGCGGGCAGGGTGCGAAGACCGCGAGCCGCATCCTGGGAACGGCTGCGTTCCTGGAAGGGTTTGTGGCGCAGGACTCGCCGATTTATGGGGCCGAGCGGCGTGGTGCACCGGTTGCCGCCTTTACGCGGATTGCCAAGGATCCGATTCGCGAGCGAGGCGTCATCGTCCATCCAGACCTTGTGGTGATAGCCGATGCGTCACTCGTTCAGGATCCTGCCGCCCGCGTGCTGGACGGCATCGATGAACGGACAGCGGTGTTCGTCAATACATCACTGACCGCCGAACAATGTCAGGCCCAGACCTCCCTGCCGGGCCGTCTGACTACGTTGGATCTGACGGACATCGCCCTGCAACAGTTTGGAAAGCGCGGCGCGATTAGCGCCCTCCTCGGTGCCGTCGCAGGACGACTCGCCGGACTTCACCGAGAGTCGATGAGTGGGGCCATTGCACGGGAGTTGGCGGACCTCGGACTTGCGGTCCCGGTGATTGAGCATAATCAAACTATTGCGCTCCAATGTTACGATGCCGTTCGCACGGTTCCCCTTGAAACAGGCGCGGCTCAGCCTGCCGCATCGGCACAGCTTCAAGTGCCGTCGTACGAACCTCCGACCAGAGGAACCGCCAGAATCAGCGCCGCAGCGAATTCGATTCTGCGTGAAACCGGCGGCTGGCGAACCTTCCGTCCGGTGCTGGTGCCCGACAAGTGCAATGGCTGCTGGCTCTGTTTCGCCTATTGCCCCGACGGGGTGATTTCGATGACGAAGGATGACAGGCCTGTGATTGATTATGCCCATTGCAAGGGCTGCCAGATCTGCGTCCATGAATGCCCGACCGAGGCATTGGTGGCAGAGCGGGAGCAGGAAGGAGCGGTGGCATGGAAGGCGAAATGATGACGGGCAATCTCGCGGCGGCGTGGGGGGCTCGTTTGGTCGATGTGGATTATGTCCCGGCTTTTCCCATCACGCCGCAGACGGAAATCGTGGAAGCGCTGGCCAAGTGGTGCGAGAGCGGCGCAATGGCGGCCCGGTTTGTGACCATGGATTCCGAGCATTCCATGATGACGGCGGCAGGAGCTGCCGCGGCCACGGGAGCGAGGGTCTTCACCGCAACCTCCAGTCAGGGATTGCTCTATGCCCTCGAAGTCCTCTATTCGGTCTCCGGCTGGCGTGCGCCGCTCGTCCTCGTCAACGTCTCCCGGGCGCTGGCAGCGCCGATTACGCTCGAGCCGGATCACAACGACGTACTGGCTGCGCGGGACTGCGGCTTTCTTCAGATCCACGCCGAGACCTGCCAGGAAGTGCTGGACTCGATCCTCATGGCCTATCGGATCGCGGAGGATGAGCGGGTCATGTTGCCGGTCATCGTCAATCTGGACGGCTTTTATCTATCGTTCACCCGCGAGCCGGTGATCATGCCGGATCCGGAGCAGGTCAAGCGGTTCCTGCCGCCGTTTCGCCCTGCGCACCTGGGCTTCAAAGCCTCGTCCCCGCATGCGCTCGGCGTGGCGGTTCTCAGCGGGACGCCCTACTCGTATTTCCGTCATCAAATGCATCTGGCTGCCATAAACGCGTTGGACGTGCATCGGGAGGCGGCCGCGGCATTCGAGCAGCTGTTCGGGCGGCGGTACGATGTGGTCGAGGGTTATCGGCTTGACGATGCGGAAGATGTGCTCGTCATGACCAACGCCTTTGCGAGCAAAGGCAAGGTCGCGGTCGATGTGGCCAGGGCAGAGGGCAAGCGAGTGGGCTTGCTGCGGCTCCGTATGATCCGCCCCTGGCCGGCTGATGCGATTCGTCACGCATTGCAGGGGCGCCGGGCTGTGGCAGTGCTGGATCAGAATCTCTCTCCGGGGCAGGGCGGCATTCTCTTTCAGGAGGTGGCCGCTTGTCTGTACCATGAAGCGTTGCGGCCGAGGGCGCTCTGTTCCTTCATCGGAGGCTTGGGTGGAAAGAATCTGTCGGAAGGGGAGCTTCGGGCGATCTTCGAACAGACGGCAGAAGCCGGAGTCCAAGGAAAGGGGATCGGGCCGGTCTTACTGTACACAGAAGCCGAGCACCGCGAGATGGTGCAGTTGCAAGTTTTGGCAGGTGGTCTCAAGAGCTGATGGCCGATAGCAGAGCTTGGAACCATCAGCTATACGCCATACGCTATACGCTCTTTCGGGAGTTCTCATGACCTGGCAACGCGAGACATTCAAGAAGATCAAACAGATTCCCCGTGAAGAACACGTGCTTCCGGGAACGGCACTCTGTGCCGGATGCGGAGGGCTGGAGGCGCTACGGCTGGCAGCGAAGGTGTTGGGCGGCGATGTCGTGTACGTGAATGCCGCCGGGTGCTTTACGATGCTGGCCGCCTATCCCTTCACGCCGTTCAAGGGCTCGTGGCTCTACACCACCATGGGGTCGGCGCCGGCTGGCGCGCAGGGTGTGCGCGACGCATTGGACGTGTTGATCGCCAAGGGCCGGTTGCCGAAAGAAGAGGACCTGAAAGTCGTGGTGCTGGGAGGAGACGGCTCGACGTACGACATAGCCCTCTCTTCGACATCGGGCGCCATCACCAGAAAACTCGATTTCTATTATTTTTGCTACGACAACGAAGCCTACGGCAACACCGGTATGCAGCTCTCTCCCGCGACACCCTACGGCGCGAGGACGACCACTTCCCCCTGCAGCCTGCAGCATCCCGCCGGTACCACGCAGGAGAAGAAAGACATCTTCGAGATCTGGCGGGCGCACAAACCGCCCTATATCGCGACCGTTGCGCCGCGTTACCCCTTGGATCTGGAGGAAAAATTCGCAAGGGCGTCGAAATTCACGGGACCGAAGCTGTTCCTTGCGCTTTCCGCCTGTCCCACCGGCTGGCTCTACGATCCGGGAGAGACTCCGGAAGTGGCCAAGCTGGCGGTGGAGACCGGTCTCTGGCCTTTGAAAGAGGCGATCGACGGACAAGTCACCCATACCTACATTCCCAAGCGGAAGCCGGTGGAAGAGTATCTGAAATTACAGGGCCGGTTCCGGCATCTGTTCGAACCGATCAGGCAGGACGAAGCCATTCGACATATTCAAGCGCGGGTCGATGATTATTGGAAGCAGGTCAACGGATAATGATCGTATATGGAGGTGCCTCATAGAAATCAAAGTACTCATGTGTAACTGCAAAGGACTCGCGATTCATTCAAAGATTCCGATATGAGTACACTCCCGTCAGTTGAGACCATCGCCTGAATGATCATGGCGATGGCCCGATGTTTTTATGGATTTTCTCGTCCTTGACTCATCAAGAAATGTTGTTATGATGCAAGCATGACGACGACGATTAAGCGGCGAGACGCAGGCGTGAGCCTGTTTCATGCCCTGTCGGACGTCACGCGACTGGAGATCATGGAGCGCCTGAAAGAGGGCGAGCAGTGCGTGTGCGACCTCACCGATGCCCTCAAGACCGGGCAGTCGCGCCTATCCTTTCATCTGAAAGTGCTCAAGGATGCAGGTCTGATCACGGATCGTCCAGAGGGTCGATGGACGTATTATGCCTTGAATAGAGAAGGCCTTGAGGAATTGGAAGCGGTGGTCCAAGCGCTGCGGGGGTCACGTCCAAGGGTGGGCTCCTCCTCCCGTTGCCGGTAGTTTTTGTAGCGATGAGTAATCAACATTCGTTGATCCGTACAAGGAGTGCGCGATGAATAGCCAAGAAGTCAAAGATTTTGTGAAGGCCGAGTATGGGCAGGCAGCGTTGCAGGCGAAACGAGGCGGCAGTTCCTGCTGTGGCTCTGTGTCGGAACGAGCCGCTCCCATTACGTCCAATCTCTACGAGGTGACGGACACAGAGGCCTTACCGGCGGAGGCCGTCTTGGCCTCGTTAGGCTGTGGAAATCCCACGGCGCTGGCCGAACTCAAGTCTGGCGAGACGGTCTTGGATCTGGGGTCGGGCGGTGGGATCGATGTCTTGTTGTCGGCCCGCCGGGTTGGACCGACCGGTACAGTGTATGGGCTGGATATGACGGACGAGATGCTCGCCCTGGCACGCGAGAATCAGCAGACATCGGGCGTAAAAAATGTGGAGTTCCTCAAAGGTGAGATCGAGGACATTCCACTGGCGGATCAACTTGTCGACGTGATCATCTCGAACTGTGTCATCAATCTCTCGTCCGACAAAGATCGCGTGCTGGCTGAGGCGTTCCGGGTCCTGAAGCCAGGCGGCCGGCTTGCCGTCTCCGATGTGGTCGTGCGCGGCGACGTCCCTGCTGAGATCCGCCATAGCGTCGAATTGTGGATGGGCTGTGTCGCGGGGGCCTTGGAAGAGACTGCCTATCGGGACAAACTCGTGAAGGCGGGGTTCCGCGAGATCGAGATCGTTCCCACACGCGTCTATCGCGCGGAGGATGCCAAAGACTTCTTAGCCGGCGCGGGACTCAACGTGGAGGTTCTTGCGCCGCAGATAGATGGCAAGTTCATGAGCGCATTCATCCGCGCAAGGAAACCGCTGGAATCTGAACTGAGACCGATTTAGGACATTCCCCCTGTCATTGTGCATGGCAGAGACGGCGACGCGCATTCGAGAGGAGACGACATCGTGAATATCCTGTTCCTCTGTACCGGCAACTCCTGCCGGTCTGTATTGGCCGAGGCCACGTTTAATGCGCTGGCAGGCCCTGAGTGGCGCGCCATGAGCGCGGGCAGTCATCCGACCGGCACGGTCCATCCGCGATCCCTGGCCTTACTACAGCGCGAAGGCATCTCGACCGAGGGCTTGCACAGCAAGTCGTGGATTGGCCTGCCGTCCATTCCTGATATCGTCATCACGGTCTGCGGCAACGCAGCCGGTGAAACCTGTCCCGCCTATCTCGGCCCAGTGCTGCGCGCCCATTGGGGTGTGGAGGATCCGGCCAAAGCGACCGGGAGCGAGGCCGAAATCGACGCCCAGTTCGAGCGGGCCTATCGCACCCTGCGTACTCGCATCGAAGCATTCTTGAAACTGCCGCTCGAACGGCTCAGGCAGGATCGTGAGCAGTTCGCGGTCGAACTAGACCGCATTGCAACGCTGTCGTAATACGATTTCTTTTCATTCCTGTGTCACGATTTCATGGAGGTTCAACATGACGAAGATCGACGTGTATGACTCGGCGATGTGCTGCAGTACTGGTGTCTGCGGGGTCGATGTGGATCAGCGATTGGTGAACTTTGCCGCAGATGTCGAGTGGGCGAAGCAGCAAGGCATGACAATCGAACGCTTTAACCTGGGGCAACAACCGTTGGAGTTCGCCAATAACGCCACGGTCAAAGGCTTTTTGCAGCGCTCGGGGGAGGCCTCGCTCCCGCTGATTCTGGTGGACGGCGAAGTGGTCCTGGCCGGGCGGTATCCCAGCCGGGCTGAGCTGACGCGCTGGGCGGGCGTAGCCGCGGCGCCAACCACGAACAAGACAGAAGGCGGTTGTTGCGGTGGCTCATGCTGATGGGTTCGTCACGTCACAGGGGTGCAGCATGAAGTTCCTAGAGCATCCACCCACGTTCCTGTTTTTTACCGGCAAGGGCGGCGTCGGCAAAACGTCGCTGTCCTGCGCCACCGCGATCCATCTGGCCCGACAGGGGAAGAAGGTCCTCCTGGTCAGCACCGATCCTGCGTCCAACGTCGGCCAGGTGTTCAGCCAGATGATCGGCAACCACATCACCGCCATCAATGCTGTCGGGGGACTCTTCGCCCTGGAAATCGACCCGCAACTGGCGGCGCAGCAGTATCGCGAACGTATCGTCGGCCCGGTGCGCGGACAGCTGCCGGACTCCGTGGTGAAGAGCATTGAGGAGCAGCTCTCTGGAGCCTGCACCACCGAAATTGCGGCCTTTGACGAATTCACCGCGTTGCTCACCGATGCGGTGCTGATTGCCGGCTACGACCACATCATCTTCGACACCGCACCGACCGGCCATACCATCCGCCTGCTGCAACTACCGGGCGCCTGGAGCGGTTTCATTGAATCGAATCCGGGGGGCGCCTCTTGTCTCGGTCCATTGTCGGGGCTGGAAAAGCAACGGCAGCGGTACGCGGACGCAGTCAAGGCGTTGTCCGATCCAGACCGTACCAGGCTGATCCTGGTGGCTCGCGCACAGAAAGGCACGCTGGATGAAGTGGCGCGGACGCATCAGGAACTGGCCGCCATCGGCCTGGCCAGGCAACATCTCGTCATCAACGGAGTCTTGCCGGAGCGCGAAGCGGCGCAGGACGCCCTGGCCGCCGCCATCCGCCGCCATGAGCAGGAGGCGCTCGCTGCGATGCCTGCCCTGTTGCGTTCCTTGCCCATCGATCACCTGCCGCTCAAGGCCGCCAACCTGGTCGGGGTCGAGGCGCTGAGCAATCTGTTCTCCGATCGAGATGAGGCCGCGCCTGTGCACGCTGGTACGGTCGCCAACTCCATCGATCTTCCGCGGCTGTCGACGCTAGTCGATGAGATCGCGAAAGCCGGCCACGGCCTCGTCATGATGATGGGCAAAGGCGGTGTCGGCAAAACGACGCTTGCGGCTGCGGTGGCAGTGGCATTGGCCCAGCGCGGGCTTCCGGTGCATTTGACGACATCCGATCCTGCCGCCCACCTGACCGACACGTTGTCCGGAACGATGGACAATCTGGACGTCAGTCGTATCGATCCACAGGCGGAGATTACCCGTTATCGGCAACATGTGTTGGACACCAAAGGCCAGGATCTCGATGCCGAAGGCCGTGCCATGCTGGAAGAAGACTTGCGCTCGCCCTGTACCGAAGAAATCGCGGTGTTCCAGGCCTTCTCACGCATCATCCGTGAGGCCGGCAAGAAATTTGTCGTGATGGATACGGCGCCGACCGGGCACACCCTGCTGCTGCTCGATGCCACTGGAGCCTATCACCGCGACGCGACCCGCCATATCGATTCCCATCTGCATCACACGACGCCGATGATGCGGTTGCAAGACCCGGCGCGCACCAAGGTGATGATTGTGACCTTGGCGGAAACCACGCCGGTGTTGGAAGCCGCCCATTTGCAGGAAGAGCTGCGCCGCGCCGGTATCGAACCCTGGGCCTGGCTGATCAACAACAGCTTGTCCGCAGCGCCGACCTCGTCGCCCCTGTTGAAGCAGCGGGCTTCGTTCGAGCTGGCTCAGATCGAGGCGGTGCGTACCAGGTATGCCACGCGCGTTGCGCTCGTGCCGATGCAGGCCGAGGAGCCCATCGGGCTCGAACGGTTGCTCAATCTCGTCGAGCCGCAGCGCGCGCCGGACCTCGCCGCCTCGACCAGCACATCGTAGGAAGAAGCCTGCCTCCTTCCGTCCAATTACATTTACATTGCGGCCACAATTGTCTCCTACGAAGGGACGGCACAAGAATACAAAGTGACCGGGGCTGGGCCTCCAATTGTCGCATTGTGCGCCAGTGCTACTCGGACCGTTGGAGCAAATGACCCCATTCACCCCGCTCCCGTTTGACGGCTGCTCGCCAAGTTGTTGTCTCTGCAAAACAATCACGGTGCTTGTGATCTGCATGGCGGCGGCATGCCCATTGCTCACTATTGTATAAGGTCGGTCTGGCATCAGTCAGATCGGGAGGGAGAAGGCGAGCATGCTATGGACAGGGTGAGATAAGAACAGCAGGCCATATAACTGGTCAGCTGAGACTAACCGATTGATGTGATTGAAAGAGGTTCGAAATGTCTTGGATTGCTCCTCTGCCATTCTCTAGAGGCAAGCAGGTCTTCCTGAGAGGGGCGGCTCTGGGGGTCCTTTGTGGTCTGTTATCGGCTGGTTGCACCGAGGTCGAGCATCACCACGGAGGGCAGCCGTCGAATCCCTATCTCACTTCCGACACCAGGCATCCCATTCCGCTGTCGTCCCCGGCGGGGAAAGAACATCGCGCGGTGATGATGCAGCACCTGGAAACTCTTCAGGTGATCGTCAATGCGCTGGTTGAAGAGGACTATGAGTTGGCGAAGGGTCTGACCGAATCGCATCTGGGTTTTTTCATGCACCGGCAGGCGATGGCGCATCAGCAGCCCGAGAATTTTCCGCCCGCCTACCACGACCTGGCCATGGCGCATCATGAAGCGGCAGAAACACTCGCCCGGATCATTCCCACAAAAGACCTGAAGCAGATCCTGCCGCAGCTCAACAACGTGTTGAAAGCCTGTGTGGCCTGTCATCTGGAATACAAACTGAGAACCTCATAGGGAAGGAGCATCTCATGCCCGAACGCACGATCAGCACCATGTTCGATGAAGATCATGACCGGCTGGATGAACTATTCAAGTCGTTTCATCTGCTGAAACGGACGGATTCCGCCAAAGCTCAACAGGCATTTGTCGATTTCAAGACCGGGCTCCAGCGGCATATGGTCTGTGAGGAAGACGTGTTGTTTCCGTTATGGGAGAAAAAAACCGGCATGACCGAAGGCGGCCCTACCTTCGTCATGCGCCAAGAGCATCGGGAGATCATGGAATGTCTGGAAGCTATTGATCGCAAAGTGCAGGCACAGAACCCGGAGAGCGATCAGGAGGAACAGGCATTCATGGATCTGCTTGAGCGGCACAACATGACGGAAGAGGAGGTCCTTTATGCGGCGATCGACAGGGCGACGAGCATGGACGAGCGTGAAACGGTGTTTCAGGCTATGAACAATATTCCGGAAGCGCGCTATAGAACCGGTCGTGGAGCGAAGCAGGCCTGAGAGGCACATCTATGACTATTCCGCTCAATCTTGAAGGCGCGTTCTCAAGCAAGGAGGCCTTGCATGAGATGATTCTGCATCGAAAGGTCTGTTTCGATCATGATCCCTTCTACGTCAAAGATGGGACAGATCACATCGTTCAGATCGGGTTTCAACTGAATCTCTATGCCGCTTTCGACGATCCTCGCCACCTCCCGCTCGGCGACGATCCGGAGCATCGTGAGCTTGTGGGGGACCTCCATCGCCTCTGCCGTGTGTTCTTCCAATCGTTAGACCTGCTCAAGCCCTGTGAACATCCCGACCCGCCCGCTCATCGCGTGGTGTTCTCGCCTGAGAGGAAAAATAGAGCCGAGGTCCTTCTTCAGATCCCGATCTTCGATCGCGCCCACTTCGGCGCGAAATCCGATCGTCACGTGCAGGAGCTGCTCGCCATTACGGAATGTTTGCTGAAGCAGCTGGGAGCCAGACGAGGATGCTGGGAGGAGCAGAAGCGCGAGTCCTTGACCGCTGAGGAGTCCTGCGAGGGCCATGTGGCTGCCGCTGAAGCAGCGAGGAGTTCATGAGTCTGCAGCCGGTAGGCCGTCGCGTTCTCATCGTGGCCGGGCTTGTGTCGATCGCGGTGGCCGGCGCCCTCCTCTTCGAAATGTTCTTGAGCCTCGAATCGGTCCTGTCGTTTGGCCATACCAGACAAGGTCATGTCACCGGATGGATCGGCCTGGCCGTTATCCTGCTCGTGTTCCTGTACCCTATCAGGAAGCGGGCGGGACAGAATCGCATGTGGCCGCGCGGGTGGTTTCAGATTCATATGGTGGCAGGGGTGGTCGGCCCGCTTCTCATTGTGTTGCATGCCGGGGCGCATCTGCATGCCCTGGTGCCCATTCTTGCGATGGTCTCTATGGGCATCGTCGCGTTGAGCGGAATTATCGGACAAGCCGTCCATTACCTGGCGCTCCGAACCCTGAACGAGGAGCGGCGGCAACTCTTGGAGCAAGGTGTTAGTCCGGGCGAGGCTGAAGTGCGCCTGCACGACGTGGCCTCACGAGAGGAAACGTTTCGGGTGTGGCAACTCATCCATGCGCCCATGACGCTCCTGTTCATGGTGCTAGTGGTGCTGCATGTCGTCGGCGCCATGTTTTTCGGAGGCCTGTAGGTCATGCGTTATCTGCCTCTGCCTCGCAGGGCCGTTCGGGTTGTTGCGGTGGCGACCATCATCGTGCTCGCGTGGTTGGGCTGGGGATCGATCCGGCATCCCGAAGCGCTCTGGGCTCCCGGAGACTTGAGCCGGTACCACGCGGACGTGGCTCGTTGTGTCGATTGCCATGAGCCGTTCCAAGGCCCGAGCCCGGCCAAGTGCCTGGCCTGTCATTCTGAAAAGCGGTTTGCTTTTCGCGCTAAACCGGCCGTGCGTGATTTTCACCGTGAGGTGATCGCTCAACAGAGAACCTGCTTGGCCTGCCATACGGAACATCGCGGGGCTCTGGCACAAATTACGACGAACGCCATGTTCAATCCCCACGGGGAGTTCATCTTTCGAGCGACCGGCACCAATTCGTGCAGCGCCTGCCATGAGTTCGGGCCGGACGTGGTCGCTCGCCCCACCCTGCTCGACAACGAAGTGGTGCGGCTCCTGTTCGAGGCGGGGGAAGGCGCGCATCATCGCGGGCGCATGGCAAATTGTCTGCAATGCCATGTGGCAGGACAGATGGAGATAGAGGACAATGAGCAGGGAAAATAGTTTGGAGGACGGACTGCCGTACGCCTCGGCAGTCTTAGCAGAACGAGCAAAGGGGGATGCCATGAGTCGAGTATTCTATGCCGGTCTTGTCCTGTCGGGTCTCGTCCTCTGTAGCGGAAACCTCGTTCAAGCCGGCCGGCAAGTGCCCAACAGTTCGGCGACGGCTCAAGCGGATGCCGAGCGGGGCCGAGAGGTCTTCAACGGGAAAGGCGTCTGTTACTACTGCCATGGCATCGATGGGAGGAAGGACCAACGGCCGGAGCTTGCAGCCGATACCGCCGCGCTTATCGAGCAACTCAATCCTCCACCATCCGACCTCAGGAACCGGAAGGGGCTCCGGTTGGCCAGCGATAAAGCTCGATTCAACGCTATCCGCGAAGGTCATCCCGGCACGGGCATGTTCCCCGACACCACGATGACGACTCAGGAGCTCACAGACACCTTGGCCTATCTGGCTCTCCTCAGAAAAGAAGGCTTCGGGAAACGTAAATGAGGCAGGACTTCCTGGATGAAAGGAGATAGATCCATGTCCATGCAAACAGTTTTGATCTGCTGTGCGTTCTTTGTGCTTATACCGGGAGCTTCCCCCAACGGGGAGGGCTATCTGGCCCGGGCGAGCGGAGAGGACCAACAAGGCGCCAAGCGAGGCGAGGCACTCTACAACGCCAGTTGTGTCGTCTGTCATGGCGCGCAGGCGATAGGTGGCATCGGTCCTCGGCTGGCGGGCAATCCCGTGCTGTCCAACGAGCAGGGCTTCTGGAAGATTGTCTCCGAAGGGCGGCACGTGATGCCGCCATTGAAGGACGCGGTAACCAAGCGACAGATGGCCGACATCCAGGCCTGGCTGAAGACGCTGCCGTGACTTCTCGCGAGCAGGCGTCTCTCTCTGCTTACATGCCTCCCTCGGGATTCTCACTTCGGGAAGTGGATATTGACAGGCTGTAGCCTTGTGGCTACAGTGCGTCATGGTTGAGATTCGCAAGACCGGGAGGTTTGCCCGTTGGCTTGATGGACTGCATGATATTCGCGGACGGGCGCGTGTTCAAGCCAGGGTCGAGCGCCTGGCGACAGGGAATGCGGGGGATGTCAGTCCTGTAGGCGAAGGCGTTTCTGAAATGCGAATTGATTATGGCCCTGGCTACCGTGTGTATTTCACAAAGCGCGGACGTGAGGTGGTGGTTCTGCTGGCTGGCGGTGACAAGCGCACCCAGGCTACTGACATCAAGACTGCCTTGCGCCTCGCACGCAATCTGTAGGAGCGCACCATGAGTAAAACGATGACCACTCGTTACGATGTTGCCGAGCACCTTCGAACTCCCGAAGAAATGGCGGCGTATTTGGAGGCGTGCCTGGAGGAGGCCGATGGCGATGCAGCCTTCATCGCCAAAGCATTGGGCGATATTGCCCGCGCCAAGGGTATGGCACAGGTTGCCAAGGAGGCCGGTTTGTCTCGCGAGAGCCTGTACAAGGCGCTTTCTGGTGAGCGGAGCCCAGACTTCGACACGATTCTGAAGGTGGTAGGAGCGCTCGGGCTGAAGTTGCATGCCGAAGCAGACTCTGGCAAGTCCCGCACTGTAGCCACTCGTTCAAGCGGCCGCGCGGCAAAGCGGCGCGCAGCGTAACGTGCCTGTGGTCAGTCTTGATGCGGGGCCTGGCCCCTTACATCATTCCGAGGCGGTAGATTTCTAGATGCGTAGTGTTGGCACTATCTTGCATCAAGTCGATATGGAAACTACAAGAACTCCGAGCGCGCTCTGCGATTGGGTAGATTCAAAAGCGTCAGCGCTTTCTGAAACCGATGAAGGCAAGCGTTTTGCTCGCTCAGGGGCGACGTTGCCGAAAAAGCTGTGGGAGGAGATTCGCCCTCTAGGTCTTTTTGCATTTCGCCGGTATGGCTTAAGAAGAGACGTAAAATGCACGCCAAATTTTAACAATGAGAACTACGACGGCAGAATCGATTTTGATGACACATCCGTCCCTTCGATTTATGTGGAAATCACCTATGCAAAAGATGGCTACGATGAAAGCTTGCGCTTGGAGGTTCTAAGTGCAAACGGATCAGTAAACCGTTCTGGGAGAATTTTAATATCTGGCACGAAGGCGTCTGGCCATCGAAAGGTGGACGTGGAGAATGAATGTGTAGACCACCAAGAGACGCGCGGGCACGCTTTAGAAATCGTGCGAGAGCGAATCGTCAACAAAAGCGACAAGATCTATGGTTCTAATCACGTTCTTGTCGTCGTTGTCGATGACTATCTGCCGTTTCGTACAGCGGACGATCGAATGATATTGGTCGAATATGCGAAATCCGTCATTGATAATGTGAAGCTGGACTTTGGAGAGATAGTTTTGTTGGGTTCCTCCGGCAATTTCTTGTGCCCTATTTAGATGAAAGCTGAATCATGCTGCACTCACGGCGGTGAGCGTGAGTGTTACACGACTTGCCTGATAGCTCATGATAGAGCTTCCCTAAACCGCCAGAGAACTCTTTCCCACGCGGATTCTGGCATCCACGATCTTGCAGCCTTCCCCTTCTGGCAGGGCGAAGATCGGATTCAGGTCGAGTTCGCTGATGTCGGGGATCTCTTCGACGAGACGAGAGAGACGCAACAGCACCTCCTCGATCGCTCTCACATCGGCAGCCGGTTGGCCTCGGTAGCCTTGGAGCAATCGATAACCTTTAATCCCTCGTATCATCTCTGCGGCATCGTGATTTGTCAGGGGGGCAAGGCGGAACTGTACGTCGCCGAGGATTTCGATGTGGATGCCGCCCAGGCCGAAGGCGAGCAGGGGACCGAAGAGCGGATCGCGGGTCATGCCGACCATCACTTCTACGCCGCCTGAGAGCATCGGCTGGATCAGCACTCCTTCCATTGCATTCAATTTGTGATCCTGCGCGAGCCTGGACCTGATCGCTTCAAACGCGTCGCGAACTGCTTGCTCATCGGCCAGATTCAAATGCACCGCGCCGATCTCGGTCTTGTGCAGGATCTGATGAGACGCGAGTTTCACCGCTACAGGAAAGCCTATTTTGCATGCTAGTTTCACTGCCTCCTCTGCGCTCGTTGCCACTGAACCTTGGACGAGAGGCAATTTCATCGCTGTGAGGAGGGCATGGGACTCTTCTGCCGTAAGCCAACCGCCTCCACGTTCCGATAGGGCTTTGGCGCAGATCGATTTGGCCTTCGAGAGGTCGGCATCCGCATATTTGGGCGCTTGCCCTGCCGGCTGTCGTCGCCAGGAGTCATAGACCACAGCCTGGCTGATGATGCGGGCTGGGATCTCAGGGTGCGGGTAGGTGGGAATGGTTTCTCCTTCGACAGTGAACGCTCGCTCCAAGTCTCCTTCTGCCATCCAACAGATGTAGACCGGTTTGTTCAATCCTGTGGCCTGCCTGGCTGTGCTGATTCCCCCGGTGATTCCGGCGGCCACTGGGTCATTGTCTTTGGCTCTGACCGATACGTGCACGATGATGAGGGCGTCGATCTCGTCCGTCTTGAGCATCGTTTCAACTGCCTGTGCATGTTGATCTTCTGTCGCAAAGCCGATGACATCGACAGGATTTCTGAGCGCTGCCGTGGGAGGAAGAAAGGATGCGAGTGCAGATTGTGTCTGCTTGGACAATTCCGATACGGTTAATCCTTCTGCCGCGCAACTGTCGGCGCAGAGGACGCCAGGGCCGCCGGAATTCGTCAGGATGCCCACGTGGCGACCGGCAGGGATTCGTTGAGCTGAGAGACCGGTAGCCAATGCCAGAAACTCTTCTAAGGTTCTTGCCCGGATCACCCCACATTGTGTGAACAACGCATCAACCGCCCGGTCGTTCGTGGCCAGCGCGGCAGTGTGCGATCCGGCAGCAGATTGCCCGGCCTCTGTTCTGCCCGCCTTCAAGGCGACGATCGGTTTCTTTTTTCCCACTCGCTCGGCGATCTGTCTGAACCTCTGAGGATCGACGACGGTTTCGAGATACAGCAGAATCACGTCGGTGGCCTGGTCCTGCTCCCAATACTCAAGGAGATCGTTGACCGTGATATCCGCATGGTTGCCGACGCTGACGAAGCTCGACAAGCCGAGATTCAATCGGCTGGCTGCCGTCACCACGGCGAGCCCGAGGCCGCCGCTTTCCGAGGCGATGGCGACTCGACCGGTGGGAGGGACTATCGGCGTATAGGTCGCGTTGAGACGCACGGCGGGATCGAGGTTCATCAGCCCGAAACAATTCGGCCCGATCAGGCGTATCCCATGCTGACGGACTTTCTCCCGCAGTTGCTGTTCGAGCGAAATCCCCAATGTGCCGGTTTCGGCAAATCCCGCCGTGATGAGGATGGCTGCCGGAATCTGTTTCGCGGCACAGTCTTCGATGACAGCAAGGACTGCGTTGGGAGGCACAGCGATGATCGCGAGATCGACAGGGCCTGGAATCGCTTTCAGCGAGGGAAAGACCGGAAGTCCTGCAATTTCGGTTGCCTGCGGATTGACCGGAATGATCGTTCCTGCAAAGCGGCCTTCTTGCAGTGATTCGAGCAGACGGTAGCCGATGTGCGTTCTGTTGCGCGACGCACCGATGACGGCGACGGAACGAGGACAGAAAAACGGTTTCAGCGACTTGCTTGCGGATCGGTCTGGGGATGGAGGCATGACATCATTCCCGAAAGGATTCTTGCGTTCGCTCATTGGACGAAGCCCATCACATCAGCCACTTGGGTTGAAGAAGCAAGACGGCCCCTAACCCGGCCATCACCAGGCCGCTGCTCAACTTTAGCCAGCGGCCTGCCCGCTCTTGCAGTTTCCTGCGGCTCAGCGTGGCCACCGCAATTGTGACCATCAGACTGTCGTCGAAGATGTAGGCCAGGTTGTAGAGGCCGAGGTAGCTATAATATTCCCAAGTGGGCAACTGCTGCAGGGTCAGAATCTGGGTGTAGAGGGCCGGGAATCCGGCGGTGCAAAGCAGCTCAATCAGGTTTACGAGTCCTGCCAGGATGACGATGCCCGCCAGGGCTCCGGCGAGGTGGTCGGCTTGGAGTACTCGGCGGATGCGGATGTACAGTCCCGGCTTTGCGGATTCCGGGATACTCAGCGAGATGCCGCGATGCAGCGCGAAGAAGTCCTTCACATTGACCGTTCCCACCAAAATGGCGATGCCGCCGAGACCGATCTGGACGGCTCGTGAGAGGCCGATCAGGAGAAACATGTTGAGCCAGGCTGCCATGAAGGCGAAATAGACCAGGCCACTGACGGCGACGAAGGTCCCGGCGATCGGGGCCATCTTCCGCCGATCTTGAAGATTGACGAGCAACGACAACAGAAAGAGCAGCACCCACATCGCGCAGGGGTTGAACCCGTCCAAGAGTCCGATGACGATTGTGAACAGGGGCAGGCCCAGGTTCCTGACCTGAAGCTCGCCGAACCATGTGGTCCGGATACTTTCAACGGCAGGAGGCTGTGCCGCAGACTGGGCGTTCCGGTTGAGCTTGGCGCGGATCTCTGCTCCAGTCGTGCCGGCTGAGAGGAATCCAACCATCAGCTCTGTGCCGATGAGGAAGGTGGGGACGCCAATGTTGGTGAGGTTGCGCTCAGCAGCCAGCATCGCGAGCCGCTGTCGCGCGGATGAATTCTCAGCGATGTCGTAGCGGGCGATGCGAAGAGCCGGCCGCTCATGCTGCAGGTCGTCGAGAAAGGTCTTCGCCGCTTCGCAGTGGGGACAGCCTTGGCGGACGAAGACCTCCATGTCCGGCTGTTCGCCGGCATGTTCGGCTGCGGCGCTACCAAGTGGGCCGGCCAACAGGCTCAGCAGGAGCGGCAGGACGAAGAGTCGGTGCGCGATCATGATGTCGCCGCCCTGCAGTCCGTCAACTGAGCGGGTCGAACGGCGCCATCATCCGCACATAGGCCAGCACATCCATCACTTGCTGATCGGTGAGTTTTCCCCGGAACCCGTGCATGGGGGTGAAGGCGGCCCCGTGCGAGATCGTGATCAGGAGCTCCCAATCTGTTTTGGAGCGCGAGGCCATAGCCTGGAGATTGGCAGGGCGCATGATCAAATACTGCCCCTCCGGTCCGTTCCCGTCCAACTTGTCGCCATGGCAGCGCAGGCAATTCTTTTCATAGACCACCTGGCCTGCTTGAGGGTTCCCGCGCACCGCCTGTGCGGCGACCCATGAGCTGCATCCCATGACGAGTAGCGCCACGCTCAGTATCACTCGAATATTCATAATCCAGTTTCCTTTCATGAATGAGTCGTTGGTGTGCCCAATGGCACGAATGCCGGCGTTCAGCGCACCACGAGCACGGAGCAGCCGGCCCGATGCACGATCCCATGCGAGACGCTGCCCATCAAAAATCGATCGAGTCCCTTCCGTCCATGGGAACTGATCACGATGAGGTCGTGGTTCTTCGCCGCTTCACATACGGTCGTCACAGGGTCGCCCATGCGGACATCCGTGGTGACGTTGAACTCTGGGCCCGCCAATGCTTTGGCTGTGTCGCTCACGGTCTTCTGAGCATGCTGTTTCCGTTCCTCGGACCAGCCTTGAAATCCCACCATCATGCGAGGCTCGACCATGGCGAGCGAGGGCACGACCGAGAGGATCGTGAGGGCCACGGGATTCTTGAAAGGATGCGCCCTCAGCCAGGCTTGCTGATGGATGGCATCTTCCCGGCCTTCCACTGCCATGAGGACGCGAGTGATGGGCCGCGCCTTTCCTTTCACGATTAAGGTCGGCTGCGTGGCATGGAGCAGGATGTGGTGCGAAATGCTGCCGGCGAACAATTCCGTCACCCGGCTGTGATCGTGTGTGCCCACGGCGATGAGGTCGGCCTTTGCAGCCGTTGCGCTGTCGAGAATGAAGGCGGCCGGATGCTGGATTTCGCACAAGGTCTTGATCGAGGGAGTCTCGACCGGCAGCAGGGTGCGGCAGCGTTCAACGGCTTGGCGGCCGGCCTCCATCAAGGCATGACGGAATTCGTCGTACCCTTGCAGGTTGGCGGCTTCGGCGACGATGGGATAGTGAAACATGCCCAGGTCGACGCCATGAACGAGCACGACCTCGTCCGGGCGGTAGAGCAGGCCAACCTGCGTCACTGCCGCAAAGGCTTCGTCCGACCAATCGATACCAACCACAATTTTCATCATCTGCGATGTCTCCCTGGTTCGTTCGGGTTACGTCCGAGAGAACGATGGCGATCTGGCGCGTTCGCGATGCGCCGCTTCCAGCAGGGCTAAGACCTGCTCATCAGTCACTGGCTCAAAGTCTGCGTAGAGGGCTCCGACAGACGAGAACGGCTCCGGCGTTGTGAGGATCACGCATTGGTCGACCAGCGGACGTATGCGCGAACTTGTGTCGCTTGGCGCGACAGGCATGGCGACAATCACACGGCGGGGGGAGAGGGCCTCCATGGACGTGATCGTGGCGAAGAGCGTTGCCCCTGTCGCAATGCCGTCGTCGACAAGGATGACCGTCCGGTTGGCCAGAGAGGTGAGCGGTCGTCCATGGCGATACAGCGTCCGCTGCCGCCGGAGTTCCCCTTCTTCTCCCAGAACCAGTTCCTGGATGTCTTCGCCGGAGAGTCGACAGGCGTCGGCTGCCTCCTGGTTCACATACAAGGCGCCCGTTTCGCTGACAGCCCCGACCGCGCAGTCCTGGTTATTGACGGTGCGGAGCTTGCGCGTCAGAAAGACCTCCAGCGGCAGGTGCAAGGCCACGCTCAGTTCGTAGCCGACGACTACCCCGCCACGTGGAAGGGCGAGAATAACGGCGTTCGGATCGCCCCGGTATATAGCCAGCTCCTTGGCCAACAAGACACCCGCATGAGCCCGATCGCGAAACGTCATCACAGACCCTTCCGTGCGGTTGGTGGCGTCACAACGTAATAGCCCGGTCGTTGCTGTGTCAGACAGACCTGCCCCTCCCGACTCAACCGATCGACTTCGAGAAAGACCTGATTCCAGGTCAATCCTCGACAGTTGAAGACGATGTCTTCCAGGTTGCAGCCGGGCGAGCGGGCAATGACGTCTAGAATGGTGGTCGTGGTCGCTGATGGCACTGTCATGAGAGCCTCTGTGTTCGGTTCACACCGTGCCTGTATCAATTGCATCATGAATGCCAGGCAATAGTCGGTGGAGCAATTGCGGCAACCCCGCATTGTCACGGCAGTCTCGTCTAGGTCGAGAACCCTCGGCTGGATAACACTGGGGCATTACGGGGCAGAGCGGTGGCGAGGCACTGTCGCCTCTTTCCGCACCGGCAGAAGGATGGCGGGAAGGCCGACAGGATACAATCGTGACAGGATGCTCAAACAGTTCGTCCAGCAAGGCCGCATTGAGCAAACTCAGAACGATGAACGCGGAACGCTGAAGTGGGGAGGGTTTCTTTGCTCATCGTTCATCGCTCACCGTTCAGCGTTTCATTGCTAGCGCACGACGAGCACCGGACAGGCGACCCGATGGACGAGGCTGTGCGACACGCTGCCGAGCAGGAAACGTGCGGTCCCTCGACGGCTGTGCGACCCCACAATGAGGAGGTCGAATTCGGAAGAACGAGCGGCGACCGTCCGAGCCGGGTCGCCGCTCAACACCTGGACGGACACAGTGGAAGAGGGCCCCATCAGCGCGGCGGCCGTCGTCTTGACCAGATCTTCTGCCGAGTGATTCGCGGTATCCGCCCAGCGTTCGAAGCGTGCCATGTTGGAGGGGTCGGCAAGCTGCAGTGACGGGACGACGGTGAGGATCGAGAGTTCCACCGGATCGCGAAATGGATGTGCGATCAACCAGTCGCGAATCATCTGTGCGTCCTCGCGGCCTTCGAGGGCGATGAGGGCACGGCGGATTCTCTTCGGGGTGCCCTTCACAATCAGCGTCGTTCTCGTTCCGTGAGCCAAGACCCGATGGGAGACGCTGCCGAGCACCAACTCAGCCAGTTTCCCGCGCCCGCGAGCGCCCATCACCACCAGCTCGGCGTCGGCCTTTTCCGCCTGATCGAGCACGATACCGGCCGGCGATCCGATTTCGCGCACCTGCGTGACGGCGATCCCGTTGGATGGGAGTAAGGCGGCGGTCCGTTGGAGCAACTCCTGGCCTGCATCCATCATCGCCTGCCGATACTCCTCGTATCCCTGCAGTGCAGCGGCGCCGGCGACAGCAGGATATTCGTAGACGCCCAAGTCCACTCCATGCACCAGGGTGACTGTCGTTGGACGAAATAAGAGGAGGGTCTGTTGAACGGCCGAGAATGATTGGTCTGACCAGTCGATGCCGATAGCGATGCGCATAATAGAAGCGGTCCTTTTTCTCGTGGCTCAAAACAATGGGTGTGGCGCGGTGCCGAACGGCAGCAATTTGGGTGTGTCGCCCACATTGCCCCGAATCCGCCAGCCGCCATGTTCAAAGGTCAGGTAATGCACTTCTTCATACCAGCTGTCGATCGGCACCCGGAGGCCGCTGGTTTTCGAGAGGCCCGACAAGCTTCCCGTGCAGGTCACTTCGAGAATGGTATTGGAGCCCGCTCCCACCTTGACGATCTTGGAAAAGAAATGCACTTCGCTGATATCGCGGTATTCCTCGAACAAGTCGGACCAGATCTTCCGCACATCCGCCTGTTTCAACCCATGATAGTTGTACTGGGTGGCGTAGAGCGCCATGACGCCGTCCAGATTGCCCGCCGCGACGGCAGCTTCAGCCTTATGAAACACATCAAGGATCTGCTTGACGGTGGCCTCATCCACTTCGACGAGCGCGCCCTGTGGAATGGACGTCGCCGCCTGACCAGTCGCGCCGGTCGCCAGGCTGAGTGCGGCGACCAGGGCCAGGAGCCATCGACGGGGACCGGCGGACTGTTTCGTCATCCTGCGAGAGTTGGCGGTCATAGAGTGCTCCTCAACGGTTGCGCTTAGCGAGTCCATGTGACCCGTACGAATTGTTCATCCTGATCGTAATGCAATTCCAGTTCCCCGTGGTAGGCCTGTTTCAGCGCCTCGCCGATACACCGGGGCAGGTGGGTATCGGTCGTCGAAATGACCAGGCCCTCAGGCTGCGATTCAATCCCCATGATCCGGGAGAGCGGATGTTCCTTTTTTCCCTTCTCCTCCATGTTTCTGACGACACCGATCAGCTGTTCGTGCTGGGTATCTTTGAACGGGCCTTTGATCGTGACGAGGCCCTTGGGATATTTATCGTGAATGCGGTGACAAGCCGGGCAGAGCGTCTCGTGGGCGCCGGCCGGTTTCGCGTCCCAGGTCCAGCGGCCCTGGTGGAAGACCGCGCCGCATGTCGGACAGACCGTGGGCTCCTTGAGTTTTCCTTGCAGTTTATAGGAGTCGTGTTCGTCCTCTTGATAGGTTTTGTCTCTGCGAGTTCCCAACCCAGACGGAATCTTGGAATGTGTGGACATGGTGACGACTCTCCTCCTTGGCGAATAAGACGAGTTACGAAGCTGGCGACGGGGGCATGCGTGCGAGCATCGCCTCCTCGGCCAAATTTAAGTATTCGAGGACGTCGCGATCTTCGACTTGCGTGAAGTCCACGAAGAAATTCCCCACGGCGTAGAACGGGTCCGGTGTCATCAGAATCACCAGTTCGTCCACATGTGCGCGAACCTCGCGGATCGTCGACGGGGGACCGACCGGAATCACACCCACCAGGCGGCGCGGCTGCAGATTTCGAATCGCGAGCGCTGAAGCCATGAACGTCGAGCCTGTGGCGATGCCATCGTCGACCAAGAGCACCGTGCGGCCCGTGAGTAGCGGAAGCGGCCGTCCCTGCCGGTACAAGTGCCTGCGCCTGGCGATTTCCTTCTCTTGGACATGGATCAGCTGCTCCAGCTCGTGCCGGGATATGCCGAATGAGTTGACCGCCTCCTGATTCAGATAATGCGAACCCGTCTCGGCCACCGCCCCAATGGCATATTCAGGATTGCCCGGCGCGCCGATTTTGCGGGTAATGAACACATCCAGCGGAAGGTGGAGTGCCAGGCTGAGCTGATAGCCCACTGCCACACCGCCGCGGGGAAGGGCCAGAATGAGACCATGAGGGTCGTCGCGATAGTGCAACAATTCAGCGGCAAGCTGGCGGCCCGCCTCTTCACGGTTCTTGAAAATCACTGACAGTCCCTCCTCCTGCCGTGGATCTCGCGGCTGGTGGCGCTAGATGAGTCCACTCGTGACGCCCACGCCGATCAGAAACATGGCGAACAGAACCAGGAGCGCAATCAACCACCACAGATGACGATGAAGTCCCGTGGTCACGCGATGCCAATGAATGTCCCACGGAAGCTCTAGATAGTGAGGGTGTCGGAACATCTCGCACCTCCTCTGGCTGGATGCTCAAAATGTCCGCCAGCTTCGTTCTCGCATCGTTCAGCCCCTCAACGTACCCTCCGGGTACGCCTCGGGCCTTCACTCGCTGCGGCCTTGCTGGACGGCCATTTTGAGCATCCAGCCAGAGAGATTCCCCGCAGCCGTACCTGTCGCCCTTACGAGACCTTCACCTCGATCGATTTCGCTTTCGCCTTCTCCGACTTGGGCAGGTGCGCGTTCAGCACCCCGTCTTTATATTCCGCGCTGACCTTGCTGGCGTCGGCATCATCCGGCACGGTGAAACTCCGCATGAAACTTCCGTACGAACGCTCGACGCGATGGTACTTCTTGCCTTTTTCCTCTTTCTCATACTTTCGTTCGCCGGAAATGCTCATGACATTGTCCTGGACCGTCAGTTTGATGTCTTCTTTCTTCACATCCGGCAGATCCGCCTTGATGACATATTCCTTATCGTCCTCTGTAATGTCGACGCGCGGAGACCATTCGGCGACGGTCATCGCTTCCTTCCCGCCTTCGGTGCGAACAGCGGCGCGGCCAAAATAGCCGGAGAGGCGTTTTTCCATATCCTCTAATTCTTTGAAGGGATTCCAGCGCGTCAATACCGGTTCCCAACGGGTTAAGTCAGACATGAGAAACCTCCTTGTGATGGGGCATGCAATCAGTTGCTGGAGGATTGGTATTGCACCGTCGGTGCCACGGGATGATGTATCGGATGGTCGCGGGAGAAGCGCGGTAGTACAGGAGTTTACAGGCGTCGAGCAGAAGGAGCGGATTGAATGATCCGGTCAGATGAGGAGTTTCGGGCCAATGGTAAGTCAGGAGACTGTTGCCAAATACCTCAATGGAAGGAGGAATATCGCTTCTTGAGAAGAAAAGTCCGATGGTCGTAACCGTGATGGGAGGAGGGCTATGCGCCCTTGGTGTTCCGTTGGAGGTGTGGATCCGGGACGATGCCCCCGCATTCGACGCAGCGGACTTTCCCAGCCCTCTGTTCCTCCTCCGTCACATTGTCAGAGATCAGGCGACTATGGGTACAGGCGCAAGAGGGGCTCATGGAGGTGGGCGGAGAGGTTCGTTCTGATTTGTTGGGGCTCACGATGTACCTCCTGGACGGCAAGTAAGGATCACGAGCAGATACGGACTAGCGTAGTGCTCCGGTATCCGCAATGCAAGATATAAGATATGGCACCCTGGTCGGCCCTGTCAGGCCGACTGGGTCTGACCGAGAATCTCCCGCTCCGCTTCGAGCCAATCCGCAAGCGCCGATCCATCCCGGTATCCCCGTTCACTGTAGAGCTCATAGGCTCGTTTAGCGATCGAGCTCGAAAGGTCATCGCAGGGCGACAGCGGCAGGACGAGAAATTTCTGCGCCGCAGGCTTGTTGGCTATCTGTTGCTGCTGCTGGGGAGCCGGTGCATTTTTCTTGTGTGTTGTCGTCCGAATGCTGACGGATTTCATGGCCTGTTCTCCTTCGATTATACGGATGACGTATTCATGGACAATCCACCATTCGCTGCAGCAAATGGGAAGGGGACGAATGGCCGATCGAGACAGCTCAACGGGAACGATGGTTGCCGATCGATCCGACGCAGCGTTTCGGTAATCCGTTCCGGCTTGCCCCAGTCGCTCCAGAGCACGCCGGTCAGTTCGATGACCGCCAGGCGCTCCGGGACTCGTTGCAGCAGGTCGGAGGAGAAATTCTTCGCCGGCATGTCCCGGTAGATCGCCTCGAGGGCCCGCCCCTCTTCCGGCCCTCCGATGGCCTGGCTCAGCCGCTCGAAGAGCGGCATCATGTCCGGCAGGCATTGCCAGCCCAATGTCCAGAGCAAGTCCACGTTGGCGGCGAACACCAGCATGTTCCAGAGCGCGCCTGCCCGTAAGGCGGCATCGGCCTGCGCGGCGCCCGGTTTTTCCAGGAACCAGCGGACGGCCTGCACCGGTTCGCCCGGCAGGTCGTCGAGGGATTGGCCTGGCTGGATCCACCCATAGTCCAGTTCCAGCCGATCCGGGGCGACGCCCAACATCACCAGGCGATCGGGTTGCGACTCCGCGATTCTGACCGCATGCCGGACTGCGTCGAGGAACCGCGCTTCAGGATAGACGAAATGATCGGACGGGTAGAGCACCACCGTGGCCTTCGGGGCTCTGGCGCGGATATAGGTCAAGGGCAGGAAGACACCGGCTGCCGTGTCGCGATTGGCCGGCTGGAAGAGAATCGTGCTGTTCCCCCTCCCATCCAATTGCGCCAGCGCCTCGCGGCAATGGCGATGGGCGGCCACCGTCACGATGCGCTCCGGCGGCGTCAGCTTGGCTGCCCGGTCCAGCGTATGCTGGAACATGGAGCGTCTGCCGGTGAAGGCGCAGTATTGCTTCGGGGTGGGTTGGCCCAACCAGCGATGGATCAGCGAACTCACCCTCGTGCCCTCTCCTCCTGCCAGGATGATCGACCAGAGCTGGTCCGAGGTGTTTAGCAGACTCACGATGTCCGTCCTCCCTGATTGTCACAGACAAATACAGCGATTCAGGTAGATAGGCTGAAGGCGCGTAAGCTTCGGTCTTCAGCCTTCAGCCTGTTTTTCTACAAAGGAACCATTTACTGAAACATGCCGCGGCCGTCCGGTCTGCTGAGGTCCTCTTGGCAGCCCTACTCGCGTGACTACCGGCCCGGGACCCTTCCCCCGGTTGGCCAGGATGAAAGGATCCACGCAGTCTCCACAGTTGACGCAACGCCGGAGCGTGACCGGTGTGCCGGTGGCGTCCCGTTCCAGAGAGGCCGTGAAGCTGGTGACCAGCAAGCCGCCGCACCGCAGACAGGATAGGCCAGGCAGTGCCGATGGCTGGGCGCGCGAGGCAAGGCGTACTGCCTGACGGGCCGCGCCGACGTTCGGAGCGTCTGCTAGCCGGCTCATGGCCTCGTTCCGATCTCACGGAAGTATTGCCGCATCGCCTCCTGAACCTTTGTGAAACATTCAGGGCAGTAGGTATGGGTCTGTGCGATCTCGGACGGATCGATGCCATGGGCCGCGCGATAGGTCCGTTGCGTGAGCCAGCAATCGAGGCCGGGAGGATATCGCCGATCGTCGCGAATGAGTCCGCAGAGACAACAGACAGGGAGCAGCGCCGGCGCAATGAATGCGTCGCTCATCGGAGCGGACGGTAATGGACGCATGGTTGGATCGAATACCTGTTCAAGAGACATCCGACCCTCCTTTCATGCACCAGCCTGACAGAATCGGTCACGGAGCGATCTGTGAAGTTGAAGGTCAGGATGTAGGTATACAAATTCGTTGCCGTGAGGGGAACTGGGGAATTCCCCAGTTCTTCCCGAATAGGTTCCTAGCAGGCTGTTGATAAAGGCCGCAGCCGGGAAACGTTGAACGATGAGTGATGACCTGTGAGCGACAAACGATGCGCTCGTCAGCGTTCAGTCGCTCACTCCCTGCGGCCTTGCTGAACGGCCCTTGTTGGACAGTCTGCTAGCGTGAAACACGAGATCCGGAGACGGTGATGGCATCTATCGGAGATCCCGGTACGAGTGGGTGCGTCAGGGCAGAGGTTGTAGCAGGCTTTCATGGGAAGGAGGCAGCACGACGATGCCTGGCGCGGTCCTGTCTCGTTGTTCCTGCACAACAATGGCTCCTTCGTTCATGGCCTGACGCAGCCTGCGAACATACTCGACGATGTGGGAGGGCATGACGATGCGATCCGGATTCAGCATGGTGGCAGGGGGCCTGCCTTGACAGGCTGGCGCGGTGCCAGTGAGACGAGATAGCCTGACGAGCCAGGACGCTGGAGGGTGACGATGCCGTCCCTGGTGAGCCGGTCCACCGCGGCAAAGAGCTGGTTCCATGAAGAGTAGGGGAGCCGCTCGTTGAGTTCTTCGAGCGTGCAGATACCGACCTGAGTTAATACCTGGCGGATGGCCGATTCAAGCGTATCTGTCCGAAGCATAGGATCTTCCCCCCATAGGCGTAGCGCTCCCGCACAACTTGTACGGGATGCGTCTGCCTAGGGAAACTAGGGACCCCCCTAGTCCTGGGAGCAGACATTACTAGCGCCTGTCAGGCAGCGTTCGTGTTGCTTGTACGAACGAGAAAAATGGCCTAGACTCTGGCGTCAGATCGGCCCTCCAGTTGCGGGTGCTGATTCCGATGTTGCGGTCTCTGCCCTCTCGAGGAGTCGATCGTATGGCGGCGGCGAAGAAGACCTCTCGAACCAACGATACAGCCAAGCGCGGCGCCACGCACAAGGCCGCCAAGCGGCGGCCGGTCAAGGGCAGACGTCCTCCGGCTGAGACCGCTCCATCGATACCCCTGCACACAGAACCGCCCGGCTTTCTCATTGTCGGGATCGGCGCCTCCGCCGGCGGGTTGGAAGCGATGGAAGAGTTCTTCCGCCACATGCCTCCCGGCAGCGGGATGGCCTTCGTGGTGGTCTCGCACCAGCATGCGGGCCATGTCAGTCTCCTGCCGAGCCTGCTCAGTAAATGCACCGCGATGCCGGTGGTGGAGGCTAAGGACGGGATGGCGGTGGAGGCCGATGGCGTCTATATGGCGCCGGGCGGCATGAACCTGGCAATCCTGCATGGCATCCTGCACTTCATGGAGCCGGACTCGCAGGAGCGGGTACCGCTGCCCATCGATTATTTTTTCCGTTCGCTGGCGGAAGACCAGAAGCAACGAGCCGTCGGCATCGTCCTGTCCGGGACCGGCAGCGACGGCACGGTGGGGTTGCGGGCGATCAAGGCCGAGTCCGGCATGACGATCGCGCAGGATCCGCAATCGGCCAAGTATCAGAGCATGCCGCGCAGCGCCATCACCGCCGGGGTGATCGATGTGGTCCAGCCGCCGGGGCAGATGGCGGAGCCGTTGAGCGCCTACGCGCGCAGCTTGACGAAGCCGGCGCTCCTGCTTCCTGAAGGCGATACCTCTCAGACGTTGCGCAAAATCTTCATTCTCTTGCGCGATCGGACCGGGAACGATTTTGCGCTCTACAAAGAAAACACGATTCAACGGCGCATCGAACGCCGGATGAACGTGCATCAGATCGAAAATTTGAAATCGTATCTCCGGTTTGTGCTCTCGAATCCGCACGAACTCGACGCCCTGTTCCAGGAGCTGCTCATCGGGGTCACCAGCTTCTTTCGCGATCCCCATGCCTTCGAGGCCCTCGAACAGAAAGTGCTGCCCGCGCTCGTGGAGGGCAAGCCGGAGGGCGCGACCCTGCGCCTGTGGGTCGCCGGTTGTTCCACCGGAGAGGAGGCCTATTCGCTCGCCATCCTCTTCCGGGAATTTCTGACGCAGAAGAAGCTCCGGCTCACCGTCCAGATTTTTGCATCCGATCTCGATAGCCGGGCTATTGACCAGGCACGCGCCGCCCTCTACCCGGTCGGCATCGCCGGGGACCTCACCCCGGCGCGCCTGCAGCGGTTCTTTACCAAGGAAGACAGCAGTTACCGGGTCACGAAGGAGATTCGGGATCTCGTCGTGTTTGCCCAGCATAACCTCCTGACCGATGCTCCCTTTACGAAGCTGGACCTCCTGTCCTGCCGCAATCTCTTGATCTATCTGGATGCCCAGGCGCAGCACAAGATCCTGCCGCTGTTCCACTACGCCTTGAAGCCGAACGGCGTCCTGTTTCTCGGGACGTCCGAAACGGTCGGGGAGTTCGAAGAGCTGTTTACCGTCATCGACCGGAAATGGAAGCTGTTTAGGCGGACGGCGGAGTCCGGCACGTTTCCGCGCCTGGAACGGTTTCCGCAGGGATTGATGAGAGGGACCACCGAGACCCGCGCGGAGTCCGAGGGGCTCCTTCCCGCCACGCGCCCCGCCCCGATCTCCGATCTCATCCAGAAGCTGTTGGTCTCGCGCTACGCGCCGGCATCGGTCCTCGTGAACGCCCGTGGCGAGGTCGTCTACACGCACGGCCACACCGGTGCCTATCTTGAGCCGGCGCCAGGCCCGCCGACACACCATCTGGTGGAGATGGCGCGGGAAGGATTGCGCCATGACCTGGCGGCCGCGCTCCATCAGGCGGCGAGACAGGAGGGCGAAGTCCTGCGCCGCGACGTGAGGGTGAAGACCAACGGCCATTTCATCCTGGTCAACCTGACGGTCAAGAGGATTGTCGAGCCGGAGGCCCTCCAGGGCCTGTTTCTCGTCACGTTTGAAACGGTGCGGGCGGACAACACTTCCAGAAGAAAGGTTGCTCCGGCGCAAGTGGCCGCACCGATGAAGAAAGGGGAGCCCGGGCTCCTGCAGGAACTGGAGTTCACGAAGCAGCGGCTGCAACGGACGATCGAGGAACAGCAAACCTCCAATGAGGAGCTGAAGTCCACCAACGAGGAATTGCAATCCACCAACGAAGAGCTGCAAAGCACCAATGAGGAATTGGAGACGGCGAAGGAAGAGATGCAATCCCTCAACGAAGAACTGGTGACCGTCAACGCCGAACTCCATGGCAAGCTCGATGCGCTCGCGGCCGCGAACGACGATTTGCAGAATCTCCTGAACAGCACGGAGATCGCCACCATCTTTCTGGACAACGAGCTGCGCATCAAGCGGTTCACGTTGGAGGCGAAGCGGGTGAGCTGCCTGATCGCCGTCGATGTCGGGCGTCCCCTGTCGGACATCGTCTCGAAGCTGACCTATGATCGGTTGTTGGACGATGCGCAGGACGTGCTCCAGACGCTCGTCGTCAAGGAGCGGGAAGTTCAGTCCGCCGACGGGAGCTGGTTTTTCATGCGGATCCTGCCCTATCGGACCGGCAAGAACACCATCGACGGGCTCGTGCTGACGTTTCAGGACATCACCAAGTTGAGGCACGCGGAGCAGGTCATCCAAGCCTCGCGCGACGTGGCCGCCAGCATCGTGGAGACGGTGCGTGAGCCCTTGCTCGTGCTGGACGACCAGCTCCGTGTGGTCTTGGCCAATCAGTCCTTCTACCGGACCTTTCAGGTGCAGCCGCGGGAGGTCGAGCAGCAGCTCCTCTACCACCTCTGCAACGGGGCCTGGAACAGGCCGGACTTGCGTCAACTGCTGGAAGAGATTCTGCCGAAGAACCGCTCGTTCCGGGACTTTATCGTGGACCAGGCGTTCCCTCAGATCGGACGGAGGGTCTTGGCGCTCAATGGCCGTCGACTTGAGCAGGCGTTGCATGAACCAGGCAAAATTTTGTTAGCGATGGAAGAGGTGAAGGGGTCTGGCGGGAAGGCTGCGGAGTAGGCTGAAGGGGGTTAGGCTGAAGGCTGAAGTTCCGAGTCCTGAATACTTCAGCCTGAGCCCCTTCAGCCTTCAGCCTAGCCAGGGGAGTTGCGATGGCCAAGACGCCGGACAAACTCACGAAGGCCACGGCCCTTCGCCGTCAGGCAGAGGAACTGCTCCGGGCGACCAATCGTGACATCGAGGCGATGCCGGTCAAGGATGTGCAACAGCTCGTGCACGAACTGCAGGTGCAGCAGATCGAGCTGGAGATGCAGAACGACGAGCTGCGCCGGGCCCAGATGGCACTCGAAGCAGCCCGCGACCGGTATGTGGCGCTCTATGATTCTGCGCCAGTCGGCTACTTGACGCTGGATCTCCAGGGGACGATCTTGGGTGCCAATCTTCCGGCCTGCAAGCTGCTCGGGGTCAACCGGAAGGATCTGCTGGGTGAACCAGTCATACGATTCGTGGCCAGGAAGGATCAGCCGATGTTCCATCAGCATCTCCGTGAGCCGTTCGATCAAGATATCCGCCACGTCTGTGCAGTAGACCTCATCGGACGAGCCGGCGTGCCGGTCCCGGTCCAGTTCGAATCGGTCGCCGTGCAGGATGAGGAGGGGCGGCATACCCGTATTCTCTCCGTGTTGGAGAATATCACAGAGCGCAAACGCGTCGAAGCTCTGGAGCGGGAGCAACAGCAGGGACTCGAGCGGCAACGGAGCCTGGAGCAGCGGGTGAAGCTCAGTCATGACCTCCATGACGGGATGCTCCAATCTCTCTACGCTATCGGTCTGGGCCTCGAACGGTGCAAGCTGAGCCTCCCGAAGAGCCAGGGGACGGTTGCCGGGATGCTGACTCAAGGCATCGGCGCACTCAACGAAGCGATGGGAGATGTGCGGACCTTCATGCAGGAGCTTGAGTCGAGGCCTCTGCCGACCGCTGCGCAGGCAGAGGCCGATCTGTCGGCGTCGCTTCGTGCCATGGCCGGCATGCTGGCCCGGCTCCATGGCCAGACTGTGCGGGTGTCCGTCGACGATGCTGCCGAGGCCGGACTGTCGCAGGCGCAGCGCCTGGAGTTACTCAAGCTGGCCAAGGAGGCGTTGAGTAACAGCTTCCGGCATGCCAAGGCCACGGTCGTGCAGGTCTCCCTCCTGCAGCGGAAGGGCGCGGCATTTTTTGTGGTGCGAGACAACGGGGCCGGCTTCGATCGGAAGGCCCGCTCGACAGGGGGCCGTGGCCTGGTCAACATGGAGGCCCGCGCGGCCAGACTCGGCGCGACATTAACTGTTCGTTCGAAATCTCAGCAGGGCACTTGTCTGGTGCTGAACCTCTCGACGATGCAGGGCCTGCATGTTAGCGCAGGGCAGGAGGACTGTCCCCTGCGGACCCCTGAGCTGCGGGCCAGTGGCTCCCGGCGCGACACAGCCGCCACCCTGCAGACAGAGGTCCATCGGGACAGTCTCTGCGCCTGTCCCTTCGATGAGGCTTCATCGACCTGTGCGCTTGGAGAGGAAGCAGTCGAGCGTGAAGGCTGAGACCTGATCGTTCGACGTCGGCCCGTCACATCGCAACCATGGCAAAGAAACCAGATCGATCCACAAAACGCACAGATCTTCGCCGGCAGGCAGAGGAACTGCTCCGGGCGACCAATCGTGAGGTCGAGGCGATGCCGGTCAAGGATGTGCAACAGCTCGTGCACGAACTGCAAGTGCATCAGATCGAGCTGGAGATGCAGAACGAGGAGCTGCGCCGGGCCCAGATGGAGCTGGAAGTCGCGCGCGACCGGTATCTGGATCTGTACGATTTTTCCCCGGCCGGTCATCTCACGCTGGATAGGCAGGCTACGATCGTTGAGGCCAACCTGAGGGCCGGGACCCTGCTCGGGATCAACCGGAAAGACTTGATCGGACAATCACTCACAGGCTGTATTGCCGCGGAGGATCAAGGGACATTCCACCGCCATTGTCAGGGGGTCTTGACGGCGGGCACGAGGCAAACCTGTGAGGTGCATCTCCGGGAAAAGGCCGGCGCCGCCTGCTGCCTCTATCTCGAGAGTCTTGTGGTTCACGAGGAGTCGGGGCCCATCACCCATTGGCGGATATCGCTGCTGGACGTGAGCGATCGCAAGCGGGCGGAGCAGGAGCTGGAGGCTCAACGGGCGCAGCTCGATGGGATTATCTCGTCGGCAATGGATGCCATCATCACCGTGGACGAGGAACAACGGATATTGCTCTTCAACCGCGCGGCAGAATCCATGTTTGGCTGCCCGGCTGCCGATGCGGTCGGACAGCCACTCGACCGGTTCATTCCAGAACGGTACAGGCAGGCGCATCAGGGTCACATGAGCGCCTTCGCCAGGGCGGCAGCGCCCGCGCGTGCGAAGGAACGAGGCGGCACCTTGTTCGGCCTGCGAGCCACCGGAGAGGAGTTTCCCTTCGAGGCCTCCATCTCTCATATCCGGGTCGGCGATCGGGCGCTATTCACCGTCATTCTGCGCGATATCACCGAACGGAAGCGTGCGGAGGAGGTGCTGCAGGCCAGCGAGGCCTTTACCCGCTCGGTTCTGGACTCGCTCACCGCGCATGTTTGCGTGCTGGGCAGGGACGGGGCCATCCTCCAGACGAACGAAGCCTGGAAAGATTTTGCCCGCGGCAATGCGCATCCCGCGTTCGTCGGCGGCGAGGTCGGGCAGAATTACCTGGACGCCTGCCGGCGTGCGATCGCCGACGGACAGCCGAAAGCCCCGGCCATTCTCAAGGGTATGACAGCCGTGATGGCGGGCCGTGAACCGAGTTTTTCCCATCTTGAGTTCTAACTCCAAGTGCAACACTACAGGCCCGGATGGGCTACGGTGTTGCCATGCACACGAGATCCTATAAACACATGAGTGCCGAAGAACGTGAAACCTTGAGTCTGGGGCTGGCCCACGGCCAGTCGTTGCGA